>DASYBB010000001.1:0-17114 GCA_036501025.1 Streptosporangiaceae bacterium
ACCGCCGACGAGAACCTGCACGCGCCGAACGAGTTCCTGCGCCTGCCCCGGCTGCGCGAGGGCATGCGCGCCTGGGAGGCACTGTGGCGGCTGCTGGCCGCCGGACAACTGGGGAAAGGAGACGCCGCCCATGACTGAGCAGCAGGCCAGCGCGCCGGGCCAGGCCGGGCCGGAGGGCGCGGGGGTATCGACCGCCGCCGCGGACTACGCCGCCTACTCGTACCTGCCCGAGGGGGCCATAGCCCGTTTCGTATTGGCACCTGAGTTCGGCCGGGTGCCCCCGTACGTCGCGGCCCTGACGCCCGAGAATGAGCGGCGGGCGGCGAAACTCCTGGCCGACAGCCTGGTCATCAGCCTGCACGACCACCCGGTCCGGTTCCCCGACGACATGGAGGAGACGCCGGCCTACAACCGGACCGGCCGCCAGCACGCCGGGTACGCGGGGCTGGCCGCGTCGGGCATGACCGTCGTCTTCGACAACATGATGGACGGCACCGCCTGCGTCACCGGGAATGCGCCGTGGCGCTGGAACGACATCATCACCGACCTCGGCATGCGCCAGGCCGACCTGGCCCACCAGCGCGAGGTCATGACGATCCGCACGGTGGCCGACATCGACGAGGCGCAGTCATCAGGTCGCGTCGGAATCGTGTTCGGGCTGGAGGCGGCCACCCCGATCGAGAACGAGATCGACCGGCTGGACGTCCTGTACGGCCTCGGGCTGCGCCAGATCGGGATCGCCTACTCCGACGCGAACGCGCTCGGCAGCGGCCTGTCCGAGCCGGTCGACGGCGGCCTCACCGCGTTCGGCCACCGGGCCGTGGCCCGGATGAACCAGCTCGGCCTGGCCGTCGACCTGTCGCACTCCTCCGACCGCACCGCGCTGGACACCTGCGCGCACAGCACGGCCCCGGTGCTCATCACCCACGCCGGCGCGCGGGCGGTGTGGGACATCCCGCGGATGAAGCCCGACGACGTGCTGCGGGCCGTCGCGCAGACCGGCGGCGTGATCGGCATGTCGGCCGCGCCGCACACCACCATCTCGACGGCGCATCCCCGGCACACCATCGAGTCGGTGATGGACCACTTCGAGTACATCGCCGGCCTGGTCGGCATCGAGCACGTCGCGTTCGGGCCGGACACGTTCTGGGGCGACCACGTGGCACTGCACCGGATCTTCGCCCACCTGCTGAGCATCAAGGCCGCGCGGGGGCCGGCCTTCGAGCCCGTGGACTACGTCGACGGCCTGGAGAACCCGACCGAGAACTTCGCCAACATCTGCGGGTGGCTGGTCGCGCACGGGTACTCCGACGCCGACATCCGCGCGGTGCTGGGCGGGAACATCTACCGGGCGCTGCAGTCGATCTGGGTCAGCGCGTGAGCGGCGCAGGCGAGGCCGGCGCGGCGGAGCTGGAGCGGCTCGGCGACGAGTACTTCGAGGTGGTGCACTCCGCCGACCCGCTGACCGCCACGCAGCTGGGGGTGCCGGGCTTCGACGCGCTGCTGCCCGACCCGAGCCGGGCGGGCGCGGCGGCGACCGCGCAGCGGCTGGAGGCGATCGAGGCGCGGCTGGCCGCCATCGACGCCGGCCAGCTCAGCGCGGCCGACCGGACCGGGCACGCCGTGCTGGCCCACCTGGCGGCCGGCGCCCGGGGCGACCTGGAGCACGGGCTGTGGGAGACCAACGCGTCGGCCGACGGCTACGGCTCCCCCGCCGCGCTGGTCTTCCAGTCGGTGCCGCACGCGCCGCTGACCTCGCCCGAGGCGGTGGCGGACTACCTGACCCGGCTGCGCGGCCTGCCGGCCTTCTTCGACGCCGTGACCGGCCGCTACCGCCAGGCCCTGCGCGACGGCCGGATGTCGGCCCGGGTCGGCGTGCAGCAGGCCATCGACCAGCTGGGCGGCTACCTGCGCCGGGACGTCCTGAACGACGTGCTGGTCAGCGTCGCCCTGCCGCCGTCGGTGGACGCGGCCGCGGTCCGCGACGAGGCGGCGGTGATCGTCGGCGGCGAGGTCCGGCCCGCGATGCGCCGGCTGCTGGCCTGCCTGGACGCCGAGCTGCTGCCGGTCGCCCGGCCCGACGGCCGGGCCGGCATCCGGTTCACGCCCGGCGGCCCCGAGGGCTACCGGGCGGCCGTGGCCAAGCACACCACCACCGGCCTGTCCCCCGAGGAGATCCACCAGATCGGGCTGGACACCCTGGCCGCGCTGGCCGGCGAGTGGGCGGAGCTGGGCGGGCGGGTGCTCGGCGTCAGCGAGGTGCCCGACATCCTGACCCGGCTGCGGACCGACCCGGCGCTGCGGTTCACCAGCTCCGCGCAGATCGTCGCGACCGTCACCGACGCCCTGGCCCGGGCCGAGGCGGCCCGCGACGACTGGTTCCCGCGGCTGGACGTGCCCGGCTGCGTCATCGAGGAGATCGACCCCGTCGAGGCCGGCAACGCCCCGCTGGCCTACTACCGGCCGCCCGGCGCGGGCGGCCTGCGGCCCGGCGCGCACTGCGTGCTCACCGCCCAGCCCGGCGAGCGGTTCAGCTACGAGTACGAGGCGCTGGCCTTCCACGAGAGCTCGCCCGGCCACCACCTGCAGATCGCCTCGGCCCAGGCGCTGCCCGGCCTGCCCGGCTACCGCCGGTTCCTGGACGCCGAGGTGTGCGGCTACGTCGAGGGCTGGGGCCTGTACTGCGAGCGGCTGGCCGACGAGATGGGCCTGTACACCTCGGACCTGCGGCGGCTCGGCATGCTGTCGTTCGACGCGCTGCGGGCGTGCCGCCTGGTCGTGGACACGGGCATGCACTACTACGGCTGGTCCCGGTCTGCGGCAATCGACTTCATGTGGCGCAACACGGCCACGACCCGGGCCAACGTGACCAACGAGATCGACCGCTACATCGCGTGGCCGGGCCAGGCCCTGTCGTACATGATCGGGCGCCGGGAGATCCGGCGGCTGCGCGACTGGGCGGCGGGCGAGCTGGGCGGCCGGTTCGACATCCGCGGCTTCCACGGCACGGTGCTCGGCAGCGGCGCGGTGCCGCTGTCGGTGCTGGACCAGCTGGTGAGCGGGTGGGTGACGGAGCAGCGGGCGGCCTAGCGGGGCGGCTCAGCGGGGCGGCTTGGAGGCGCAGGGCACCCGAGGCCGGTGCCACCCCGGTGGCGGTGCGGATCGTCATGCGGAAATGACGGACGATCCGCACCGCTCACGGCCTCCTGCCGCGGACGGCGCATACTGGGCAGCGTGAAGCCGCCGCGCGTGCTGCTCTTTGACGTGTTCGGGACCCTGGTCGACTGGCGGTCCAGCCTGCTCAACCTCGCGGTGACCAGTGCCGCCAGATCCGGGGTGCACGCCGACTGGGCCGGCGTCATCGACGACTGGCGCCGGGCCTACCAGCCCGCCATGGACCGGGTCCGCCACGGCGACCGCGAATGGCGCGACCTGGACTCCCTGCAGCGCGAGACGCTGGCCGCCGTCCTGGCCGCCCGCGGCATCGTCCTGCCGGCCGACAGCCAGGAGGATCTCGTCCGGGGCTGGCGCCAGCTGCGCCCCTGGCCCGACAGCCGGGCCGGCCTGGACCGGCTGCGCCGCGCGCACACCACGGCCTCCCTCTCCAACGGCCACCTCGCGCTGCTGTCCGACCTGCTCAAGTTCGCCGACCTGCGGCTCGACGTCGTCCTGTCGGCCCAGCTGGCCGGCAGCTACAAGCCCGACCCCGAGGCGTACCTGACGGCCGTCCGGCTACTGGACTGCCCGCCCGACGAGGCCGCCATGGTCGCCGCCCACGCCGGCGACCTCCGCGCCGCCGCCGCCCTGGGCCTGCGCCCGGTCTTCATCGACCGCCCCCTCGAGTGGGGTCCCGGCGGCTCCCCCGAGGCCGCCCCCGACCTCGAGGGCCTCATCACCGCCCCCAGCCTCACCGACCTCGCCGACACCCTCGGCTGCTAGCCGGGCCGCCCCGCCCGGGCCCGCCGCCCCGCCGAGGCCCGCCGCCCCGCCGAGCTTCGCCCGCCCTCAGCTCAGCTCGCCGATGTGAGCGCTGACACTTACCGACTGTCATGATCGCGGGAGCTTTGCTCACCTCAGGGTGTGAGTAGCTCTCCCATGATCATGATCGGCGTCGCTCCCGGCGGCCGGAGGGGCCGCTTGCCGCTACGTTTCGTCACCAGCAGGGAACGGCGTGAGTTGTTCGGGTCCCGTGGGGCGAATTGTCTGGACATGGTGCTATGTGAGTGCTTGCCTAGCTTTGGGTAGCTTTGAAGTTCACCGCATTTAGCTAAATCTTGCTAGTGTTAGAATGGAGGGATGGAGCGCAGGGAGGCAGGACTGGCCGCGCTGAGCAGTCTCGATGATCCGGTTCGCCGCCGGCTGTACGACTTCGTCGCCGGGCGGCGCGATCCGGCCGGGCGCGATGAAGCGGCCGCGGCGGCGGGGATCGGCCGTCCGCTGGCTGCATATCACCTGGACAAGCTGGTCGAACTGGGCCTGCTGACAGCTTCTTACCAGCGGCCCCCGGGCCGAGGGGGACCGGGGGCCGGTCGGCCGGCCAAGCGGTACGAGCGGTCCGGGGCTGAGTTCAGCGTGACCGTGCCGCCCCGCGACTACGAGCTTGCGGCCTGCCTGCTGGCTGCTGCCGTCGAGGCCGACCAGGACGGCGAGTGCCGGGCGGCGCTGAGCGCCGCCGCCCGCGAGTACGGCGCCGGCCTCGGCGCCCGCGCCCACGACGCTGGCCCCGGCCCGGCTCCAGACCCAGACCGGGCTGCAGGCCCAGACCTGGCTCCAGACCCGGACCGGGCTGCAGGCCCTGACCTGGCTGCAGATGCCGGCCTCGCCGCTGCTCCCGAGCTGGCCGCCGGCCCCGGCTTCAGTACTGGCCCCGACCCGAGCGGCGCGGACCGGGCCGTGGCGGCGCTGCGGGCGCACGGATTCGAGCCGCGGCAGGGCAGCGACGGGGTTATCCGGCTGCGGAACTGCCCGTTCCGGCAGCTGGCTTCCGACCACCGCGACCTGGTCTGCGGCATGAACCTGGCGATGATCAACGGGCTGGTGACGGGCCTGGGCCGCGACGGCGAGCTGCGGCCCGCCCTCGATCCCGCGCCGGGTCACTGCTGCGTGATCATCGCCACCGCCCCGACGACCGGGGAGCCGGAGGCCGCCCCGGCCCCGGCGGCCCGGTGAGCACCGGGAAAAGTGCCGTCATCCTGCGACCTTCACCTACGGGGGCGACCACCGCTATGCCGGAAACGATCGCGCACGACATGACTGACCACCAGACGCCCGGTAACGGAGCGACGCAGAACGGAGCTGCTCACAACGGAGCGACGCAGAACGGGGCTGCCCAGAACGGGGCGACGCACAACGGGGCGACGCACGACGGATCCGCCGGCCACCCCGGCGCGGTGGCGGAAGTCGTGGCCGGAGCCGGGGAGCTCCGCATCACGCCGGGACGGCCGCACTTGCGGATCGCCACGGACAAGCCGGGGGTCGACCTGGACGCCGCCGAGCGGGCCGCGGCGGACTTTCTCGCCGCGCTGGGCGTCGACCTGCGCGGCGAGGGGCTGGCCGAGACGCCGGCCCGGATGGCGCGCGCCTACGCCGAGCTGCTCGACGCGCAGCCCTTCCGGCTGACCACGTTTCCCAACGACGAGGGCTACGACGAGCTGGTGCTGGCCCGGGCCATCCCGTTCCGGACGGTGTGCGAGCATCACCTGCTGCCCTTCGCCGGCGTCGCGCACGTGGGCTACCTGCCCGGCGAGCGGATCCTCGGCCTGTCCAAGCTGGCCCGGCTGGTGGAGCACTTCGCGGCCCGGCCGCAGACGCAGGAGCGGCTGACCAAGCAGGTGGCCGACACCCTGGCCGACCTGGTGCAGCCGAAGGGCGCAGGCGTGGTGCTCGAAGCCGAGCACACCTGCATGACGCTGCGCGGGGTGCGCTCGCTCGGCGCCACGACGGTCACCTCGGCCCTGGTCGGCCTGCTGCGCACCGACGCCCGCTCGCGGGCGGAGTTCTTCGCCCTGGCCGGAGTCCAGGGCTGAGAGCTGCTGCAGTAAGGCCAGGGCAAGCAAGCAGCAGCCGGTCGGGCACGCGGCGTCCGGAGAGCACGTCGAGGGCAAGCCGACCCGGCGCGCAGGGCCGCTCGCGGCCCGAGCACCGGAAGCGGCGCGGCAGCTACCTGCGCCGGGGCGGTGAGCTGCCTGCCTTCGCCCCCCGAATCGTGCGGGTGACTCACGCCGATTCCCCCGGCGGGCTCTCGGCGGCCAGGTCGGCGAGAAGCCGGCGGCCGCGCCGGACCGACTCCGCCGGGTCGGCCGGGTCGGGCAGCACCACGGCCGTGACCCCGGCTGCGCCCGCGGCGGCCAGCCGGCCGAACGCGGCGCGGACGTCGTCCTCGGTGCCGATGACGGCGACATCCGCCGGCTCGCGCGGCGCCGTGCCGTGCGCCAGGACGGCCCGGTAGGAGTCGTACCCGCCCAGGGCGGCCAGCCGCGGCCGCAGCGCCGCGCGCGCCCGCCCGGCGTCATCCGACACGCAGGCCAGGATGCCCGCAGTCACCGGCGGGACCGGCCGCTGGGCTCGCGCCGCTCCGCGCGTCACCGCCGGGACCGCGATCTCGGCCAGGTACGCCTCGTCGCCCATCCAGGTCAGGATGCCGTCAGCGACCGTCCCGCCGGCGAAGAGCAGCTGCGGGCCGGTCGCGGCGAGCACGATCGGCACTTCCGCGACGGCGTCCGATCCGGGCACGCTGAGCTGGAACGGATTGTCGGACGCGGCGAGAGCCTCCCCGCGCAGCAGTCGCCGCACCGTGCGGATCCAGTCAGTGACGTGGCGGACGGGCCGGTCGAAGGCCAGCCCGTACTCGTTCTCGATCCAGGTGCGATGGCCGCTGCTCACCCCGAGGATCGTGCGGCCCGGCGCGGCCGCCGCGATCGTCTGCGCGGCGCGGGCCGTCACGACGGGATGGCGCGGTTACGTCGGGATCGCGGCGGTGCCGAGCTGCACGCTGCGGGTCCGCCCGGCGGCCAGCGCCAGGACCGTCAGGGCGTCGAAGCCGCCGGGCGGCTGGGAGAACCAGGCGCCGTGGACGCCGAGCTGCTCGGCCTGCTCGAAGCCCGCGAGGGTCGCCTCCAGCGTGGCCTGCTGGGCAACAGTGATGCCTATTTTCACGGCTCAAGCAAAGCCCCTCGTGTTTCCGAGTTTCGCGGTGAGTGAGTTCCCGGCTGGCGAACCCTAGGCGGCAGATGGGATCTGCCGGGCGGACCCGGCCGTGGTGGCCGGTTTCACCCGTTGGTGCCGGCGGTGATGTGCTCGAACAGCCCCGCGTGGATACGGGTGCGCACCCCTTTGGCCCAGGGCTCATCCAGCTCGCCGGCATCGAGGGCGGCCACGTTGTTCAGCAGCATGCCGAAGGCGAGGAACGTCTTCACCGTCACCGGGTCAGCGCCTGTCGTGCCGGCGACCGTGTCCCACATGCAGGCGAGCCGCGCCCGTACCAGGTCGCGGACGTCGCTGTCGCCGCAGGCGGCAAACCCTTGCAGCTGCAGCAGCAGTGTGGTCCGGTCGGCCAGCAGCTCGTAGTACTGCGCGCCCATCAGCGCCAGCGCGTCAAGGCCCCGTGCGCCGGCGGCGGCTTGCGCCATGCCGTCGCTGAAACGGTCGAAGGCCGCGCCGATCAGCTCCAGGAACAGCGCCTTCTTGGTCCCGAACATCCGGAACACGTAGGCCTGCGTGATGCCCGCCTCGCGCGCTATCGCCTCGGTCGACGCACCATGCAGCCCGTGATCCGCGAACTCGCCGGCGGCGATCCCCAGTACCTGGGAGCGCCGTTCTGGTCCGCTCATACGCCCGGCCACGATGACCAGGTTACTACTTACTAACTACTAACTGGTACCTTAGTGCCGTGAGCGATGACATCTGGGCCAGCCTGGCCGGACGGTTCGCCGACGACGCTTACGCCTCGGTGAAGGGGTATGTGCGCACCTACGTGATGCACCAGCACCTGCTGGCGCACCTGGTGCCGCCCCCGGCGCCGGTGCTCGACGTCGGCGGCGGCGCGGGCCACCAGTCGTTCCCGCTGGCCCAGGCCGGCTACGACGTGACGCTGCTTGACTCCTCGCCGGCGATGCTGGACAAGGCCCGGCAGCGCCTGGCCCGGCTGCCCGCCGATGCCCGGCGACGGGTGACGCTCGTGCAGGGCGACGGCGAGAACGCCGACGAGGCGACGGGCGGCCGGCGCTTTGCCGCCGTCCTGTGCCACGGCGTGCTCGGGTACCTTGAGGACCCCGGGCCGCTGGTCAGCCAGCTGTGCCGGTGCGCAGCCGCCGGCGGCGTCGTGTCGATCATGACGGGCAACGCCAAAGCGACGGCGGTGCAGCCGGCCCTGGAACGGCGCTGGGGCGACGCCCTGGCGGCGTTCGACACCGCAACCGGGATCGGGGTGCTGGGCGTGCGGGGGCGGGCCGACACGGTGGAGGAAGTCAGCGAGCTCCTCCAAAGCCGGGGCGTCGAGCCAGTGCGGTGGTACGGGGTCTGGCTGTTCGTCGACTGGCTCGAGTTCAGCGGAGCCGAACTCGACCCGGGCGATTCGAAGCAGGTCGCGGCAACGGCCGCGGTCGAACTCGAAGCCAGCCGCCGAGACCCCTACCGCCAGCTCAGCCGCGTCTTTCATCTCGTGGGGCGCAAAGGCCCGGCCTGACGGGCCTACAGCAGCCAAGTGCTGAAGCCGGCCGCACGTTTATGCCGTGCCGCCTGCCCGCCTCTGGCGGAGTGTCGCAGCAACCTGCGCCGCCCCGGTGACAACGGGCTGGGACCGCGCCCCGGTGACGACAAGACCCCGGAGTGTCCGCTGATGCTGCCTCCTGAGAGGCTGCCTATGCCGCCGCAGTGGCGGGACCTGCTGGGAGAGCTGGGCGCCGGTGTTCGCGCGCCGCTCGACGCACCGCTTGTTCATGGCGCTGGCGTGCGGGCTGATCCTGGCCGACCGGGGCACGGTGACCGGGATGGCGGCCGCGGCGGGGCTCGGGCAGCAGTGGCGGCCGGCGTGCTGGTTCTTCGCCGCTGCGAAATGGGATCCGGATGCCCTGGGCCTGGCGGTCGCGCGGCTGATCGTGAAATACCTGGTCAGCGACCATGATCCGCTGACCGTGGCGACCGACGGGACCTTCTTCCGGCGGTGGGGGAAGCACGTGTTCCAGGCCCGGTGGGCCTATGACGGGGCCGCGCAGGGCGGGAAGAAGACCGCCGACGGCAACACCTGGGTGATCGCGGCGCTGGTCGTGAAGCTGCCGTGCTGCCCGTCGCCGGCGGCGCTGCCGGTGCTGTTCCGGCTGCGGCGCGGCAAGGGCACCGCCTCCCAGCCCGAGCTCGCCGCCCGGCTGCTCAAAGTGCTGGCCTGGGCGTTCCCGGGCCGGGCGGTGCACGGCACCGGGGACTGCGCCTTCCACGGGGAATCCCTGGTCATCGAGGGGACCACGTGGACGACGCGGCTGCCGTCCAACGCGGTCCTGTCCGGGCCGAAGCCCCCGCCGACCGGGAACCGGGGCCGGCCGAGGGAGAAAGGAGACCGGATCGGCACCTGCGCCGACGCCGCGAAGACCGCCGGCTGGCAGGACACCGTCATCCGCGCCTACGGCAAGACCGGGCACGTGCAGGCCTCCAGCCAACGCGACCGGGAAGCAGCTCACCGGCGCCGGCGACGCCTGCAACCGCACGGAGAAAGCCGTCGAGTGCACCCGTCCCGTTCGCGTTCCTCACCCAGTCCCTGATGATCGTCTGGTACGCCATCTCCTGCGACCCCGCCGCCGCGATCGCCGGCCGCCGCAGCCGCTGCCCCTGGTACCGGACCAAGGCCACCCCCGCGCCGACCGACATGCACGCCGCCCTCCGCGGCGAGCTTCTCGCCGCCCGAATTAACAGCATCAGCCCAAGTCAGAACCACCCGGCACAAATCACCGACGGCACGTTGACCAGCAAGGCCGAGGCTGCCTAACTCGGAAACACGAGAAAGCCCCCGTACCCAGGTACCGGTCAAGCGGATGAGCGCGGGCGCGTTCCCCCGGCGGGCGGGTGCGGGAGCGCGGCCGGAGGAGTACCGTTCGAGGCGGTGGTTCCGGCCGCCCCTAGTCCGCAGGAAGTGCTGCAAGCTCACCGGATGGCACGGCCGCATGACCTCCAGTCTTTCCTGCCCGATGCAGCGGACCCCGGGCGCGAGGGAAGGGCTGCCATGCCTGATGCGTCACGTTCACTGCCGACCCGGCCGAGCCTGCGCTACCTGCAGCTCGAGGCGAGACGCCGCCAGTCGGCCGGCGAGTTCCCCGCCCTGCACGATGCGCAGGCGGCCATTGCCCGCGAGCACGGCCAGCCGAGCTGGGCGGCGCTTCGGCAGCTCATCTCCGCTCCCCCGCCGCAGGAGGGCCACGCGCTGGCCCAGCTGAACTGGGTCATCGCCCGGTTCCGGGACGCCGGCTCCGCCGGCTGGGCGCCGCCCGGCGACGACGAGCTGGCGCAGCACTTCGATGACCGCTTCCTGGCCGCGCTGCCGGCCGGCGCGCTGATCACCTCGATCGCCGGCGTGGCCGCGGACCTGCGGGAGGACCTCGCCGTCATCGGCCAGCTGCCGCTGCAGGCCCACGTCCGGGTCGGCGGCCTCGAAGTCCTCGCGGCGGCGGCCGCGGACCCGCCGTACCGGCTCACCGCGCTGCAGGCGGCTCCCGCGCCGGCCCGGATCACGGACCCGAGGGTGGCGGCCCCGCCGCCCGCCCGCACCGAGGGCGCGGTCCCCGCGGGCCTGACCGCCGTCGCGGACGAGGCCTTCGCCGAGCTGGCACTGCCCGCGCTGGCGCTGGCCGGCGGTGAGCCGGGCGGAACGGGCTTCGTGGTCGCCCAGGGCTGGGCGGACCTGGAGCGGGCCGAGCTCCTGGGTCCCGGCCACCGGTTCCCGGCCACCGGCGCCACCGCGCTGGTCACCGCCACCGCGGTGCTGCGGCTGGTCGCCGACGGCGCGCTCGCCCTCGACGCCAGCGCCAACGACCACCTGCGCACGGTCCGCCTCGCCGACGACTCCATCACCGTCCGCCAGCTGCTCAGCCACACCGCCGGGGTGAACAGCCCGGCGGCCGCCGGCATGATGACCGACAGCGTGACGGAGCTGGTGGCGCTGACCGGGCCGGTCCTGGCCGCAGACGGCCCGCGCGGGGCGGTCCAGCCCAGCAACGGCGGCTACGCCGCGCTCGGCCAGCTCATCGCCGACGTCACCGGGTCGCCCTACGCCAGCGCCGTCACCCGCCTCATCCTGGAGCCGCTCGGAATGCACGGCTCGTCGTTCCCCGCCCGCCCGGCGGACATCGGTCCTGGCGCCGCCACCGGGTACAGCGTGACCCGCGACGGTGCCCTCGCCCCGGTCGGCGAGATGATCTCGGCCCTGCCCGCGGCGGGCGGGCTGTGGGCGCCGCCCGCCGACCTGGCCCGGCTCGCCGCCGGCTGGTCCGCGCTGCTGCCCGCCGCGCTCGCCGACGAGGCGCTCACCCCCCAGGCCAGCGCCGGGCCCGGCCAGCCGCGGGCGGGCCTGGGCTGGATCATCAGCCCGCGCGGCGACATCGCCCTGCACGCCGGGGCGCAGGCCGGGGCCACCGCGGCGGTCCTGGTCCGCATCCGGGACCGGCACGCGCGGGTCATGATGACCAGCACCGCGACATCGCTGGACCCCGTGAACGAGCGCGTCCTGCGGGCCTGGGGAGCGTCGTCATGATCGAGGTGGACCAGCTGGCCAAGCGCTTCGGAGCGGTCACCGCGGTGGACGGGCTCAGCTTCACGGTCCGGCCCGGGCACGTGACCGGCTTCCTCGGGCCGAACGGCGCCGGGAAGACCACGACCATGCGGATCATCCTGGGCCTGGACGCGCCTACCTCGGGCACGGCCCGCGTCCAGGGCCATCGTTACGCCGGGATCGTCCGCCCGCTGCACCAGGTCGGATCGCTGCTGGACGCGAACGCCGTGCACGGCGGCCGGACGGCCTGGTTCCACCTGCTCTCGATCGCGCAGAGCAACGGGATCGGGCGCCGGCGGGTCACCGAGCTGCTGCAGCTGACCGGGCTGGAGGCGGTCGCGGGCCGGCGGGTCAAGGGCTTCTCGCTCGGCATGCGGCAGCGGCTCGGCATCGCCGTGGCGCTGCTGGGCGATCCCCCGGTCCTGCTGCTGGACGAGCCGGCCAACGGGCTGGACCCCGAGGGGATCCAGTGGATCCGGCTGCTGTTCAAGTCGCTGGCCGCCGAGGGCCGCACCCTGCTGGTGTCCAGCCACCTGATGAGCGAGATGGCGCTGACCGCCGACCGCCTGATCATCATCGGGCGCGGCCGGCTGCTGGCCGACACGCCCACCGGTCAGTTCGTCGACGCCAGCGCGCGCCGGGACGTCCTGGTCCGGTCCCCCGGCGCCGGCCAGCTGGCCGGGCTGCTGACCGCCGCGGGCGCCGCCGTCGCGCCGGAGGCCGGCGGCGGCCTGGCCGTGACCGGGCTGGAGCCGGGCGCCATCGGCGACCTGGCCGCGGCGCACGGCATCGCCGTGCACGAGCTGATCCCGCGGCACGCGTCGCTGGAGCAGGCCTACCTGGATCTCACCGGGGACAGCGTCGACTACCGCGCCGGGAGGGCCGCGTCATGACCGTCACCCGGGCCCCCGCGGCCGTGCCGCCCGCCATCGTCCGCGGGCGCGACATCCTGATCTCGGAGTGGACCAAGCTGCGGTCGGTGCGCTCGAACCGGTGGACGCTGCTGAGCGTGGCCATCGTCACGGTCGGCTCCGCCGCCCTGGTCGGCGGCGTGGCCGGGTCCGGGCCGCCGCCACCGGCGGGCGGGCCGATCACGGCCCTGAACCAGAGCTTTCTCGGCTACGCGGAGTACGCCGTCCTGCCGGCCGGCGTTCTGGGGATCCTGGCCTTCACCTCCGAATACTCGACCGGGCTGGTCCGCACCACCTATGCCGCGGTGCCGCGGCGGTGGGCCGTGCTCGCGGCCAAGTCGGCGGTGACGGGGGCGGCCGCGCTGATCGCGGGCGAGGTGCTCGCCTTCGCGGCGTTCCTGCTGACCCAGGCTCTCCTGGCCGGGCACCACCGCGGCCTGTCGCTGTCCCAGCCCGGCGTGACCGGCGCCGTGCTGGCGGCGGGCATCCTGCTGGCGGTCAGCGCCCTGATGGGCCTCGGGCTCGGCGCGATCCTCCGGCACGTCGCGGGGGCGGTGGCGGCCCTGGTCGGGCTCGTCTACCTGCTCAGCCTGGCGTGCCTGCTGCTGCCGTCGCCGTGGGATGACCGGGTCGGCCGGTTCACCGTCGCGCTGGCCGCCTACCAGGTGGTGGCGCTGCACCCGCAGCGGGGGCTGCTCGCGCCGGGGCTGTCCCTGGTCGTCCTGGTCGCCTGGCCGGCGATCGTGCTGGTGGCCGCCGGCGTCGTGATCAGCCGGCGGGACGCGTAGCGGGATGCTTGAGCTGGCACCGCTCATCCTGGTGATGGCGCTGCTGGCCGCGGTGGCCTGGGCCGGACGGCGCGGCCGCGGCGTCGGCGCCGACGTCATCGTGCGGTGCCTGGCGGGCCACCTGTTCACGACGGCATGGATCCCCGGGCTGTCGGCCAAGGCCATCCACCTCGGCTGGTTCCGGCTGCAGTGGTGCCCGGCCGGCGAGCACTGGACGCTGGTCACGCCCGTCCGGGGATCCGGCCTGACCGACGAGGAACGGTGGCTGGCCGGGCAGTACCGCGACGGCCCGGTGCCGTGACCGCCGGAGCCGCTACGCTGCCGGGCGTGTCGCCAAAGAAGCGCAAATCCCGTCCGCGCAAGACTCATCCGCAGGGCCTCAGCGGCAACCCGCAGCGCCGCGCCCAGCAGCTGGCGGAGCGGCGGGCCCGCGGGACGCAGGCGGGCACGGACTGGGCGGTGCTCCAGGAGCTGGCCTCCAGCCTGGCCGGCGGCGCGTCGCCCGCAGAGTGGTGGCCGGAGTCCCACGCGCGCATTCTCGCCCGCGCCCGCGCTCTCAGCTGGCCGTCTCGCCTGGTCGACCTGGAGACGCAAGCCGGCCAGATTGTGGGCGACGAGTTCTATGACCGGCTTCAGTCGCCGGGGACCGGCCTTGATCCCGTCCGGTGGCTCCGGGTCCTGGCCGAGCAGGCCGGGCGGGAACTGCGCGCGGAGCTCGGCCAGGGCTCGGATGACTGGCAGAAGCTCTGGGCGCTGCTCTGCGGGCTGGCCCGGACGGCGCCCGAGACGATCCCCGAGACGCGCAAGATCGCCGGGCTGCTGGATCGGCGCGGTCTGGAGCTCGGGCCCGCTCGCCTGGCTGACGGTCCTGAGCTGGCCGGAGAAGCCCTGATGGCGTGCGACGCGTACGGCAGCCGCTTCCTGCTCGTTGCCCCCTTCGGCTACGACGGGGGCGCCCCGGATCACTGGTATGCCTGGGACATCGACTGGTGCTGGATCGGCGCCGTCGTCGGTGCCGGCGTCTTCGCCTCGGCCGGGGACGCACTAGGCGAATGGCGCAATGCGGCCGGCCCCGCCGCCTCGGGCGCCACCCTGACGCCGTGCGGGGCGGGAATGACGGCCTGGCTGCTGGGACCGGCGCTGCTGACCGGCGTGGCGGACCTGCTGGAGGGGTCGGAGTCCCGCGAGCTCATCCGGGAGTACTACCGGCTGCGGCGCAGGGCACTCGACCTCACCGAATCCGCGGACGCCGGCGGAGCGTCAGCCCCGTTCGATGACGACCAGGCGGGGGATGCGTTCCTGGACTGGTTCGCCGCCCGCCACGGCGACGTCCCGGAGGCCGTGACCGAGTCCGCCGGCATCATCCTGGACGAGTGGGGACCGCATGAGCGTCCCGACGAGCGCTTGTTCTACGCCTGCTCGCCGCACCGCATCGAGATGGCGGCGCACCTGATCCGCGACGGCTACGCGCCCGAGTACGCCGCCCCGGCACTGCGGCTGCTGCCGGAGTGGACGGAATGGTGCCTGGAGCACCACGAGCTCAGCGAGGACGCCGCCGCCCGGTCCCGCCAGGCGGCCGGCTCCGCCGTCTCAGTGGTCACCGATGACGAGGGGCCATACCGCCGCCCGGAGTGAAGGGCAGCCCGTCACCTGCGGTGTCGTCCCACTCGGCAAGTTCTGCGAGGTAGTCGGACCAGCGGACCGCTGGTCAGCGGGGGGCGTCGGCCGGGCTGAGAGCACCGGCGCGGTCCAGGAGCAGCATCGCGTCGTGATCGGGGGTGCCCGGCTGCGCCGCCTCGAGATCGCCATGCTCCCGGCCGGGGCGGGGCTCGGCTTCGCGCTGCCGTCCCTCACGTACCTGCTGCTCGACGCGCTGCCCGCGGCCCGGGCCGGGCTGGCCGGGGGCCTGTTCAACGCGAGCCGGCAGACGGGCGGGGCGCTCGCGGTGGCGGTGTTCGGGGCGCTGATCTCCGGCTCGTTCCTGCCGGGCATGCGCCTGGCGCTGCTGATCTCCGCCGCGCCGCTGGCGGCCAGCACCGCCGCCGCGTCGGCCGTGTTCCGCGCGCCCGCGCCCTGACGAAATCAGGTCGGCCCGCGCGGCGGCGGCGCGGGGCTGGGCTCGGCTCCCCCAGCCTGGCAGGATGGACGGAGTCAGGCCCGGGACCGGCGAGCGCGCTGCTGCCAGGGCGGCGCGGAGGGCGAGAGGAGATCAGCAATGACTGACGCGCTGGCCGCGCTGAGCAGGGCCGGGGTTTCCATCTGGCTCGATGACCTGAGCCGGGAGCGGCTCGTGTCGGGCAGCCTGGCCGACCTGGCGGCACATGACCATGTCTCCGGGGTCACGACCAACCCCAGCATCTTCGCCAAGGCGATCTCCGCCGGCGACGCCTACGACGCGCAGCTGAAGGACCTGGCCGCGCGCGGCATCCACGTGCACGAGGCGCTGCGCTCGCTGACCACCTACGACGTGCGCTGGGCGTGCGACGTGCTGCGCCCCGCCTACGAGGCCACCGGCGCGGTGGACGGCCGGGTGTCGATCGAGGTCGACCCGCGGCTCGCGCACGACACGGCGGCCACGACCGCCGAGGCCCGGGCGCTGTGGTGGCTGGTCGACCGGCCCAACCTGTTCATCAAGATCCCGGCCGCCCGGCAGGGGCTGCCCGCGATTGCCGACTGCCTGGCCGAGGGCATCAGCATCAACGTCACGCTGATCTTCTCGCTGCAGCGATACGCCGAGGTGATCGACGCGTTCATGTCAGGCCTCGAGCGGGCGCGGGCGGCGGGTCACGACCTGTCCCGGCTCGGCTCGGTCGCGTCGTTCTTCATCTCGCGAGTGGACACCGAGGTCGACGCGCGGCTGGACAAGATCGGCACCAAGGAGGCGAAGGCGCTCCGCGGCAAGGCCGCGATCGCCAATGCCCGGCTCGCCTACAAGCTCTTCCAGGAGAAGTTCGACACCGATCGTTGGCGCGCCTTGCTCGCTGCCGGGGCGAAGCCGCAGCGGCCGCTGTGGGCGTCGACCTCCACCAAGGACCCGTCGTTCGACGACACGATGTACGTCGTCGACCTGGTCGCCAAGCAGACCGTCAACACCATGCCCGAGGCGACGATCCGTGCCGTCGCCGACCATGGCGTCATCACCGGTGACACCGTCACGACCCACTACGTCGAAGCGCAGCAGGTGCTCGATGACCTCGCCGCCCTCGGGATTGACTACGACGACGTCGTCCAGGTCCTCGAGGACGAAGGGGTGGAGAAGTTCGACACCTCGTGGTCGGAGCTGATCGACTCGATCCAGGGTCAGCTCGACAAGCTCGCCAAAGAGGTCAACACCAAGGGTCCCGCCGCCGGGTCGAAGAAGTGACGGAGGTCACCGTCACCTCGTCTGGCGACGACCTGCTCAAAGCCCGGGACGGCTTCCTGCGCGGGGTGCCCGGGCTGGCCGGCAAGATCGCGGCCAAGGACCCCACGGTGTGGGGCCCGGACGCCGCCGAGCTCGCCGCGACCAGGCTCGGCTGGCTCGATGCGCCGGCGGTGTCCCGCGAGCTGGTGCAGCGCATCGGTGAGCTACGCGAGGCGCTGCGCGCCGACGGCGTCGACCACGTCGTCCTCGCCGGGATGGGCGGGTCGTCCCTGGCCCCGGAGGTCATCGCCGCGACCTAC
>DASYBB010000002.1:0-1900 GCA_036501025.1 Streptosporangiaceae bacterium
CGCCGATGAACAGTACACCCCCGGGGGGACGAAACCCTGATCCCCCCCAGACCCCCCCGCGAGTGCACACCCCCCTCTGCGACCTGCTCGGCATCGAGCATCCCATCGTCGGATTCACCCCGTCGGAGCACGTCGCGGCCGCGGTCAGCCGGGCCGGCGGACTCGGGGTGCTCGGCTGCGTCCGGTTCAACGACCCGGCCGAGCTGGACACGGTCCTGGACTGGATGGACCGGAACACCGACGGCCGCCCGTACGGCATCGACGTGGTCATGCCGGCCCGGGTCCCGGCCGAGGGCGGGCAGCAGGACCTCAGCCAGCTGATCCCGCAGACCCACAAGGACTTCGTCGAGCAGACGCTGCTCAGGCTCGGGGTGCCGCCGCTCCCGGACGACGCGCAGGCCGCCGACGGCGTGCTCGGCTGGCTGCACTCGGTCGCGCGCAAGCACGTCGAGGTCGCGCTGGGCCACCCGGCGCGGCTGATCGCGAACGCGCTCGGCCCGCCGCCGCCCGACGTCATCGCCAGCGCGCACGAGCGCGGCATGCTGGTGGCCGCGCTGGCCGGGAAGGCGGAGCACGCCCGCAGGCAGGTCGCCAGCGGCGTGGACATCGTGGTCGCCCAGGGCTACGAGGCGGGCGGGCACACCGGCGAGATCGCCACTATGGTCCTGGTCCCGGAGATCGTCGACGCGGTCGGCTCCCTTGCTCCGGGGGGGCGCGGGCCCGCCGCCGCAGGCGGCCAGGCCAGCAGGGTCGTCCCCCCGGGAGCCAGCAGAGTCCCGGTGCTCGCCGCGGGCGGGATCGGCTGCGGCCGCCAGGTCGCGGCGGCGCTCGCCCTGGGCGCGGTCGGGGCCTGGATGGGTTCGGCCTGGCTGACCACGAGTGAGTACCAGCAGCTGTCCACGGCCCCCGCGGTCCAGCAGGCGCTGCTGGCGGCCACGTCCTCGGACACGACCCGGTCCCGGATCTACAGCGGCAAGCCGGCCCGGCTGCTCAAGAACAGGTGGACCGACGCCTGGGAGCAGGAAGGCGCCCCCGACCCGCTCCGCATGCCGCTGCAGAACCTGCTGGTCAGCGAGGCGCATCAGCGCCTGATGCGGTCCGGGCAGCCGGACGTGGTGCCGATGCCGGCCGGGCAGATCGTCGGCCGGATGACCGAGATCAGGCCGGTCGCCGACGTGATGGCCGAACTCACCCGGGAGACCGCCGAGGTCCTCGACCGCCTGAACGGGCTCCGCTGACATGGCTGCGATGATGGTCCGATGAGGATCAGCGTCTCGGCCGGCTACTGGTCAGCCGGCCCGCCGCCCGGCGCCGCGGACCTGTTCGAGGCGGCCGAACGCACCGGGATCGACCAGATCTGGACGGCCGAGGCCTACGGCAGCGACGCCTGGACCCCGCTGGCCTGGTGGGGTTCGCGCACCTCGCGGATCAAGCTCGGCACGGCGGTCTCCCAGCTGTCCGCCCGGCCGCCGGTCACCCTGGCCATGACCGCGATGACCATGGACCACCTCACCCAGGGCCGGGTGCTGCTCGGCATCGGTACCAGCAACCCCCAGGTGGTGGAGGGGTGGTACGGCGAGCCGTATCCCCGGCCGCTGGAGCGGACCCGGGAGTACATCGACATCGTCCGCCAGGTCATCGCGCGCCGCGAGCCGGTCAGCTACGACGGGAA
Organism: Streptosporangiaceae bacterium; assembly: GCA_036501025.1. Taxonomy (GTDB): domain Bacteria; phylum Actinomycetota; class Actinomycetes; order Streptosporangiales; family Streptosporangiaceae; genus DASUBV01. The sequence continues at coordinate 1,673 of DASYBB010000002.1, forward strand.
GCACTACCAGCTCCCGCTGTCAGCCGACCGCGGTGGGGGCACCGGCCTGGGCAAGCCGCTGCGGTCGATCCTGCACCCGTACCGCACCGAGATCCCGGTCTACCTGGGCGCGGAGGGCCCCAAGAACGTGGCCCTGGCCGCCGAGATCGCCGACGGCTGGAACGTCATCTTCTTCTCGCCGGCGATGAACGACTTCTACGCCGCCGCCCTGGCCGAGGGCTTCGCCCG
>DASYBB010000003.1:0-45914 GCA_036501025.1 Streptosporangiaceae bacterium
GCTGCTGGACCAGGAGGTCGGCATCGTCTCCCTGGGCGGCCGGGCCGGTACCGGCAAGTCGGCGCTGGCCCTGTGCGCGGGCCTGGAAGCGGTCATGGAGCGCAAGCAGCACCGCAAGGTGGTCGTGTTCCGGCCGCTGTACGCGGTCGGCGGCCAGGAGCTCGGCTACCTGCCCGGCTCCGAGTCGGACAAGATGGGCCCGTGGGCGCAGGCCGTCTACGACACCCTGGGCGCGCTTACCTCACAGTCCGTCATTGAGGAGGTGCTGGCCCGGGACATGCTGGAAGTGCTCCCGCTGACCCACATCCGGGGGCGGTCGCTGCACGACTCGTTCGTCATCGTCGATGAGGCGCAGTCGCTGGAGCGCGGCGTCCTGCTGACCGTGCTGTCCCGGATCGGGGCCGGCTCGCGGGTCGTGCTGACCCACGACATCGCCCAACGGGACAACCTCCGGGTCGGCCGGCATGACGGCGTGGTGGCCGTCATCGAGAAGCTCAAGGGCCACCCGCTGTTCGCGCACGTGACGCTGGTCCGCTCCGAGAGGTCACAGATTGCGGCACTCGTGACCGAGATGCTGGAGGACGCCACCCTCTGACGCATATGCCCTGACCTGGGAAACCAGTACCGCCCTGTGGCCGCCAGCGGGCTGCCCGGGGCGGTACTGTTCCCTGGTTATGATTACTCAGGGTGATCAAACCACTACAATCGAGCCAATCTCCGTGGTAATGCCCGTCCTCAACGAGGAGCGTTACCTGGCGGAATCGGTGCGCCGCATCCTGGCCCAGGACTATCCGGCCGAGTTAGAGCTGATCCTCGCGCTCGGGCCATCCAGGGACGGAACGACGCGGGTGGCCGAGCAGCTCGCGGCCGACGACCCGCGCGTGATCACGGTCGACAACCCGAGCGGGAAGATCCCGGCCGGGGTCAACACCGCGATCAAGGCGGCCCGGCACTCGGTCATCGCCCGGGTCGACGGGCACGCGCTGCTGCCGCCCGGCTACCTGAGACTGGCCGTGATGACACTCTCCGTGACCGGTGCGGCCAACGTCGGCGGGATGATGGCGGCGGAGGGGGTAACCCCGTTCCAGCAGGCCGTGGCCTGGGCCATGACGTCGCGGTTCGGCGTCGGGTCGTCCCGGTTCCACACCGGCGGCCGCCCCGGCCCGGTGGACACGGTGTACCTGGGCGTGTTCCGCCGGTCGGCGATCGAGCGGGTGGGCGGCTATGACGAGGAGTACCTCCGGGCCGAGGACTGGGAGCTGAATCACCGGATCCGCCAGTCCGGCGGCGTGATCTGGTTCCACCCCGGCATGCAGGTCACCTACCGGCCGCGGGACAGCGCGGCCGCGCTCGGCCGGCAGTACTTTCACTACGGGCGGTGGCGCCGGGTCGTCGGCCGCCAGCATCCCGGCACCAACAACCTGCGGTACCTGGCCCCGCCGGCGGCCACGGCGGTGATCGCCGCCGGGTCCTTGGCGGGCGCGGCTGGCCTGGCCGCGCTGGCGGCGGGGGCGCGCGGGTCGTGGCCGCTGGCCGCGCTGGCCGGGCTGGTCGCGCCGGCCGCCTACGGGGCCGGGGTGCTGGCCGTCAGCGCGTCTGCGGCCCGGCAGCTGCGGCCGTCGGTGGCGGCCCGGCTCCCGGCCGCGCTGGCCACGATGCACCTGGCCTGGGGCGCAGGCTTCCTGACCAGCCCGCGGCGGCTGGTCCCGCACGGCCGGGTGACGGGACAGGATGACGCCGGGCTGGCGGCGGATGGGCGACGGACGGCCGGGGCCGGGCGACGGCGAGCCGGAGATGGGCGGCGGCTGGGCGGCTCGTGGCTGGGCGGGATCTGGGGACGCGGCGGCCGCCGGTCCGGGCGGCCGGCCGGGTTGCCGGACGTGGCGGGGCGCGCCGAGGCGCAGCCGGAGGGCTGGGTCCAGACGGGCCGGCCGGAGGCCGGAGCCATGCAGGACAGCGTCCGGGCGTGACGGCGGCCGGGCGTGAGGGCGGCCGGGCGTGAGGGCGGCAGGCTCGGGTGCGGCCTGGTCATGCGGCGGGCGGGCGCAGGGGGCGGGTGAGGCGGAAGGCCGGCGCTCGGTCGGGGCTTGCCCATGATCGTGGGAAGAGTGCTCACACCAGGATGTGAGTGATCTTCCCACGATCATGGATTCGGAGCGGCGTGGGCCGCCCGCGCTCGCTTCCGAGGGCTGCCCTCCCTGCGCTAACTGTGGGTGACTGACAGGTGGCTGTACTGGACGTGCGGCCACTGGGCGGTGAACGGGCCGGCCGCGATGCCTGCCAGGCCCGTGGTCCAGGTCGGGTCCGATACCGTCGCGACGGTTGTGCCGCCGACGGACGCGGTGATCGCGGCGCCGGACATGGACAGCGACAACCGGTGCCAGGTGCCGGTGCCGAGCGGCCGGGCCAGCTGGCCGGAGGCCAGGACCCGGCGCGCGGCCGGGTCGGCCGGCGGGGACGGGCAGGCCGGTGAGACGTGGTCCTGCGCCCCGTTGGCGTTCCGGGTCAGGGCCCACCGGCCGGTGCCGCTGACGCTGAACACGTACCCGTCGAACTGGCCCACGTTGGGCACGCCCCGACGGCAGCTGAACCGCCCGATCAGCCCGGCGGAGCTGCCCGCGCGCGGCAGCAGCACGTCGGTGCTCACCGTGTAGTCCTGCCAGTCGGCGTCGCCGATGATGGCGTACGGGTAATGCGTCGCAGCCGGCGCGCCAGCGTCGTGCCAGAACGAGGGCGTGGCCACCGCCTCCTGCTCGGTGCAGGTGCGGATGCCCCGGTCCGGCACCCGGCAGCGCGCCAGCTCGAACGCGCCGTCCTGCGCGGCCAGGTACGGCGGCTCGTTGTCGGCCCGCCCGGCCGCCCCGGAGCTGGCCAGGCTCTCGGTCAGGGGGAGCCGCAGCGGCGCGGCGGGCCGGCCGGCCGCGCGGCCGTGGCCCTGGCCGCTCGTGGTGGTCAGCGAGTACACCCAGCCCGGCCGGATGGCCAGGCTGAAGCGGCCGGACCGGGACGGCCGGATGCTGCGCTGGCGGACGAACCACTGGGCCGGGCCGCCGGACCCGTTGGTGGACAGGTTGCTGGCCCACACGTGCACGACCCGGCCGGCCAGGTGATCGCCGCCGGTCACGTGGAAGACCGCCCGCTGGGTCGCGGTCGCGGTGGTGGCCTCGATGATGGTGCTCCAGGCCGTGCCCCGCCGGCCGGAGTCGCGGACCAGGCTGACGTAGGACCCGTCAGCCCGGTTGTGCTGCAGGAACCCGCTGCCCTGATTGATGTAGCGCCAGCGGGTCGAGCCGCTCGGGGGCTGGGCGAACTGGGTCAGCTGGGCGATGGCCCACGTCATCGCATTGACCCGGTAGCTGCCCGCCCACGGCTGGTCGGCCGTCACCAGGCCGCGGTTCTCGTACGGCAGGCCCGGCGGCATCGCGTCGAGGACCGGCCACTCCAGGAAGCCGGTCAGGCGGGCGTCCACGTAGCCGCGGACGGCGGCGCGGTCCATGGCCGGGGCGCACGGCGCCGTGCAGCCGGGCTGCGCGCCCGCGTCCATCGCCCCGAGCTCGCTGGCCCACAGCTTCTGGCCCGTGGGCCGGCCTATCGACCACGGTGACGCGCACCGCGTGGCCGGGCCGGCGATGCCGGTCGGGAAGCCGCAGACGTCGTGCGTGCCCAGAATCGGGATGGTGGTGTCGCGGACGTAATGCCAGCCAGCCTTACCGGAGGAGTCCGCCGCGATGAGCTGGACCCCCCGGTAGCCATGCGCGTTGAGCGCCTGCCGGAGCCGGCGGAACCAGGCCGCGTGGGTGCCGTTGTCGGTCTCGTTCCAGCCGCCGAGGTAGCTGATCGTCAGGCCGCGCCGCCGGGCGCAGCCGAGCCAGCTCAGCAGGTAGCTGATGTCCCGGTCAGTGAAGTGCGCGGCCGTGCCGGCCTTGACCAGGCGCGGGGCCGTCCACTGGAGGCCGTAGAGCTTGAGGTGCGGGTTCAGGGCCACCGCCCGGCTGGCGATGGAGAGTTCGTAGCCCGCGTGGCAGTTCACGTGCCCGGCGGTGTGCTCGACGCTCGGCTCGGAGCCGTCGCTCGAGTTGGCGTCGCCGCCGATTTCCAGCTTGAGCAGCTGCAGTGACGCCCCGTAGCCCGGCTTGAATAGGTAATCCAGGATCTGGCTGCGCTGCCGCGCCGGGTAGTCCAGCAGGTAACGGGCGTTGCCACCGCCGCCCAGAATGGCGCCCACGCCGTCGTAGACGCGGCTGCCGCTGGCCGCGGCGACGGCAATCTTCGTCGTCGGTAATTGCGCCGGCCGCGGGGCCGCGGCGGCGGCGGCGGTGGCGGGCGGGCCGGCGAGCCAGGCGAGTCCGCTGGCCAGCACTGCGGTGCCAGCCAGGATGCCTTTCATGACATGCCCTCCCTGAGGTACGTTCGCCTGCCACGCGTCGCTGCCGCTAATCGGACTCCGGGTTACCTTATTGCACGGCGGTGCCATTACCGCGTTAATCGGCCAGAGCAATTGAGGTCCAGTTAGCGCATATAACCGCCACAATCCGGCATTTGCTGACTATGGTGACTGCTTATTCCGGGGATTCTCCGGATTAGCGTGTACAGGTCATGAATTGTGCCGCGCCGACTGACGGAGGAAAAGGTCGGCCAGCTCCAGGTCGCCGGGGTAGGTGACCTTGATGTTGCGCTCGCTGCCGGTGACCGCGCCGATCGGTACCTGCGGCAGGTAGCGGCGGACGACGCCGCAGTCATCGGTCGCGTTGCCGAAGTCCGGGTCAGCCGCCGCCAGCTCATGGGCACGGGCGATGACGGACAGCCGGAAGCCCTGGGGGGTCTGGCACCGGGCCAGCGATTCCCGCGGGAGGACCTGGCCGAGCACCCCGTCGGCCACCTCCACGATGGTGTCCGTCGAGGGCACGACCACCCCGATGGCCTGCCACTGGGCCAGTGCGGCAACGCAGTCGGCGATGATCCGCTGATCGACCAGGGGCCGCGCCGCGTCATGGAAGAGCACGTTGCGGTCGGGTTCGCCGCCGCCGTCGGCGCCGCCATCTCCGTCAGCGCCGGCCGGGCCGGGCATCGGGCCGCCGGCGGGCCGGCCGCCCAGGGCCGCGATCGCCTGGCGGGTCGAGTCAGAGCGGGCCGACCCGCCCGGGACGACCCCGATGAGCTTGCGGTACTGCCCCAGCTCCGCCGCCGTCTCGGCCACGAACTCCGCGCCGATGACGACCAGGACCTCGTCGATCTCCGGTGCCGCGTCGAACGCCGCCACGCAGTGCTCAACGAGAGTCCGGCCCGCCAGCAGCTGCAGCTGCTTGGGCATGCTCCCGCCGAACCGGCGTCCGCTGCCGCCGGCCAGCACCACCGCAACCGTCCGCATGAGCGGACCCTACCGGCCGGTTGCCGGTGGCCCGCGCCCAGTCCCGCCGCCGGCCCGCGGCCAGTCCCGCGGCCGGCCCGTGGCCAGTCCCGCCGCTGTCCCACGGCTAGGCCTGGCTCTTCCGCCGGCCCGCGCCCAGTCCCACCGCGGGCCGCGCGAAGTCCGGCCACCGCGGCCGGCGCGGGATCCGGTCCCCGGGTTGCGACCGGCTGGTGACCGGGTATCTACGCTGGGTCATCGACCGTACGGCAGTACGCTCGGTAATTGGCTGACACCGAATGGTCGCCAACGGCCTGCGGCCGGCCCGGCCGGTGATCGCTGAGCCATGGTCCATGACACGCCCGGCCTCGGCCGGGCCAGCCGGACGGTGAGCAGGGCTCCCACAACAGGCGACATCCGGAATGTCGGTGCCACCAATGAAACTAGCGGGCACATGAGTGACGTGAGCGCAGCTGGGAACGAGCGCAATAGGGCGGTCGGCGTGGCCGCCAGGCGTACCTTACGGAGGATCCGATCGGCGCTGGGCTGAACGGGCCGGCCGACCGATCGGCCGATGGTGCCGCCGATGGCGTGATCGGCGGAATACCGGCCAGCCCCGAGGCCGTCCCGGTCCCCAGCGCCGCCGTGGGTGCGGTGGCCGCCGTCGCGGTGGCCCTGGACCGCATATACGACCGGATCGCGGACTGGGCTGACCGGCAGTCGCTGGCCCCGGCGTCGGCCGCCGGCATCTCGCTCATCTTCGGAATCTGCGCGGCCGGGTGGTTCTCCGCGGGGACCCGGGCCGGGAACCTGTACGGGGCGATTGCGCTGGCCGTCGGCTACCTGGTGGCGCTCGGGTCGCGCGAGTTCCTGATCCCGCCCGAGCTCCAGCCCGCGGACTCCAGCGTCGCCGGTGCTGCTGGCGCGGCCGCGGCCGCCGAGGTGGCGGGGGTCAGCATCCCGGCCGGCCTGGTGGCCGGGACCGGAGCCGCCCGCTCGGGGTGGCTGGCCATGCTGGGCACGCGGCTGTCGGAATACGCCGTCTTGGTCGGCCTGGCCCTCGGGGCGGCGGTCGAGGGCTGGCACGGAGTGTGGCCGCTGACCATCGCGGTGCTGGGACTGACCGCGGTCTGCGACACGATGACCGTGTGCAGCGCCGTGGGACGGCCCGCGGCGGCGTCGGGCCGCCCTGCGCCGGCTCGCGCTGGCCCGACGGGCACCGGGGTCGAGGACACGATCCCGGACGTGCCGGCCTGGGAGGGGACTGCCCCTGACGTCGTGCCGCCCGACGGGGCTGCGCCTGACCCCAGCACGGCTCCCGCTCCGCCGCACGACGACCTGCCGCCGCACGGCGATCTCCCGCGCCGCGGCGGCCCGGGGGACGACGGGGAGCCGGAGCCGCCGGGGCTCGGCGCCATGGCCGGCCGGGTCCTGCTGACCGCGCTGGGCATGCCCCCCGGCGGGCGGGTCCTGCTGATCGCCCTGGCCGCGCCGATCTTCGGGGCCCAGCCCACCCTGGTCGGGCTGCTCGACTGGGGCATCATCGGAGTCGGCTACGGGATCGGGAGCCGAACCGCGGCCCGGCGCCGGGACCGCAAGGCGGAGCAGGGTGATCAGGCTGACCGGGAAGCGGCCGGGCCGGGGCCGGAACCGGGCGGCCTGGCGCTACTGCTCCAGCCCGCCCGGCCGGCCGGCGCGCCCGGCGCGCCCGACTCGCCGCCTGACGACCCGCAGATCCCCGTGCTGCGCGCGGCCCCGGCGCCGTCCGGGACGCCCCCGGAGCCGCCCCGGCCCGGCAAGCGGCTCGGCAGCATCGCTGACCTTCCTATCCCTGAGCTGGCCGGGCCGGATCACGCGGCGCCTGAACCGGCGGCCTCTGATCGCGACGCTCCGTCGGCGCCGGCTGATCGCGGCGCTCCGTCGGCACCGGCGCCGGCTGATCGCGGCATGCCGTCGGCGGCGGCGGCCGACTCGCATCCTGGCCGCGCCGCCTACGCCACCGAGCTCAACGCCACCGCGGCGTTCGAGAACGCGGCCCTCGCCAGCGAGCCCGCGCCCGAGGCCACGCTCGGCCTAGCCCACGCCGGCGAGGCCGACCCGGCTAAGCACGCCGGTGACCCGGCCCGGCACGCCGCCGACCCGGCCCGCCACGCCGCCGACCCGGCCCGGCACGCCGGCGACCCGGCTCAGCACGCCGGCGACCCGGCCCGCCACGCCGCTGACCCGGCCCCGCGCATCCCCGGCGGCCCGCCGGGCCGCGGCGCGCCCGCCGCCACGTCCGGGACCGGAGCCGGGCCCGGGCCGGGGCTCGCGGACGATGCCGTCTACGACTGGGCTGATGACGGCTGGCCGGACGGCGGGATCCTGGACGACGACCCGCCCAGCGGCCCGCTCGCCGACGCCGCCAAGGCCAGCGCGCCGGGTTCCCTCGGGGCCGAGCCGCCCGCCGCCCGCAGCGTTCCGGGCACCTTCGGGGCCGAGCCGTCCCGCGCCCGCGGGGCTCCTGGCACCTTCGCGGCCGAGCCGCCTGCCGCCCGCGGTGTTCCGGGCACCTTCGGGGCCGACCTGCCCGCCGCCCGAAGCGCTCCGGCCGGAACGACCGGAAGGGCCGGTGCCGGTGCGGCCGGCCGCACCGGGGCGACGGACGCGGAGCTCGCCGATCAGGACGAGTGGGACGCTGAGCTGGCCGCCGAGCCGCAGCTGCCGGGGTCCCCCGGGCCGAGCCCGCAGTCCCAGGTCCCTGACTACCCGCCTCAGTCCGGCCTCCCGCCTCAGTCCGGCCTCCCGCCTCAGGCCGGCCTCCCGGCCCAAGCCGACTACCCGGTTCAGGCCGACCTCCCGGCCCAGGCCGACCACCCGGTTCGGCCCGACCTCACGGTCCAGGCCGACTACCCGGTTCAGGCGGACTACCCGACGCTGGCTGAGCGCCTGGGCCTGGGCCGGCGCCCGGAGCCCGCCGGCGCCGCGGACGCGAGTGCCGACCTAGCCGACACCGCCGAGTACCCGAGCCTGCCAGCCGGATCGGCGGCCGCCCAGCCCGCCAACCCGGCGCCTCCCCCCGGCGCCGGCCCGTCCGCGTCGGCGGCCGTGCTCCGGAACCGGGACGACGGGACGATGGCCCGCTGGTTCGGCAGTCTCGTCCGCGGTCAGCTCATGCCGCTGCCGCCCGCTCTGCTCGCCCTGGCCGCCGTCGCCATGCTGGCTCACCTCGGCCTGCGCGACCTGCCCGGCCTGCTGATTCTCGCCCCCGCGCTGGTGATGCTGGTGGCCGCGCCGGGGGCCAGCCACCGGCATGACGGCCGGTTCGACTGGCTGGCGCCCGCCGTGCTCCAGGGTGCGCAGTATGTCTACATCGCCGCGCTGGGCTTTGCCGCCGGCGTACCCGCGGTGATCACGTTTGTGCTCTGCGCGACCGTCGCGCTGCACTACGCTGACCTCGGCTCGGCTGGCTCGCCGATCCTGCTGGCCGTGCGCCGGGCCGGGTCGCCGCAGTCAGTCCGCCGTAGCCGGCCCGGAGCCGGCGGGCGGGCCGGGCGACCAGGGCGACCTGGCCGACCCGGGCGGCCCCGGCGCTCGTTCCAGGAGCGCCTCGGCCAGGGGCGGCCGGGTCACCAGCCGGCCAGCGCCGGGGTCGGCCAGCCGTCGCGCGAGCGGCCCGGCCGGCGGCCGGGGACCGAGCGGCCCCCGGCGACCGAACTGGGCACGTGGATGGGCTGGGAGGGGCGGATGATCGCTGTCGGGCTGGGCGCCGCGATGGGCGTGGCCATGTTCGCGTACCTGGCAATGGCGGGTTACCTGGGCTGGCTGATCTGCTGCAAGGTCCGGGCCAGCTACCTCGGCCTCCGGGAAGGAGACGTCCGGTGATTGGCATGATCCTGGCGGCGGGAGCGAGCCGCCGGTTACGTCCGGACACTGACCGGCTGCCCAAGGCACTGCTGCCGGTGGCCGGGACGACCACGATCCTCGACATCGCGCTGGGCAACCTGGCCGCGGTCGGGCTGACCGACGTGGCCGTGATCGTGGGCCACGCGGCCGGGGTCATCGCCGACCGGGCCGCCGCCCTCGAGCGCGAACACGGCGTACGCCTCGAGCTCATCCACAACGACCGGGCCCAGGACTGGAACAACGCCTACTCGCTGTGGCTGGCCCGCGAGTACCTCGGCGGCGGCGCGCTGCTGTGCAACGGCGACACGGTGCACCCGGTCAGCGTCGAGAACACGCTGCTGAAGGCCCGGGACCAGCTGCCCGCGGCCGACCTGATCCTGGCCGTCGACGCTGTGAAGCCGCTCGCCGACGAGGAGATGAAGGTCACCCTGGACGAGCGCGGCCTGCTGCGGCTCATCACCAAGCAGCTGGACCCGGCGCAGGCCCACGGCGAGTACATCGGGGTCACCCTGATCCAGCCGGCCGGCGCCCGGGCCCTGGCCGAGGCGCTGGAGGCGACCTGGCGCCGGGACCCGGGCCTCTACTACGAGGACGGCTACCAGGAGCTGGTCCGCCGGGACGGCGAGGTCGCGGTCGCGCCAATCGGCGACATTTCCTGGGTCGAGGTCGACAACCACGATGACCTGCGACGGGCCCGCCTCATCGCGCCTGGCTACCAGCTAGCCGGACAGCGACCCGAGCCAATGGTTGCTGAAAGTAATCACGTGAACACAAAAATGCACTAGTCTCGCTACTCATGCCCCTGCTGGCCCGGATGCTTGCCGCGCCGCTGCTCATTGACGTCCGGCCGGGCGCCGTCGCGGGCCTCGGCGCGCTGCTGGCCGACCGCCGCATCGCCACCTCCGGCCGGGTCGCCGTGGCCGTCGGCCCCGGCCAGGGCGACAGCATCGCCGCCGAGCTGAACATCGACGCGGCCGAGGTGTTCCGCGTCCCCGGCGGCGGCCACACCGTGGCCGTCGAGCTGGGTACGCGCCTGCGGGCGGGCGCGTACGAGGCCGTCGCCGGGATCGGCGGCGGCAAGGTCATCGACATCACCAAGTTCGCCGCCCACATGGCCGGCATTCCCATGGTCGCCGTGGCCACCAACCTGGCCCACGACGGCATCGCGTCGCCGGTCAGCTCGCTCGAGCACGAGTCCGGCAAGGGCTCCTACGGCGTGGCCATGCCGGTCGCCGTCGTGGTCGACCTCGACCGCGTCCGCCAGGCGCCCGACCCCCTGGGCCGGGCGGGCATCGGCGACGTCGTCAGCAACCTGTCTGCCGTGGCCGACTGGGAACTCGCCGCCGCCGACACCGGTGAACAGGTCGACGGCCTGGCCGCCGCCATGTCCCGCTCGGCCGCCCACGCCGTCCTCAACCAGCCCGGGGCGGCCCGCTGCGACGAGTTCCTCACCGTGCTGGCCGAGGCCCTCATCCTGTCCGGCCTGGCCATGTCCGTCGCCGGGTCGAGCCGCCCCTGCAGCGGCGGCGACCACGAGATCATGCACGCCATTGACCAGCTCTACCCCGGCACCGCGAGTCACGGCGAGCTGGCCGGCGTCGGCGCGCTGTTCTGCGCCTACCTGCGCGGCGACGACGACCAGGTCGCGCTGATCTCCGCCTGCCTGGGCCGGCACGGCCTGCCCCGGACCCCCGCTGACCTCGGCCTGGCCACGAGCGACTTCGCCAAGGCGGTGGCCGTCGCGCCGGCCACCCGCCCCGGTCGCTACACCGTCCTGGAGCGCCTCGCCCTGTCTGATTCCGACGTGGCCGACCGAGTGGAGGACTATGCCCGGGCCATCGCTGGCTGAGCTCCGGGCGGCGGGCCAGCCGCCGGCGGTACTGGACCGGCTGAACGATGAGCACTGGGCCGGCCGGCTCTACATGCGCAAGGTCTCGCCCGCCGCCACCTGGATGTTCGCCCGGCTCGGCTGGTCACCGAACGCCGTGACGGCGGCGTTCATCGCGTGCGGCATCGCGGCCGGGGTCGTGATCGCCTTCGGCGGCCTGGCCAGTGCCTTCGCCGGCGCTGCCCTGATCCAGGCCTACCTGCTGCTCGACTGCTCCGACGGCGAGCTGGCCCGGTGGAGTCAGCGGACCTCTGCCACCGGCATCTACCTCGACGGGATGGGCCACTACCTCGGGGAGTCAGCGCTGCTGGTCGGCCTGGGCGTCCGCGCCGAGGGGCACCTGACGGCGGGCGGCTACGTGACGGCGGGCCTGGCCGCCGCGCTGGCCGCGATGCTGGTCAAGGCCGAGACCGACAACGTGGCCGTGGCCCGGGCCAAGGCCGGGCTGCCGGCCGGGTCCGGCGACACCGCTCTCGCCCCGCGGGCCGGCGGCCTCGCGCTCGCCCGCCGCCTGGCCAGCGCGCTGCGCGTGCACCGCATCAACCAGGCCGTCGAGCTGTCCGTCCTGGTCCTGGCGGCCGCCATCGCCGACCAGGTGCGCGGCGACCTGCTCGCCACGCGGGTCCTGCTGCTGGCCTGCCTGGCCGTCAGCGCCCTGATGATCGTCGCGCACCTCGTCGCGATCCTGGCCTCCCGGCGGCTGTCGTGAAGCTCTCCTGCGTCATCCTCACCATGGGCAACCGCCCGGCCGAGCTGGCCCGCGCGATCACCAGCACGACGGGCCTGCGCGCCGCCGGAACCCAGGTCATAATCGTGGGAAACGGGGCCGATCCGCCACCCGTGCCCGCAGACGTGACCACGCTCCGGCTGGACCGCAACGTCGGCGTCGCGGCCGGCCGCAACGCCGGGGTGGCCGCCGCCGCCGGCGACGTGATCCTCTTCCTCGACGACGACGGCTGGTATCCCGACCGGCCCGCGCCGGGACCAGACCTGGCCGGCCACGTGGCCGGCCGGTTCGCCGCCGACCCCACGCTGGCCGTGCTGGCCTTCCGGGTGGCCGGCCCAGACGGCGCCCCGGCCGGGCGGTGGCACGTGCCGCGGCTGCGGGTCGGCGACCCGCTGCGGTCTGCGCCCGCCACCACGTTCAGCGGCGGGGCGTGCGCCATCCGGCGCACGGCCTACCTGGAGGTGGGCGGTTTCCCCGGCGACTTCTTCTACCTGCACGAGGAGATCGACCTGGCCTGGCGGCTGCTGGAGGCCGGCTACCGGATCGAGTACGACGCCGACGCGGTCATGTGCCACCCGGCCGAGCCCAACAGCCGGCACGCCGGGTTCTGGCGGCTCGACGGCCGGAACCGGACCCTGCTCGCCCGCCGGAACCTGCCCTGGCCGCTGGCCGCCTTGTTCCTGCTGGACTGGCTCGCGGTGACGGCCATGCGGCAGCCGTCGGCCGCGGCGCTGCGCGAGTGGCTCGGCGGCTTCGCCGAGGGCTGCCGGATGAACCCCGGCCCGCGGCAGCCCCTGTCGGCGGCCACCATCTGGCGGATGACCCGGCTCGGCCGCCCGCCCGTCATCTAGCCCGCGGTCGTCCTGGCGGCCGTCGACCTAGTTGCCGTCCGGGCCGCTGAAGGCGCTGCCGTCGGAGCAGATGCTGGTGTTGCCGGTGATGCCGCCGAAGGTCTGGGTCAGGCCCGCCGTCGGGTTCGAGCCCGAGCCCGAGGGAGCGGTCGGCGCCGCCGCCAGCGAGGTGAAGTCCGAGCCCAGGATGACGACCACCGTGCCCGGCGTCAGCGTCGGATCCTGGAGGATCTCGACGTCGCTGAACTCGTTCTTCACCGTGGTCGCGGCGGGCAGGTCGGCCGGCGAGGCGTACTCCACGACCGACTTGGTGTAGTTGAAGTTCGACGCATTGGTGCTGCCGACTACATTGAAGCCGCGGCTGGTCAGGTCGGCCGAGCCCTCGGCGGCCACGCCCTGCAGGCCAGAGCCGTTCAGGACCTTGACGTTCACCTTGGCCGGGCTGACCGTGGCCGCGGTCGCGACGGACTTCTTCTTCTTGGCCGGGGCCTTCGCGATCGTGGTGTCGTGCGCGACCTGGGAGAAGAGCTGCGACGCCTGCGACGTCCACTGCACCCAGGCCGGGTTCGGCGTGTAGGTCTGCGTCGGGACCTCGACGAACTGAACGTTCTGCGAGGTCAGGTGGCGCAGGCCCTCGGCGATGGTCAGCATGCGCGACTGATCCAGGCCCTTGTCGGTGGTCATGTTGCGGGCGACGTCGCCGATGACGTGGCTGACCTTGCTCGGGCTGGTCAGCAGGCCGCTGTGCTCGATGCCCTGCAGGAGCGACGCCATGAGGAACTGATCGCGCTGGATCCGCTGCAGGTCCGAGCCCTCGCCGACGTCCTCGCGGGTGCGCCAGAAGGCCAGGGCCTCCGGCCCGAACACGTGGTGCGGGCCGGCCGACAGGTTCAGGCCGGACTTGGCGTCGTCCACGGCGGCCGGGAGGCAGACGTTGACCCCGCCGAGGTCGTTGATGACCTTCTCGAAGCCCTCGAAGGTCAGCTCGACGAAGTTGTCGATGTGGATATTGGTCGTCTCCTCGACCGTCTCCCACAGGCAGCCCGGGCCGCCGTCCGCGAACGTGGCGTTGATCTGCTCGACCTCGCCGCTGTTGGCCGTCTGGCCGGGCGAGCCGTTCTCGGCCGTGCAGCCCAGCACGGGCACGACCGAGTCACGCGGGAAGCTCAGCACGACCGCACTGTGCCCGCCCGGCGCGATGTGCAGCACCATGACCGTGTCCGAGCGCTGGCCGTCGATCCCGTCGGTCCCGCCGATCTGGCCGTTCACGCCGGTGCGGCTGTCCGAGCCGATCAGCAGGATGTTGATCGCGTTGGGGTCCACCGGCGGCTGCTTGATGCCGTTCAGGTCGCTGGAGACGTCGACCCGGCCGATGCTGTCGTACACCGAGCGGTACTTCGCGTAGGCCACCAGAGACCCGCTGACCACGGCGAGCACCAGGACCCCGGCCATGACGGCGCTGATCCGCATGGCCAGCGAGGCGCGCGGCCGCTCGGGCCGTCCCCCTGACGGCGGCCACCGGGCATCGTCGTCGTGTCGCAGCATTGCTCCCGGTGCATCGGTTACTCAGCCTGGGGCTGACCTGTGATCTCGTTCAGGGTTAGGACGATCTTACGTGGTCGTTTGTTAGCAGAACTTCCCCCACAGGGTAAAGAGAGCGAATTAACAGGGTTTCGTAATACTTCGGCGACGTCCCGGCCGCCGGTACGTGGCACCCGGCGATGCCGCCTCTACAGTGGGACCCGTGGACCCAGACGGCGGCGCAGAGCCCAGCGCGGGGGACCAGCCCGACCCGGTTCCGGCCGACGGAGCACCGCGCGACGCGGTGCTGTCCGATGCTACGCCGCCCGGTCCCGAGCCGTTAGTCGCTGACGAATTTGCGGAGCAGTGGTCGGGTTCCGGCCTGCGCGGACCGGCTGACCTGGCCCCGGCCGACGATGACAGGCTGGCCACGGGGCGGGCGGCGCGGCCGGGCCTGCTGGCCCGCGCCAGGACCCGGCTCGCGGTCATGGCCCCGCGCGTCCCCGGCGGGGCGACCGGGCGCGGCCCGCGCCCGGCGCGGCGGCCCGCCGACCCGGACCGGGAAGACGTCGCCGGGTCGGCGCTGGCCCGGCTGACTATCCTCCCGGCCCTGCTCATCCTGGCCTGGCTGGTGCCCGGCCTGCCGCTGCTGCTGGCCGGGGAGTTCGTGCCCGTGCCGATGCTGCTGATCGCGACCCCGCTGCTGGTCGGCCTGGTCGCGAACGGCCTGCGCGTGGTGCCGAGCCGGTGGCCGCGGCTGTTCCCCGGCCAGGTCGCCGTCCGCGGCTGGACCTCGTGGTTCGGCCTGATGTCGACCGTCGCGGTGGCGGCCGGCTTCGCCGCGTGGCAGCTCGTCGAGCTGTCGCAGTCGGTCATCGTGCTCCGCTCGCCGGGGGCCTACCTGCAGGCCGGCTACTGGCTGGCCCAGCACGGGTCGCTGCCCATCCCGCAGTCGCTGGCCGCCTTCGGCGGGGCGCACGCCGGGCTCGGCTTCTCCAGCACCGGCTTCTTCGCCCACGGCTCGTCGGTCGTGCCGCTCGGCACCTCCGGGCTGCCGATGCTGCTGGCGGGCGGGTTCTGGGCCCACGGCACGGCCGGCGCGGCCGCGCTCGCCGCCGTGCTCGGCGGCTTCGCGGTGCTGAGCTTCGGCGGCCTGATCGCCCGGCTGGCCGGGCCGCAGTGGGCGCCGGCCGGCGCCCTGGTGCTCGGCCTGAGCCTGCCCGAGCAGTACGTCTCCCGGTCGGCGTTCACCGAGCCCGCGCTTCAGGTGCTGCTGTTCGGCGGCCTGTGCCTGCTGATCGACTCGCTGACGCTCCGCGCCGACCCGCCGGTGCTGGTCTCGGGCTGGCGGCGGGTGGTATCGGTACGCTCCTGGTCCGGCGCGTTCACGCCCGAGCGGACGATGGCCGCCCTGGGCGGCCTGGCGCTCGGCCTCGGCCTCCTGGTCAGCCTGGACTCGCTGATCTACCTGCTCCCGCTGATCCCGTTCGGCGGCCTCCTCCTGGTGGCGAGACGGCCGGGGGCGGCCCCGTTCTGCCTGGGTGTTGTTCTCGGGGCGGGCTACGGCCTCGTTGATGGCTACGTGCTGAGCCGGCCGTTCCTGGATGCCCTGTCCCACAACATGGCGCTGATCGGCATCATCGCGGCCTGGCTGGCCGCGCTCACGGCGGCGAGCGTGCAGCTGCTGCGGGTGCCGAGCGCGCGGGCGCGGGCCGCGGCGCTGGCCGCGCGGCGGCCGGCCCGGTGGCTGCCCGGCCTGGCCGCCCTGGTCACGGTGGCCGCGCTGATCGGCTTCGCGGTGCGGCCGTACGTCCAGATGGTGCACGACGCGCCGGGGCCGGCCGTGTTCCACTACATCGCCGGGCTGCAGCGGGCCCAGCAGCTGCCGGTCGACCCGTCGCGCACCTACGCCGAGAGCACCCTGTACTGGGTGATCTGGTACATCGGCCTGCCCGCGGTGCTGCTCGGCGCGTTCGGCATGGCGCTGCTCGCGCGGCAGTGCGTCCGCGCGGCGCTGCGGCGGCGGGACCCGTCCGGGGCGTGGCGGAACTGGGCGGCGCCGCTCGGGATCACGTGCGTGGGGTCGGCCGCCATCTTGTGGAATCCCGACATCCTGCCCGACCAGCCCTGGGCCGGCCGGCGGCTGGTCGTCCTGGTCCTGCCCGGGCTGATCGGCTGCGCGCTGTGGGCGGCGGCGTGGCTGACCGGGCACGCCCGCAACCGCGGTGCCCGGGCCGTGACCGCCGCGGTGGCCGGGCTGTTCTGCGTGGGCGCCCTGGGCGTGCCGACCGCCGCCACCGCGTTCGGGGCCGGGCTGACCCACTCCGGCCACTCGGCCGGGCTCACGGTGACGGCCTCGGGCCTGGCCTTCAAGCGGGCCGGCGCGGGAGAGACGGGCGCCGTCACCCGGCTGTGCTCGTCCATCGCGCCGAACTCCTCGGTGGTGATCCTCGACCGGGCCGTGGCCCAGCAGTTCACGCAGGTCATCCGGGGCATGTGTGGCGTCCCGGCGGCCTGGATGGTCGGCCGCCCGCCGGCCGCGGTGGCCGGGGTGCTCGACGGCATCGCCCGGGCCGGGCGGCAGCCCGTGCTGCTTGGCGCCCGGCGCGGTGAGCTGCGCGGGTTCGGCGGCACCCCGGCGCGGGTCCTCGACCTGGCCACGACCCAGGACCCGCACCAGCTGACCAGCCCGCCGACGGCGCTGGCTACCATCCATCTGGTGATCTGGATGCTCGCTCCGCGAGCCGGAGGGACGGGCGCATGACGGCATGACGGACCTGTGCGAGGCCGACGCGATCACGCTGGGCGGCCTGCTGCGCGCCCGCGAGGTGTCCGCGCGCGAGGTCGTGGCGGCGCACGTGGCCCGGGCCGAGACGGTCGGCGGCCCGGTCAACGCCATCGTGACGCAGACCTTCGAGACGGCCCTGGCCCGGGCCGCGGCGGCGGACGAGGACCTGGCCCGCGGCGTGCCGCCGGGCCTGCTGCACGGCCTGCCCGTCGCGCACAAGGACCTGCACGACACCGCCGGCGTCCGCACGACCTACGGGTCGCCGCTGTTCGCCGATAACGTGCCCGATGTCGACGAGCTGATCGTGGCGCGGATGGCCGCGGCCGGGGCGATCAGCCTGGGCAAGACCAACACCCCGGAGTTCGGGGCGGGCTCGCACACGGTGAACCCGGTGTTCGGGGCGACCCGCAACCCCTACGACCTGAGCCGCACCGCGGGCGGCAGTAGCGGCGGCGCGGCCGCGGCGCTGGCCGCCCGGCTGATCTGCCTGGCCGACGGCAGCGACCTGGGCGGGTCGCTGCGCAACCCGGCCAGCTTCTGCAACGTGGTCGGGTTCCGGCCGTCGCCGGGCCGGGTACCGACCTGGCCGTTCTCCGAGGTGGCCAATGTCCTCGGCGTGTCCGGGCCGATGGGGCGGACCGTGGCCGACGTCGCGCTGCTGCTGGCCGCGGTGGCCGGGCCCGATCCGCGCGTTCCGTTCGCGCTGGACGCGCCGCCGCCCGCCCTGGCCGCGCCGGCCGGCGTGGCCGGTCTGCTGGAGCGCGACGTCCGGGGACTGCGGGTGGGGTGGAGCGCCGACCTGGGGCTGCCCGTCGAGCCGGCGGTGCTGGCCACGCTGGCGCCGGCCCGGCAGGTGCTCGCCGACCTGGGCTGCGTGGTGGCCGACGCGGCCCCGGACCTGTCCGGGGCGGACGAGGCGTTCCGGGCGTTCCGGGCCAACAGCTTCGTGAAGGGCTTCGGGGCGCTGGTCGCGGACCACCCCGGCCAGGTCGGGCCGAACGTGACGTGGAACGTCGAGCAGGGGCGGCGCCTCACCATCGGCGACCTGCGCCGGGCGACCGACCTGCAGGCGGCAGTGGCGGAGCGCGTCACCGAGTTCTTCGCGAGCTTCGACGTGCTGGCGTGCCCGGTCAGCCAGGTGGCCCCGTTCGACGTGGAGCTGGACTGGGTCCATGAGATCAACGGCCGCCCGCAGGAGACCTACATCGACTGGATGGCGTCGTGCTACCGGGTCACGGTGACCGGCCTGCCCGCCGTCTCGGTGCCGGCCGGGTTCACGCCGGCCGGGCTGCCGGTGGGGCTTCAGCTGGTCGGGCCGCGGCGGTCGGACTGGGACCTGCTCGGCATCGCCCGCGCGTTCGAGGCGGCGACCGGTTACGGCAGGGTCGTCCCGGCGCTCTCGTAGGCCTCGGGCGGCGGGACCGCGGTTCCCGCCTGCTTGGCCCGGCGGACCGCCCGGGCCAGGCTGCGGCCGATGAGCAGGCCGGCCCCGCCCCAGATCAGGTCCGAGCCGGTCATCAGCAGCCGGGACAGGACGGCCACGACCAGCGCCGGGCCGCGGGTGGCGACCGGCGCGAGCGCGGCGATCAGGGCCAGCTCGCGCGGCCCGATGCCGCCGGGGAAGATCACGATCATCGTGCCGGCCGACCAGGCCAGCGCGTACGCCCCGACCGAGACGAGCAGGACGCCGAGGCCCTTCCCGGTCACGTCGTGCAGCAGCAGCCAGGCCTGCGTGCCCCACAGCAGCCAGCCCGCCACCGTCCAGGCCGACGCCTTGGCGATGCCGGTCCCGGTCGGCCGGCGTTCCAGCCGGGGGCGGCGCAGCACGACCAGGACGCCATTGATCACGCGGCCCAGGACGGGCGGGAAGAGCAGGGCCACCAGCAGCGGCGCGACGGCCAGCACCCACCAATAATGCGTTGCGGCGGCGCTCGAGGTCAGCGACAGTGTGAGTGCGGCCATGACCAGGCCGATGCCGAGCGTCACGGCCAGGCTGGTCACCACCGTGGTGGCGCAGCGGCGGCGCGGGACCTGGTAATCCTGGGCCAGCTCGAGCTGCGCGGCGAAGGCCCATACGGCGCCGGGGAGGTACTTGCCGAGCTGGGAGACGGACATCACCCGGGTGGCGGCCTTGACGGTGAGCTGCGAGCCGAGGTCGGCGAGCAGCGTGCGCCAGGCCATGAGCATGCACCCGGAGCCGGCCAGGGCGGCGAGGCCGGCGCTGCCCACGGTGAACCAGTTCATGTCGGACAGGGCCTCGTGGGTCTGAGGCCACTGCGAGACGAGACCGTAGGCACAAAACGCGGCGATGACCGCGATGAACCCGGCGCGAAGCCAGGGTCGTGCCAGCAGTCTCTTCATCACGCCGTAAGCGTACAGACGTATTAGCGATACCGCCGCTTTGTCCGTGCGGCCGGTTCTGTGTTGCTCACGCTGCGTGTGAGGTGAGGGGCACGCGGGTGGGGAAGTTGGCGGCCGGTGTGGTGCGGATCACACTCGGGCCGCGGGTCGGTGGCGGTGGGGTTGGGGCTGGCGTCGGTGGCCTGGTGATTTGCCAGTGGGTGGCGGGAGGCCATACAGTTAAGGCACAACGACGCGGGGTGGAGCAGTTCGGTAGCTCGCTGGGCTCATAACCCAGAGGTCGCAGGTTCAAATCCTGCCCCCGCTACCAAGTAAGTGCAGGTGAGAGGCTCGGAGGGACCGCCTTCCGGGCCTTTTGCGTTCGGTCTGTTAACGGATTCGTAAACGACGGCATGCTCGGTGGTCCGCCCCGAGGTGCCTGCCGCGGGAGCGGCTGGATAAAAGTGTTGCACGATCTATGCTTCCGTGTGACACTTTTATCCATGGCCGACTTGAGCGCCCTGCCGCCGACCTTCACGACGGCCGAGGCCCGGGCCAGCGGCGTCCATGCCCGGGATCTCTATGCCAGCCGGGATCTGGGCGTGATCATCGAGCTGTCCCGGGGAGTGTTCCGTCATGCGGATGCGCCGGCCGCCAGCTTTCCAGATTTGCTTGCGGTCGCGCGCAGGGTGCCACGGGCCATCGTGTGCCTGCTGTCCGCCGCGGCGGTCCATGATCTGACGGACGAGATCCCTGCCACGGTTCAGGTGGCCGTACCCGGGTCTAGCCGGGCTCCGCAGATCTCCTTCCCGCCTACTTCGGTGCTCCGCTTCGAGGACCGGACCTTTGAGCTGGGGCTGTCCAGCGTGGAGGCGGCTCCGGGCGAGCCGGTCCGGATCTATGACCCGCCGCGCACGGTCGCAGATCTTATGCGCCTCCGCCACCGGTTCGGCGAGCCAGCGGCCCTCGGTGCACTGCACCGCTACCTGCGCCGCCGGGACGCTCGCCCCGCCGAGCTGCTGCGGATCGCTGCTGCCCTGGGCGTCTACGGCCCGGTCAGGCGCGCTGTCGATATCGCGAGTGCCGGATGAGCCGGCCCACGCGAGCGACCGCTGCTGGCCCAGGCCTACCTGGACCTGCAGAACCGTGCCCGGT
The DNA here is from genome assembly GCA_036501025.1 of Streptosporangiaceae bacterium. Taxonomy (GTDB): domain Bacteria; phylum Actinomycetota; class Actinomycetes; order Streptosporangiales; family Streptosporangiaceae; genus DASUBV01. The sequence continues at coordinate 20,503 of DASYBB010000003.1, forward strand.
CGGAAGGCCGAGGTACCCAGGAGCTCATGACGCTCTACGTCGTGGAGCGGTGGCTGGCCCGGCTCAGCGCTTCGCCCTATGCCGATCAGTTCGTCATCAAGGGCGGCATGGTGCTCGCTGCCTACGATGCTCGTCGTCCTACGGCTGACCTCGACGCACTGGCCCGATCCGTTGCCAACGACGAAGCAGCGGTCCTGTCGCGCGTGGCTGAGATCGCCCGTTTGGCCCCGAGCATTGATGACGGCGTCGTCTATCGCACTGAGACGGCTACTGCCCGCGTGATCCGGGACCAGGCGCTCTACGCCGGCCTCCGGATCGCCATGGACTGCCAGATCGCAGCGGCGACCGTAAAGTTCCGCCTCGACGTCAACTTTGGCGACCCGATTACTCCTGAGCCAAGCATCGTCACCCTGCCACCGCTTCGACCGGTTCTAGAGCCCGTGCGTGTGCTCGGATACCCCATCGAGACTATCCTTGCCGAAAAACTCAGCACGGCCATCGCGCTCGGCCCGGCCAACACGTGAGTTCGCGACTACGCCGACATCTATACGCTGATCGGAAGCCATTTAGTGGCTCACGACGTCGTACGCGCCGCGCTGGTGGCTACCGCTGCCTTCCGGGGGACGGAACTAGTACCGCTATCCGCGAGCATCGACAACATCGTCGCCCTTCGTCACCAAGCTTATGTCGCCTACCGCGCGAGCATCGGCGCGTCCGGACGACACTTGCCTGATGACTTCGGGGTAGTCGTCGCCGATGTCGTCGCCTTCGCTGACGGGCTGTCGACTGCGGCCCCGGCGGGGACGGCATGGAACCCGCAGCGGCGCGGGTGGACCGGGAGGCTCGGGTGCTAAGGTCACAGATTGCCGAATCAGGCTTATCTAAGATCTTGATCAAGGCGGCGCGCCACAGCGCGCCGCTGGCCCGACGTCAGCGGCGGGCTCAGCCTTGGGAGGCCCACCCGCCGCACGCCGGGCCACACTGATGGCGTGCCTGGATCGGATCGGCTATCGGCACGAGGACACCGATGGTTCGGAACCGTCTTCCTCGCTCGTAATTGTCCAGCTCGCGGCCACCGCGTCTAGGGCGGCCCTCCGGGCCGTCGCACGCGATCGGCTACGCCGACCCTAGACACGGCACCCGCTCACCTGGTTTCGGCGCCTACGAGGAGGACGGGGCCAAGTAGGAGACGAGGAATCGGCTCACGGCATGGGCATCAGCAAGAGCGCGGCGGGCATCGTGGGCCTGCCGCATGGCGCGCTGATCGGCCAGGAGGAGCTGCGTTGCCTCCTGCCCAGCCAGGAGCCGCTCGCGGGCCTGCTGCATCGCACGCTGATCGGCGAGGTAGAGGTCCTGAGCAGTATCCGAGGAAGCTGCTCGAAGTTCCGCGATGACTGCGCGGCGTGCGACGGAGACGAGCGGCTAGCGTATGCCGAGGTCAGCCGGGCCGGGCAAGACCGGACGGGACGTATGAGACGCACGTCGCACTGCTCATAACCGAGAGGTCGCAAGTTCAGATCCCGCCCCCCGCTACCAGGTAGGTGCAGGTGAGAGGCCCGGTTGCCGGAGACGGGGGCCGGGCCTTTGATCATTTGTCCGCGGGTTTGCCAGTGTGATCCGACTTTTTGGAGCGGCGCGCCAGCGCGGAGGTCTTCAGGGAACGCCACGGCCGAGGCGCGGATGGCGGCCAGGTCTGCTCGACTTGAAGAACGCCGGACACATTGCGGTGGCGCCGTCCTGCAGCGTGACGTGCGGGTCGGCGACCAGGTTGACGTACCAGTCTGGGTGAGTCGGCTGGCCGCCCATAGACGCCCATCACCGCGTACTGGCGTGCCTCGGCGGCGCCTGGCAGCTGTGCCTGTTCAGTAGCAGGGCTAGAAGGGAGAACTCCGATGTCGGCGACGCCACCCACCAGATAGGCCAGGACCCGGGCTGTTAGGCGATACCGGCCTGACGGCCGCGTTAGGTGGCGATGGCGACGTGCCGGCGCACGGCGGCGGGGTCGTCGACCAAGGTGAGCATGCAGGCGGCCAGGTCGGCGCGGGAGACGGAGAACCCGTGCGGTAGGTTCCGGTCGATCGCGGTGCGGTAGTTTCCGCTGGCTGCCCGGCCGGTCAGTGCGGGCGGCCGGACGATGGTCCAGTCCAGTCCGCTATGCCGGATCTCCGCCTCGCCTCGGCGCATGTCGGCGCAGACGTGCCGCAGGAAGGTGCGCCGGGCCACGGGCTTGAGCAGATAGCGCAGGTACAGGCTCTCGCCCTCGTCGGTGACGACGGAGCCGCTGACCTCGAGGAATCGGCGAATCCCGGCTTTCCCCATGGCCGCAATGATGCTTCGCACGCTGTCCTCGATGATCGTGGTGGGTCCGGTGCCGCGCGGCCCGATAGCGGAGATGACAGCATCTGATCCGGTCAGGGCCGGGCTGAGCGCGACTGGGTCCATGGCGTCGGCGGTGATGACGCGGAGCTGACGATGGCCGGGGACGGCCAGTCGGGCAGGGTCGCGGACGATCGCCGTGACCTCGTGGCCCGATGCGAGCGCCTGGGAAACGAGGCTGGTTCCAGTGGCACCCGTGGCGCCGAGGATGGTGAGTTTCATCGTTCGCCCTTTCCTGCGGCTGGCCGGCCATCCGGCACTCTGGCCGGTCGGGCCGGTACATTGGAGCTGAAGTTCATAAGATACGGAGACAATATCATATGGAATCGATATCATCGATGGGCGGCCGGGATGAGGCCAGGCCGAGCAGCGGAGCGAACCGCGCGATCAAGGAGGCGCTACGCGACCTGGGCTCGCAGCTGTCCCTGCTCAATCACAGCGTCGGCGCGCGCCTCGATCTCAGGGTCACCGACCTGGAGTGCCTGGACCTCATCACCCGGGACGGCCCGATCAGCCCCAGTGCCCTGGCCCGGCTTGTCGGGCTGCACCCCGCCACCCTGACGGGCATCCTCGACCGCCTCGAACGGGGCGGCTGGATCGAGCGCGGCCGCGATCTCGTCGATCGTCGCGGCGTGTTCGTCCAGGCCGTCCGGGGCCGCGGCCCGGAGGTGCTCCGGCTCTACCTGGTGGACTCGGGGATGAACGCGGCGATGGATGAGATCTGCGCGGGATACGCGGACACCGACCTTGAGCTCGTAGCCGATTTCCTGCGCCGCACTGCCGCAGCCAGCCGGGCCGCCGCAGGGAAGCTCGCCGGCGGCTGAGCCCAGGTCCTGTTCAGGGTCGTGCTTTCGCCCGATCGTCTTCCGCGCCTGCGTGCCGGTAGGGGCCCACCAGCTCCCGGAACGCGTCCCGGTCGCGGCTCGGGCCCGCGTCGCCCGATTTTCGAAGATCTGGGTATCGGTGTAGACGACACCACACCCAGGGAGAACCGTTGGGTATGACCCCGCTGGCCCGCCGGGCTTCAGGCCGCACCATCGCCCGCGAATCAGTCGCCCAGGCCGCCCGAGGCCAGCTCGACCACCGCCACCGTGAGGTCGGCGAGCTGGTCGAGGACGGCTGCGGCCGCGTCGCGGACGTCGGGGGGAGGCGGGTAATGGCGGTTGGGGATGAGCAGCGTGGTCATCCCGGCTGTCAGTGCGGAACGCGCCCCGTTGGCCGAGTCCTCGATCGCCGCGCAGCGGGCGGGCTCGACACCAAGTCTGCGGGCAGCTTCGAGGTACACGTCGGGCGACGGCTTGCCCCGGGGCACTTCCTCAGAGGACACCGTGGCGCCGAACCACGAGGCTAGGCCGGCGACGTCGAGGACGGTATCGATGACCGCCCGGTTCGAGGAGGAGGCGAGCCCGAGGGGCCACCGGGCCCCGAGCCGTTCGACCGCGCCCGCCGCTCCCGGCAGCAGCGGCAGATGGGCTCGGTACATGGCCAGCAGCCGGGCTGCCACTTCGTCGGAGATCCGGCCCGGATCCAACGGGACCCCGAGAGCATCGTGCAGGTAGGCCGACCACTCGGTCGAGCTCATGCCTTGCATGGCGCCCGTGGCCTCCGGCCGCCACGCCCCCCCGGTCGCGGTCACCAGCTCGCGGCGCGCAGCGTCCCACAGCTGCTCGGATTCCACCAGCACGCCGTCCAGGTCGAAGATCACCGCCTCGATCATCGCAACATTCTGCCCTGCCTCCGGTGGGAGCTGGAGTGCATGGCACAGTTTGGTGATGGCCCGCAATCGACCCCGCCAGCCGATCGAGACCGTCGTGGAGATCGGCGGGCCTTCGATCCGCCTCGGGCAGCTGATGAAGCTCGCCGGGCTGGTCGACTCGGGCGGTGACGTGCGCGCCGTCCTGGACGCCGGCCAGGTCGCCGTCAACGGGACGCCTGAGGACCGGAGAGGACGTCAGCTCCGCGATGGTGACGTGGTCGAGTTCGCCGGCACGAAGGTCCGGCTGTCCGCGCCGAATATCTAGCGTATGCCGAGTCGATGCACGCGGTAGCCGCCACTGACGCGGAGGCGGCCCATGACATCTGGGTCAACGGGCTGAGCAAGGAGGTCATGGTCTGGGTGGACGACCACGGCCAGGCCCCGGCCGGGTCGAGGGTGGCGACCACCTCGTTCAGCGGCGCGACCTGGGATCTGTAGGAGACCGGCGACCCATCATACATGGCGTTCGTCCGGCGGGGAAACGGGGCGCCAGAGACGTTCACGGCCAGCAACTACTCGCTTGTCTCCGCCCCTCAGTTCCTAGCCAGATCCGCCCATCCTGGCCCCGTTTCCTCTGTCGTGCCGGCGGGCCAGTGGCTGGCAGCGGCTGAGGGCCCGGGCGAGGTAGATGCCAATTCACCGTGCCGCTCCGGTCCATGAGCTCAAGGGGAGAGAGCCCGGGGGGCGGGGCTGTTCAGGCCGCCTTGCGGCGCCTGAGCTTACGGATCAGCTTCGTGATCATGTAGATCATCGAATTGCCCTCCTCGCGGCCGTGCGGTGGCCCTCAGATGATGGAGCCCGATGGCGGTCCCGGATGCGATGCGGCCTCATCCGGCACTGACCTCGCGGTCTGGCGCGGTGCTCACCGCGGCCGTGGCGAGCGACGCGCGGGCGGCGGCGGAACGGGCCTTGGCGGCCAGGATCCCGGTCCGGCCGAGCAGCATCGCGATCGACACGAAGATGAAGCTGTCGGTCAGCGCGCCGACGCTCACCCGCTCGGTCACCAGCCAGGTGCCCAGCTGATCGGTAAAGATGTGGCTGGCACCGTAGGTGAAGTAGGTGCGGGCCGCCGTGATCACGAGCCAGATCGTCAGGTACGGCAGGCCCGCGTAGGACACCGCGCGTCCCGCCTTGGCGTCGTATTCGACCCGGAACGCCGACCCGGCCAGCCCGCCCAGGATTGCCCCGGCCGCCAGCCCGGCGATCTCCAGGAGGAGGCCGTTCCCGGAGATGGCGGCGCCTTTGATGAAGAACGGGATCACGATGGCCGACCCGATGACCGGCCGCAGCAGCCGCATCACGGTGACCTGGCGCCGGCCTAGGTCGCTGACCAGCACCAACGCGACGATGGCCAGGTTGAGAATCCAGACGCTGAGGTCCACTCACAGCTCCCTGAGACGCTTTATGGCCGGTCCGGGCAGGCAGGCCACTCAACTGTGCCGCGCTCATGACCGTGGAAAAAGAGCGAACTTCTCAACTCATGTTGAGCCACGCTCATGAATATGCTCATCCTGTGATCGAAATGATCGAGCTCGAGGCCTTCCTGGCCGCGGCTGACGAGCTGCATTTCGGCCGGGCGGCCGGGCGCCTGCGGGTCTCGCCGTCCCGGGTCAGCCAGCTGATCCGCAGCCTTGAGACCCGAGTCGGTGCGCCCCTGTTCGAGCGGACGACCCGTCGGGTCGAGCTGACCCCCATCGGGGCTCACCTCTACGCCGACCTCACTCGCGTCTACGACGACCTCCATGCCTCGCTGCGCCGGGCCCGGTCGGCCGCCAGGGGACTCACCGGCAAGGTCACGGCCGGGTACCTGGCCCACTGCCAGGACGCCGTATTCACCGAGCTGGTCACGGGGTTCCAGGAGAGCTTCCCGGCCTGTGACGTCGTCACCATGGATGTCACCGGGACCGACTTCGCCGAGGTCCTGCGGAACGGGAGCGTCGACGTCCTCCTGGGCCGGTTCGACGCGGAGCCACCCGACGGCCTCGTCCAGGGGCCGGTGATGTCACGCGAGGACTGGGTTCTCGGCGTCGCCCGCAGCCATCCGCTGGCCGGCCGCGACGTGGTATCGGTGGAAGAACTTGCTGACCAGGCGATCTTCGGGGTCCCGCACTCACTGACCGGAGAGCTGTTCAACCCCCTCTACCCGACCCACACCCCGAAGGGCCGCGCCATTCCCCGCCGCGGCATGGCCCGCACCTTCGCGGAAGTGCTGGCGCTGGTGGCGCAGCGCGAGAACGTGTTTCCGGCCGGAGCCTCGTTCCCCGCCCACTACGGTCACCCTGAGGTCGTGTTCGTCCCGCTGCACGGCTGGCCCCAGGCGACCCGCACGCTCATCTGGCGCGCGCGCGCCAACCACGCGCTGGTCACCGCCTTCATCGACACCGCGCTCGCGGGACAGGCACCGGACCGGCCACGTCTCGGCAATCCCGGCTACGGAGACTGGCCCGGCCCCCGCCTCCTCGACGCCCGCCCTTAGCCGCCGGGCCGGCCGATCCCGAGGGAGGCTGAGCGGCGGGTGCGCTCAGCCTGGCGTCACCGAGGTGGCGGGCTGGTCGGTGGCGGCCGCTGCCGTGACTCTCCGCGCGGAACTGCCGGCGTCGCGCTCCAGGCCCGCGATGCGGATCGTCGCGGCCAGCGGCAGCAGCGCGATGACGGCGAACGCGACGGTGAACGCCGTCCCGGGGGTCGCCGCGCCCGGGAGCAGGCGGCCGACCGGCCCGCCGAGGCGCAGGGCAATCGTGGCAGCGGCGACGCCGAGGCCGAGGGAGAGCTGCTGCGAGGTCGCCGAGAGGCTGTTGGCGTGCGGCATCTGGGTTTCGGGGACGTCGCAGAAGCTCAGCGTGTTGTACGAGGTCCCGCTGACCGACCGGGCCACCCCGCTGACCACGGCGATTACGACGATCACCAGCACCGGCGTGGTGGCGGTCACCAGGCCAGCGGCGGCGACGGAGGCGGCCAGGGTCAGCGAGGCGGCCAGCAGGATGGTCCGGAACCCGTACCGGTTGATCAGGAAGGAGGTGGCGGGCTTGATCCCGATGTTCCCCGCGAAGACGAACAGGACGATGGCCCCGGACCTGATTGCGGACCAGCCGAAGGCGGTCTCGAAGAGCAGCGGCAGCAGGAACGGGACCGCGGCGATCGCCATGAACGACAGCGCGCCCGCGGAGACCGAGACCCGGAACGTCTGGATCCGCAGCGTGCGCAGGTCGATCAGCGGGTCGGCCGCCCGCAGCAGGTGCCGGACCGCCAGGGCGAGCAGGCCCGTCGCGGGAACGCCGACGGCGACCACGGTTGCCCAGGACGGCGCGGGCCGGGACAGCAGGCTGGCGGCGTAGGTGAGGCCCCCGAGGCCGAGGCAGGTGAGGACGACGCCGGCCCAGTCCAGCCGGGGCGGCTTGCCCCTGGGCAATGCGGGCGCCAGCCGGAGCGCGACCGCGAACGCGATGGCCCCGAGCGGGACGTTGATGAGGAACAGCCACGGCCAGCTGGCGTAGGTGGTGATGAAGCCGCCGGCCAGCGGGGCGATGACCGGCGCGATCAGCGCCGGCCACACGATGTAGGAGATCATCCGCATCAGGTCGGGCTTCGCTGTCGTGCCGAGCACCGATAGCCGGCCGACCGGCACCATCATCGCGCCGCCGATGCCCTGGACGACGCGCCAGGCGACGAGCTCGCCGAGGCTCCGGCTCGTCGAGCACAGCAGCGACGCGAGCGTGAAGATCACGATCGCGGCCAGGAACACCCGCCGGGTCCCGAACCGGGACACCATCCACCCGCTGAGCGGGATCAGCGCGGCCAGCGTGATCAGGTAGGCCGTGATCACCAGCCCGATCGCGGTGGCGGGAACGTGCAGCGCGGCGCCGATCCGCGGGGCCGCCGTGGACACGATCGTCCCGTCCAGGATCTCCATGAACATGCATCCGGCGACGAGGAAGCCGACCCGGCGCTGCCGGGCGTCAATCATGGCGGAACGGCGGGCGGGCGGCCGACACAGCCAAAAGCACGCGCCCGGACACCATTACATGATCACCTCCGGCCACGAGATTGTCTATGGCGCAGGCCACGCGGGCCGGTCCGGCCGGCATTCAGCGCGGCCCTGGACGCCGTCCAGCGGATGATGACAGGCGCGCTGGTCCACCAGGCTGCCGGCGCGGGAGTAACTTGTGTCCCATGACGACGCCGCAGCGCGCGATCGGCTCCGGTTTCGGACGCCGGACCGCCGCTTCCGAGGTCCTGTCCGGCATCGACCTGTCGGGCCAGCTCAGCGTGGTCACCGGCGGCTACTCCGGGATCGGGCTGGAGACCACGCGGGCGCTGGCGGGCGCGGGCGCCGCGGTGGTCGTCCCGGCCCGGCGGCCCGAGGCGGCCCGGGCGGCCGTCGCCGGCCTGGACGGCGTGCGGGTCGAGGAAGCCGACCTCGGCGACCTGGCCAGCGTCGCAGAATTCGCGCAGCGCCGGCTGGACGACGGCCGCCCGATCGACATCGTCATCAACAGTGCCGGGATCATGGCCTGCCCCGAGACCCGGGTCGGGGACGGCTGGGAGGCGCAGTTCGCGACCAACCACCTCGGGCACTTCGCGCTGGTCAACCGGCTCTGGCCGCTGATCGCGCCGGCCGGCGGCCGGGTCGTCGCGGTCTCCTCCGGCGGGCATCGCCGCAGTGGCATCCGCTGGGACGACGTCCAGTTCGAGCGCGGCTACGACAAGTGGCTGGCCTACGGGCAGTCCAAGACGGCCGACGTGCTGTTCGCCGTGCAACTCGACGCGCTCGGCCAGGACGCCGGGGTGCGGGCGCTTGCGGTTCACCCAGGAGGCATCCTGACTCCCCTGCAGCGCCACCTGACGCAGGAGGAGATGCGCGAGCGCGGCTGGATCGACGAGCACGGCAACCAGGTCGGGGCCGGCTTCAAGTCGCCCGAGCAGGGCGCGGCCACCCAGGTGTGGGCCGCCACCTCTCCGCAGCTCGACGGCATGGGCGGCGTGTACTGCGAGGACTGCGACATTGCCGAGGTCAACGACGACCCGTCGGCGACCCGCGGCGTGCGCCTGCATGCCATCGACCCGGACCAGGCCCGGCGGCTGTGGGACCTGTCTGCCCGGCTCACCGGTGTCGACGCGTTCGCCTAGCCGCCCGTCCAGCTACTGCCCGCGCAGCTCGGAGGCGCAAGCGGAATGACATGCCAGCTCGTCGCGCTCTGCTTCGATGCGAACGACCCGCTCCGGCTCGCGCGCTTCTGGGCCGGCCTCCTGGGCTGGGAGATCGCCGACGATCCCGGGGACGGCACGGCGCTGCTGCCGGTCGATGACACCGGGTTCCGGATCCGGTTTCTTCCCACCCGGGAGCAGAAGGTCGGCCAGAACCACATGCACGTCGATCTGACCAGCACCTCCCTCGACGACCAGCAGCAGACGGTGGCCAGGGCGCTCGGCCTCGGAGCCCGGCACATCGACATCGGCCAGCGTCCGGAGGAGGGTCATGTTGTGCTCGCGGATCCCCAGGGCAACGAGTTCTGCGTCATCGAGCCGGGCAACAACTTCCTCGCCGACTGCGGGTTCGTCGGAGCGGTGGCCGGCGACGGCTCACAGGAGGCCGGGTACTTCTGGAGCGAGGCGCTGGGCTGGCCGCTGGTCTGGGACCAGGACCAGGAGACGGCCGTTCGCTCGCCGCGCGGTGGTCCGAAGATCACCTGGGGCGGCCCGCCGCTGATGCCCAAGATGGCGAAGCACCGGCTGCATTTCGACCTTGCTCCGGCTGCCGACGGTGATCAGGCGGCGGAGGTCGAGCGCCTGGTGTCCCTCGGGGCGACTCGCATCGACACCGGCCAGGGTGAGGTCAGCTGGGTGGTCATGGCGGATCCTGACGGCCATGAGTTCTGCGTGCTGACCCCCCGGTAGCGCGACCTTCACCTCCGCGGCCGCGCTGCGGCGCCGGATCAGGAAAGCCCGGAAGAAGGCCGACGCGACGTGCCAGGTACGGGAGTACGGCAAGCGTTCCGATAAGAAGAGCCATGTGGCGTCGGGCCGGGATCCGCCCCGGCGAGCACGATTTGCATCTCGTATCGGATCTGATATATGGGCATCCCGGTAGGAAGGGTGTCAAGCAAGCAGCCGGTCATCCGGCGTATTTAACTGATGGGTTAGATTCGGCGCCGTGTCGACCCGGCCCGCGACGAGCCCGCGGTGCTGGCCGGAATGGACACAACGGGCAATTATGGTCCATATCTACGGAATGCTGAAAATCGATAGTGCCGGGCGGCTTACGGCGCGGGTGTGGCGGGCGCGGCCGGCGGACGGGATCGACCATATGGCCCAGATATGACCCAGAATCACCATAGTCATGGGCGCCGGACGAGCCCGGCACGAGGGTGGCCGGGTGATGACGCGGACCGGGCCGGTGTTCCTGGCCGTCGCCCCGGGGGCAGACGCCCATGGCGCGCATGACCCCTGGCCGATGGGTCTGACCAGCATGAATGGCCTGAATGGCGGCAGGGCGTGCGGTGCTAGTGCTGGTGGCACCGGGTCCTGACGGGCAGCCCGGGGGCGGTACGCCGGTCATGGCAGGGCGCGCTGCGAGTGCGCCGGCCTGCGCTGGCCGGACTCCGGCCTCCGGCGCGGCCTGTCCCCGGAGGCCGCGCCTGGGCCGGCCCGCCGCCGGGCTCAGCGGAAATGCACAGCTGTCAGGCCGTATTCTGCGCGGCGCCGCCAGGCGGGACCAGAAATTAGCTGGGGGCGTTCCGGTGGGCCGGGTAAGGAGCCATCGGCGGAATCTCCGATGGCTCCATTGGCACCATGTTACTGCGGCCGCTCATGGTCGTCACCGCGGCCGGTATCATCCGGCGAATGTGAGGATTTTCAGTGGCGGCCGCGCCGGGCGGGGCGGCGGAGAGATCAATAGCCTCCGAGGTCACCAGAACAATGATCGGATGGTGTGAGGTAATGTCGCAGAGAATTCGTCTTAATGGACGTCCGGAGGATGGGCCCACGGCCGTCGGGATGGCGGCGAATCACATACCGGTGAGTAACCGGGCCCTGACCAGGGTGATCTTGCAGGTGCCTCACACCCGGCGGGAAGCCGGACCCGGCTCCGGCCGCGCCCGGAGGGCTGGCAGGATTGGCACTCTCGTAAGACCAATTCGCGGTGACGGCACCCAATGCCGGCGCCTTCTAGAGATCCTATTGTGATCTTTGCGTAAGGGGCGTTACCTTCTGGAGTCAGGTTCGGCAGCGAGGCCTGATCCTGGCCGAAAGGACGATCATGAATCCCCGCTTGGCAGTGCCCGGAAGGCCCGGCATGTCATGATCCGCTTGACCATAGCCGTTGCAGTGTCCCTTGTTATCGCGGCCAGATGCGCCTTGGCCATGCGCAGGCCGTACACCATGAATCCGCGTGCCGCCACGCCCGGTCCGGAGGGCAGCCGTTGACACCGGTCATGCGAAATATGCCGCCGGTGACTCACCCTGCGTCCGTCGAGATAATCGTCCCGGCCCGGAACGAGGCGCGCCGGCTCCCCGGCGGGCTGCGCGTGCTGTGCGAGAAGGCGGCGACGCTGCCGCTGCGCACGGCGATCCTCGTCGTGGACAGCGCCAGCACGGACGCGACCGCTGATGTCGTGCGCGAATGGCCGCCCGGTCCGGTGCCCGTCGGGCTGCTGCGCTGCGAGCGGCCGGGCAAGGGGGCAGCCGTCCGGGAGGGCCTGCTGGCCACCCGGGCGCCGTTCGTCGGGTTCTGCGATGCCGACATGGCGACCGAGCTGTCGGCCCTCGATGTCGCCGTCAGCCTGCTTGTCGCCGGGCATCCGCTGGTCATCGGGTCGCGCGCGCTGAGCGCCTCGGTGGTGGAGGCCCGGTCGAGCGCGGTCCGCGCGGCCGGCGCCGCCCTGTTCCGCTCGATGGCCCGCTGGACGCTGCCCGGAGCCGCCGACACCCAGTGCGGGTTCAAGTTCTTCTCCGGGCCGCTGGCCCGGGCGGCGGCCCTGTCCCTGCGCACGGCGGGGTTCGCCTTCGACGTCGAGCTGCTGGCGACCTGCCTGCGGCGGGGCACGACGATGACGGAGATTCCGGTCCACTGGCGGGACATCGCCGGCTCCACTTTCTCGGTCAAGCGGCATTCGGCAGCGGCGTTCCGCGATCTTGCGTCGATCTGGCTGCAGTCGCGCATCCTGAACCGCGACTCCGCCGGGACGCCCGCGCTGGCGACCCGGCCGCATATCCTGCCCGACTGGCAGCTGCCCGCCGGAGCCGCAAAGACATGATGGCGCCGCTTCCGGCCGAGGCGACCGTGCCGCCGTCGCTCGCCCACCGGCCCGTGCCGGACCTGAGCGGCGTGCGCATCGTCGTGGCCAACTGGCGTGACCCCTGGCATCCGCAGGCCGGCGGTGCGGAGCGCTACGCCTGGGAGATGGCCCGCGGCCTGACGGCGCGGGGCGGGACGGTCCGCTTCGTCACCGCCCGGGCGCCCGGGCAGGCTCGCCGCGAGCGCGGCGACGGGATCGACATCGTCCGGCTGGGCGGCCAGTTCACCGTGTACCCGCTCGTGGCGGCCTGGCTGCTGGCGCACCGCCGCTCGATCGACGTCGTCCTCGACTGCCAGAACGGCATCCCGTTCTTCACGCCGCTCGTGCTGCCGCGCCGTGTCCCGGTGCTGTGCGTGATGCATCACGTGCACACCGCCCAGTTCGGCGTGCATTTCCCGGCCTGGATGGCCTGGGTCGGCCGGCTGCTCGAGGGGCCGGCGGCCCGGCTGGCCTACCGGCGCCAGGCTTGCGTGGCGGTCTCGCCGTCGACCGTGGCCGCGATGCGCGAGCGGCTGCGCTGGACCGGCGACATCTACCTGATCCCCAACGGCGCCCCGGTCGCGCCGCGATCGAACGGGGGTCACCGGGCGCAGGCGACGCCCGCTGGAGATACCGCCGGCCCGGCGGCCGGCCTGGTCTGGGTCGGACGGCTGGTCGCGCACAAGCGCGCCGAGCTGATCGTGCCGGTGGCGGAGCGGGGATTCACCGTCGAGGTGATCGGGCGCGGCCCGGACGCCGCGGCGCTGTCGGCGGCCATCGGCTCCGTGCCGGACCTGGCCGGGGCGGTGCACCTGCGCGGGTACCTGCCGGAGGCCGACAAGCAGGCCGTCGTGGGGCGGTCGCTCCTGCACCTGAACACGTCCCAGGGCGAGGGCTGGGGGCTGTGCGTGCTGGAAGCCGCGGCGCTCGGGGTGCCCACCGTGGCCTACGACGTGGAGGGCCTGCGCGACGCGGTGCATGACGGCCAGACCGGCTGGCTGGTCCGGGAGGGCCAGGAACTGGCCGACGTGGTCGAGCGGGCAGCCGCGGAACTGGCCGATCCCGGCCGCCGGGCGCAGGTCGCGGCCGCGTGCCGCGACTGGGCCGCCCAGCTGACCTGGGAGCGCAGCACGGAGCGGATGGCCGGGCTGGTCGCCGCCTGCGTGCGGCTGCGGAGTTCCCGCGGGAACCGGGCCGGGGCCTGGACCGTGTCGCGGCGCGACGGCGCCGAGCTTGTCGCGGAGGGACCGGCGCTGGACCTGCTGCTGGCGGCCGGCGCCACGCTGGGCCGGCCGGCCACGTGGGCCGAGCGCCTGCTGGGCACGGTGAATCGCGGCGAGGGGCCGGGCGGCAGCGCAGAGCCGCCGTGACCCAGGCGACACTGCTCGCGGAGCCGGGGGCGCAGCGAGCCCCCGGACGGGCAGACACGTGGTGGCGGGGGATGCTGGGGCGGCTGCCCAGTTATCCCCTGCTGGCGTGCTGCCTGGTCCTGACGCTGCTCCCGTTCGTGACCGCTCCCGGCCGCATCATCTCCGACACCAAGTTCGAGCTCGCGGTCAACCCGTCCGGCTTCTTGTCGGGCGCCCTCACCCTGTGGGACCCGCAGCAATTCGGCGGCCTGCTGAATCAGGCCGTCGGCTACCTGTTCCCGATGGGCCCGTTCTTTGAGCTGCTCAAGCTGCTGGCGGTGCCCGGCTGGATCGCCCAGCGGCTGTGGCTGGCCGGGCTGCTGCTGGCCGCGTTCGGCGGCGCGGCCCTGCTCGCCGGGCGGCTGGGCATCGGCACGCCGCGGACGCGGCTGGCCGCCGGCCTGGCCTACGCGCTCTCGCCCCTCGCGCTGAGCATGATCGGCCAGACCTCGGGCGAGTTCCTGCCGATGGCGATGCTGCCCTGGATCATCGTCCCGCTCACGGACATGCACCCGTGGGTGTCCGGCGCCGGGAGCCGGCCGGGTGCGGCCGGCCGGGCCCGGGCCGTGGCCCGGTCGGCCGTCGCCGTGGCGCTCTGCAGCGGCATGAACGCGGCGTCCACCGCGGCCGTGCTGCTGCCCGCCGTCATCTACATCCTGACCCGGCCCGGCATCCGCTCGCGGGCCCGCCTGCTCCGCTGGTGGCTGCCGGCCGTGGCGCTGGTCAGCAGTTCGTGGTCGATCCCGCTCGTGCTGCTGTCGAAGTACGGCGTCTCGATCGTGCCCTTCACCGAGAGCGCGCAGGTGACGTCGTCCACGACCAGCCTGCTCAATATCTTCCGCGGGACCGAGAGCTGGATCGGCTACCAGGCCGTGAACGGGCAGCCGGGCCGGCCGCTGGCCTTCCAGCTCGCCACCAGCCTGCTGCCGGCCGTGCTCACCGGGCTGCTGGCGACGCTGGGCCTGGCCGGGCTGGTCCACCGCGAGATCCGGGAGCGCCGGTTCCTGCTGTGGTCCGCGCTCGCCGGGGTCGTGATCATGTCGCTCGGCTACGCGAGCGGCCTGGGCAGCCCGCTGGAGCACCAGCTCATCGGCCTGGTCAACGGCCCGGCGGCGCCGTTCCGCAATCTGTGGAAGTTCGACCCCATGCTCCGCCTGCCGCTGGCCCTCGGGCTCGCTCACCTGATGGCCGCGGCGCGGGTTCCGCGGCTGCGGGCCGCGCTGATCGCGACGGCCGCGCTTTCCCTCGGCGCGGTCGCGACTCTCGGCTTCGCCACCGGGCTGGCCAGCCCGGGGTCGTTCGGCCAGGTCCCGGCCTACTGGGTGTCCGCTGCGGACTGGGTGACCGCGCATGCCGGGAACCAGGCGGTACTCGTCGAGCCGGGCTCGCAGTTCGGCTCGTACCTCTGGGGCGCCCCGATGGATGACGTGCTGCAGGCCCTGACCACGGCCGACTACGCCGAGCGGAACCTGGGCGTGGTCGGCTCGGTGGGCAACGAGCGGCTGCTCAACGCCATCGACCAGCAGCTCGCCGCGGGCGACGGATCGGCCGGCCTGACCGAGGTGCTGGCGCGGATGGGCGTGAAGTACGTCCTGGTCCGCAACGACCTGTCCGGCTCGGCGCTCGACGGGACCTGGCCGGCCCGGGTCCACGATGCGCTCGCCGCAGCGCCGGGACTGACGCTGGCGGCGCAGTTCGGGCCGCCGGCCGGCAGCAAGAACGCCGCCGACGCGGTCTCGAGCTTCCGCCCGCCCTATCCCGCGGTGCAGATCTACCAGGTGGCCGGCGCGGAGCCGGCCGCCGTGGTGCAGCCCGCGGCGGACACCCTGCGGGTCTACGGGGCCCCGGAATCGGAGCTCACGCTCGCCGGCGAGGGCCTGCTCGGCCAGCGGCCGGTGCTCCTCAACTCCGACGGCGCCGCCCAGCCGGTGGCGGGCTCGGTCGTGACGGACTCACTCCGCCGCCGGGTGGTCAACTTCGGTGAGCTCCGGACGAATTTCTCGCCCACGCTCACCGGCACCCAGCCGGCTGACACGTTCCTGTCGGCCGACGACTACACCGCGCCGGCCTGGAGCAAGGACCAGGCCGTCGCCCAGTACACCGGCATCAGGAACGTGGCCGCCTCATCCGCCGGCTCGGACATCACGACGTTCGCCAGCCAGTGGGCGACCGGCGCGCTGCCGTACGCGGCCGTCGACGGCAACCTCGCCACCATGTGGGAGTCCGGCAGCTTCGACGGCCCCCTGGGCCAGTGGATCCGGGTGGACTTCGACTCGGCCGTGAATCCGGGGACGATCATGGTGGCCTTCGCCGACAACGCCGCGATCGGCCCGCCGGTCACGCAGGTCACGGTGGCCACCGCGGCGGGCAAGTTCACCGAGGCTGTGCAGGACACCGGGAAGCTCCAGCCGCTGCAGGTGCCGCCGGGCGCCTCCGCCTGGCTCCGCCTGACCGTCACGGGCCTGGGCTCGCTGCCGTCCGCTCCGCGGCTCGGCACCCAGGTGGGCATTGCCGAGATCGACGTGCCCGGCGTCTCCGCGGGCCGGACGATCGTCGCGCCGCCGGCCCCCGGCCCGGACCCGTCGGCCGTGGTCCTGGCCAAGGCCCAGCCGTACCAGTCCGGCTGCATGCTCACCTCGCGGCGCTGGGTCTGCTCGCCGAAGCTCGAGGCGCTGACCGAGGAAGAGTACGGGCTCAATCACGCCTTCACCGAGCTCACCGCCGAGCCCGGGACGCTCCGCGGCTCGGCGATCCTCATCAACTCGTCGCTGGCCGACCATGACGCCGTGGTCGGCCGGGACCAGCCCGTCGCGACCGCCTCCTCGACCTACACCGCCGACCCGCAGGACCAGCCGATGAGCGCCTTCGACGGCGACTTGGCGACGGCCTGGATCGCCAGCCCGGCCGACCCCGCTCCGACGCTGACGATCCGGTGGGGGCGCCGCCGCACAGTCAGCGGGATCACGATCGAGCGCCCGCCGGGCGCATCGGGCCTGACCCAGGTGCTGATCACCGGATCGCGGGGTCAGCGGCGCGGCGCCATGATCGGTGCCAGCGGCGTCGTGCGGTTCGCGCCGATGCGGACCACCAAGCTGACCGTCGCCTTCACGACCGACCAGGCGCCGCTGCAGGTCAGCGACGTGGTGATCCCCGGCGTGCCGTTCATCCGCGTGCCGGCCACGCGGTTCCGGCTTCCGTGCGGCCTGGGCCCGCGGGTCGCGGTCAACGGGCGGGCCGTGCCGACCAGGGTGTCCGGGACCTTCGCCGACCTGCTGAACGGCGCGCCGATGCAGTTCACCGCCTGCCGCCGCGTCGCGCTCGCCGCGGGCGCCAATCAGGTCACCGAGCCGCACTCCGACGCCTTTGACGTGCAGGACGTCGTGATCGGCGCCGTCCCGGCCGGGCATGCCGCCGCGGCCTCGGCCGGCCCGACGCCGGCGGCCGCGTCGGTCAGGTCCTGGACGTCGTCGGTGCGGACGCTGCGCGTCACGGCGGCGGCGCGCTCGTACCTGGAGGTGAACGAGAACTTCAACGCCGGGTGGCAGGCCGTTCTCGCCGGACGGCGCCTGCAGCCGGTCCAGCTCGACGGCTGGAAGCAGGCCTGGGTGCTGCCGGCGGGCTCGGCCGGGCTGGTCACGCTCACCTACCAGCCGGAATCGCTCTACCGCGACGCTGTCGCCGGCGGCCTCGCGGTCCTCGCGCTGATCATGGCCATCGCGTTCGGCCTGCGCCTGCGCCGGGCACCGCGGGCGCGGGCATGGTCCGCGCCGGACCGGCACCGGCGGCGCCCGGGATCGCGCCGGCTCCGGCCGCCGGGAGGCCTGCGGTGGCTGCGGGCGGCCGCCCTGGTCGCGGCCGGGACCGCGGCGCTGTCGGGGGCCGGGCTGATCCTCGGCGGCTACCGCGGCGCACTCGCCGTTCCGGCCATGGCCGGCGCCCTCGGGGCCCTGGCCCGGACCTGGCCCAGGTCCTCGGTCTCGTGGCTGCTCGGCGGGCTGCTGCTGATCGCCGCGGTAGTCGGCGCGACCGGCCAGCACCTGGTCTTCGCCGGGGAGACGGGACGGCTCGTCAGCTTGCTGTCCAACGTGATTCCGCAGTTCATCTGCCTGATCGTGGTCGGCGGCATGGCCGGCGTCCTGTTCAGTCCCGCCCGGGAACCGGAGGCGTGATGCGCAGCGTCATCGGGCTGGCAGTTTCCGGGCTGGCCGTCGCGTGCGTGGCGATCGCGATTGTCGCGGGCGGCCATGCCACCGGCCCGTCGGCCCGGTCCGCGGCGAGCGAGCGCGCGACGATCACCCTGACCGCCACGGGCGCCTCCTACCTCAGCCCGACCCGGCTGACCGAGGTCACCGGCGCGAGCATCACCGTCACGGACACGATCAGGGGCGCCGCGGAGGCCGGCTTCCCGGCCATCGCCGTGTGGCACGAGGTCAGCTCCGCGTACGACACGACCGACCGCCAGCCGCTGGAGCCCACGTCCCGCACCTTCGCCTTCGATCGCGCGACGGCCGAACTGGTCGACTGCTGCGATCAGAACATCAACGGGAACGCGGCGACCCCGCAGCGCGGCATCGCCGGCTGGGTCTTCCCCCGCAACACCGGGAAGCGGACCTATCAGGTGTTCGACACAACGCTGGGGGAGCCCGAGCCGTTCGCGTACTCGGGGACGGACGTGGTCGGCGGCATCCGGGCTTACCAGTTCGCGGAGGACATCTCGGCCGCACCGGCCGGATTCTCCCTGCTGTCGCGGACGGAGCCGCAGCGTTACTCCATGCACCGCGCCTACTGGGTGGATCCTGCGACCGGGGCGCTGCTCAAGATCAGCGAGAACGAGGATCTGTACCTGACGAGGCCGTTCAGCGGCGCGACGGTTACCCACGTGTTCGAGGCCGCTCTGACCACGACGCCGGCCAGCGTCGCGCGCCTCGTCCGCCAGGACACCCGCGCCCGGGCCGCGGGCATCGCGGCGGGTCACGACCGGCTGCTGTTCCTCGCCCTGGCCGGCGCCCTCGCGCTGGCCGCCGAGATCCTGTCCGCCTTCGGACCCGCCGGGCGCGCGGTGCCGCAGTCGGCCCGCAGCGCGAGGCAGGGCCGGCGAGGGACGGTCACGTGGTCGCCGCAGCCGGAGGCTGACAAGTGAGCGGCCGGACACGGTGGGTCGTGGCCTGCTTCGCGATGGCGGGCCTGGTGGCGCTGGCCGGCGCGACCCTCAGCTTCGCGCTTCCCGCGAGCCCGCCGGCCCCGCTGCCGCCGATCGCCGGGCCGGACATCGCGCACCCCGACGCGGCGTGGGATGGCCTGTTCCAGGCGTACGGCAACCTGTCGGGCGCATGGAGTGGCGGTGACGGGGCGCAGTCGCTGGTGCTGCCGGACGGGAGCACCATGTGGTTCTTCGCCGATACCTTTTTCGGGAAGACCTATCCCGGCGGCAGCCGCTCGCAGCTTACTTCCGGCGGCGGCCATAACAGCGCGGTGCTATACCGCGACGGCCATCTCGGGCCGACGTACTCCTTCCCGCCCGGTCCCTTCGGCTATCAGGGCATGGACGATTACACCTGGGTCGCGCCGCCGCCGCCCTATGACACCAGCCAATATGAAGTGCTCAATGGCGACCAGGTCATCGACGACGGGACCGTTTACAAATTCTTTCAGCTCGCGGACAAGGCCATCCATCCCGGCGGCTTCACCTACAAGCTGATCGGCACCGTCGTGGAGACCTTCTCGCTCAATCCCGCCACCGACGTGCTCACCCCGGCGGGCGGCACTCCCATCGGGGTTGACGACACCGTGCACAGCGACCCGATCATCTGGGGCGAGGCAACTCTGGTCTCGCACGGCTACATCTACATCTACGGGGTGCGGCCCTACAACGGCAGTGCCAATCCCTTTCCGCTCTACGTGGCGCGGGTGCCGGTGAAAGGCCTTCCGGCCGGCGCCCCGTGGCAGTACTACCACGGCCCGCCGGGCTGCACGCCGCCACCGGGCTCGTGGCAGAGCAGCCCGCGGCAGGCGACGGCGCTGCAGACCGGGGTATCCGCTGGCTTCAGCGTCACCGATGTGAACGGCACCGACGTCCTGCTGACCACCGACGGCTCCAGCCCCGGCACGCGCCAGAACGCCGTGGCCTACTACGCCGCGTGCCCGACCGGGTTCTCGCCGGGCGGTCCCCGGTACCCGGTGTATCAGCCTCATCTGCCCCACAGCTACCTCGCTTATGAGTACCGGATCATTCCGCAGTTCAGTAGTGGCAGCGAGGTGCTAGTCAGTTACAGCATCGACACGACCAGGCTCGGGCTGAACTTCAGCAACGTCTCGATCTACCGTCCGCGCTTCCTCGACGTGAAGCTGCCCGGCATACCCGGGCCGTCGGGGCACGTCATCGATCCATCCCCGTGAGAAAGGCCAGGACCGCCCTGGAAAAACCTCTCCCAGTCAGGCATACTGGTCAGTAACATGTGACCGGTAACGGCATTTACCGAGACTCGGTAAAGCGGGCTCTTGTCGAGAGAAAAGCTTATCTTGGCGACGATAAAACCGGCAGAGGAGCGTGCATGGATAGCATCGAGGAGATCCGGCAGGTGAAGTACCGCTATCTCCGGTGCGTCGATCTGAAGCTGTGGGACGAGCTCGGCGACACGCTCACGGAGAGGGCTATCCTCGACTTCGGCACGACCGACTTCGGCACGGAACTGGAGATCGCCGGCCGGTCCGAGATCGTGGCCTTCAACCGGGCCAAGTTCGGGCCGTCCACGCTGACCACGCACACCGCGGCTCAGCCGGAGATCACCGTTGAGGGTGACGCCGCGGCCGGGGTGTGGTCGCTCCGGGAGATGCTCCTGGCGACCCAGCACGGCATGATCATCACGGCCGCGGCCTTCCACTACGACCGCTACGAGCGGGGCGCGGATGGCTGCTGGCGGATCGCCCGCAGCAGCTACGCACGGAGCTATGAGGCCATGGTGTCGCTGAGCGACCTGCCGAGCTTCAAGATCATCTCTGCCCTGGGCGGCGAGACGGCCGAGAAAGCGCCCGCCGATGCCATCGCGGGCGGGGGCGACGCCGGAAACGGCGGCCGCCCGGCGCCGCGCCGGCGCTGAGGCGGCGGCGGTGGCGGGCAGCGCCGGGCTGGGTCGGACGGTGCGGCTGCTCTCGTCCTTCCGGGCCGAGCAGACCGATCCCGGCCGGTTCTACGCCCTGCTCGGCGAGGACGCCGTCCAGCAGATCTCCGGCCACTGCAGCCTGTCCGGCCGGGCCGTCGTGGACGTGGGCGGCGGGGCGGGCTGGTTCACCGAGGCATTCCGGGCGCACGGGGCCCGGTGCGTCCTGGTCGAGCCCGACCGCGGCGAGCTGTGCAGCCGGGAGACCGTGCCGGACGGGGCCGTGCTCGGCGACGGGCTGCGGCTCCCGGTCCGTGACGGCGCGGCCGACATCGCCTTCTCCTCCAACGTGCTGGAGCACGTCCCCGACCCGATGCGCCTGGTCGGCGAGATGATCCGCGTCACCCGGCCCGGCGGGCTGATCTACCTCGCCTTCACCAACTGGTACTCACCGTGGGGCGGGCACGAGATGTCACCCTGGCACTACCTCGGCCAGGGATTCGCCGAGCGCCGGTACGTGCGGCGCTACCAGCGCGAGCCCAAGCACCGGATCGGCGCGACCCTGTTCCCGCTGCACGTCGGGCACATGCTGAGTGCGCTGCGGGGACGCGGGGACATCGAGATCGTCGACGCCCGCCCGCGGTACTACCCGCCGTGGTGCCGCTCGCTGGTGGCCGTCCCCGTCCTGCGCGAAGTCGCTACCTGGAACCTCCTGCTGATCATGCGGCGCACCCGGTGACGTCCCGCGTCGCCGTCAGACCCGTCGCCGGCCGCGGCCGGCCGCCGGCCGGCCTGCGGCCGTTCAGCGTCGTGGACGAGCTGAACTGCTACCTCGATTCCGCGGCCGAGCCCAACAACGTGCACCTCGAGGTCTGGCTGCCGGGCCAGCTCAGCCCGTCCGGGCTGCGCGCGGCGGTTACGGCCGCGCTGGCCGGCTCGCCGCAGGCCCGCGCCCGCCGGGCCGCGGGTGCCTGGTGGCGGTCCCGCTACGCCTGGGAATGCCCGCCGGAGCCCGACGTCGACCCGGTATCGGTGGTCGCCTGGCAGGATCAGGCGGAGCTGGACTCGGCCCGGGCGCAGTTCCTCGCGGCCACCCCGCCGCTGGACCGCGCGCCGCTGTTCCGCCTGCTGCTGGCCCGGGGGCCGGGGCGGGACAGCCTGATCCTGAACGCCCATCACGCCGCCTTCGACGGGCGCTCGTGCCTGTCGCTGCTCAGCCTGATCGCCGAGCACTACGGCGGCCTGCCACCGCAGCCGGGCGCCGCGGATAGCGCCGACACCGCCCGCCCGCTGCCCTTGTCCCCGGCCCGGCAGGAGCCGGTGCCCGCGGACCGGCCGCTGCCCGCCGCGCGGGGGCCGGCCCTGACGCGGCCGCCCGCGAGCCGGCTGCCGCTGCAGCGGACGGCGCGCATCGCGTCCCAGCATGCGCACGGCCCGCTGCCCCGCCGCCGGGCGGGTCACGGCGTAAGCCTGCTCGGGTGGCCGGATGTGCCGGCCGCGCCGCAGCCCGACGTCACCGTTAACGACCTGCTCATTGCCGCCCTGATCCAGGCCGTCGCGGGATGGAACGCGGCCCGGCGGCGGTGGTCCGGGCGCGTCCGGATCACGATGCCGGTGGATACCCGCCCGTCCGGCCAGGGCGGCGAGATCGGCAACCTGGCCCGGTTGTGCACGGTGACGGTTGATCCGCGCGCCGCGGCGGACCTGACGGCGGCCGTGGCCGGGCAGACCGCGCAGGCCAAGGACCATCACGGCCCCGCGGTCGGCCCGGTCCCGGCAGCGGTGGCCCGGGCCCGCCTGCCCGCTCCGGTCAAGCGGTGGATGCTGCGGCTGGCCACGCGCTCGCTGGGCCGGGTCGGGTGCGACACCTCCCTGCTGTCGAATCTCGGCAACGTGGCTGATCCGCCCCGGTTCGGCACGCTGTCCCCGACGCGGCTGTGGTTCTCCACCTCCGCGCACATGCCGCGCGGACTGTCGCTCGGCGCGGTCACCGTGGACGGGCGGCTGCAGCTCTGCCTGCGGTACCGGAACGCGCTGCTCGACGAGGCGGCCGCGCGTGACTTCGCCGCCGAGTACGGCGCGGCCCTGTCCGCGCTGGCCGGCCCGCGGGCCCGCCGATGAGCGCCGCCATCTTCGGGATCCCGCTCGCGCTGGTGACGACGTCGTCCTTCAACACGGGGCTCATCCTGGAAAAACGCGCCCTGGACCGGATGCCGGCCCTCAACGTCCGCAAGGTCGCCGCCGTGATCGCCAGCCTGCTCGCCAACCCGGCCTGGCTGGCGGGCTTCGCGCTGATGGCGACCGGGCTGGCGTGCCAGGTCATCGTCCTGACCTTCGAGCCGATCAGCCTGGTGCAGCCGATCCTGGCCTCCGGCCTCGCGCTTTCCCTGGTCCTGTCGCGGCTGGTCCTGCGGGAGCGCCTGGCCGGGGCGGAGTTCTGGTGCGTGGCGGTGATGCTCGTGTCCCTCGTCCTGCTCGCGCTGTCACAGCAGTCCGGGCCGTCGGGCATCGCGCGGAGTGCGGGCACGGGACCGGCGGTGGCCGTCATCGTGCCCTCGATCGCCGCAGGGCTGCTGATCGCGGCCCGGCCGCTGCGCCCCCGCCTGGGCCGCCACCGCTCCGCGGCCACGGGTATCTGCGCCGGCATCGGCACCGGGCTGCTCTACGGCGTCGCTTCCCTCACCACCAAGGGGCTGTCCGGGATCCTCACCCACAGCCACACGGCCGCGAGCATCGTGGCGGGCATTGTCTCGTCGCCCTACCTGTACCTGCTGGCCGGCTGCTCGGCGGCCGCGCTGCTGCTGTACCAGGCGGCGCTCCAGGCCTGCCGCGCCTCCATCCTCATCCCGGTCTCCAATGTCGTGAGCGGCCTGTACTTCGTGATCGCCGGGACGTGGCTGTTTCACGAGCACCTGCCGTCCAGCCCGGCCAAGCTCGCCCTGCGCCTGGCGGGGATCGCCGCGGCCGGTCTCGTCCTCGTCGTCTTGTCCCGGCAGGCCGCCCCGCCGCCGCCCGCCAGCGCACCGCCGCCGCCCGCCAGCGCACCGGTGCCGCGCGCGGTCGTGCCGGTTCGGGACCGTGCCGTCGCCCGGGCGCCCGGCAGTCACGCCCGCCGGAGCTGACGCCCGGCCGGCCCAGGCCGGGAAGCCGGGCCGGCCCGGCTGGCCCCGAAGGTCAGGCAGACCCAGGTTGCCGCCTGAGCTGGCTGGGGGATAATGCGGTTCTTGGCAGCGGCCGCCTGATTAGTGCGTGCTGCCTGCCGGGGTACTGGCCATTGCGGGAGGGGCTGGTGGCTGGGGAGACGCAGTACGGGCTGCTGGGACCGCTTGCGGTGCGCCGGGATGGCGTCGCCATTCCGGTCCCGCCGGGCCAGGCGCGAGTCCTGCTCGCCGCGCTGCTGCTGCGGGCTGGCCGGGCGGTCAGCGCTGATGAGCTCGCGTTCGTGCTGTGGGGGGATGCGCCGCTGGCGTCGGTGCGGCTGAGCCTGCAGAACTGCGTGATGCGGCTGCGCCGGTCGCTCGGTCCGAGCGCAGCCGCCATCGTGACCGAGCCGGGCGGCTACCGGATTGAGGTGGACGCGGGCGCCCTGGACGTGGGCCGGTTCGAGGCCGCGCTGGCCGCGGGGCGCGCCGCGGCCAAGGCCGGGTCGTGGGCCGAGGCGGCTTCGCTCCTGGCCGGCGGCCTGGCCCTGTGGCGCGGGGAGCCGCTGGCGGATGTCTCGTCGGACGTGCTGGCCGCCCGGGAGCTCCCGCGGCTGGCCGAGTTGCGGGTGCAGGCGCTGGAGGGGCGGATCGAGGCGGACCTGCACGTGACCCGGCCCGCTGAGGTGATCGTGGAGGCGAGGCAGCTGGCGGCGGCTGACCCGCTGCGGGAGCGGCCGCACGGGCTGCTGATGACCGCGCTGTACCTGGACGGGCAGCAGGCCGGGGCGCTGCGGGCGTACCAGGCGGCCCGGCAGGTCCTGATCGAGGAGCTGGGTACCGAGCCGGGCCCGGAACTGCAGCGGCTGCACGGCCAGATCCTGGCCGGCGGGCCGGTGCTGGCGGGCGCGGGTGGGGCGGCGGGCAGTTCTGTCACCGCCGCGGCGGCCGGGCCGGCTCCGCCGGCCGGAACCGGCCGGCCCGGGGCCGGGACGGAGGCGGACCCGCCGGAGCGGGCGCTGGCCGAGGTGCGGTACTCGCTGCCGCCCGATACGGCGGCCTTCACCGGCCGGGACGCCGAGGTGGCGGCGATCACCGAGGCGGTGACCGCGGGCACGGGCCGCGGTGGCGTCGTGGCGATCGCGGCCATTGACGGGATGCCCGGGGTCGGGAAGACGACGCTGGCGGTGCGGGCCGCCTACCTGCTGCGGGACCGGTTTCCGGACCGGCAGCTGTTCATCGACCTGCGCGGGCACACGCCGGGTCAGGATCCGCTCGCGCCCGAGGCGGCGCTGGCCGGGCTGCTGGCCGCGACGGGGGTGGACCCGCGGTACCTGCCTGCGGACCTGGCCGGGCGGGCG
>DASYBB010000004.1:0-78160 GCA_036501025.1 Streptosporangiaceae bacterium
GCCGGCCCGGACGCCCACGTCGTCTACGCCGACATCGACCCGGTCGCCGTCGCCCACAGCCGCGCCATCCTCGCCGGCCACCCGAACACCGCCGCCATCGAGGCCGACCTGCGCGACCCGGCCGCCATCCTGGGCGACGCCGCGACCCGCCGCCTGATCGACTTCCGCCGGCCGGTCGGGCTGCTGCTCGTGTCCGTCCTGCCCTTCCTCGGCGACGCCGAGGAGCCCCGGCACATCGTCGCCGTCCTGCGAGACGCGCTCGCGCCCGGCAGCTACCTGGCCATCTGCCACGCGACCAGCCACGGCCGGCCCGCGGTGACCCAGGCCATGGACAAGGTCTACCGGGGCAGCGTCCAGGCCGGGGGCACCATCCGCGGGCGGGCCGACATCCTGCGCTTCTTCCACGGCTTCGAGCTCGTCGAGCCCGGCCTGGTCAATGTCCCCCTGTGGCGCCCCGACTCCCCCGCCGACGTGCCCGCCGACCCCGAGCAGTTCTGGGTCCTGGCCGGCGTCGGCGTGAAGCCCTGACGGGCCCCTCCGGGCCGCCGGGCTGAGAGTTCTGGCGGCGCGCGGCCGTCACTCTCGGTTATCTTACGAAGACCGCGTGACGCACAGTTAGAGGAGCCGCTCATGGCGCTAGCGCGACGGCCGGCCGCCTACCTTCCGCTCGCCGCTCCCGGCCGCGGCAGCGCGGCCGGCGAGCAGGCCATGGCCCGGGCGGCGCGGCGGCGCGGCTGGCCCGCGCCGGCGATCTACGCGGAGGGCGCACCGGATCCGGCCGACCGGCCCGGGCCCGGCGCTGAGCCGGACCCCGAGCCGGGCGGTGGGGCCGGCCCTGCGCTGGGCCGGCTCGAGGCCGCGATCGAATCCGGCCGCCACGACGGGCTGCTCGTGCCGCTGCCGCCGGCCCTGGGCGATCCCGCCCCGCTCATGCGCCTGCTGTCCCGGTGCACGCAGCACGGCGTCACCGTCGGCCTGGTCCTGCCGGCCGCCCCCGACCTGGCTGTCGCGCCGCCGCGGCCGGTGACCCGCGACCCCGCCAGCGTCCTGGCCCGCGCGCGCCTCGACGCACTGACCGAGATGTACCCGGGCTGGCGGATCTGGCTGGACGCCCACGGCTGGCACGCCCGCCGCCGCAACGACGGCTTCCTGCAGGGCTACCGGTCCGGGGCAGAAGCGTTCTGCGTCCACGCCGGGTCCGCTCCTGGCCTGGCCGCCCAGTTGTGCTGGCAGCAGGCCGCTGCCGCCCACGCGCCCGGCGGCTGCAGCGCCAGCCTCCGCCCCCCGCCGCCGTGGGGCCACCGGACCGGGCCGCCCGCCGAGCCCGCCCTGCGCCCGGCCGGGCTGGCGTAGGACGCGCTATCCCGCCCGCGCCCGGCCGGGGGGCATGCGCATGTTCGCGCAGGCTCCTGGCGGCCGGGGCGGCCAAGAACCTGCGCGATCATGCTGGTGGGCCGCTAGCCGGACCGCTCGCCGGAGTACACGAACTCGTGCTCCCAGGCGTCGCGGGCCTGGCGATGCAGCCGCCAGTAGTGCTCGGCGATGCGGTCCGGGTCGAACGGGCCGCCCGGCGCCACGGCGCCCCCGATGGTGACCGTGGCGACGTGGATGTTCGCGGGACCGTACTGCCGGGCCAGCAGCACTGTCAGCGCCCGCACGCTTGCCTTGCCCAGCGACAGGCTCGTGACCGCGGGATCGGGCTCGGGCATGCCGCCGGTGATCAGGATCGTGCCGCCGCCCGCCGCGGTCATCGCCGGGGCGACATGGGCGGCCGACGTCATGGCCCCGAGGACGTTGACGGCGTAGGCGGCGAAGTGCTGCTCGTTGCTGAGCTCCCCCGGGCGGTCGGACCTGACCAGGCCCGCGTTGTAGACGAGCACTTCCGGAACGCCCATCCGCCCGCTGAGGTCGTCCAGGGCCGCCGTCAGCTGCGACGGCTGGGCCGCGTCGGCCGTCACCCCGGTGGCCGGGGTGCCGGCCGCGGCCAGCGCGGCGCGGGCCTGGTCGAGGGACGACTGGGCGCGCGCGACGAGCCCGACCTGCAGGCCGGCCAGCCCGAACCGGCGGGCCACGGACGCGCCGATGCCCGGTCCCGCCCCGATGATCACTGCCCCGGCCATAGGTGCCTCCGCTGTGCCGTCACTGCCGTCTGCCGTCTTCCGCCCTGGATGGCGCACCGCCCGCGGCGACGCCTACAGCCTGGCCGGCTCCAGCACGGCCTCGTCGCAGTCGGCCCCCGCGCAGTCGTCCGCGGCGGCCGCCGCGACGCCGGCCGGGCGCGGCCACGGGGCGCGGAGCCCGGTCAGGGCGACGGCCAGGCCGAGGATCGCGACGCCGGTGATCACGTCGAGGGCGGGCCGGAAGGCAGCCAGGGTCGGCCCGGCGACCGCGTGGCCGCTGCCGTGGCCGTCGACCACGGCGGTGACGACGGCGAGCACGATCGCGCCGCCGATCTGGAACGAGGTCTGCAGGACGCCGGAGGCGAGGCCCTGCTCGTGGTCGTCCACCCCAGCGGTGGCCTGGATGTTCAGCGATGAGAACCCCAGGCCGAACGCGGCGCCGATGAGCAGGACCGCGGGAAGGATCACGGCCGGGTAGTCCGGCGCCGGGCCGGCCCGCAGGAACCACGCGTAGCCGGCCGCCAGGCAGGCGAAGGCCACGGCGATGGCCCGGGCCGGGCCGAACCGGTCAAGCGCAGGTCCCATCTGCGTCGAGGCGATCGCGACCAGGACCCCGGCCGGGAGGAACGCCAGCCCCGTGGCCAGCGCTGACCAGCCCGCCATGGTCTGCAGGTACTGGGTGACCAGGAACTGGAAGGAGACGTAGGACCCGAACAGGATCATGGCGCCCAGGTTCGCGCGCGTCAGCGGCCGCGAGCGGAAGATGCCCAGGCGCAGCAGGGGGTCGCGGCTGCGCCGCTCGATGGTGACGAACGCGGCCAGGAGGGCAGCGGACCCCGCGAAGCAGATCAGCGTCCGGGCCGACCCCCAGCCGGCCTGCGGCGCGCTGACCACCGCGTAGACGAGCAGCAGCATCCCGGCCGTCACCGTGGCCGCGCCCGGCAGGTCGAACCGCCGCCCGGCCCGGCCCGCCGACTCGCCCCGCGGGATCAGCCGGATCGCGCCGACCAGCACCAGCGCCGCGACGGGCGCGGGCAGGAGCAGCGTCAGCCGCCAGCTGACCTCGGTGAGCAGCCCGGACAGGACCAGGCCGAGCGAGAAGCCGCCGGCCCCGAAGGCCGAGTAGATGCTCAGCGCGCGGTTCCGGGCCGGGCCCTCGGCGAACGTGGTGGTGATGATCGACAGCCCGGCCGGAGCCGTGAACGCGGCCGCCGCGCCCTTGATCAGGCGGGCGGCGATGAGCAGCGCTCCCGTGCTGACCAGGCCGCCGAGCAGCGATGCCACCGCGAAGGCGGCGAGCGCGGCCAGGAACACGCGGCGCCGGCCGAGCAGGTCGGCGGCCCGGCCCCCGAGCAGCAGCAGGCCGCCGTAGCCGAGCACGTAGCCGCTGACCACCCACTGCAGGGAGGCCGTCGACAGGCCCAGGTCGGTCCGGATGGAGGGCAGCGCGACGCCGACCATCGAGACGTCGAGCGCATCGAGGAACAGGGCGCCGCACAAGACGACGAGGATCCCCCACACGCGAGGGCTCCAGGTCCGGGCGGCGACGGGGTTGGTAGTTGGCGAAGTCATGGCTCAGACAATATGCATGCGCACGCAGTAGTTGCAACTGCATAAAATTCTCTTGCAACTACTGACCGTTCGCGCTATGCTCTGCCCGTGGTTCAGCAGCAGGCCCGCGGCCGCCGGGCCGACGCGGGCGCCGCTCAGCCGGGCAGCCCCGCCGAGATCGTGAGCACGTGGCGCGCGCTGGCCGCGCGGCACGCGGCCGTGATCGCGGCCCTGGAACGGGAGCTGGGCGAGCGCCACGGGCTGGGCGTCACCGAGTTCGAGGTGCTCGAGCGGCTGGCCGAGGACGACGAGCATAAGTTCCGCGTGCAGGAGCTGGCCGAGTCCGTGCACCTGAGCCAGAGTGCGCTGTCCCGGATGATCGGGCGCCTGGAGCGGGACGGCCTGGTGCAGCGCTCGATGTGCGACGTGGATCGCCGCGGCATCGACGTGTGCCTGACCGAGGCCGGCCGCCGCCGGCACGCCGAGGCGCTGCCCACCCAGCGGTCGGTCCTGGCCGCCACCCTGGCCGGCTAGCGCGAGCGCCGACCGCAGCCGCGCGAGCCGCGGGCCAGGCGGCGCTGTCGACGAAGTGCGTGTCGAAGCGGTCCTGCAGGCCGGGCGGCACGACCAGCAGGTCGCCAGCGCCCGCCGCGGTACTAGGCCGCGCGCGCCCCCGCGGTGAGCAGGTCCTCCAGCGTGTCGCGCACGTCCTTGCCCTCCGGCGCCCCGGCGACCAGCCGGTCCGGCGCGGCCGGGTCGCGGCGGAACTCGTGCAGCTCCCCGTCGCGGCGGGCCAGCACCAGGTCGGTGCTCGCCCCCGCGGTCTCGGCCGATCCCTCGGTGCTGTAGTGGGTGACGGTGACCAGCGCGGAGCGCTCCGCGGCGGCCAGGACCCCGTCCGGGTCGGCGGCCGGGTCCCGCTCCGCCCGGTCCCCGCGGGGCAGCCAGCTGGCCAGCTGGCCCAGCGCCTCGTCCAGCTTGAACAGGCCGATCTCGTGCACGCCCAGGGCGTCGATGCGGATCACCAGGCAGATCTGCTCGGGCTGCGGGAGCAGCAGGATCCGCCATGGCTCGCCGGGCTCCGTCCCCGTCGCGCGCGCGTCCAGGACCATCCGCGCCCGCTGCTGGAACGCCACCGCGATGCCCAGGTCGCCCCGGACCTGCACCTGCTCCGCGTCCGATCCGCCCTCGAGGAGCTGGCGCGCGGCGAGCGACCGGACCGCCTCGGCGAGCACCTCATCCGAGGGGCGCGCCTCCAGGAAGTCGACGATCGCGTCCACCGCGGTGAGCTCGGCGATGGTGTAGGCGCCCAGGAGCACCGGCCCGGTGCCGACCAGGTTCACGACCGCCGCGACCAGCCCTTCCGGGACCTGCGCCGGGCTCGCGTCCGGCGTGGCCGGCACCCCGCTATCGCTCATCGAGCCTCCCCCTTCTCCCACGCGGCCCAGGCCGGCGCCGCCGGGCGCCGGGCCAGGATGGCGACCGCCCCGCGGGACGGCGTCTCGGTGACCCACACCTGCGAGCTCCCGAACAGGCCGCGCCCGGCCCGCCCGGACAGCGCCTGGCCGAGCTCCGCGCCCGGGTCGGACCGGTCGGGCGGCGGGAACCGGGCGGCCAGGTCCTGCGACACGGCGGTGACGTCGTCGTCCTCCTCGATCCGGTGCAGTGCCCGGCTGAGGGACTGCGCCACCGGCGGCGCCAGCGCCGTGGGCACCGCCACCACCGGCGACAGGTACATCGGACGCCGCTCGGTGGAGCGGGACAGCCCCCACGGGCCGACGTTGCTGCGGGTCAGCCGGTAGACGACATAGTCCATGAGGTGCCTGATATCGGTCATGCTGGGCAGCTTGCGCTGGCCGAACGCCGCCGGCGTCTTCTCCAGCTGGACCCAGGTACCGGTCGCCGTCCGGCCGTGCAGCTTCTCCCGGACCACCGACCCGCGCATCCCGATGTCGGGATAGCGCGCCTTGTCGATGTCGCGATGGTGGCTCGACACGCGCGGGTGACTGACCCGGGCAAACCGCCAGTCCTCGTACAGCGCCGGGTCATCGACCAGGACATGGCCCCCGCACAGGACATCCTTCAGCTGCGGGACCTGCAGGCCGTGCTCCTCCAGGTCGGACAGGACGGCGGCCTCCTCCGGGCTGAGGTGGCCGGCCGCCGCCTGAAGCCCCTTCCGGTAGGCGCCGGCCCGGGCCGTGATCTCGATCATCAGCTTGACCCTGGCCCGCACCTGCCGGACCCGCTCCGGCGTGAGGGCCGGGGCCGCCTGCGCCCCCGGCCCATCATCAGCACGGAGAGTGACCCTCTGCTCACTCGTCATGAGGTCCAGTAGAGCACAGGGGCTCGGCCGGGCGCCCTCGGGTGGGCGCCCGGCCGCCGGGGGTCAGTCCCGGCAGAAGGCGGCGAGGTCGCGCGCGGTGTCGCGGCTGATCTCAGGACAGGCGATCGTGAACACCTCGGTGCCGTGCATCGTCCCCATGACCTGACGGCACCGGGCCGCGATCCCGGCCCGCAGCAGCAGGCGGTAGAAGTTGATGCCCTCGTCCCGCAGCGGGTCGCACTCGTTGACGCTGATCACGGTCGGCGGGAAGCCCTCGACGTCATCGACGCCGGCAAAGGACGGCCAGGCCAGCGGATTGCGGTCGCCGAACGCCTCGATCCCGTAGCCGAGGCGGCCGCGGTTGTTGTGCAGGTGGAGCAGGATGCCGTTGTTCTCCGTCGAGGACGGGCATTCCGGGGTCGGCCACTGGCCGGCAATGTAGGGGCACATCGCATACAGGCCCTTGACCAGGCCCAGGTCGCCATCCTGCCGGAGCCGCAGGCCGGTGGCCAGCGTCAGGTTGCCGCCGCCGCTCTCGCCCGCGACCACGATGCGGGCCGGGTCGATGCCCAGGTGCGCCGCGTTGGCCACCAGCCACTTCAGCCCGGATACGCAGTCGTTCAGCCCGGCCGGGAACGGCGCCACCTCGGGCACCGACGAGGGCACCACGCAGTTGCGGAAGTCGACCATCACGACGGCCACGCCATTCGCCGCGATGATCTTGCCCCAGCCCCGGTACATGCCGTCGTAACACGACAGCGCCGCCATCCCGCCGCCATGGATGTAGTAGACGCACGCCACGGTCTCGTCATGGTCGGGGCGGATGACCTGGAGATTGATCGAGTTGCCGTCCGGCGCGGAGACGACCTTCTCGGTATGCACGCGCAGCCCGGCGGACGGGGCGGCCTCCTCGGTGTCGCACAGTTCCTGGAACGAGCGGAACAGTTCCGCCCGCTGCCGCGCGGCCTCGGAGCTGGCCTCGGCCAGCATCGCCTCGCGGCTGTCCGCGTCACCTTGCGCCTCGGAGGCCATCCCGCCCAGGAGGGCCCTGAGCCGGGGGTCGAGCCGGATGTCAGCCGCGATGTCATAGGTCATGGCGTGACATTAACCGGAGGCGTCCTAAATGTCACCATGTGAGGCGGCCGCGGCCAGCCCCGGCACGGCCGGCTGCAACGGGAAGTGGCACGCGGCCAGGTGCTCGTCGCCGAACGGCCGCAGCAGCGGCTCCTCGGCCGCGCACCGGTCCCGGGCCAGCGGGCAGCGGGTGCGGAACCGGCAGCCCGAGGGCGGGCTGAGCGCCGAGGGCAGGTCGCCCGTGATGGCCTCGGACTGCTTGGCCCGCTCCACCGCCGGGTCCGGCTCCGGGACGGACTCGAGCAGCCCGGCCGTGTACGGATGGGCGGACCGGCCGTAGATCGACTCGGACGGGCCGATCTCGACCAGCTTGCCCAGGTACATGACGCCGATCCGGTCGGCCAGGTACCTGACCACCGACAGGTCGTGCGAGATGACGACGTAGGTCAGGCCGAGCTCGGCCTGCAGGCTCTTCATCAGGTTGAGCACCTGGGCCTGGATGGACACGTCCAGGGCCGAGACCGGCTCGTCCGCGACGATGAGCCGCGGGCTGAGCGCCAGCGCCCGGGCCAGGCCGATGCGCTGCCGCTGGCCGCCGGAGAACTCGTGCGGGTAGCGGTCCGCGGCGGACCGCGGCAGCCCGACGCCGTCCAGCAGCTCCGCCACCCGGGCGGCGCGCGACGCGCGGGTGCCGATGCGCTGGATGATCAGCGGCTCGCGGAGCGAGGAGCCGACCTGCATCCGCGGGTCGAGCGAGGCGTAGGCATCCTGGAACATCAGCTGCACGTCGCGCCGGGCCTTGCGCAGCGCACCACCGGACAGCGCGTTCAGCTCGGTCCCGTCGAACCGGATGTGGCCCGAGTCGGGCTGCTCCAGGGAGGCGATCAGCCGGCCCACCGTGGTCTTGCCGGAGCCGGACTCGCCGACCAGGCCGAACGTCTCGCCCGCGGCGACCCGGAACGACACTCCGGACACGGCCTTGACCGAGGCGACGGTGCGCTGCAGGACGCCCTTGCGCACGCCGAATTCCTTGTGCACCGCGTCGAGGTCGAGCAGCGGCGCGGCGCCCGCGGCCGGGCGCTCCCGCGCGGCGGCCGTGACCACGGCGGCGGCGGCCGGCGCGGCCGGGTCGGGCCGGGGGTGAAAGCACGCGTACTCGTGCCCCGCCTCGGGCTCGGCCAGCGCCGGGTCCTGATCCCGGCACTCGGCGGTCGCGTACCGGCACCGCGCCGCGAACCGGCAGCCGGACGGCGGGTCGGACAGGTCCGGCGGCCGCCCCGGAATGGAGTACAGGTCAGCGGCGCGATCCTGGGTCATCCGGGGGATGGCGCCGAGCAGCGCCTCGGTGTAGGGGTGCCGGGGCCGGGCGAACAGCACGTCGGTCGGCGCGGCCTCGACGATCCGCCCCGCGTACATGACCAGGACCCGGTCGGCCCGGCCGGCGATCACGCCCATGTCGTGGGTGACCAGCAGCAGGCCCATGTGCAGCCGGGCCTTGAGCTCATCCAGCAGCCGCAGGATCTGAGCCTGGATGGTCACGTCCAGCGCGGTGGTCGGCTCGTCGGCGATCAGCAGCTTCGGCTCGCAGGCCAGCGCCATCGCGATCATCACCCGCTGCCGCAGCCCGCCGGACAGCTGATGCGGGAACGCGTCGAGCCGCTCGGCCGGGCGCGGAACGCCGACCAGGCCGAGCACCTCCTCGGCCCGCCGCCGGGCCTGCGCCCGGGACTGACCCAGGTGCACCCGGACCGGCCCGGCGATCTGGTCCCCGACGGTCATGGTCGGGTTCAGGCTGGTCATCGGGTCCTGGAACACGGTGGCGACCTGCGCGCCGCGGACCTCGCGCATCTGGTCCGGGCGCAGCGGCACCAGGTCCTGCCCCGACAGGCGCACGGAGCCGGACACGATCCGCCCGCCCGACGGCAGCATGTTCATGATCGACATGGCGGTCATGGTCTTGCCGCAGCCGGACTCGCCGACCAGCCCGACCGTCTCGCCCTGGCCCACGGTGAAGGACACCCCGTCCACCGGGTGCACCGAGTCCGAGCGGCCGCGGATCTCGGTCCGCAGGTCGCTCACGCGCAGCAGCTCAGTCACCGGCGCTCACCTTTCCTGCAGGCGGACTTCCAGCGCGGCCCGCAGGGCGTCGCCGATGAAGTTGAATGCCACCACCGTCAGCACGATCGCGATGCCGGCCGGGTAGATCAGCCACCACTTGCCCTCGTAGATGTAGTTCAGCCCGTCCGACAGCATGCTGCCCCAGTTGGTCGCGGGCGGGGCGGGCCCGAGGCCGAGGTAGCTGAGCGCGGCCAGCAGCAGGATCGCGTTAGCCACCTCGAAGGTGGCCTGCACGACGATGGTGCCGATGGCGTTCGGGGCGATGTGCCGCAGTACGATCCAGCCGTGCCGGCCGCCCATGGCCCGGGCCATCTGCACGTACTCGCGGGTGCGCAGCGAGATGGCCTCGCCGCGGACCAGCCGGGCCGGGGCCAGCCAGGCCACGATGGCCACCACGAAGATCAGCACCGGCGTGGACACGGTGAACACGCTGGCCAGCAGCAGGATGAGGATCAGCGGCGGGATGGCCAGCACCGAGTCCACGACGCGCATCATCACCGCGTCGACGGCGCCGCCCACGTAGCCCGCGATCGCGCCCCACACGGTGCCCACGATCGTGGCCAGCAGCGCGGCGGACAGGCCGACCACGATGGAGGACTGGCCGCTGAGCATGAGCCGGCCGAGCACGTCGTGGCCGACATTGTCGGTGCCGAGCGGGTGCGCGCTGCTCGGCGGCAGGTTGATCAGCGACAGCCGGGTGTGCACCTGGTCGGTGTGGTAGAAGACCGGGCCGAGGAAGCTGACCAGCACGATGATGACGACGATCCCGACGCCGACCACGGCCAGCCGGTTGCGGACGAAGACGGCCAGGATCATGCGCCAGGCGCTGCCGCCCGCCGCGACCGTGCCGCCGGCCGGCTCGACGCCGGGGACGTCCGGGGCTGGCTCCCCGGCCAGGATCAGGCTCACGGCCGCTTCCCCTCCCTAGGTCCGAGTTCCCGGCGGCCCGCTGCGGCCGTTCCCGCGGCCGCGCTCACGAGTAGCGCACCCGCGGGTCGACGACCGAGTACAGGACGTCGGCCAGCAGCGAGCCGAGCACGGTCGCGGTGGCGATGACGACCGTCGACCCGAGCAGGACCGGGAAGTCATGCGAGGTAGCGGCCGTGTAGACGAGCAGGCCCATGCCGGGGTAGTTGAAGACGGACTCGGTGATGACCGCCCCGGAGATCGTGACGGGCAGGCTGAGCCCGATCAGCGTGACGATCGGGATCAGCGAGTTGCGCAGCACGTGCCGCATCAGGATGATCCGCTCCGGCAGGCCCATCGACCGGGCCGTGCGGACGTAGTCCTGGACCAGCGTCTCGATGGCGCTGGAGCGCATGAACCGGCTGAACGCGGCGATGTTGACCAGGGCCAGGGTGGCCACCGGCAGGACCATCGCCTGCGGGTGGCTGAGCACGGCCGCGACCGTGGCGCCCTGCGGCGCCTCGGGCGGCAGCAGCCGCCAGCTGATCGAGAAGCCCAGGATGAGCAGGATCCCCAGCCAGAACGTCGGCATCGAGTAGGCCACGAACGACGCCCCGGTGGTGACGTAGTCAGCCGGGCTGTTGCGCTTGACGGCCTGCATGATCCCGAGCGGGACAGCGATGATCAGCGCCACCAGGTAGGCCAGCCCGACCAGCACCGCGCTCTTGGGCAGGTCCTGGCTGAGCAGGCTCGTGACCGTCTGGTTGTAGTGGTAGGAGTAGCCCAGGTTGCCCTGGACCAGCTGGCCGACGAACCGGCCGTACTGGACGGGCAGCGGCTGGTTGTAGCCGTTGGCCACGATGAACTGGCGGACCTGAAGCGCGCTGGCCTCGGGACCGAGCAGGCCGCGGGCCGGGCCGCCGGGCAGGGCCTGGGTGATGAGGAACACGATGATGGTCACGCCGAACACCACGGCCGCCGCCTGGACCAGCCGGCGGACGAGGTAGGCGGTCACCGGCGCGCCCGGCGGTCAGGGCCGCGCAGCACGGCCCTGACCGCCGGAAACGATTGTGCGGTCACCAGGAGTCTTTTCATGAGCCGCTGGTGAAGTACCAGTTCTCAGGGGTGATGTTGAAGGTGGGCTCCTGCGGGGTGACCCCGTGCAGGTTGCTCTTGACCTCGGTCAGCTGGTAGTCGGCCTTCGGCATGAAGATGGCCGGCAGATCCTGGGCCTCGAAGTTCTCGGCCGCGGAGATGGTGCCGGGCACGTGGTCGGTCTCGGCGATCAGCTGGTCGGTCTTGGCGCTGCTGTAGCTGCCGAAGTTGTCGCCGGCGCCGGTGCCGAAGATCAGGTCCCCGTTGGGGAAGTGGTCCATGCTGTAACTCCAGCCGCCGCCCCAGTTGTCGAGCTGCCAGTTGCAGCTGGCCTGGTTCGCCTTGCACGGCACGGACTCGCTGATGACCTGGTCGAACGGCGCCTGGGAGAGGTTCAGCTCGATGCCGACCTCGGAAGCGGTCGACTTCAGGGCCTGCATCTCCTGGGTCACCTCGGTGACTCCGCTGGCGTAGTTCAGCTTGAAGGAGAGCTTCGTGCCCGCCTTCACGCCCGCCCCGCACTCGCCCGTGCCGGTACCCGGCTTGGCGCACACCGACGCACCGCCCGCGTTAACCGTCCAGCCGTTGCTGGCCAGCAGCGACTTGGCCGCCGACACGCTGAACGGGTACGGGTTGGCCTTCTCGAAGCTGTCCACGAACGGGTTGGCCGGCTGGACTGGCACCGGCCCGTAGGTGGGCGAGGCGAAGCCCTGCCAGATCTTGCTGATGTACTGGGGCTGGTCGATCAGGTGCTGCATGGCCTCGCGGAAATACAGCTGACGGAAGATCGGGCCGACGGTCGGGTTGTTGAAGTTCTCCGGGAAGTAGTTGATCCCGGCGTCCAGCCAGACGCTGAGGTCATAGCCGGACCGCTGGATGACGGGCCGCTGGTCCAGGTCGGTGGTGGGCAGGTAGCCGACGCTGATGTTGCCGCTGCGCAGCACGTTCAGCTCGGCGTCCTCGGTGGTGAACGGCGTCTCGATGAACTGCGCCAGGCGCGGCTTGACCGGGCCGGAGTACGACGCGTTCGGGGTGAACACCGACTGGCCGGTGGTCTGGTAGCTGCTCAGCTGCCACGGGCCGTCGACGATCTTCCACAGCGCCGACTTGCCGTAGGTGCTGACCTGCTTGGACTGGTTGTACAGGTACTGCCAGACGGCCGGGCACGACGACACTGACGTGGCGCAGTTCCCCTTGGCTGTCGCGGAGGTCATGTCCCACGCCATGGGCAGCGGCGTGATCTGGGACAGCTCGTTGTCAGTGAACCACGAGGGGCTGTAGGCGGTCTTGAGCTGGAGCACGATCTGGGTCGGGCTGGTGACCTTCCAGCTGCTCAGGTTGTCGGGCAGCCCGCCCGGCACGTAGTAGGCCCAGTGCGTCTTCTCAGCCGCCATCATGTTGAGCCAGAAGGCCACCCCCGCGGCGCTGACCGGCTCGCCGTCGGACCACTTGTAGTTCTTCATCGTGATCGTCACGGTCTTGTTGCCGTTGCTGAACGCCGGCGGGCTGGCCAGGCTGAGGCTGTTGTTCGGCACCGGCTGGCCGTTGTCGCCGAAGAAGTACAGCGGCCGGAACATCAGGTACTCGAACTGGTTGCGGTTGTCGATGGAGCTGTGCGCGCTGTCGATGAACGGGAAGATCCAGTTCGGCACGGCGCCGGGGGGCAGGGCGAACGTCGCCGTCCCGCCCTTCTGGATGGCTCCGCCGGAGCTCTGCGGGCCGCCGGCCGCGCTCGAGCACGCGGCGACGACGAGCGCGGCGGCAGCGACGCCGGCCGCGCTCAGCAGACGGCGGTAACGACGAGAGTGCATATGCGTCTTCAGCCCCAAACTTCCGTTAGGGATGGATCTGTCCCATCGCGCCTAACTGGGTTTTTTACATCCCGGCGAGGTTTGGTGTCAAGGATTATGTATGTGGTATACCAAGGTG
The DNA here is from genome assembly GCA_036501025.1 of Streptosporangiaceae bacterium. Taxonomy (GTDB): domain Bacteria; phylum Actinomycetota; class Actinomycetes; order Streptosporangiales; family Streptosporangiaceae; genus DASUBV01. The sequence goes on from DASYBB010000004.1 coordinate 13,117, forward strand.
CAACACACGTGGCCAGCCGGCCGCGCAGCGCGCCGCGGGACGGCCGGCGGGCGCGGTGCCGCGCTTCGCCGCCCGCGGTGCCGCCGATCGGCGCCCGCCCCGCCCCGAAACGCCGGCAACCTGGCTAAACTGCACGTGCGCGGGCACCGCCGAGGGAGAGAGGGCGGCCTGCGCGGGGACCGGGGGGTGGAGACCATCGCGTCGTTGCCGTCGAAGCAGGCCGACCGGGGCCAGCGGGGCATCAGCAGCCTTCAGCTGCCAGCCATCGCGATCGAGGCCAGCCTCACCTCGCGGGCGTATGACATCCTCCGCGAGGCCATTGCCGAGATGCCCATCTATGACGGCAGCAACGAGGACATCCGGCTGGACGAGCGGGCGCTGGCCGAGCGGCTCGGCATCAGCCGGACCCCGGTGCGGGCGGCGCTGCTGCGGCTGGAGAACGAGGGCGTCGTGCAGACGCTCCCGCGGCGCGGGATCTACGTCGTCCGCAAGACCAAGGCCGAGATCATCGAGGTGATCCTCGCCTCCGCCGCGCTCGAGGGCATGGCGGCGCGGCTGGCCGCCGAGCGGGCCACCGATGCCGAGATCAACGACCTGCTCGCCCGCTTCCCGGACTTCCGGCCCGGCCACGCTCCGGACCACGGCACGCCGATCAGCGAGTACTCCGCGGTCAACGTGGAGTTCCACCAGCGGATCGTGGACCTGGCGCATTCCGAGCTGTTCTCCAGCCACCTGTCCCGGCTGCGCATCCACATGCGGGCGATCCGGCAGCGGACGATCGGCGACAACGACCGGCGGGTTCACTCGGCCCTCGATCACGCCCAGATCGTGGCGGCGCTGTGCGACCGGGACGCCGATCGCGCTGAGGCGCTGGTCCGCAGGCACGCGGTCGGCCTCGCCGAGCACGTCCGGGACAACGTCTCCTACCTCAGGTAGGGCCGGCGCCAGCCGGGACCCAGCCCGCCCTAGGCCAGCCCGCCCTCGCGCTGCTGGGCCGTCCGCTCCGCGTCCCGCGCCGAGATCTGCTGCGCGCCGAGCGCCACGGCCCGGTCATGCTCGCCCGGGGTCAGGTCGTAGTGCGCGGCCACGGCCGGCTTCCGCGGGGCCGGGAGCACCGGGCCGGGACATGACGCGGGTCAGGCCGAGGCTCACCGCCAGCGCATGCAGCTCGTCGTCGGTGTCGGCCGTCAGCGCGAACCACGGATCGGGCCTGGTGGTATGGCCGAACAGCGCCCCGCCCTGGTCCAGCTTGCGCACGTACACCGTCATCGCGTCCTCACTCTCCGCCCGGTCCGGTCTCGGCCAGGTGCATCCGGATGATGGTGTCAACGTCGGGGTCCGGGGCGAGGCCGAGCCGGGCCGCCCGGCCGGCCCGGAACCGGGCCGGCCAGCCCGTCACGATCGACGCCACGGCCGGGTCGGGCACCCAGTCGATCAGCGCGCCGGCCTGCGGTCCCGCGACCCGCTCGAGCGCCGCGGCCATCTGCGCCACCGTCACGGTCAGGGCCGGCAGGTTGACGGCCGTCCGGTCGCCCCAGGCCCGGTCGGAAGCGCCGGCGGCGCACAGCAGCCCGCCGACGGCGCGGGCCGGGGAGGCGAGCGCCACCTCGGTCTGCGGGCCGACCGGGCAGGTCGCGTGCTGGCCGGCCAGCGGCTCCCGGATGATGGCCGACAGGAAGCCGGACGCCGCCGCGTTGGGCCGTCCGGGCCGGACGCTGACGGTCATCAGCCGGACCGCTCGCCCGCGCAGGAATCCCTTGCGGGTGTAGTCGGCCAGCAACTGCTCGGCGATGACCTTCTGCGTGCCGTAGCTGGACTGCGGGTTCGGCATCAGCTGGTCGTCCACCACCGCGGGCAGCGGGTGCTCGCTAGACGCGCCGAAGACGGCCAGGGAGCTCGCGAACACGACGACCGGGCTGGTCCCCGCGGCGCGGCACGACGCGAGCAGCCCCTCGGTGGCGCGCAGGTTGGCCCGGATGCCCAGGTCGAAGTCGGCCTCGCACTCCGCGCTGACCGCCGCGGCGAGGTGGAAGACGACGTCGGCCGCGGCGAGCGCATCGCGTCCCGCCCCGGCGGCGAACAGCTCGCCGAGGTCGCCGTTCAGCACCGTGACCCGCTCGTCGCCGGCCAGGTCGGGCGGGGCGGGCACGCGGTCGGCGAGCGTCACGCCGGACACCGGCTGCGGCGAGCTGCCCGCGACCGGCATCGGGCCGGCCGACAGCAGGTGCCGGGCCAGGCGCGCACCCAGGAAACCGGAGCCGCCGGTGACCAGCACGTTCGCCACGAAATCTCCAGCCTGCCGACCGACGCGATGCGGACAACTGTGATCGTATGTCCGCAGAGCCTCGCCAGGCCGGTACCGGGCGGCGCGGCAAGCTCGAAATTCCGGCCCGGGCCAGCGCCTCCGCCGGCGCTGACGGGCTCGGCGCCCGGGAAGATCCTGACGCGGTGTCGGATCAGCCCGGCGCCGTTCGTGGGGAAGGTGGAGGGTGTCCGCAGGGGGCTGCCCCGGCAAAGGAGGAGACATGACCGAGTACCTCATCGCCTTCAATGACGAGTGGGTGCCTGACCACACGATCGAGGAGCTGCGCGGGAAGGCCAGGGCGGCCCGGGCGGTGACGGACGAGATGAAGGCCGCGGGGGTGTTCGTCTTCACCGGCGGCCTGGACCCTGATGCCCCGGTGTTCAGCGTCGACGCGTCGAGCGGCACGCCGGTGTTCAGCGACGGCCCGTTCGTCGAGTCCAAGGAGTACCTCGGCGGCTTCGCCGTCGTCGATGTGGCCGACGAGACGGCGGCGCGGGTGTGGGCCGGGAAGATCGCGGTGGCCTGCGGCTGGCCGCAGGAGGTGCGGCGCTTCCAGGCCCGCGGGAAGTTCTCGGACGCTCCTTAGCGGAGCCGGCCGCACGATCTCAGCCCGGCGGTGTCCTGGTGCATGTGCCCTGCTCACCGGCCACAAGTTGAGTATCGTGCCCGTATGTCCGGTCGCCGGCCGCTGGCCTGAGGGAGCGGATCTGCTTGCCGCCAGGACCCGTGCCCGCCGCTTCGGAGGTCTTCGCCGGGCTGCCGCCGCCCCGCCGGGACGGCGCGGAACTGCGGGCGGAGATCCGCGCGATGCGCGCCGCCGACGGCATCCTGCTGGGCGTGCTCGACGATGACCCGACCGGCTCGCAGGCCGTGCACGGCGTCCAGGTCGTCACGGTCCTGGCCGAGAGCGCCTGCGCGGCCGCGCTGGCCGGGCCGTCCGCGGCCTGCTTCGTCCTGACCAACACGCGCAGCCTGGACGAGCGCGCCGCGGCCGGCCGGACGGCGCGGGCCGCGCGGGCCCTGCTCGCCGCCGCCCGCGCCCGCGGCAGAAGGATTCAGCTGGTCAGCCGCAGCGACTCCACGCTGCGCGGTCACGTGATGGCCGAGGTGGCGGCGCTCCGGGCCGTCCGCGGCGCGGACCGCGGCGGCGGCTTCGACGCGGTCCTGCTGGTCCCGGCGTTTCTCGAGGCCGGGCGGCTGACCGCCGGGGACATCCACTGGGCGCGGGCCGGCGGCGGGCTCGTCCCCGTCGGCCAGACCGAGTTCGCGCGCGATCGCGCGTTCGGCTACGCGTCGTCGGACCTGAAGGACTTCATCGCCGAGAAATCCGGGGGCGCGATCCGCCGCGGCGCCGTCGCCAGCATCACCCTGGCCGACATCAGGACCGGCGGGCCGACCCGCGTCCGCGACCTGCTGGCCGGCCTGCGCGACGGCACCTGGGTCGTCGTCAACGCGGCCGAGTACTCGGACCTGGAGGCGGTGGCCTGCGGCGCGGCCCTGGCCGAGCGCGCGGGCCAGCGGCTGGCCTTCCGCACCGGGCCGTCCTTCGTGCGGGCCATGACCGGGGAAGAGCCGGCCGAGCCGCTGCGCGGTCCGCGGCTGTGGCCCGGCGGCCGGCGGCCGGGGCACGGCCTGGTCGTGGTCGGATCGCACGTCGGCCAGACCAGCCGCCAGCTCGCGGTGCTGCGCGACCGCGCGGACGTCACCGCCGTCGAGCTGAGCGTGCCCGCCATCCTCGGCGGCGCAACCGACGCGGCGGCCGCGGCGGCGCGCGAGGTCACGGCCGCGCTGCGCCGGTCCGACGTCCTGCTGTACACCAGCCGCGCGGTGGCCGCGGGCGGCAGTCCCGCGGCCAGCCTGGCCATCGCGCGCACGGTATCGGAGGCCGTCGCCCGGACCGTCCGGCTGGCGCTGGCCACCCGGCCGGCCTGGATCCTGGCCAAGGGCGGCATCACTGCGCACGACGTGGCGCGGCAGGGACTGGGCCTGCGCCGTGCCGAGGTCGCGGGCCAGCTGTTCCCCGGGCTGATCTCGGTGCTGCGCCCGGTCGATGCCCGGCCGGCGGCGATCGGCATGCCCTACATCGTGTTCGCCGGCAACGTCGGTGACGACGCGACGCTGGCGCAGGTCGTGGCCATCCTCAACGAGCCGCCCGGCGCACCGTGACCCGCCCGGCGCTGAAAGCGCCCGTCCCCGGCCGGGTCACGGGTCACAGGTTCTCCAGCCCGTGCAGGACGCGGGCCAGCAGGTGCCGGTCCGTGACCGTGACGCGCAGGGCGCGGCCGGGGCGGTCGCGGCCGGGAACCCGCCGCGGCAGGACCTGGCCGGGCGCCCCGAACATGGCCCAGACGACCTTGCCGGCGTGGTCCGGCGTCGTGCAGCCCCACTGGTCGCTGAGTTCCCCGACGACGCGCAGGCCGCGGCCGGACTCGCCGTCGAGGCTGGGCGCCGGCAGCTGCGGAACGACCCGGCTGGGGTCCGCGACCGCGCACAGCACGCCGGTGCCGGGCGCGGGCTGCAGCAGCCCGACCCGCACGGGCCGCCCCGGCCGGGGCGGCGTGTGCTGCAGCGCGTTGGTCAGCAGCTCGGACACCACCAGCGTGATGTCGTCGGACCGGCCGGCCGCGTCCCAGCGCTGCAGCGTGCAGCGGGTGAAGCTGCGGATCGCGCCCACCGCCGCCGGGTCCGGGCCCGCGGTCCGCACCGCGACCCGCGGCTGGCCGCCCGCGCCGGGGCGCCCGGTCCCGGCCGCGCCGGGCTGGACGGCGCCGGATCCGGCCGCCGCCATCTCAGCCGCCAGGGCCAGCCACGGCCAGCCGGTGGCGCCAGCCGCCGTCTCCCGGGCCTCAGCGGGCATCGTCCGGAACGCCCGCGCCGGGCGGCGGCTGCGGGCCGGAGCTAGCCGGCCGGGGCGGTGCTAACACGCGCGCGCTCATCGTCAGTCACTACCTGCTCACAGTGGGAAGCAGAGGCCAGACGACATCCTGTCCCATATCCGTCCATTACCGCAACGTCCTATGCATGAATGGATGCAATACATTATGCAACGGCTGATGCACGTGCAGCAGCCTTCTCAGCACGGGCGGCGCCGCCCGGGGCGGACACCAGGAGCGGGCGCGGCGGCCCGGCCGGCCGTCGGCGAAATGGTAGGGTCTGGGCCGTTAAGAGGAGCGGACAGTGAACGCAGCGGCGGACGGAAGCCGGCCCGCGGACGCCAGCCGGCCCGCGGACGGGAGCCGCCTGCAGGACGCGAGCCGGCCGGCCGACGCGAGCCGCCCGGCGGGCGGCGGGCGGCCCGACGTCGCGATCGTGCGGATCCGGCTGGGAGCGCAGCTGCGGCGCCTCCGGGAGGCCGCGGCCGTCTCGCCCAAGGACGCGGCCTGGCAGATCCGCGCGTCGCCCTCCAAGATCAGCCGGATGGAGAACGGGCGCATCGGGTTCAAGGAGCGGGACATCCTGGACCTGCTCGCGCTGTACGGCGTCACCGACCCGGACCTGATCGAGGGGACGCTGCAGCTCGCCGCGAAGGCCAACGCCCAGCCCTGGTGGGCGAAGTACGGCGACGTCATCCCCGGCTGGTTCGAGCCCTATCTCGGCCTGGAAGCCGCCGCGCAGCGGATCCGCACCTACGACCTGCAGTTCGTGCACGGCCTGTTCCAGACACCGGACTACGCCCGGGCCATCATCACCATCGGGTTAAGGCAGGCCAGCACCCGCGAGATAGACCGGCACGTCGCCGTCCGGATGCGGCGGCAGGGGCTGCTGGCCGGCCCGGACGCCCCGCGGGTCTGGTCCATCCTCGACGAGGCCGCGCTGCGCCGGCCGGTCGGCGGCCCGGCCGTGATGCGGGGGCAGCTGCTCCGGCTGGCTGAGGCGGCGGAGCTGCCCAACGTGACGCTGCAGGTCCTGCCGTTCAGCATCGGCGAGCACGACGGCGCCGGCGGCTCCTTCACCGTGCTGCGCTTCGCCGAGCCGGAGATCCCCGACGTCGTGTACATCGAGCAGCTCACCGCCGCCCAGTACCTGGACCGGCGCAACCACGCCGACCAGTACCTGGACATCCTCAACCGGCTCAGCGCCATGGCGCTCAGCCCCGAGCGCACCGTCGCCTTCCTCGCCGGCCTGGCCGGCGACCTGGCCCACCACGCCCCCCGCAGGGAAGGACCCGAGCATTGACCAGTCACGCCCCGGCCGGCGAGCCCCCGAGCGACCCGCCCCCGGCCCGGAACGAGCCCCCGTCCTTCGACATCAGCCGCGCGCACCCGGCCCGGATCTACGACTACTGGCTCGGCGGCCGGGACAACTACGAGGCCGACCGCGTCGCCGCCGAGCTCGCCATCCAGGCCGACCCCGCCATCGTGCCCGGCGTCCGCGCGAACCGGGCGTTCCTGCGCCGCGCCGTCCAGTACCTGGCCGGCGAGGCCGGCATCCGCCAGTTCCTGGACATCGGCACCGGGCTGCCCACCGCCGACAACACCCACGAGGTCGCCCAGGCCATCGCGCCCGCGGCCCGGATCGTCTACGTGGACAGCGATCCCATCGTCCTGGCGCACGCCCGCGCCCTGCTCGACAGCACCCCGCCGGGCGCGACCGCGTACATCCAGGCCGACGCCCGCGATCCCGACGCGATCCTCCGCGAGGCGGCCCGGACCCTCGACTTCAGCCAGCCCGTCGCGGTCATGCTGCTCATGATCATGCAGTACATCCCGGACGCCGACGGCCCCGGCCAGATCGTCTCGCGCCTGGCCGACGCCGTCCCGTCGGGCAGCTACCTGGCCCTGTCCACCGTCACCCGCGACATCGTCGTCGACCGGATCACGGAGGGCGCGGCTCGGCTCAACCAGCGGATGGGCTCGGCCAGCATCAGCCTGCGCACGCGCGCGGAGATCGCCGGCTTCTTCGACGGCCTGGACCTCGTCGAGCCCGGCCTCGTGCACCTCCCCGAGTGGCGCGCCGATGCCGCCCCCGGAACCTGGATGCCGGCCTATGCCGGAGTCGCCCGGAAGCCGTGACGCGGGGCGCGCCGGGACGACACGCCCAGCAAGCGCGACCGGGCACGAAACGGGCTTCGGCGCCCGCGGCGCTGGCCAGCGGCTAGCGTGCCGCCCGTGCCCTCCACCCCGCCCGCGGCGCGCCGCGGCGTCCCGCTGCTCCTGGCCGCGGCCGCGGGCCTGGTGACGGCACTGTCCGGGTGTCACTCCGACCAGAACGTGTCCCGCGCCTACGAATGCTCGAAGGGCAAGGAGTACCAGGAGTCCAGCTCCTGCCCCTCTGGCCACACCAGCCACGCTCCGGGCGTGGCCAGGGTCCAGGCCAGTCCGCCCGGCTAGGCGCCGTCGCTGATCAGGTACGCGATCTCGACCTGCCACCGGGCCGGGTCCGGCTCCTCCCTCGGGTCGGTGGGGTAGAACTCGAGCCGGCCCCGGAACCGCCGCCCGCCGTTGCTGCTCTCCAGGGCAATGCCCTGCTGCCGGGCCCAGTCCTGGAGCGCCGCGTTCGCGGCGATCAGCCCGTCGTAGGGGCCGGTGTGCACCAGGGTGACATAGCGGCCGCCGGGCAGCTCGCCGGCCTGAACGCGGCCGCCGCCGGCCAGGGCCGCGGCGACCGGGGCGCCGATCTCGATCTCCAGCTCGCCGTCCATGTCGATGACGTCGTACCGGATGAACGGCGGCCCCGACGGGGTGATGCCGCGGGCGCCGAGCCAGCCGAGGATCTCGGGGAAGCCGGCGTCGGCCGCCTGCGGGAAGGTCGCCATCGTCACGGTGAACGGGACACCGACATACGGCTGCGGCGCGCGCCGGGTCACCTGCGGCTGCTCGGGCACGGGCGGGACCTCCTGAGTACGACCAACTCGGCGGGACGAACGGGGCCTGACCGGGTGGACGACCGGGCACCGCGGAACTCATCGCCGGGCACGCCATCGTTGCGCGGATCCTGACCCGATGGCGGCGTACCCGGCCCGGGGAGCCTGCGGGTCAGCTGAGCGGGCCGAGCAGGCGGTCCAGGAAGCCGGCGAACGCGCGCTCGCCGGACGGCAGCGCCGCGGCCGGGTCGTCCGCGCGCGCGATCATCAGGGACACCTCGTTGGCGGCGGCCAGCACGATGTGCGCGAAGGTGTCCACGTCGTGCCGCTCGACGCGGCCGGTATCGGCGGCGTAGGCCAGCGCGGCCCGGATGAAGCCCAGGGTGCTCTGCTCGTCGAGCTCCCGCCAGCGCTCCCAGCCCAGCACGGCGGGCGCGTCGATCAGCATGATCTGCTGGACGACCGGGTCGACGGCCAGCCGGATCCACCCGAGGCAGCCGAGCCGCAGCGCGGCGACCGGGTCCAGGGCGGCGTTCATCGCCTCCAGCACGGGCTGGGCGGCCCGGCGCCCGATCTCCTCCATGACCGCCAGGAACAGCGCCTCCTTGCCGGGGAAGTGATGGTAGAGCGAGCCCCGGCTCACTCCCGAGTCGGCCAGCACGGCCTCGATCGAGGTGCCGTCATAGCCGTGCGCCGCGAACAGCCGGGTCGCGACGTCGATCAGCTGCGCCCGGGTGACCTGGCCCCGCTCGACGTTCTTGTTCATCTGCCTCCTGTTGACAGACCGACTGACGGTTTGTAAAGGTTAGACCGTCAGTCGGTCTTCGGGGAAACTGTACCCCGGCCGCCACTCACGAGGGGAGAAACCGATGCCCACCGCAATAGAGCACCTCGATCAGCACCGCCGCGAGGTTCGCACCCGGTGGGGCACGGCCAGCTGCATCGACACCGGCGGGCCCGGCCGCGCGGCCCTGTTCGTGCACGGCCTCGGCACCAGCAGCTACCTGTGGCGGAACGTGATCGACCAGGTCAGCGGGCAGCGCCGCTGCGTGGCACTCGACCTGCCACTGCACGGGCACACGCCCGGCGCGGCCGGCCAGGACTTCTCGCTGCCGGGACTGGCCCGCTTCGTCGCCGACTGCTGCGACGCGCTCGAGCTCGCCGAGGTGGACCTGGTCGCGAACGACACCGGCGGAGCGGTCTCGCAGGTCTTCGCGGCCGGCCAGCCCGAGCGGCTGCACACCCTGACGCTGACCAACTGCGAGGCGCATGACAACCTCCCGCCCCGGGCCTTCCTGCCCACGGTCGTGCTCGCCCGGCTGGGCCTGTTCGCCCGCATCGCGCCGCGCCTGGTCAAGGACACCGGCCGGGCCCGCCAGCGCGTGTACGGCACCGGCTACCAGGACGTCAGCCAGCTGCCCGAGGAGATCGTGCGCGCCTGGCTGCGGCCGCTGCTCGGCGCCCCCGGCCCGGCCCGCGAGTACCAGCGGCTGATCGCCTCGCTGCACGCCCGCGACCTGCTGGCGGCCGAGCCCGCGCTGGCCCGCCTGCAGGTCCCGACCCTCATCGTCTGGGGCACCGGCGACGTCTTCTTCAACCGCAAGTGGGCGTACTGGCTGCGCGACACTATCCCGGGCGCCACCGAGGTGGTCGAGCTGGACGGCGCGCGCCTGTTCTTCCCCGACGAGCGGGCCGCTGAGCTCACTGCCGCGCTTCGCCGCCACTGGGACGCCCACCCGTGAGCGGCTAGCGCCGCGTCAGATGACGTTCGCCTGGCTGGCGAAGCGGTCCTGCCCGGCGGATCGACGGATCGGCGGATCGGCCGGGTTCGGGAAATGTCGTACCGGCCTGGTGTAGTGGGCGGGTGCCGCGCTCCCGTCCTCGTCAAGGCCATCCGGTGGTGCACCGGACGGCCCGGGTCGGGCTGCGGGTCACCCCGGCCCAGCGGCGGCGGTGCTTCGGGCTGCTGGCGTCGGCGGGCGACGTATGGGCGTGCACGCTCGACCTGGCGCGGTGGCGGCGGCAGGCGGGCCGGCGGCCGCTGGCGGGCTACCAGGACCTGTGCCGGGAACTGGCGTTAGCCGGCCCCGGGACGTTCGGGGAACTGGACAGCACGGGTGCCCGGTCGGTGCTGCGCCGCTACAGCGACGCCTGGTTCACCGCCGCCCGGCGCCGCAAGAACGGCACCACCACGGTCCGGTACCCGCGGCGCAAGCGGCGCCTGGTGCCGGTCCGGTACTACCACGGCACTTTCACCCTCGACGGGCGGCGGCTCCGGCTGCCCGTCGCGCGCGGCTGCCCGCCGCTGTGGGTGCGGCTGGACCGGGAGCCCCGTATCCGGCCGGGCAGATCCGGTCGGTCACGCTGCTGAACCAGGGCCGCCGCCTGTTCGCCGAGGTCACCGCCGAGGTCCCCGTCGCGACCTACCGCGACGGCGAAGGACCGGACCCGGCCCGGGTCGCCGGAGTGGTCCCGGGAGTGATCCACCCGTTCGCGGTCGCCGGCCCCGGCGGGGAGGGACTGCTGGTCTCGGGCCGGGCGATCCGCGCCGAGAACCACCTGCACCTGGCCGACGCCAAGCGCCGCGCCCGGGCGGTTGCGCGCCGGGCGCCGAGGCCGGGGCAGGCGGGGTCGCGGCGGTGGCGCAAGACCCGCGCCCGGCAGCGGAAGCTGGAAGCTGCGCACCGGCGGCGGGTGGCCCAGGCCCAGCACGAAGCCGCCGCGGCCGTGATCGCCTGGTCAGTGCAGCGCCGGGTCGGCACGCTGAAGGTCGGCGACCCGCGCGGCGTGCTGGCCCTGGCCGCCGGCCGGCGGCACAACAAGCGGGTCCGGGACTGGCGCATCGGCCACCTCCTGGCGTGCCTGCAGGACAAGGCCGGCCGGGCCGGGATCACCGCCGTGCTGGTCGACGAGCGCGGCACCTCCTCCACCTGCCCGTCCTGCACCCGGCGGGTCCCCCGGCCCGCCGGGCGGACGTTCGCCTGCCCGCACTGCGGGTTCACCGGGCACCGGGACCTTGTCGGCGGCGCCAACATCGCCACCCGCACCCCGGGCGGCGGACCCATCCAGCCCGGGAACCCCTTCCCGGACCAGATCACGCACCGCCGCGCCGGGAACCACCTGCCAGGTGCCTCCCCGGCACGACGTGACCCCCGGCGCCGCCCCCACCCGGCAGCACCCGGCGGTCCCCTGGCCGGCCGCGGCCCGCCCCACCCGGACGTGGGGACGTCGCTCGCCCACCGCCTCCGGCGGGACGCGAGGATCGCTCAGCTCCACCCGGGCAACCGGGCAAACGCTAGCGCGACACGGCACGATGACAGTCATCTGACAGCCCGCCCTGATGTGCTGCTCGGCATCCGGGGAGGCCATGTGCCGGGCAGCCCACGCCGGCGGCGAGCGTTCCCGGCCGCCCCGGCGACGCTGAGAGGAGGCGGGCATGACCTTCGACCACGACTTCTGAGTTGCGCTGCGGCCGCGGCCGTCCCGCTCCCCCCGGCCGGAAACCGCGCCCGCGCGGTTTCCGGCCTCGCTCGTGAACCAGGGGCGAACGGCGGCCGTTTGTACGGTTTCAGGCGGGCCGCGCGCGAGGCTGGATGCGGCCCGGGGCACAGGACGGAGCCAGGCCCGTGCGGCAGGCTGAGCGGGCGAGGCCCAGGCGTGACGGGCCGTCCGCACCCGTGGCGCGGCCCGGCACCGAGTTGCGGGCGGGCCGGCTCAGCAATGCCCAGGTCGCGCTCGACCCGCTATCTGTGTACTCGCCCGCACTGTCAGCGCGCTCGGGCGGCAGCGCGGCGCGGCGGGCGAGACCGGCGAGAGCTGACTCCCGGCGGCCGCGCGGCGGCCGTCCCGGCGGCGCCATTTTCCGGCCTATATTTCTAGCTTTCCGGAAATGCCCGGTCCGCATGCAGGTCCGGGAAACTGTCGGTGACAGACGTCGGGGAGGTCTGGGTGGCCGGGAAGACGGAGCTGTGGCTGCTGGGCCCGCTCACGGTGCGGTACGACGGGGTCGAGGTCCCCATCCCGGCCGGGAAGCAGCGGGTGCTGCTGGCCGCGCTGCTGCTGCAGGCCGGGCGCCCGGTCGGGCTGGACGAGCTGGCCGAGGCCATGTGGGGGCCCAGGCTTCCGGTATCGGCTCGGGCGAGCCTGCATACGCAGGTGGCCCGGCTGCGCAAGGCGCTGGCCGGCGTCGGCCCGCAGATCGTGACCGGGCCGAGCGGCTACTGGATCGAGGTCGGGACCGCCGAGCTGGACCTGGCCCGGTTCGAGTCCGCGCTGGCCGCCGGGCGGGCCGCCGCCCAGGCCGGGTCGTGGGCGGACGCGGCACAGGTGCTGGGCGAGGGACTGGCCCGGTGGCGCGGTCAGCCGCTGGCCGGGGTCCCGTCTGAGACGCTGGTCGCGCGGGAGCTGCCGCGGCTGTCCGAGCTCCGGCTGCAGGCGCTGGAAGCGCGGATCGACGCCGACCTGCGGCTGGGCCGGCACGGTGACGTGATCGGCGAGCTCCGGCAGCTGACGGCGGCCGAGCCGCTCCGCGAGCGGCTGTACGGGCTGCTGATGACGGCGCTGTACCAGGACGGGCAGCCGGCCGGCGCGCTCGAGGCGTACCAGGCCGCCCGAGCGGTCCTGGTCGAGGAGCTGGGCGCCGAGCCGGGACCCGAGCTGCAGCGACTGCAGCAGCGGGTCCTGGCCCGCGACCCGGCCCTGGCCGCGCCGGGCCGCCCGGCCGGCGATCCCGCGGGCTCCGTGCACGCTGGGGCCAGGCCGCCCCGCCCCGGGCCGCCATCCGCGGAAGTGCCGCGGCAGCTGCCCGCCGCTCCGGCCTGGTTCGCCGGGCGGGACGACGAGCTGGCGGCACTCACGCGCCTGCTGGACGAGTCGGGCCCCGGCGGCGGAACGGTGGTGATCTCCGCGATCGCGGGCACGGCCGGCGTGGGCAAGACCGCGCTGGCGGTGCGCTGGGCGCATCAGATCGCGGACCGGTTCCCGGACGGGCAGCTGTACGTGAACCTCCGCGGTTACGATCCGGACCGGCCGATGCAGCCGACGGACGCGCTGGCCGGCTTCCTGCGCGCCCTCGGCGTGCCGGGCCCGGAGATCCCGGCCGAGGAGGCGGAACGGGCCGCGCGCTACCGGACCCAGCTGGCCGGGCGGCGGATAATGGTCGTGCTCGACAACGCCGGGGAGGTCGAGCAGGTCCGGCCGCTGCTGCCCGGCGCGGCCGGCTGCGTGGCCGTGGTCACGAGCCGCGACGCGCTGCCCGGGCTGATCGCCCGCGACGGCGCCCGGCGGCTGGCCCTGGACCTGCTGCCGCTGCCGGACGCTGTCGGGCTGCTGCGGTCCCTGATCGGCGCGCGGGCGGATGGCGACATCGCCGCCACCGAGGCCCTGGCGGTGCAGTGTGCCCGGCTGCCGCTGGCCCTGCGGGTGGCCGCCGAGCTGGCTGCGGGCCGGCCCGGCGTGCCCCTGGCTGACCTGGTGGCCGAGCTGGCCGACTGGCAGCAGCGGCTGGATCACCTGGATGCGGGCGGCGACCCGCGGACCGCGGTGCGCGGCGTCTTCTCGTGGTCTTTCCAGCAGCTGAGCGCGCCCGCCGCCCGCGCGTTCCGGCTGGCCGGCCTGCACCCTGGCCCGGACCTCGATCCGCACGCCGCCGCCGCGCTGGCCGGCTCCTCGGCCGAGGAGGCGCGCGGCGCCCTGGACGAGCTGGCCCGCGCCCACCTGGTCCACGTCATCGGGCCGGACCGCTTCGGCATGCACGACTTGCTGCGGGCCTACGCGCGCGAGCTGGCCTCCCGCGCGGACGGCCGGGACGAGTGCTGCGCCGCGGTGACCCGCCTGCTTGATCACTACCTGCACGCAGCGGCCAGCGCGATGGACACCCTGTTCCCCGCCGAGCGGCACCGGCGACCCCGCGTGCCCGTGCCGGCTGTGCCGGGTCCCCCGATGGCCACCACGGACGCGGCCCGGGCCTGGCTGGACGCGCAGCGGCCGGCCCTGGTCGCGGCCGTCGCCTATGCCACCGAGTACGGCTGGCCGTCCCACCCTGGCCCGCTGGCCGCCACCCTGCATCGCTACCTGGAGAATGGCGGCCACTATCCCGAGGCCATGATCATCCATGGCCATGCCCGCCGCGCCGCTCACGATGCCGGCGACCGGGCGGGCGAGGCGGCCGCGCTGACCAGCCTTGGCGTTGTCGACATCGGGCAGGGCCGGTACCGGCAGGCGACTGGGCAGTTCCAGCAGGCGCTGCCGCTCTATCACGAGGCCGGCGACCGCGTCGGGGGCGCGCGGGCGCGGCTCAATCTCGGCGTGGCCTGCCTCGCGGAGGGCCGTTACCGGCAGGCCGCTGACTACGTCCAGCAGGCCCTGGCGCTGTACCGGGAGATCGGCGACCGCTGGGGGGTGGCCAAGTCGCTGACCAATCTCGCCGCCATCTGCCTGATGCTGGGCGCCGAGCAGGAGGCCTTCGATCATGCCGGGCAGGCCCTGGCCCTGTCCGGGGAGCTCGGTGACCTGCCCGACCAGGCGCACTCGCTGATGTGCCTGGGCGACATCGAGGCCAGGCGCGGCCGGTACTGCGAAGCAGCCCATTACCTCCAGCGGGCCCTGGCGGCGTCGCGCGAGATCGGCCACCGGAACTTCGAGGCCTCGGCGCTGTCCTACCTGGCCGGCGTCCGGCTGCAGGAGGGCAGCTACGCCGACGCCGTGAGCTGCTACCAGGAGGCGCTGGCCGTGTTCCACGAGAGCGGCACGGTCTCGGGCGAGGCCGAGGCGCTCAACGGGCTCGGCCACGCATTCCTCGCGATGGGCCGCCGGGAGGAGGCCCGAGCCCAGCACCTCAGCGCGCTCAGCCTGGCCATCCGCGTCGGCGAGCGGCGCGAGCAGGCCCGCGCGCACGAGGGCCTCGGGCGCGGCTGCGCGGACGCCGGCGAGGCCGGCGAGGCTCGCCGTCACTGGCAGGAGGCCCTGATCATCTATACCGATCTCGGCGCGCCGGAAGCGGACCAGGTCCGCGACCGGCTGGCCGGCGACCGCAGGCGGACGACGGCGTGACGGCCAGGGCGCCGGAGCAGGGCAGCCGCCGGGCTACCCGGGTTGCGCGCATCGGGTATCTCCCGTCGTCAGCGGGCCAGGGCACGCGGCCGGCCGGGACCCGGCCCGGCCCAGCGGTCACCGGCTAGTCTCGCCGCCGCCGCCATCATCTGGCTGTCCGGCCGGTGTCACCGCGCGCCGCCCGGCCGCGGCCGCTGACCGGGCCCGGTGCCCCGCCCGCCGAGTAGCCCTTGGGACTACGCGGGCTGGCCCGCTGGGCTGACGACGTCGCGCTCCGGACGCCCGAGGATGTGGGCAGGCCGGGTCAGGCGCGCGCCGCGGCCGGCCCGGGCGCGAGAGGAGAAAACGATCATGATGATGGGCAACGGAGCGGAGCCCGCTCAGCGGCCGCCGCTGGCGGGCGAGGGTGAGCGGCCGGGACGGCCGGCCCCCGGCGTCGGCCGGCCGGGAGCCGGGCGGGCGGCCGGGCTGCTGATGGGCGTGGCCGCCGTGACCCTCGGCGTGGCGTCCTACCTGCACCGCGACGGCCGCATCCCGCTCGGCTTCACGGTGATCCACGGTGAGCGGTTCTACGGGGCCTCGATTCCCGAGGCGGTCATCGCCGTCGTGCTGGCCGCGGGCGCCGTCGCCGCGCTGGCGGCCTGGAGCCGGGGCCGGGCGGCCGCCGTCGGCGCGACCACCTTCGCGATCGCCGGCGTGGCCTACGGCCTGAGCGTGACCACGGGGACCGGGCGCGCCATCGACATCGCCTACCACTCAGCCCTGCTGGCCGTGCTGCTCGCGACGGAGGTCATCTTGTGGCGGCGGGGCGTCGTCTCCGGGAGCAGGGCCGCCGCGGCCAGAGGCTGATGACAGGCGGCCCTTTCGTCGTCTTGGCGCCGGGATCAGGCGCCGGGGCCGATTGCGTCCAGGAACCTGGCGATGATCGGCCCGTCCACCGGGCCGCCGTCGGCGCCGCCGGTGTTCTGGGTGACGATGGCGAACGCGATGTCGCCGTCGTAGCCCATGAGCCACCCGTCGAGTTTCAGGCTCGACTCCGGGCCGGTCCCGTACTCCGCGGTGCCGGTCTTGGCGTGGGTCCCGGCCGGCAGGCCCGTCCCCGCCGCGGTGCCGCCGGCCACCACGCCGGCCATCATCCCGCGCAGGTCGTTCACGATCCCGCCGGGCAGCGGCGAGGCGGGCAGAGCGTCATCGGGGGCGCCCGCGACCAGGCGCGGGGCGCGGACGGCCCCGCTGTCGATCGCCGCCGCGACGGTGGCCATCCCCAGCGGCGAGAACGTCAGCCGGCCCTGGCCCATCGCATCGGCGGCCAGCTCGGTCGGGCTGGCCGGCGCGGGCACGTTGGCCGCGAACGCCGGCAGTCCCATGTGCGGCGTGCGCTGCAGCCCGTAGAACTCCGCGGCCGCGGTGAAGTCCGACGGGGACAGGTGCGCGGTGGCCAGGCCGAGGAAGGCGGTGTTGCAGGACTCCACGAACGCGGCGTTCAGCGTCGACACGGGCTGGTCGCCCTCGGCGTTGTGAAACGTCTCGCCGTCGATCGTGCGCGTGGGCGGGCAGCTGGCCGGCGAGCCCGGGGTCAGCCCGTGCCGGAACAGCGCCGTCGAGGTGAGCACCTTGAACGTCGAGCCGGGCGGGTAGGCGCCCTGCAGCGCGGTGTCGTAGCCGGAGAGCGGGTCAGCGGCGATCGCCAGCACCTGCCCGGTCGAGGCGCGCATGGCCACCATGGCCACGTTCGGGTGCTTCGAGGTGGCCAGCGCCGCCTCCGCGGCCCGCTGCACACGCGGGTCCAGGCTCGTGCTCACGGCCTGGCCGGGATGGCCGGCGAACGTGGCCAGCCGCGTGACCGGGCTGCCGCCCGCGTTCAGCACCTCGACCCGGGTGGCCGGCGTGCCGGCCAGCGTGCGCTCCTCCGCGGCCTCGAGCCCGGTCTGCCCGACCACCGACGATGAGTCGTAGGGCGCGCCCAGGGCGCGCAGCTCCTGGGCGGTGATCGGGCCCAGCGAGCCGACCGCCTGGGCGCCCAGCTGGGGGGTGATCGCGGTCTCCGCCACCGAGTTCTGGAACTCGGTGCCGCGCACCGCGTACACGTTGTCGGGACCCGGCGCCGCCTTGAGCTCTGCGAAGCGGGCGGCGGAGACGGTGAACACGGGCTCGAAGAAGTCCGGGTGCAGCTTGGCCTGGGCCAGCGCGCGGTCGGCCTGCGCCGCCGTCGCGCCGGCCGCCAGCAGGGCCGTGCGGACCGCGCTCGTGCTGGTGATGCGGCTGCCCACGACCCCGGCGATGACGTTCGTGACCGTCTGGGTCAGCGGGACGCCGCCGGCGCCGAGGACCGGCGCGCGCGACGGCCACGCCCGCGTCACCGCGAGCGTGTCGCCGGTGCCGAGGGCCGGGTTGACCGTCTTCGGCGACCAGGTGATCCGCCACGTGCCGCTCCGGTCGGTCAGGCGGACCGTGGTGACCGGGTTCCAGGCCCCGGCGTGGGGCAGGTCGAAGTGCTCGGTGACCCGGGCCCGGGCCGTCTTCCCGGAAGAGGCCGTGATGACCCGGCCCGCGGTGAAGGTCGCGCGGGTGACGCCGAGGGCCGCGAACGCGGCGGCGTTGACCGACCTGAAGTCGGCCGGCGGCGCGGCCACCTGGTGGCGCATGGCGGTCCAGCCGCCCCGGCCCCAGGCGGCCAGGAAGCTCGACAGCGTCGCGCTGGCCGTCGGCGCGGAAGGCCCGCACCCGCTGAGAGCGGTCGCGGGCACGACCACGAGCACGCCCGCCACGGTCAGCCACATCCGGCGCATCGGGCTACTTCCCCCCTTATCGGCATGAACCAGCACGCGCCATGCAACCAGCCGGCCAGCATCATGTCCAATGCATCTATTAACTAGGACGATGCGTTTCTGATATAGACGAAGCGTGGACCTGCTCGCGCACCTCGAGGCGTTCGTGACCGTCGCCGGGCAGCGGACCTTCACCGGCGCCGCCGACACCCTCGGCATCCCGCAGCCGCTGCTGAGCCGCCGGATCAAGAATCTGGAGCGGGAGTGGGGCACGCAGATCTTCGACCGGTCCTCCCGCGGGGCCGGGCTGACCCCGTGCGGCGAGCTCCTGCTGCCCTACGCGCAGGACCTGATAGATCGGGCCCGGCACCTGGACCGCGTCGCCGCGTCCGTCAGCGCGTCGCTCGTGCGCGTCATCGGCGTGCCGCCCGAGTGCCCCCCGTCCGCGCTGGCCCGCATCATCCGGGCTGCCGCCGACCGGAGCCTGCAGGTCAACATGCAGGAGGCGCCGGCCCGGACGCGGGCCTCCGGACTCGAGGAAGGAACCCTCGCCGCCGCGCTGCTGAGGGTCCCGGCCGGGACCGGGCCGCTGGCCGTCCGGACCGGCCTGGCCGCACGTCACGGCCGGCCCCCCGGCCAGCGGCTGGCGCACCTCGACACCCTGCGCCCGAGGCGCACCGCCCCCGAGGGCGGGCCGGTCACCCTCCTGCTGGTGCCGGAGGACGATATCGAGGTGTTCACCGACAGCCTGGATCAGGCCACGGCCCGGGCCGGGCTGCCCGCCGGGTGCACGCGCGTCGCGTCGTCGGCCACGGCCGCGGCCGCCGAGGTCCTGGCCGGGCCGTCGCAGCTGCTGTGCGACGAGCCGCTGGCCCGGCGGCACGGGCTGGCCTGGCTGCCGCTGGCCGACCGGTCCCTGGACCGCGGCTACGAGCTCGGCCTGTCCGCGGCCGGGGCGCTGGGCCACGACGCGGCCGCCTGGCTGACCCCGCTCCTCGGCGCGGCCATCGGCGCCGCCGCCGCCCCGGCCGGGGCGCGGGCCGACCACCGCAGCCAGCTGACGGCCCGAGCGTGACGGCGCGCCACCGGTACGTCGCCACCGCGGCCGGGCTGCTCGCCGTCGCGGAGACCATCGCGCACGACTGGGCCCGGCTCGGGGTTCGCGGTCACCTCCTGGCCCGGAACCTCGACACGGGCGACGAGCTCGGGTTCGATGCGGCGCAGGCCGTGCCCATCGCCTCGGTGGTCAAGGTGCCCATCGCGCTCACGGTCCTCGACCAGATCGCCCGGGGCCGGCTGGCCGCCAGCCGCCAGCTCACCGTCAGCAAGCAGACGGCCTCGCTGGGCGCGACCGGCACGGCATCCTTCCGCTATCCCGCCACCCTCGCGGTCGCGGACCTCGTCATGCTGATGCTGACGATCAGCGACAACGCCGCCGCGGACCGGCTGCTCGACCTCGTCGGGCTGGACCGCGTGGCCGCGTCCCTGGCCGGCTGGGGCTGCCCCGACATCCGGGTCCGGCACCGCCTGCAGCACATGTACGAGTCTGCCGCCGGCCAGGCCGGCGGCGACTTCTCCGTCGCCCTTGAGCTCGCCATCGCCGCCGAGGAGACCGGAACGCCCGCCATCCAGGCACTCGACCCCCGCTACGCCAACGTGGCGACCGCCCGCGGGCTCGTCGCCTTCCTCGAGGCCAGCTGGCTCGACCGCATCTCCAGCCCGGCCGCCACGGCCGAGCTCCGGCGGCTGATGGCCCTGCAGGTGTTCACCCACCGGCTGTCCAGCGACCTGCGGGCCGACTCCGTCCGCGTCAGCGGCAAGACCGGGAGCTTCCTGCACCTGCGGCACGAGATCGGGGTGGTCGAGTCAGACGCCGGCGACCGCGTCGCGATCGCGGCCCTGACCCGGTCGACGCGGCGCGCCGCGATCGCCCACGACATCGACCTGGGCATCGGCGCGGCCGCCCGCGCCGCGTTCGAGGCCCTGCGCGCCTAGCCCGCGGCGCGGCCGGCCGGCCGCGCCGCGGGCTAGGTCCGGGCGAGCGCTGAGGCTAGGGCAGCAGCAGGCAGCTGTCGCCGAACTCGTGCCAGAGATAGCGGGCGCGCACGGCCTCCTGGTAAGCGCGGTCGACCAGGTCGGCCCCGGCCACCGCGGCCAGCAGGTCGAGGTGGGACGCGCCCGGTGCGTGCCACCCGGTGACCAGGCCGCTGACGGCCCGGGCCGGCCGGCCCGGGCCCAGCACGAGGTCGGTCCAGCCGGCCCGGCCGCGGATGACGCCCTGGCCGTCAGCCGCGGACTCCAGGGCGCGCGTCACGGTCGTGCCCACCGCGACGACCCGGCCGCCCGCGGCGCGGGTCATGTTCACGGCCCGGGCGGTGGCCTCGGGCACCGCGTACCGCTCCGGCTGCGGCGGCTCGCCCGGATCCTGGGACGAGACCCCGGTGTGCAGCGTGATGGGCGCGACGCCGATGCCCCGGGTGACCAGGTCGGTGACGAGCTCGGTAGTGAACGGCCGGCCGGCGCTCGGCATCTCCGCGCTGCCCGGCTCGCGGGCGAACACCGTCTGGTAATCCGCCAGCGGGAATGACACCGGAACGTAGGCGTAGCGGACGGGCCGGCCGCGCCGCTGGAGGTAGGCGACCACGCCGCTCTCCACGCCGACGCCCGCCCGCCACAGCCGGATCTGGCCGCCGGGGTGCGGGCCGGCCAGCGCGATCCGCACGTCGTCGGCCAGGGTGATGACGTCGCCGGGCCGGGAATCACGGACCGGGCCCGTGGCGCCGCGGGCGGGGCGGACCTCGACCACCCAGCTGCCGTCGTCCAGTTCCGTCGCGAAGTGGACGGTGACGGCCCGGCCGTCGTGCCGGGTGCCGTCGATGGCCGCGGCCAGGGTGCCGGACGTGTTGACGACGACCAGGTCGCCCGGCGCCAGGAACGTGCCGAGGGCGGTGAAGCGAGCGTGCTCGATGCCGCCGGGGCGCGCGACGAGCAGCCGCACGCCGTCGCGGTCGGCCGGCGGGGCCGTGGCCTCGAGGCCGGCCGGGAGCTCGAACGTGGCGGTCATCGGCTGACCTCCGCAGCCGCGTCCGCCGCGTGCCACTCAGCCGCGCGGTAGCGGCCGGACGGCGGCCGGGCATCGAGGAGCCGGAGCAGCGCCGGGACCACGGTCGCGGGCTCCGGCCGGTCGCTGATGTCCTCGCCGGGGAAGGCGGCCCGGTGCAGGTCGGTGCGCATGTCGCCGGGGTCCACGGCATACACGCGGAGGTCGGGTTCCTCGGCGGCGAGAATGGCGCTGAGCTGGTCGAGCGCGGCCTTGGCCGAACCGTAGCCGCCCCAGCCCGGGTAGGGCTCGACGGCCGCGTCGGAGCTGACGTTCAGCACGATCCCGCCGGCCGCGCGCAGCCGCGGCGCCAGCAGCTGGACCAGGGCCAGCGGCGCCACGACGTCGGTCTCGTAGACCCCGCGCAGCGCGTCGAGCGGATAGCTTGCGAGCGCGGGCAGCGGGCTGGGCCCCAGGTCGCTGGCGTTGTTCACCAGCAGGTCGAGCCGGCCGAGCCGGCCGACGGCCGCGGCGAGGGCCGCGCGGTGCGCGGGCTCGGTGACGTCGCCGGGCACGACGAATGCATCGGGCAGTTCGGCCGCGAGTGATCCCGGCGCGCGGGCATCCGCGACGAGCCGCCACCCGCGTGCGGCGAGGGCGCCCGCCAGGGCGCGGCCCAGGCCCTTGGACGCGCCGGTGATCAGTGCGGTCGGTTGCGTTATCTCGTTCATGCCGTCATTGTTGTAGTTGAAGTCAACTTCAGGTCAAGGGAGAGATCGCCAGCCATGCGCACCACCGACCTGCTCACCGTCAGCGACGTCGCCCGGCGGAGCGGGTTCGCTCCGTCCGCGCTTCGCTTCTACGAGCGCGAGGGCCTGCTGCGGGCCACCCGGTCATCCGGCAACCAGCGCCGCTATGAGCGCAGCGTGCTGCGGCGGCTGGCCTTCATCCGGGCGGCGCGTAACGTCGGCCTGAGCCTGGAGGAGATCGCCGCGGCCCTGGCCACGCTGCCGGACGGCCGGGCGCCGACGCGCGCGGACTGGACCCGGCTGTCCCGATCGTGGCGGGGCCGGCTCGACGACCAGATAGCCGCCCTGTCCCGGCTGCGCGACGGCCTGGACTCGTGCATCGGCTGCGGCTGCCTGTCGCTGAAGCACTGCTCCATGCAGAACCCGGGCGACCTGGCCGCGACGGCCGGCCCGGGCGCGGTCTACCTCCCGGCCCTCCTCCGCCGCCCCGCCCCCGCCCGCTAACCCCCGTGCCCGCCCCGCTGCGGCCCCTCATGATCGCGGCCGTTTGCCGCCGGCTTTCGCCCGGAAAGTCGCCGTGATCAAGAGAAACCCCCGGCTGCGGCGCCCTTTTGGGCTGGTCAAGACGACGCAAAACAAGATCAAAATAGAGTGGCCTACTCGTCGCCAACACCGCTCAGCTGGTCACGATGGCGTCCTGCGCCTCCCTGCTGGCGGTCGTGAGCTTCCGGTACCTGCTGATCCCGGCCGCCCTCATCGGTGCCGCGGGCGGGGTGCGGGCGGTGCTCGCGCCCGCGCCCGTCCCGGCCGCCGCAGCGGCGACCGGGACGGTCGGCCCGCGGCACCCGTGAGGGGCGCCGCGCGGCTGGGCTAGGGGCCGGCTAGGGGATGAAGTACATGGGGTTGGGCATCTTGACCGTGCGGTCGGCGAAGCCGCCCTTGAGGTCGCTGAACTGGTCGCCCACATCGGCCAGGACGTCGAAGCCGAGCGACGCGATGTGCTTGCGGGTCAGCGACTTGTACTGGATCGTCGTGCAGGTCAGCCCGCAGGTCAGGTAGGACGGCGGGCTGGCGTCCGGCTTGAGGAACACATGCGCGGTGTCCACCGGGGAGGTGTACCCGACGGCGCTCAGGTTGGCCTGGGTCAGCGTCCGCTGGCTCTCGTGCCGGCCGGTGATCCAGAACACCGTGACCCCGTGCCCGGCGGCCCAGTCGGCGAGGGCCGGCATGCCGAACACGGCCGGCAGCGTATGCGCCTGCAGGTAGGCCAGGTTGGATGCCGAGGTGAAGCCGAAGCCCTCGGAGATCTCGTAGCCGTAGGTGATGAGGCTCGTGTCGTCGATGTCGAGGACCAGCGCCGGCTTGCCGTGGCCGCGGTGGGCGAGCCGGGACTGCAGGTAGCGCCGCGTGCTGGCGGCCAGGCCGTCGGTCTGCCGGGCGTAGTTCGACTGCGCTGACGCGGCGCCCGTCCCGGCCGGGTCACCGTAGTAGGCCTCGATCCGCATCTCCGTCAGCCCGAGATTGGGAATGCTCGCGTCGGTGCGCGGCGCGGGCGGGGCGGGCGCACTGCCCTGCGCGCTGGCGACGCCGCCGCCGATGAGCCCGGCGGCCGCCGTGGCCGCGGCCGCCGCCGCGGCCAGCGCGTACCACCGCCGCCGAGAACCGGATCTGATCTTCATGCAAGCCTCCTCCGCTCACAGCCCGGCGGCGGGGTGGCCTGCCCCTGCCGACCGCACGAGCCAATCCAGGCCAGCCGCCAAGCGAATGGTCAGGCTTGCACGCCCCAATTCGCCCGTCAAGGGCGGCTTCAATGGCCGGCCGCCGATTGCGGCGCCCGGAACGGCGCGGCCGCTCAGCCTCCCCGCTGGCCCATGCCGCCCTGAGGCCGGCCCGGGCTGAACCACCGGGTGTCCCCGGCGCGGACCCGGAGGCATTCCGGGCTCCTAGTCGACGACTGCCCCGCCGGTGATGTTGACCTCGGTGGCCGTCATCGTGCGGGCCCAGTCGGAGGCCAGGAAGGCGGCCGTGTTGGCGACGTCGTCGTAGCCCGGCCGCCGCCCGAGCAACGTGGCCGAGGCCTCCGGGTCGCCGGCCGGGCCGGCTCCGGCGGCGGGCTCGGGAGTGCCCGGCGACAGCAGCCAGGCGACGCGGACTCCGCTCGGCCCCAGCTCCGCGGCCAGCTGCCGGCACAGCCCGGCCAGCGCGGCCCAGGCGACATGGGCGCCGCCCAGGGCGGGTATCGCCTCGCGGCCGCCGGCCATGACCAGGATGGCGCCGGTCCCGCGGGCCGCCATATGCCGCCCGGCCGCGGTGGCGATATTGAAGTGCGCGGTAACCGACTTGGTGACCGGGCGCAGGAAGTCGTCGTAGCGCATGTCGGCCAGGGGCGTCCCCTGGACATCGTCGTTCGAGGTCGCGTTGAAGGCGACGTCGATGCCCGTCCCGGCGCCCGCCACCGCGGCCGCGTGGGCCTCGACCGCGGCCCGGTCGACCGCGTCGAGCGTCGCGGTCTCGGCCATCCCCCCGGCCCGGCGGATCGCGTCGGCCACGCCGTCGAGCGCGGGCCGGGTGCGGCCCGCGAGGAAGACCCTGGCGCCCTCGCGGGCGAACGCGGCGGCCACGGCTGACCCGATCGCGCCGCCGCCGCCGTAGACGATCGCGGTTTTCGACTCCAGCAACATCATGTCTCCTTTGTTCGGGGGGTCATCCCGGCGGGTGCCGGGGCGTCATGCGCCCGGGCCGGCCGTCGTCCCGGCCACGGGCTGAGGCGGGCGCTGGCCGCGGTCGAGCCGGGCCAGCGCGTCGATCGTGGTACCGACCTGCTGCAGGTACGTGGTGCAACCGTCGCAGTCGGCGAGGTGGCGGTCGAGGCCGGCGCGCCAGCCGGCCGGGAGCACTCCGTCGAGGTAGTCGGTGACCAGGGCGACGAGCTCGCGGCAGGCGACGTCGGCCGGGGCGGCGGCGCGGACGTCAGTCGCGTCCCGTTCCCCGTCGCCGGCCGGCGCCGGGGGTGCGGGCGGGCGGCGGGCTGAGGCGGCCAGCAGCACGGCCACGATCACGGTGACGCCAAGCAGCACCCACCCGGCCGGGCGGATGCCGTGCGCGCGCAGGAGCCAGCCCAGGGCGAGTGAGAAGGGCAGGAACAGCAGCCAGGACAAGGTCCCGACCGCGGAGGACACACCGGTCCGGATGCTGGACGGGACCGCGTCGTGCAGGAGCAGGCCGGCGTGGATCCCGACGATCGCCACGACCAGCAGCAGGGCGGTCTGCGTGATCGCCACGGCGAGGACCGAGTCGCTGGTGGCGAGCAGGACCGGCGTCGCCGCCAGCGCGACGGCGAGCAGCACGACCGGTCCCCGGCGGCCAAGGCCCAGCTTGCTGGTCAGGTATCCGCCCAGCCCCCCGGCGGCGACCAGGGCGGCCCAGTACGGGCCGAAGGCGGCCGCCGGGGCGTGCAGGGACACCAGCCACAGCGGCCCGAACTCGATCACCGCCTGCGACAGCAGCGCCGCGAGCGCGGCGAGTAGCATGACCTGCCGGACCTGCGGGACGCGGGTCACGGCGGTGAAGGCCGTGGCGACGTGGCGGCGCAGGGCGGCCGGCTCGCGGGCCCGGTGCAGCTGCGGCTCGTCGACCCGCGCGAACGCGAGCAGCGAGGCCAGCGCGAACGGGACGGCCAGGAAGTACGTCAGCCGCGGCGAGGCCCAGCCGGCCACCAGGCCGCCGGCCAGCGCGCTGACCGCGAACGCGGCGCCCTCGGCGATCCGGACCCGGCCGATCCACTGCTCGTACAGCGCGCTCGACCCGGTCTCCTCGAGCACGGTGTCGTACACGATGCTGTCGACGGTGCCGGAGTTCAGCGCGAAGTAGACCCCGAGGATCATGGCGGCCGCGATGTAGGTCGCGACGTTGGTGCTCAGGCCGCCCACCAGCGAGCTCGCGGCGAGCGCGGCGCTGGCCACCATCAGGATCTTGCTGCGGCTCCACCGGTCGGCGAGGATGCCGGACGGGACTTCCAGCAGCGGAACGACGGCGGCGTAGGCGGCGGCGGCGAGCCCGATGGACGCGGCGTTGAACCCGATCTGGGTCTGGAACAGCTTCTCGACCGGCACCCACAGCAGGAATCCCTGCAGGACGACCCCGGCCCGGAGCGGGACCAGCCGCCGCCCGAGGGCCGGCGGGCTCGGCTCCCCGGCCGCGGCCGACTCCCCCTCCCCCGGCCGCGGGGCCACGCCGATGAGGGAGACACGCGGCTGCGCCATCGCGGGCTCCTTTTTCAGGTCGCTGCGGGGTTCCCCGGGGCGGTTGGCCCGCCGCTGCCAGCATTGCGACACCGGGCGGCCCCGGCCAGATGCCGATGTCGCCAGTCCGCACTCGCAGATGCCGGCGCGCGGCGGTGACCAATGTCACCGGCCCGCCCTTGACAAGGGCTAACAGTGTTTGCCAGGCTGAGGCTAACAACGTTAGCTAGGAGGGTCATGACATCGGTCACGGAAGCGCCAGCGGCCGTGAGCCGCCGCGGCCCACGCCGGCGCGAGGCGATCGCGCGGTGGCTGCTGTGGATAGCGGCGGCCGGCGCCGCCGCCTCGGCGGCCGCCTCGGTCAGCGTCATCTGGCAGGCCGGCGGCGCCACGACCGTGGTGGAGACCTGGCGCGCATACGGCTACCTCGTCTTCGCCGGCCTGTTCGTCCTGCTGGCCCTGCGCCCGCACGGGTACCGGGGGGTGTGGGAGCTGGTCATCGCGAACAAGCTCGCGCTGACCGCCACGGCGCTGGCGTTCGCGGCCCGCGGCGGCATCGCCGGCACCGGCACCATCATCACCGGGGACGGCGGGCTGTCGGTCCTGCTCATCGCGGCCTACCTCACGTGCCGCGGCTGGTCGCGCGCCCCCGCGGCCGGCCCGGCCCGGTGACCCGCCGGGACCAGGCGATCGACGCCGCCGAGCGGGTCCTGGAGCGGGAGGGCCTGGCCGCCGTGACCATGCGGCGGCTGGCCGACGAGCTGGGGATCCGGGCCCCCTCGCTGTACAAGCACCTGGCCGGGAAGGGCGAGATCCTCACCGCGCTGCAGGACCGCGCCCTGGCCCGGATGGCCGCGGCCCTGGCCGGCGCCGACGGCGATCTCGGGGCGCTGGCCGGGGCCTACCGGCAGTGGGCGCTGGCGCACCCGCGGCTGTACGAGCTCAGCGCGCGGTACCCGCTCGACCGCGACCGCCTCACGCCGGGCGTGGAGGACGCGGCCGCGGCGCCGCTCATCCGGGCGGCCGGCGGCAATATCGCCGCCGCCCGCGCCCTGTGGGGCCTGGCCCACGGGCTGGTCGACCTGGAGCTGGCGGGCCGGTTCCCGCCCGCCGCCGATATCGCCGCGGCCTGGGAGTACGCGATCAGCGCCCTCGGCGGGCCGCTGCCCCCGGCCGGCCCGCCCGGCGGCTGAGGCTCCGGGCCAGGCGAGCCTCGCCCGGAGGGGTTCACCCACGGCGGGTGGCGCCCGGGCGGCACCCGCCTGCCTACGGTCGGTCCGACGAGCGCCTAGGAAGGACTCCCCATGACCGACACCGCGACCCTGACGGCCCGAAGCCAGGAGACGGCGGGCCTGTTCCCGCCGATCGCCGACTACGGTTTCCTGTCGAACTGCGAGCAGAGCTGCCTGGTCGCGCCGGACGGGTCGGTCGAGTGGATGTGCCTGCCGCGCCCCGATTCCCCGAGCGTGTTCGGGGCGCTGCTGGACCGCGCCGCGGGCCTGTTCCGGTTCGGCCCGGGCAACACCTACGTCCCGCAGCAGCGCCGGTACGTGCCGGGGACAATGGTGCTGGAAACGACGTGGCAGACCCAGACGGGCTGGATGACCATCCAGGACCTGCTGGTCGTCGATCAGCTCGGGCACGAGAACCGGCGGGCCGACTACCGCCGGGCCCCGTCCGATCTGGGCGCCACCGGAGTGCTCCTGCGGATCGCGACGTGCGTGAGCGGCCGGGTCGAGGTCGCCGTGAACTGCCTGCCGGTCTTCGACTACGGGGCGTCCGGCGGTAAATGGGCCTACCAGGGCGACGGTTATGACGCGATGACCACCGCCGCGCCGGACGGGGGCGTCCAGCTCAGGCTCGGCGGGACCATTCCCCTCGGCGTCCTCGGCTCCCGCTGCTACGGCCGCACCACGCTCACCCCGGGCCAGTCCGCCTTCAGCACCCTGTCCTGGGGAAACAGCAAGGCCCCGGCCGACCTGGACGAGGCATTCGACGCGCTGAACACCACGGTCGACTACTGGCGGGACTGGCTCAGCGCGGCCCAGATCCCCGACCACCCGTGGAAGCCCTACATTGACCGCAGCGCCCTGACCCTGAAGGGGCTCAGCTACGCCCCCAGCGGCGCCGTCATGGCCGCCGCCACCACCTCGCTGCCCGAGACGCCGGGCGGCGCCCGCAACTGGGACTACCGCTTCACCTGGATCCGGGACTCGGCGTTCATGCTCCGCTCGCTGTATCACCTGGGCTTCAACTGGGAAGCGGTCGAGTACTGGGGCTTCGTCATCGATGCCATCAGCGGCGGCGACCTCAGTCACAAGCTCGAGCTTCAGATCATGTACGGCATCGGCGGGGAACGCGACCTGGCCGAACGAACGCTGGATCACCTGTCCGGGTACCGCGGGGCACGGCCGGTCCGCATCGGCAACGGGGCCTGGGACCAGCAGCAGCACGACGTCTGGGGCATGATCCTCGACGCCCTCGACGTCCAGTTCCACCACACCGCGTCCCAGATCGCCGAGCCGGTATGGGAGGGCCTGGCCGGGTTCGTCGAGACCGCGCTGCAGCACTGGCGTGAGCCCGACCAGGGCATCTGGGAAGTACGCGGCGATCCCAAGCACTTCACCGCCTCCAAGGTCATGTGCTGGGTCGCAGCGCAGCGCGGCGCCGACCTGGCCCGGGAACGCGACGCTGACGACCGCGCCCAGCGCTGGCAGGCCGGCGCCGACGAGATCAAGGCCGAGATCCTGGACAAGGGCGTGACCGACCGGGGCGTGTTCCGCCAGCACTACGAGACCGACGACCTCGATGCCTCGCTGCTGCTCCTGCCGATCATGGGCTTCCTGCCCGCCGACGACAAGCGCGTCAAGGCCACCGTGCTGGCCATCGCCGACGAGCTGACCAAGGACGGCCTGGTCCTGCGATACAAGGTGACCGGCACCGACACCGGGTTCTCCGGCGAGGAGGGCACCTTCACCATCTGCTCGTTCTGGCTGGTCACCGCGCTGGCCATGATCGGCGAGACCGACCGCGCGCGCGGCCTGTGCCAGAAGCTGCTGTCCTTCGCCGGGCCGCTCCAGCTGTACGCCGAGGAGATCGATACCGCCACCGGCCAGCACCTCGGCAACTTCCCGCAGGCGTTCACCCACCTGGCCCTGATCGAGGCCGTGTCGCGGCTGATCGACGCCGACCTGGAGGCTGACTCCGCCCCCGTCGGCTGACGGGGACGGGGGACGCCCGCGCTCAGGACACGGCGACGACGATGGCGTGCAGGATCAGTCCCACGGCCGCGCCGACCACCGTGCCGTTGATCCGGATGTACTGCAGGTCGCGGCCGAGGAGCAGTTCCAGCTGGCTGGACGTCTCGGCCGCGTCCCACCGCTCGATGGTCCCGGTGACCAGGCCGGCCAGGTCATCGTGGAACTGCTCGGTAAGGGCCCGGGCGCCGGACTCGACCATCCGGTCGAGGCCGTCCTGGAGGCCGCGGTCGGACGCCAGCCGCCGCCCGGCCGCCACCAGCACCTCGGCCAGCCGGCGGCGCAGCTCGGACTGCGGATCGGCGGCCTGAATCCGCAGCCCCTCCTTCGCCTTCTGCCACAGCGCCGAGGACAGCTCGCGCAGAGGTGCGTTGCCGAGGACATCGCGCTTCAGGCGCTCGCCGCGCTCAAGCAGCGCCGGCGAGGTCTCGAGGCGGTCGGGCAGCCCGGCGATCCACGCCTCGAAGTGCTGCCGGGTCGGGTCGCCGGGGTCGTCGGCCATCGCCACCAGCCGCTCGCGCAGGCGGGAGTACAGCCGGCTGAAGATCCGCCGGTAGGCCAGGTCGGGGACCCAGCGGGGCGCCTCGGCCTCGAACATCTCGCGCAGCTCCTCGTAGTGGCCGGCCAGGTAGCGGTCGGCACCGGTCAGGAGGGAGTCCACGAGCTGGTCGTGATGGCCGCCGGCGACGATGACCCGCAGGACCCGCCCGGCCAGCGGCGCGACCTCCACGGCATCCACCGCCCGGGTCAGCTCGGCGGTCAGCACCCGCTGGACGTCCTCATCGCGCAGGTTCTCGGCCACCGTGAGGACCGCGTCCGCCGCGCGGCCGGCGAAGCGGGCGGCGTTGGCCTCGTCCGCCAGCCACGCCGCCAGCCGGGGGGCCAGCCGGGCCGACCGGATCCGCCCGGCCAGCACGTCGGCGGTCAGGAAGTTCTCCTGCACGAACCGGCCGAGGGTGGCGGCGAACTGGTCCTTGCGCTCGACGATCAGGGCGGTGTGCGGGATCGGCACGCCGAGCGGATGGCGGAACAGGGCGGTTACCGCGAACCAGTCGGCCACGCCGCCGACCATCGAGGCCTCGGCCCCGGCCTGCACGTAGCCGAGCAGGACGCCGTGGGCGCCGAATGCGGTCACGACCGCGAACACGACCGAGACCCCCGCGAGCAGGGCCGTGGCCCGGCGGCGGGCGGCGGCCAGCTCACGGGTGCGCAGCGCCGCGGACTCGGCACCGGACGCGGATACCGGCGAGGCGGACATCGGTGCGGCAGGTTCCATCGGGCAGCCCCCGGGTCAGTCCGCGGCGCACGGCGGAACTCGACGATCAGACCCGCCCACGATATTGACCGGCCCGCCGCCCCGGCCGCAGGAGGGCCGCTACGCGGCCGGTGACAAATGTCAGCGGCCGCCGAAGACATGCGCATCTGCCCGGGACCCGGGCCGGGCGTCCAGACTGGGCAGGGCGGCCGGCCGGCCTCCCGCCGGCCGGGCTGGAGGATGGAGCCGCGCATGACCGTGAGCTGGCCGCGCGCCGGCCGTCCCGGGCCGGCCGCCGGCCGGGATGCGCCGTCCGTGGTTGCACCGCCGCCCGCCCCGGCCCTACCCTGGCCGGGCCCGGTTCCTCGCCGTGAAGTGGTGGTCCGCCTGGCTGACAGCGCCCGGTCGGGATTGCTCACGCGGCTCCCCGACACCGGGATCGCCGCGTACTCGATGGTCTTCCCGGTCGTGCAGGTCGGCGTGGTCATCGCCGAGGCGAACGGCGGATTCGGCCGGGGCGGGTGGGCCCTGGCCGCCACTGCCGCGTACACGCCGCTGTACCTGCGGCACATCTGGTACTTCGTCCGGGGGCGGCGCCCGCCGGCCGCGGGCTGGACGGTCGCGGCGGTGGCGATCATCGTGGCCGCCGCCGTGCCGCTGGTCGGGCAGGGGTGGCTGCCGTCGTTCTTCGCCGTTGCGGTCTGCCTGCTCGCGGTGCTGCCCTGGCGCTGGTCGCTGCCCGGCGTGGCGGCGCTGGCGCTGGCCCAGGCGCCGCTGGCGCTGGCGTTCCCCCTGGCCAACCCGGCCGCGATCCGGGGCGCGCCGTACTACTACGCGGTCACGCTGCTGTGGCGGACCTCGGCCGTCTTCGTGCCGGTCTGGCTCGTCGCCGTGGTGCGGCAGCTCGACGCGGCCCGGAGCGACCTGGCCCGGGATGCCGTCCTGCGCGAAAGGCTGGCCGTCGACGCCCGGCTGCGCGCGACGCTGGGGGTCGCGCTGGCCTCGATCTCCGCCCGCGCGGAGATGTCCGCGTCGCTCGCCGGAACCGACCCGGGCTCGGCCGCGCGCGGGCTGGCCGCCCTGGTGGAGATCTCCCGCGGCAGCCTGGCGGACACCCGTCAGCTGCTCAGCGGCCTGCGCCAGCCAGCGCTGCGGGCCGAGCTGGAAACGGCGGCCGGCCTGCTGACCGCGGCCGGCATCGCGACCCGGCTCGTCCTGCCCGCCGCTGACCCGGCCGGCGGCGTCAGCCCGGAGCTCCGGTCCGGGCTGCGGTCGGCCACGGCCCGGCTGCTGCGCGACGGCTCGGCCCGGACCTGCGTGATCACGCTGTCCTCGGCCGGGGGACGCGCCCAGCTCGGCATCGAGGTCGACGGCCGCGCCCTGGCCGCCCCGGACGAGGTGGCGTCGTGAGCGACCTGGCGCTCACCGAGCCCGGCGGCTTCCCGCTGTGGGCCGTCCGGCGCGCGGTCTGGTTCCTGGTTGCCATCCACCTGCCGTTCGTGGTCTACGTCCAGCTCACCGTCATCACCCGCCACCCCGGCCTGGCAGCCTGGAAGCTGGCGCTGCTCGCGGCGGCCGCCGCGGCGGTCGGCGCGCTGCAGCTGCGGCACAGCCTCGCGGCCGCGCACGGCGGCCGGCCGCGCGCCTGGCCGCTGACCTTCGCGGTCCTGGTCGTGCTGGCCTACCTGCCGGCCGGATGGTTCATCTCCCGCTGGGCCGACTGGCTCGTCCCGATGCAGTGGTTCGTGATCGGGTCCGCGGTCATGCTGCTGCCCGGACGGCTGGCCGCGCTGGTCGCGGCCGCGTCGATCGCCGGGAACTCCATCGGCTACGCGGCCTATGCCCACCGGGCCGGCTTCGCCGACCCGCAGACGGTCCTGTTCGGCTGCTACTACGTCGCCGTGCTGGTGATGGGCGGCGGTGCGCTGTACGGGTCGGCCCGGCTGGTCGGCATCCTCGGGAGCCTGTTCGCGGCCCGCACCGAGCTGGCCGAGAATGCCCTGGCCAGGGAGCGGCTGCGGATGTCGCGCGACCTGCACGACCTGCTCGGCCAGAGCCTGTCGGCCGTGTCGCTGAAAGGCGACCTGGCGATCCGCCTGCTGCCCTCGGATCCGGCCGCGGCGCACCGCGAGATCGAGAGCCTGACCGAGGTGGCCCGGTCCGCCCTGCGCGACATGCGGGCGGTCACGCGCGGAGAGCACGACGTGTCGCTGCCGGCGGAGGTGGACTCGGCCCAGGCCGTCCTCGCCGCCGCCGGGGTCACCACGCAGGTCGCCGTGGCCCTGCCGGGCCTGGCGCCCGCGCTCGACGCCGTCCTGGCCTGGGGCATGCGCGAGGGCGTCACCAACATCCTGCGCCACAGCCGGGCGACGACGGTGGCGATCACGGCGGGCCGGGCCGCCGGTCGGGCCCGGCTCGACATCGTGAACGACGGGGCCGAGCCGACCGCGCACGACGGAAGCGGGCTCGCGGGCCTGGCCGGGCGGGCCCGCACCCTCGGCGGCACCGCCGCCGGCGGCTACCTCGGCGACGGCACGTTCCGCCTGCGCATCGAGCTACCGGAGGAGGCTCCATGATCCGGGTCCTGATCGCCGAGGACATGCACCTGATCCGCGGTGCGCTGGTCGCGCTGCTGTCGCTGGAGGACGGGATGGAGGTCGTGGCCGAGCTGGACCGCGGCGACCAGATCGTGCCGGCCGCGCTGCGCACCCGCCCGGATGTCGCGGTGCTCGACATCGACCTGCCCGGCCTCGACGGGCTCACCGCCGCCGGGCAGCTCTACGAGCAGCTGCCCGAGTGCCGGAGCCTGATCCTCACCGGGCTCAGCCAGCCCGGCAACCTCCTGCGCGCGCTCAAGGTGCACGTGCGCGGCTTCATCGTCAAGGATGCGCCCGCCGCCACGCTGGCCGACGGGATCCGCCGGGTCGCCCGCGGCGAGCGCGTCATTGACCCCGGCCTGGTCGCCGCCGCCCTGGAGACCGGGAGCAGCCCGCTGACACCGCGCGAGTCCGATGTCCTGCGGGCCGCGTCCGACGGCATCTCCACCGACGAGATCGGCGCCCTCCTGCAGCTGTCCCCGGCGACCGTCCGCAACTACCTGTCGAATGCCATCGCCAAGGTCGGCGGCCGCAACCGCATCGACACCATCCGCATCGCCCGCAACGCGGGCTGGATCTGACCCCCGGCCCGCGCCACGGTCACGGGGAAGCCGGCTGATCCGGCAGCGCGGCGGTCAGGTCGACCTCGACGAGCTGGCCGCGGTAGCCGAGGGCGGCGACGCCGAGCAGCGTGCTGGCCGTGGTGAAGGCCGGGCCGATGACCGAGGCAACGAGGCGGTCCCATACGGCCGACAGCACGGCCGGGTCATCGCTCACCACGTAGATCACCGAGCGGATGACGTCCGCGGGCGCCGCGCCGGCCGCGGCCAGCGCGACCGCGGCGTTGGCGGCCACCTGGTCGGCCTGGGCGAGGACGTCGCCGTCCCCGACCACCCGCTCGTCACGGTCGAGGGGGCACTGCCCGGCGAGGACGGCCAGCCGGCCGGAGTCGACGATCGTGACGTGGGCGTACCCGGAGGTCGGGTGCAGCCGCCCGGGGTTAACGCGGGTGATGGCCATCGGCCGATTCTGCCACCCGGGCGCCGGGCGTTATCCGGGCAGGTCGTCGTACTGCGGCTCGCCGGCGCCCTCCCCGGCGCGGTCGATGGCCTCCAGCAGCATCTTCACCGCGCCCGGCATGTCCACCATGGCCCCGCGCAGGGCGGCGAGCTCCTCCTCGCCGTCGGGGTTGCTCGCGGCCGCCGCCTCGGCCGCCTCGTAGTCCTCCAGCCGATCGCGGGCCGTCTGCACCTCCGAGGAGACCAGCAGTTCCTCGAGCAGGTTGTGCGCCATCAGTCACTCCTCATCTGTACCGGCCGACACCCAGGCCAGCTACCCGGACCCGGCCGGGCCCAACCTCAGCCGGGGTCAGGAGCCGGCCCGGTCAGCGCATGCCGCGGCGCAGGGCCAGGGTGGCGGCGCCCAGGCAGACCGCGTCGAAGGCCAGCAGGACGCCCGTGATCCGGGCCAGCGGGGCGACCTGCCAGCCGGTCAGGACGAGGGTGCGCAGGGCATCGATGGCGTAGGTCATCGGGTTCAGCCGGGCCACCGCCTGCATCCAGCCGGGCATCAGCGCCAGCGGCACCAGGGCGCTGCTGGCGAAGGTGAGCGGCAGGCTGGCGAAGCCGGTGATCGGGAAGAACTGGGAGTGGCTCTTCAGCGAGAAGGCGAGCCCGACCGACAGCGCGGTCACCCCGGCGCCGAACAGCGCGCCGATGGCCAGGCAGGCCGCGACGCCGGCCAGGCCGGTGGCATAGCGGACGCCCATGAGGCCGGCGGCCAGCAGGATGATCAGGCCCTGCGCGCCGGTCAGCGCGGCGAGGTAGGCGAACCGGCTGGTGACGATCGACAGCCGGCTGGCGGGCGCGGCCAGCATCCGCAGCAGGAACCCGGACTCGCGGTCGAACAGCAGCTCCACGCCGCCCTGCAGGCAGCCGTTGAACGTCGTCATCACGACCGCGCCCGCGGTCATGAACCGCAGGTAGCTGCCGCCGGGCACCGGCGCCGTGGCCGCCATCCGGGTGAACAGGTGCCCGAACAGCAGCAGCCACACCATCGGCTGAGCCAGCAGCGCGAGCACCGCCAGCGGCTCCCGGCGCAGCCGGGCCAGCCAGCGGCCGAACAGCACGCGATGCTCGTGCCACACCCCGGCCAGCGCGCCCGGGCCTTCCGCTCCGGCGGGCCGGGCGGGGGCCGGGAGCCCGGCGGCGGTCACGGCCGCACCAGCTGGTCGGCAGCGGGCTGCTCGCCCATTCCCTGGCCGGCGGCGGCCAGGAACACGTCGTCCAGCGCGGTCACGCCGTAGTCGTCCTTGAGCCGCCCGGGGGCGCCGATGGCCCGGATCCGGCCGCGGTCGATGATCGCCACCCGGTCGCACAGCCGGTCCGCCTCGTCGAGGTAGTGCGTGGTCAGCATCACCGTGGTGCCGGCCGCGCGGATGTCCCCCACGTAGGCCCACAGGCTGCGCCGGGCGGAGATGTCGAGGCCGAGGGTGGGCTCGTCGAGGAACAGCACCGCGGGCACGTTCACCAGGCTCATCGCGAGCTCCAGCTTGCGGCGCATGCCGCCGGACAGGTCCCGGGCCAGGCGGCCCGCATGCTCGGCCAGGCCCGCCGCGCCCAGCAGCTCCGCCGCGCGGCGACGGCCCGCCCGCGCGCCGAGGTGGTACATGCCCGCCATGAACGTGACGTTCTCGGTCGCGGTGAGCAGCGGGTCGACGGTCCGGTCCTGCGGCACCCAGCCGACCCGGCGGCGCACGGCCGCCGGGTGCGCCGCGACGTCCAGGCCGGTGACCCTGGCCCGGCCGGAGGTGGGGCGCAGCAAGGTCAGCAGGATGCGCATCGTGGTCGTCTTGCCCGCGCCGTTCGGCCCGAGCAGCCCGAAGATCTCGCCCCGGCCGACGCTGAAGGTCGCGCCGTCCAGCGCCCGGGTCGCGCCGAAGTCGCGACTCAGGGCCTCGACCTCGACGGCGGGCTCAGCTCTGCAGCTCATAGTCATTCTCGTTCACCTGGATCAGCAGCCCTTCCGGATCGCGGATAGTGAACGACCTGCCGAAACTCTCGTCCACGATCTCGGTCTCCAGCTCGTAGCCGGCCGCGCGGAGCCGCCCGGCCACGTCCTCGAGCCGCTCGTCGGCCTCGAACGACAGCTGGGCGCCGCTCATGCCCGAGCCCTCGGGCGCGTAGTGCAGCGCGAGACCGCCGTCGCCGGTGCCGGCCAGCTCGGTCCAGACCGACGGCCCGCGGCGCGGCCGGCGGCTGGTAAAGGAGTGCGACAGGCCGAGCGTCTCGTAGAACCGGCGCGCGGCATCCATGTCCCGGACGTAGCGGATCGGCATCGCCCTCATGACTGCTCCTCCCCGGCCTGCGCGCGGGCTGGGGCCGCCAGCCGGGCGAGGTAGTCCCGCAGCGCGTTCTCGACCAGCCGGGACAGCGAGATGCTCTCGTCGATGGCAGCGTGCTTGACCTCGCGGACCAGGTCCGGTGGCAGGTACACGTTGAACTGCTGGCTAGCTACCATGCAAGTATGCTAGCAACCTAACAAGCTCGCCGCCAGCCTGCCCGGCATTGCCGGACCTGCCCCGGGAGGCGAGGATGTCGCCATGACCTGGCGCGGTGCCGACGTCATCAGCGGCGGGCGGGACCCGGACCGGCCGCCCCGGCTGCGCGGCCGGCGACGGGTGGCCGTGGCGGCCGCCGCCCTGGTCACCGCCAGCGTCGTCACGGCCGGCCTGGTGCTCGCGTCCCGCCCGCACGCGGCCCCGCCGCGCGCCGCGCCCGCCCGGGCGCGCCCGATGCTGCACGGGCCGGCGCCCGGCCCGGCGGCGGGGCCCGGCCCCGTGCTGCTGCTGGGCGGCGACGACCTGCGCCTGCTCAGCCTGGCGGGCCGGGCGCCGGTCCGGCTGAGCTGGTCGGACGCCGTGCTCGGGCTGGGCGCTCCCAGCCCGCTCGGGGCGAGCCCGACCGTTCAGGTCGTCGATCCGGTGCCGGGGGGCTTCGTCGCGCTGCTCGCGAGCCCGGCCGGCTGCTGCCTGCCGGCGGTCGGCGACGTGTTCTTCATCCCGGTCACCGCCCGCGGCGCGGGCGCGCCCCGGCTGATAGCGCACGCGAACGCCCTGGCCGTCGCGCCCGGCGGCGCGGGCATCTGGGTCCAGCAGGCGAGTCCTCCGGGGCACCTGCCCGGTGACGCCTGGCTGATCGACGAGTCCGGCCGGCGCCTGTCGCCGGTCCTCCGGCTGCGGGGCCAGATCCTGCTGGCCGCCACGGCCCGGGGCCTGCTCACCGGCGCCGCGCACGGCGGGGGCGCCCGGCTGGTCAGCGCCGCTACCGGCGCGACCGTCCGCATGCCGGTGCCGCCGGGCGCTCTCATCGCCGCGGTCAGCGCGGACGACGTGGCCTGGCAGCGTCCCCCGTGCCCCGGCCTGTCCTGCCCGCTGCACATCACGAGCCTGCTCACCGGCGCGGACACGGTAATCCCGCTGCCGCCCGGGACCCGGACCAACGGCCAGCCCGGAGCATTCGACCGGCCGGACCGCCGGCTGGCCCTGACCCTGGACACGGTCCGCGGCGGCCGTGCCGTAGCCACGCAGGTCTACCTCATCGCCATCGGCCGCCGCCGCGTCACCCGGCTCCCCGGCGGGCCGCTGCCGCTCACGTCGGCCGCTAACAGCCGGGGGGCCGTCTCCGTGGGCTTCCACGGCTTCAGCCCGCTGGACTGGCCGGACGGCCCGGACTTGTGGATCGTGGCCTCCGGCCCGGCGAGCTTCCAGGCCGCGTACTGGCCCGGCGCCGGCCCGCTGCGCGTCCTGGCCGCCCATCCCGGCGCGGTCTACCTGTTCGCCGTCAGCACCCCGGCGGGTCGATGAGTTCCGGCCCGCGGGCCCGTCTTACCCTGTGTCGGCCCCGATCGGAATGAGGTCACCCATGACGACACCTGTCACTGCCCTTGACCCGCGCTACAGCGACCCGGCCGCGGTGGCCGCCGGGTGGGAGGAGACGCGCCGGGTGCTCGAGGCCGCCGAGCTGTTCTGGATCTCCACGGTCCGGGCCGACGGCCGGCCCCACGTCACGCCCCTCGTCGCCGCCTGGTCCGAGGGAGCCATCCACTTCCATACCGGCGAGGGGGAGCAGAAGCTCCTCAACCTGCGGGCCAACCCGCACGTCGTGCTGACCACCGGCTGCAGCCACTGGGACCAGGGGCTGGACGTCGTGGTCGAGGGCGAGGCGGTCCAGGTCACCGACGAGGAGACGCTCCGGCGGCTGGCCCCGGCCTGGGCCGCCAAGTGG
Organism: Streptosporangiaceae bacterium; assembly: GCA_036501025.1. GTDB lineage: Bacteria > Actinomycetota > Actinomycetes > Streptosporangiales > Streptosporangiaceae > DASUBV01. Next base: position 51,467 of record DASYBB010000004.1, read on the forward strand.
GACGGGCGCTGGCAGCTCGAGGCCGGCGACGGCGGCTTCCGCAGCCCCGGCATGGACGGCCATTCGAGCCTGGTGTTCACGGTCCGGCCGACCAGGATCTACGCGCACGCCAAGGGCGACCCGTTCGGCGCCACCACGCACCGGTTCTGACCGCGGGAACCGTCCGGGCCTGACCACCACGCGGGAGCAGTCCCGCGTCAGCGGCCCCGTTTCGGATGGGATGGCCGCGCGGCGGGGACGTCCGGCCCGGCCGGCACGTCCAGGCCGGCGCACTCCGCCGCGATCCTGACGGCCGCGTCGAAGTAGGCGGCGTAGTCGGTCACCGTGTCCTTCAGGTGGCCGAACAGCTCGAAGCTGATCGTCCCGATCAGCGCGATCCACAGCACCAGCGCGCGCTCGATCGCGTCCTGGTAGGGAGCGGGCGGCGGGCCGTAGGCGAGCAGGATCCGCTCGGGAACCAGGCGGGGGCCGGGCAGCGGGCGCGCGGGAGGCATCAGGTCCCCGGCCGCGACGGCCTCCGACAGGATCCCCCCGAGCACGCCGGTGATCCGCGTCGCCGGGCCGACGGTGTCCGGCGGCGCGGTGTAGCCCGACACCGGCGAGCCGTAGACCAGAGCGAACTCATGCGGGTGGGCGAGGGCCCAGCCGCGCACGGCGCGGCCCGCGGCCAGCCACCGGGCGCCGTACCCGGCCCCGGCCCGCCGCGCGCCGGCGTCGGCCTCCTCGGCGGCCGCGCCGATCTGGTCGAAGGCGTCGATGATGAGCGCGGTGAGCAGGTCGTCGCGGCTGGCGAAGTAGCGGTACAGGCTCGACGCGCCCATGCCCATCTCACGGGAGACCTCGCGGAGCGAGAGCGCGGCGGCGCCGTCGCGCTCGATCAGCGCGCGGGCGACGTCCTTGATGTCGCGGGTGAGTTCGGCCCGGGCCCGGTCCCGGGCGGTACGCGGCGCGTTCACCGGGCCACGCTAACCGAGCGCGAACACTGAACGCAAGCGAGAGCATCGCTCTTGACAGCAGCGGGCCGTACCAGGAACACTGTTCGCAAGTGCGATCACTAGTCGCACATTGGGCAGTGCGGAGGGGTTCCCATGGCAGTGCACGTCATTGTCGGCTACGGCGCGATCGGCCGCGGCGCGGCCGCACTGCTCGCCGGGCAGGGGCACGAGGTCCGGGTCGTGACCCGCTCCGGCGGCCCCCGCGGCGAGCCGGGCGGCGGGGGTCCGGGCCGCATCGCCCATCTGGCCCTCGATGCGGCCGACGCCGCGGCGCTGACCGCGGCGGCGGACGCGGCCGCGGTGATCTACAACTGCGCCAGCCCCGCCTACCACCGCTGGGTCCGGGACTGGCCGCCGCTGTCGGCGGCGCTGCTCGCGGCGGCCGAGCGCACCGGCGCGGTGCTGGCGACGGTGAGCAACCTGTACGGCTACGGCCCGGTGACCGGGCCGATGACCGAGCAGCTGCCGCTGGCCGCCACGGGCCGCAAGGGGATGGTGCGGGCCCGGATGTGGCAGGAGGCGCTGGCCGCGCACCGGGCGGGACGGGCCCGGGTCACCGAGGTCCGCGCGTCTGACTACATCGGCCCCGGCGCCCAGAGCCTGCTCGGGGACCGGGTGCTGCCCCGGCTGCTGGCCGGCCGGGCCGTTCAGGTCACCGGCGGTGCTGACACGCCGCACACCTGGAGTTACGTCGGTGACGTGGCCCGGCTCCTGGTCACCGTCGGCGGCGACCAGCGCGCCTGGGGCCGGCCGTGGCACGTGCCGAGCGGCGCGCCGCGCTCCCAGCGGGAGGCGATCGGCGACCTGGCCCGGGTGGCCGGGGTCGGGCCGGTCCGGGTCACCGAGGTGCCGCGCGCGCTGCTGGCGCTGGGCGGGCTGGTCAGCCCGGCACTGAGGGAGCTGCCCGAGGTGGCCTATCAGACTGAGGCGCCGTTCATCATGGACTCCACCGCGGCCCAGGCGGCATTCGGGCTGGCGCCGCAGCCGTGGGATGAGGTGCTGGCGCAGACCGTCGCCGCCTACGCCGGCCGCAGCAGGCCGCGCTCCAGGACGACCGGCATGAACAGCTCGCGGTAGCCGTGCTCGTCGAACAGCACGGTGATCTGGTCGCCGTCGTACCGCTGCACGGTCCCCGAGCCCCAGCGCTCGCTCACGACGCGGGCGCCAGCCCGGAAGGGCTCGTCGCGGGCCGGCTCGGCCCGGCCGCGGGCGTCGTTGTCGCAGTTCCCGCAGGGGCCGGGATAGTCCTGCCCGAAGTACGTGAGCAGGAACGAGCGACGGCACCCCTCGTGCTCGGCGTAGTGGCGCATCATCGCCAGGCGGGTGCGCTCGATCTCGGCCTCCCGCTCGGTTACCGCCTCGGAGGCCGCGACGGCGTCGGCCACGCTCATCGTCCCGGCCCAGCTCACATCCCCGTCTACCTGCCACGCCGCCGCGCCGAGATCGGCCAGGCGGGTCAGCGCGGCCGTCTGGTTCGGGGTGGCGCGCCCCAGCGGCTGGCCGGCCGCCAGCGCGGCCGCGACGCGCGCGACCGGGCCGCGGGAGACACCCCGGGCGAGCAGATGGCGGGCCTGGTCGAAGTCCTCGTACCGGTACAGCAGCCGCGCGTGCGACGGCTGGCCGTCCCGGCCGGCCCGGCCGATCTCCTGGTAGTACGAGTCGAGCGAGGGCGGCGGGTCATAGTGCAGCACCCAGCGGACGTCCGCCTTGTCGATCCCCATGCCGAACGCGACCGTGGCCGCGATGATCCGGGCCGAGCCGCCGGTGAACGCGGCCGCCGCGTCCCGCCGCTCGCGGGGGCTGAGGCCGGCGTGATAGAGCCGCACCTGCTCGCCCGCCGAGCTCAGCGCGTCGCGGGCCGCCTCCGCGCTGGCGTGCGTCGCCGCGTAGACGATCCCGGGCCCGCCCAGCTCGCGCGCCGCGCGGACGAGCTCGGCGTCCTTGTCGGAGACGGCCCGCAGGTGCTGCGCGGACAGCTCGATCAGCGGCCGGTCGAAGTCGCCCAGCACCACGACGGGATCACGCAGGCCGAGGCGCTGCACGATCTCCTGCCGCACGGGCGGCGCCGCGGTCGCGGTCAGGGCCAGCCGGACGGGCGCGCCGAGCGCGTCGGCCTGGGCCCCGAGCATCATGTAGTCCGGCCGGAAGTCACGACCCCACTGGCTGATCAGGTGCGCCTCGTCGACGGCGAACAAACCCGGCCGGGCGCGCCGCAGCGTTTCGCGGGTCTGCTGGTTAGCCAGCTGCTCGGGCGACAGGAACACGAAGGTGTTCGCATCGCACGAGGCCAGGAGCGCCGCCGCGTGCGCGCCGGCCGACTGCTGCGAGTTGAGCACGATGGCCGACAGGCCCGCCGCGCGCAGGTGGGCGAGCTGATCGTCCTGCAGCGCGATCAGCGGCGACACGACGACCGTCGGGCCGCCGCGCAGCAGCCCGGCCAGCTCGTAGATGGCTGACTTCCCGCCGCCGGTCGGCAGCACGGCCAGCGCGTCGCGGCCGCCGGCCAGAGCCTCGACCGCGGCCCGCTGGCCGGGGCGAAGCTGCTGGAAGCCGAGACGATCGCGGGCCAGCTCCTCGATCACGATTTCCCCCCGCCAGCCGTGCCTAAAGGGCGTCAACCGGGCGGAAATCCCCGCGGACCGCACCGGATGGCCGGACCTCACTCACGCCATCCACCGTACTAACCCGAGATCAGGCGGGCTCCGTGTCGCTGTACGGCGAGGTCCAGAAGGAGGTCATCCAGGCCACGCTGGCGGCTGACTTCGGGGTCGAGGTGACGTTCCGCGAGACGACGACGATCTGCATCGAGCGGGTCGCGCGCCCCGGCCGCGCGGTCGAGTACCTGCAGTCCGACGGCCATCCGTACGCGGCCACGGTCGGGCTCGCCGTCGAGCCCGCCGCGCCCGGCTCGGGCGTGGCCGTCCGGCTCGACGTGGGTCCCCGCGACATCCCGCTGTGCATCTACAAGACGGCGGCCAGCTTCGCCGACGCCATGGGCCGGTACGTCCGGGCCGCGCTGCGGGCGGGCCGCCACGGCTGGCCGGTCACCGACTGCCTGGTGACGATGACCGCATGCGGCTACTACGTCGGGGACGGCCCGAGCAAGCAGGTCCTCGCCACCCCGCGGACGACGGCCGCGGACTTCCGCAAGCTGACGCCGGTGGTGCTGGCGCAGGCGCTCGAGCGCGCGGGCACGGTGGTCTGCGAGCCCATGGCCCGCGCCCGGATCGAGATCCCGGCCGGGCGGCTCGGCCCGGTCCTGGCCGCCCTGGCCCGCCTCGGCGCCACGGTCGACGCGCCGCTGCCCCGGGGCGAGGAGTCCGTGCTCCACGCCGTGCTGCCGTCAGCCAGCCTGCACCTCCTGCAGCGGCAGCTGCCGGGGCTGACCGGCGGCGAGGGCGTCCTGGAGGCCGGCCCCGGCGACTACCGGCCCGTGCGCGGCAGGCACCCCGAGCCGTAATCCGGTTGACGGCTCACCCTCCGGCTGGCACCGGGCCCGGGCCGGCCGGGCCCGTCACGGCGCGGAGTGCCGGCCCATCATGGGAGGGGGCGTCATCATCGGGGGCGGCGGGGGCATCATCGGGGGCGGCGCGGGCTGGACGACCGTCACGCTGACGGGCTGGCGCACGACGCCCGCGGCGTTGGCCGCGGTGAGCGTGATCGTCCTCGTCTCCGTCATGCCGGGGGCCGCCGGGATGCCGGAGATCACCGCGGTCCCGTTCGGCAGGACCCGGAACTGCAGGCCCGCGGGCAGCGCCCCGGACTCAGTGACGGCCGCGGCCGGGAAGCCGGTCACCGGGACCGGCGTGCTGGTGAACACCCCGGCCGTGGCGACGATGGCCGGGCGGCGGCCGAACCGGGGCAGCTGCATGATGGTCAGCGCCAGCAGCTGGGCGGCATGGCCGCCCGTGTCCCGGGCGCTGACCGTGAGGAGGTAGTGGCCGGCGGTGCCGGCCGCGGGCAGGCCGCCCAGCTCGGCGCCGCCGCCCGCGAGGAAGGTCAGGCCGGCCGGCACGCGCCCGGCCACGGTCACCCTGGCGCCGGGGGCCGAGGTGGTCATGGCAAAGTCGGCCGCCCGGCCGACGATGAAGGTCGCGGCGGGGTGCTGGTGAAGGCCGGGGCGGCGGGGCGGCCCGGCCTGGCTAGGCATCGCGGTAGCGGAAGGCCAGGCCGCCGGCCAGCATCGCGGCAGCCGACCAGATGGCCAGCACGCCCAGCCCGGCCCACGGCGTGATCACCAGGCTCCGCAGGCCGGTGGTGTCCTGGATAGCCAGGCCCGCGACGGTCGGCGTCCACCGCTCCAGGCGGCGCTGCCACTGCTCGTTCCCGATGAAGGACAAGATGATGGGGAACAGGTACAGCAGCCCGAGCACCGCGCCGATGGACACGGCCGAGTCCCGCACGATGACGGCGACGCCGAGGCTCATCAGCGCGACCAGTCCCAGGTACAGGACCGACCCGCAAGCGGCGCGCAGCGCGGGCCCGTAGCTCAGCCCGACCGGGTGGAAGCCGCGCGCGGCGGTAAAGCCGTGGCCGGGCAGGATCAGGTGCCCGGCCAGCACCGAGCCGGACACCGCCACCGCGCCCGCCACCAGCACCAGCGCGGCCAGCAGGATCGCCTTGGCCGCCAGCACCGCCTCCCGCCTGGGCATCGCCGCCAGCGTGACGCGCATCATCCCCGAGCCGTACTCGTTGCTGACCATCAGCACGGCCAGGACCGCGGCCACGGCCTGGCCGAACTGGATGCCGGTCAGGCTGAGCTTGACCGGGTCGACCGGGCAGGTCAGGTTCGCCGGGCAGTGCGTGGCCCCGACGGCCGCGGCGCTGACCGCGATGGTCAGCGCCGCGAGCCCCAGGAGCAGGCCGGCCGGCCCGGACACCGTACGCAGCTTGGTCCACTCGGCGCGCAGCGCGTGGACCAGGGCCGGCCCGCGCCCGGCGCCCCGGACCGCCGCCGGCGCGGGCTGGCTCGCGACGAAGGTGCTCATGCGTCCCGCCGCCGCAGCATGACCAGGGCGAGGGCCAGGGCCGCCGCGGCCCACGCGCACAGCACCGCGAACCCGGCGAAGGGCGACAGCGGGTAGTAGCCCCGCACGGGCTCGATGACGGTGGCGACCTGCGCGTACCGCGGGATGCTCTGCTCGATCGCCAGGCCCGCGGCCGGGGTCAGCCGCAGCAGCCAGTCGCCCACCCCGGCGGGGACCACGTTGAGCGCGGTCAGCAGGAAGGGCATGACGACCGCGACGACCGCGATCGTGATCGCGGCGGCGCTGCGGCGCACGATGGCGCCCAGGGAGACGGCGAGGACCGCGGCCACGGCCAGCATGGCCGCCGTGCCGACGATGACCCGCGCCTCGGTCAGCCAGGGCACGGTCAGCAGCACCATGCCCTGATTCACCTCCTTCGGGACACCGATGCCGATCGAGACGGCCGCGGCCACGAGCCCGGTCACGAAGGCCACCGCGCCGATCACCACGGCCTTGGCGGCCAGCACGGCGCCGCGGCGCGGCGTGGCGGCCAGCGTGATGCGGATGAGGCCGCGCCGGTACTCCGTGCTGAAGAACATGGCCGCCACCACCACGATCGCGAACAGCCCCAGGAACGCTCCGGCCAGGCTCTGGCTGATCGTCACCGTCGGGAACGGGCCGTTCGGCCCCGGCGTGACCGGCGCGATGTCACCTGAGCCGGTGACCGTGAAGCGGCCAGCGTTCCGGGTGAAGGGCACTGAGCCGCCGCCGCCGGGCCCTGGCCCGCTCCCGACCGGGTAGCCGCCGCCGACCGCGGTGCCGGTCCAGGTGCCTCCGGGTGGCCCGCCGGCCAGGCGGACGTGATCGAAGACTCCGGTGGCCTCCGCCGGGCCGCTGTCGTTGCTACTGCCGCCGAACGAGTCCTGGGTCACCGTGTAGCCCGGCGAGGTGGCGAACAGGCCGGCCTGGACGGTCGACGGCAGCCCGGTGAGCGCGACCGTGCCCACCCGGGTCCAGTGACGGCCGTCGGCGGAGTCGTATCCGGTGATCGCGTCGCCGGAGCGGGCCAGCCGCAGCCAGCGCGGATGGGCGGCCGAGACGGCACCGGGCCGCCCGGCGGCATCGCCGGTGAAGTTGTCCTGCATCCGGACGCCGTTACGGCCCGTGACCATCATCGCCGCGTACGGCGCGCCCCGGCGGGTGCCCTGCTTGATCATGATTCCCGCCTTGGCCCACGGCGCCAGGCCCGGCACCAGGCTGCCGGTTCCCACCTGCGCGGGCCCCGAGCCGAGGTTGGCGTGCTCGCCGGTGAGCGAGGTGAGGCGCACGGTGATCGTGCCGTTCCCGGTCAGCGGCTGGCGGACGAAGTAGAAGCTGTCGGTCACGACCTCGCCGCCCGGTCCGTGCGGTATGGAGGGCCGGCAGGCCTTGCCTGATTTCGCGGGGCCGCCGTTGATCCGGCACGCGATGTTCGCGTTGGCGGCCGCGAAGACGCCGATGAAGACGGTCAGCACCGCGGCCAGGACCATGCCGATCACCCAGCCGCGCACGCTGCGGAACTTGATCCACTCGGCCCGCAGCAGGGCGCCGAAGCCGCCGCTGGACCCGTCGCGGGACCGGGCCTTCGGCCGGGGCACCTCGGTCACGGGGGTCGTCATCGCGGCACCTCCTGGGCCTCGGCGTCGAAGCCGGCCGGGCGGAACTCGACCGCCTGCCGGGTGAGCTCCATGTACGCCTGCTCCAGGGTCGCCCGCTGGGCGGAGACCTCGTAGAACGGCACGGCCCGCTCGCCGAGCAGTGCGACCACCCGCTCGGCGGCCAGCCCGGAGACCGTGAGCACGTCCTGGCCGCTGGCCGCGACGGTGGCCCCCGCGTTCTCCAGCACCGCCGCGGCCTGCGGCCGGGCCGACGTGCGCAGCGTCAACCGGTCCCCGGACGCGGCCGCCAGCAGGCTCGCCACCGTGGTGTCGGCGATGACCTTGCCCCGGCCCACGACCACCAGGTGATCGGCGGTGTCCTGCAGCTCGCTCATGAGATGGCTCGATACCAGCACCGCGCAGCCGTCGGCCGACAGCGCGCGCAGGAACCCGCGCATCCACACGATGCCCTCCGGGTCCATCCCGTTGAACGGCTCGTCCAGCATGATCGCGGCCGGGCGGCCGAGCATCGCGGCGGCGATGCCCAGCCGCTGCCGCATGCCGAGCGAGTAGCCGCCCGCGCGCCTCCGGGCCGCGCCCTGCAGGCCGGCCTGCTCGATGACCTCGTCCACCCGGCGGGCGCCCAGGCCCTGCGAGTGCGCGAGCCAGAGCAGGTGATTGCGCGCGGACCGGCTCGGCTGCAGTGCGCCCGCGTCGAGCAGCGATCCGATCACCCGCATCGGCTGCCGCAGGCTCGCGTACGGCCGGCCGCCGACCGTGGCCGTGCCCTCGTCGGCGGCATCCAGGCCGAGGATGACCCGCATCGTGGTCGACTTGCCGGCCCCGTTCGGGCCGACGAAGCCGGTCACCTGGCCGGGCTGGACGGTGAAGGTCATGCCGTCCAGGGCCAGGGCCGGGCCGAACCGCTTGCGCAGTCCGGAGACTTCGATCGTGGCGTGCATGTCGCTTCCTTCTGTGGTCGGGGTGGCATGTGCCGTGACCTGGTTCTACGGGAGCGGCCATAACATGGGCCGCACGCTGGCTGTTATGCGGTTGTTAGGCCGGGCCGGGCATGCTGGACGGGCCGGGCGAACCCCCTGGCCAGGGCATCGCCGGCGGGAGGAGAGACTTATGCGGGCTCAGCGCCTGCCCGTGCGGCCGGGCCGGCTGCGGCTGCCGGGCCGCACCGTCCGGGTCCGGCTGACCGCCCTGTACGGGATCTTGTTCCTGGTGTCCGGCGCAGTGCTGCTGACCATCGCCAGCGGCGTCGCCGTGGCGCGCTCGTCGTCGGTCGAGGCCGGCCCGACGCCGGGTCACGCTCAGCCCGGCACCGCGCTGGCCCAGGCCCAGTTCCGGATCCGGGTGCTGCAGGACCAGCTCCAGAACCTGCAGGTGCAGACCCCCGGCCAGCCGGGCTCGCACCGCCTCACGAACGAGCTGCTGATGGCCTCGCTGATCGCGCTGGCCATCATGACCGTGATCTCGGTCGCCCTCGGCTGGCTGGTGGCCGGGCGCGCGCTGCGGCCGGTCCGGCAGATGACCGCCGCCGCCCAGCGCATCTCCGAGGACAGCCTGCACGAGCGCCTGGGCCTGCACGGCCCGCAGGACGAGCTCAAGGAACTGGGTGACACCATCGACGGCCTGCTGGAGCGGCTGGAGGTGGCCTTCAACGCCCAGCGGCGGTTCGTCGCCAACGCCGCGCACGAGCTGCGCACCCCGCTGACCACGATGCGCGCCGCCCTCGACGTGGCGCTGGCCAAGCCCGAGCCCGCCCCGCCGCAGACGATCGCGCTGGCGGCCCGGCTGCGCACCGAGCTGGACCGGGTCGAGAGGCTGCTGGAGGCATTCCTCGTGCTCGCCCGCGCGCAGCACCGGTCGATGCCGGGCCGGGCCGTCCTGCCGCTGGACTACATCGTGGGTTCCGCGCTGGCCGACCAGGCCGCCGCCATCCGGGCCATGGGCCTGACCGTCCAGGACACCAGCCGCCAGGGCGGCGCCTGGGTGGCCGGGAGCCAGGCCCTGCTGCGGCGGATGGTGGAGAACGTCGTCGACAACGCGGTCTGCCACAACGCCCCCGGCGGCTGGATCGCCATCACGACCGGGGCGGACGGCGGGCGGGCCCGGCTCGTAGTCGAGAACGGCGGCCCGGTCATCGGCCAGCAGCAGGCCGCCGAGCTGTCCCAGCCGTTCCGGCGGCTGGAGGCCGACCGGATCGGCACCGACGAGGGCTCGGGGCTCGGCCTGTCCATCGTCGCGGCGATCGCGGAGGCTCATGGCGGCACGCTGGACCTGCAGGCCCGGCCGGGCGGCGGGCTGCGCGTCTGCGTCGACCTGCCCGCGGCCGCGGAGACCACCTCGGCCGCCGCGGCAGCGGGGGCGCCGGCATGAGGGTGCTGGTCGTCGAGGACTCGCGGTCGCTGGCCGAGGTCCTGGTGGAGGGCCTGCGGGACCAGGGCATGGCCGTGGACGCCGCTCATGACGGGCTCGCCGCCGCTGCGAAGCTCGACCTCAACTCCTACGACGTGGTCGTGCTGGACCGCGACCTGCCCGGCATCCACGGCGACGCCCTGTGCCAGATGATCACCGACCGCGATGACCGGGCGATGGTCCTCATGCTGACCGCGGCCGGGGCGCCCGGCGACCGGGTCACCGGCCTGGCCCTGGGCGCCGACGACTACCTGGGCAAGCCGTTCCACTTCCCGGAGCTCGTCCTGCGGGTCCGGGCGCTGGCCCGCCGGCAGCCCGCCGCCCGCGCCCGCACGCTGCGTGCCGCCGGGATCGAGCTCGATCCGATGCGGCGGACCGTGACGCGGGACGGACGGCAGCTCGAACTGTCGGTCAAGGAGTTCGGCGTGCTGGAGGCGCTGCTGGTCGCCTCGCCCGCGTTCCTGCGGGCCGAGGACCTGCTCGAGCAGGTCTGGGATGAGCAGGCCGATCCGTTCACCAACACGGTCACGGTGACGATCGGCCGGCTGCGCCGCAAGCTGGGGCAGCCGTCCGTCATCGCGACCAGGCCCGGCGTCGGCTACCGCATCTGGGATCAGCCGGCCAGTCAGCAGGTCATGCGGCGCTAGCGGCGGAGGGTGCTGAGCCGGGCCCGGAGGCGGCCGACCTGGACGGGATTCTGTTCATCGAGGGTGGTGAGGGCTTCGGTCCAGGCCGCACGCGCTGCGTCGTCGTCGCCGGCCGCGTGCTGGGCGTCGCCGACATTGAACAGGATGCCGGCCTGGGCGCTGCGGTCGCCGAGCTCGCGGACCACCGCCAGTGCCCGCTGGCAGCAGGCCAGCGCCTGGGCGTGCTGCCCGAGGTGGTGGTAGGCCGTGCCGAGGCTGTCCAGCGCGATGGCCTCGCCATGCCGGTCACCGAGCTCCCGGAACGCGTGAACGGCCGCCCGGGCGCCCGCCACGGCCTGATCGTGGTCGCCCATCAGGAGGCGGTACCAGCCGATGTTATTGACGGCGCCGGCCTGCCCGTTCCGGTGGCCGGCGGCAGCGAACAGGTCGCGGGCCTGCTCCGCGTGGCTGATCGCATCACGGTAGCGGCCCTGCTGGGCGAGCGCGCCGGCCATGTGCACGTGGACCTGGGCGCTGGTGGCGTCGTCCCCCAGATCCCGGAACAGCAGCAGCGCCCGCGACAGGCAGGCGCGGCTCTCGTCGGCGGAGCCGACCAGGGCGTGCGCTCGCCCCAGGCCGCACAGGGCATGGGCCTCGCCGGCCCGGTCCCCCAGGCGCGTGGCGGCGGCCAGCGCCGTCCGCTGGGTCACCGCCACGTCATGCCACCAGCCCCGGCGGAAGAAGGCGCGCTCCAGCGCCCAGGGGATCTGCCAGGCATGCCGGTCAGCCCGGCGGCCGCCGCCCGGGCCACGGCGCCGAGCAGGGCCTGGTGCTCGGCCTCCAGCCACGCGAGCGCCTGCGCATGGCTGCTGACGTCCGCGGCCACTATCCCGACCGCGGCCGGCGGGAGGCTGATCTGCTGGCGGGCGGGCTCCAGCAGCCGGGACAGGCGGGCCGCGGGCTCGGTCAGGCTCTCATAGGACCAGGACAGCACCGCCCGCACGCCGCTGACCGGATCACCGGTCTCCAGCGCGTCCAGCCGGTGCCGCTCGTCGCGCAGTTCGGCGACGACAGCGCGCAGCGGGAAGCCGGGCGCGGTGACGGACGCCATGGCACCGGCCCGGAAAGCGACCCGGTCCCGCACTGCGGGACGGGCCGCGCCGGATAAACGGCTGGGAACGGCGACCGCCGCCCGGGTAGGATCGTTCCCATGAAGGTCAGCCATCTGAGCACCGCCGCGGCCGCGCGAGCTACGAGCTCGCCGGTCGCCCCTGCCTGACCTTCTTTATCCGCTGGCGACCGGAGACGGTGGCCGGCGTCAGCGCCCGGTGCCCCGCCCGGGCGCCGTCACCTCCGCGGTTCGATGGCCGCGCTCGCAGCCCGTTTCCGGCGCCCTTCCATGTGAGGCGCACGATGGACACCAGAACCACGATCAGCACGTTCACCGAGTTCTTCCGCGACCGCGGGCATCAGCTGATCGAGGGCAGCTCGCTGGTCCCGCCCGACGGCGACCAGGTGATGTTCACGTCCGCGGGCATGCACCCTCTCACCAGCTACCTGGAGGGAGAGCCGCACCCGCTCGGGCGGCGGCTGGCCGGCGTCCAGCGCTGCCTGCGCACCACCGACCTGGACGAAGTCGGCGACGACAGCCACCTCACGGCGTTCCAGATGCTCGGGTCCTGGTCCCTCGGTGACTACGGCGGCCCGCAGAGCCTGCGCTGGGGCCTGGAGCTGCTCCGCGACGGCTTCGGGCTGCCAGCCGACCGGCTGCACGCGACCGTGTTCGGCGGGGACGGGCAGGTCGGGCCGGACACCGGGGCGCTGGAGACCTGGGGCGAGCTGGGCCTGCCTGTCGAGCTGACCGTCGAGGACAACTGGTGGTCCAACGGGCCGACCGGGCCGTGCGGGCCGGACTCAGGGATCTTCGCGTGGACCGGCGACGGGCCGCCGTCGGGCACCCCGATGACCGACGACCGCTGGCTGGAGCTGTGGAACCACGTCACCATGCGGTACCGGCGGCGGGCGGACGGCAGCCTGGTGCCGCTGCCCCAGCTGAGCGTGGACACCGGCATGGGCCTGGAGCGGCTGATGATGGTGTCGCACGGTGCCCGGTCGGTCTACGAGACCGACGTGTTCCGCGCGTGGCTGGCCGTGCTGCCCGGGCTGTGGCAGCCGGAGACCCGGTCGCTGCGCATCATCACCGACCACCTCCGCTCCGCGATCGTGGTGATCGGCGACGGCGTCTGGCCCTCCACCAGCGGACGCGGCTACGTGCTCCGGCGGCTGCTGCGCCGCGTGCTCACCGAGCTGTGGCGCGGCGACGGGACACGAACCCTGGCCGACCTGCCGGACGCGCTGGTGCGGGACACGCTGGACCGGTTCGGGCAGTCCGTGCCGCCGGGGCTCGTCCGGGACGTGCTGCTGGCCGAGGAGCGCAAGTTCAGCGGGCTGCTGTCGCGCGGGCGGGCGCTGCTGGAGCGGCTCTACCCGGACGGGCGGCTGACCGAGGAGGACTACGCGTACCTGCACGCCACCCACGGGCTGCCGCGCGAGCTGGTGGCCGAGCTGGCGAGCCAGCTGTAGGCGCCGGGATCTCAGCCGACGCGGCAGATTTGGTACTCGATGCGGTGGTCGCCGGCCAGGCGGCCCTCGCCGACGAAGAGGCTCTCGGTGAGCCACCGGTAGCGGGGGTCGCCGGTCTCGAACCTCGCCGCCATGCGCATGTACTGGTCATCGAACGCCGTGGCCGTGCCATCGCGCAGGGCGGCGAGGAACAGGTCGCTGGCCCGGATGAGGGCAGTGTCATAGCTGAGCAGGATGACCGCCCCGTCGGCGGTGGCGAGGGTGACGCGGAGGTCCGGGCGGCGGATGCCGTCAGTGCCCAGGCGCATCCAGTCGGCGCCGGGCGCCGCCAGGCGGGCGTCGATGCGGGGACCGCGAGCGCGACGGTGGTGACCGGCCAGCACAGCCGGTCGCCTGCCGGGCCGCCGGCCGTCGGTCCCCACGGGCCGTCGATGGTCTCGGCGTACGTCATCTCGGGTTCAAGGTGCATGATCCCTCCCGCGCGTGCTTCGATTTTAGAACCATCGTAGCAAGTGGTTCGGAATGAGAAGCACCGCCGCCACCGTACAATGCTGCGGAATGAGAAGCACGAGCACGCCCCGGCCCGGTCGGCCGGTCCGGGGCTCGACCACCGGGCGGCCGATGATCGCCGCCCTGGACCTGCTCGGCCAGCGCTGGACCCTGCGGGTCATCTGGGAGCTGCAGCAGTGCCCGGCCGGGTTCCGGGAGCTGCGCCGCCGGACCGACGACATGTCCTCCAGCGTCCTGGCTGCGCGCCTGCGGCAGCTCCGCGCGGCCGGCATCGTCGCCCCCGACGCCGCCGGCGTCTACCACCTCACCGACCTCGGCGTGGGCCTCGGCCCGGCGCTCGAGCCCCTGCGGGCCTGGGCGCAGGACTGGGCCGCCGCGACGCCGCCGGGCGACGATCTCAGCTGATCCGCACCCGCCTGCCCGGCACCGGGCCGAACCGGCGAGCATGCGCTGCGGGCGGGCACCGGGCCGGCCGCCCGGCGCCCGCGCAGCTCCGCAGGGGCCAGCCTGATCCTGCCGCGCCGGCCGCGCGGAGCGGGCTAGCTGGCGGGCGCGTAGAACGCGCAGCGCTTCCCGGCCGCCCATGGCCTCTCCCCCGGTCACCCAGCGGGACCCGCCGAGGCCCGCGACTCATTTCCGGAAAAGATAAGCCGGCGGCGCTGCCATCCTGCTTCCAGCCGCCTTTCACCGCCGCCGGTCAGGTGGCAGCGGGAGCGACGCTGATGACGAACTTGCCGGGGGCGCGGCGCGGGCGCTTGCCGTTGAACGCCTCCGCCAGGGCGGGCAGCTCCAGCGTGTCCGCGACGAGGGGGCGCAGCTGGCCGGCGTCGATCAGCCCGGCCAGTTCGCGGAGCTGGGCGCCGTCGGGCTCGACGATGAAGAACACGCCGGTCGTGTCCGGGCCGCCGGGATGGCTGTCGCCGGGCGCCTCGGCGATCCCGACCAGGGTGCCACCGGGGCGCAGGACCGCCCAGGACCGGGCCATGACCTCGCCGCCGACCGGGTCGATGATGAGGTCGACGTCGCTGACCTGGTCTTCGAACCGGGTGGTGTAGTCGATGACCCGGCTGGCGCCGAGGCCCGCGACGAAGTCCGCGTCGCGGGCGGAGGCCGTGGCGGTCACCGCCGCGCCGGCCGCGGCGGCCAGCTGGACCGCGTAGCCGCCCACCCCGCCGGCCCCGCCATGAACCAGTACATGCTGGCCGGCCTGCACGTGGCCGTGGGTGTGCAGGGCCTGCCAGGCGGTGAGCCCGCCGAGCGGCACGGCGGCGGCCTCCCCGTAGCTGACGGTGGCGGGCCTGGCGGCCACGTCGGCGGCCGGCACCGTCACGTACTCGGCGGCGGCACCGGGCCGGTCGAAGCCGATCAGCGCGTAGACCGCGTCCCCGGCCTGCCAGCCGGCCACCGCGGCGCCGGCGGCGGTCACGGTCCCCGACAGGTCGTGGCACGGGATGGCGGGATACGCCTCCGGGTATTCGAGCTCTCCCGAGGTCACCGCGGTGGCCCGCACCTGCACCAGCAGTTCGCCCGGCCCGGGCTCCGGGACCGGGATGGCCTGGTACGCGAGGCTGGCCGGGTCGGCGCTCGAGGCCAGCATGGCGTGCATCTCGCGGACGGCGTGAGTCATACAAGCTCCCCTGTTGGCTGCAGTTCTGTCTCGTCGACGGGACGGCCGTGGCGCTGTCCGCCACCGCGCGCCCGCCGCGGTGCGTCAGGCCGGGTACTGGTCGTGCCGAGCCCACATCGCGATCCGCTCCGCATCGGTGAGCGCACGTCCGGACGAGCGGATCTCGTCGAGCTCCCGGAAGTAGTCTTCCCGGGGCCGGCCGGGCGCGAACAGGATGAGCATCCGGGCCGGCGCGCCGCTCTCGTTGGAGAAGGCGTGAATCCCGCCCTGCGGAACGTAGAGGAAGTCGCCCTTCTCCGCGTCGATCCAGGTTTCTCCGTTGAAGAGCCGAACCGTGCCCTCCATGACATAGAAGGACTCGGAGAAGGTCTTGTGGAAATGCGGATCGGCACCGCCGCGCGTGCCGGTCATGTTCCACTCGAACAGGCCGTACTGGCCGCCGGTCACCGCGCCCGGGGCGGTGAACCGGACATGAGTGCCGGACGGGTACGTCACCGAGGGCGCGCCCCCGGCTGACCGGTAGCGCGCGCTGACCGCACCGACATCCTCGCTGTATGACACGGCCGATCCTCCCGCAGGCGCTTCTTGAGGTGATGACGGCCGGAACCGATGAGGCTCAGACGGCCGTCGCGGCGACGAGCGCCAGCACGAACGCCACGATAATGATGGCCACGCGCGCGTAGTGCAAGCGGTCCCAGCGCTGCTGCTGCTCACGCCAGTCGGCGGGGTGCTTGTCGGCCGTCCAGGTGGCGGAGCGGTTGGCGATCGGCACGAGCAGCGCGATCGACATGACCACGCTCACGGCCAGCAGCGCGCCGGCCGCGACGGCCGCGCCGGCCGCCGGCCTGCCCCAGGTCGCTCCGGCCAGGACGGCCGTGAGGATCAGCGACCCGAAGTACCAGAACGGCATCACGCGGCCGAGGACGCGCGCGCCGTCGGCTCGGGCCTCGAGCGACTGCCCGGCGGGCAGTCGCAGCAGGATCGGGTTGACGAAGACCGCGACGGCGAACTCGACGCCGACCATGGTGCCGACGACGGTCGCGGTGACGACAGCGAGTGTGGTGAGCATGACATTCCTCCGGTTAGCAGTGCTAGATTTTCTAGCGGTGCTAACATAGACGTAACCGGGACGGAGCGCAAGGGGAGGAATCATGGCGGAGCCGGATGCCCGCGCACGGCGCACGGCGCAGCGCAGGCAGCAGATCCTCGACACGGCCCGGGTCGCGGCCGAGGCCGACGGCTGGGCCGCCGTCACCTCACGGCGTCTCGCCGACGCCATCGGCTACACCCAGCCCGTGCTCTACTCGCATTTCCCGGGCGGGAAGACCGAGATCATGCGCACGGTGGCCCTGGCCGGATTCGCCGAGCTGGCGGCAGCCACCCGGGCGGCCATGGGACGCAAGACCGGCGCCCGGGCCGTTGCGGCAGTGGCCGGCGCGTACCTGGACTTCGCGGCGGCGCATCCGTCGCTCTACGAGGCCATGTTCCAGCTGCCGATCGATGCGCGCTTCGCCCAGCACGACGCCGAGGCCGAGCTGCGCTCCGGTTTCAACGCGCTGGCCGAAGCGCTCGGCGATGGCGACAACGGAACCGCGACAGAAGTGCTGTGGAGCTCCCTGCATGGCATGAGCCTGCTCGAGAGCGCCGGGCGGATGCGCCCCGAGCACCGGCCGGACCGGATCGCCGAACTCGCGGCCCGCTTCAGCGGCTGACCACCGCGGCCCCGAGTTCAGCCGCGCAGCGCGTAGACGATTTCTGCCGAGACGCCGCGCAGCGCGCGCGAGTTTCGAGGGCCAGCGGGGTGGCCGGGTCGAGCGACTCGGTCAGCCGCAGCCCGGACCCGGTCATGAACGGCAGCACGACAGCTCCAGCTTGTCCACCGCGCCCAGCGCGCGGAAGGTCTCGATCGTGCTCGGCCCGCCGACCAGGTGAACATCACCGCCGGAGCTGGCGGCCCGCAATTGCTCCAGCAGCCGGGCGGGATCGCTGTCGATGATGACGTCCTGCGGCGTGCCGGGCGCCCGGCGGGAGCCGAGCACGAAGACCTTCAGGTCCGGCCACGGCCAGCGATCTACGGTCAGCGCGGGCGCGAAGGTGGTGCGGCCGATCAGCACGGCTTCGCAACCGGCGATGAATTCCCGGACCCCGTGGCTGCCGGGGCCGTGCACGGGGTCGATCACGCAGGCGGCCAAGGGCCGTCAGCGGCGCATTTCTCGCCTCAGCCGGGCCAGTTCGTCCTCGACATTCGGCGGGGCCGGGCGGAGCGGCCGGTCGCGCTCGCGCTTGGGCTCGCGGACCTCCCGGTAATGCCCGTTCCGCGAGACCTGCCCGCGGCGAATGCCACCTCGATGCCGAGGACGATGGTACCGACAACGAGCGCGGCCATTGCGGCCCAGATAAGCAACCCGATTACCGAGGATACAGCGAGCAGCGCGATCAGTACCCCGACCGCGATGGCCGCCAGCTTGAATCGGCGCATCGGCCGCTTCCTCTCTGAAAGGGCGATCTCAGCACAACCCAGTTTCCCCGGGTGCCAGAGCCCTCAGTGAGGGTATTGCCGGGGCCGGCCGCCGTGCGGGCGATCCGGCGGAAGGCTCAGGTGAGCTGCTAGCCGCTGAAGCCGCCAGCCTGGCCAGATCTAGAGTTAGATTCTAAAATTGGTTTCCAAGGATCAAGGCCATGGCTCAGCGGCCCGGGTGCTTCGGCCGGGCCAGCCCGGAGGCCGGAGGCCGCGGCGATGACGCTGCGGCGCGCGGCCGTGGAGGTGGTGGACGTGGCGCGCTGGGAGCCCCGCCAGGAGCTGGTCGTGGCGGTGTCCTACGTGGTCGGCCTCTACATGTCGGCCGTGGACAGCACGATCATCTACACGGCGCTGCCGTCGCTGGCGCGGGACTTCCGCGAGCCGCTGGCCGCCGCGCAGTGGGTGACGCTCAGCTACCTGCTCAGCCTGGCGGTGCTCGTCCCGTCGTCCGGGTGGATCGGCGACCGGTTCGGCACGCGGCGCACCTACCTGCTGGCCCTGGTCCTGTTCACCGGCGCGTCCGCCGCGTGCGGCCTGTCCGGGTCGCTGACCGAGCTGGTCATCTTCCGGGTCATCCAGGGCGCCGGCGGCGGACTCATCGTCCCGGTGGGCCAGGCCATGCTGTTCCGGACGTTCCCGCCCGAGCGGCGCGCCAGGGCCGCGGGCATGGTGGCGCTCGGTTCCACCCTCGGCCCGGCCACCGGCCCGGTGCTCGGCGGGGTGCTGACCACCGAGCTGTCGTGGCGGTGGTGCTTCTTCGTCAACGTCCCGCTCGGTGCCGCCGTCCTGGTCATCGGGCTGCTGTTCCTCGGCGAGCACCGCGAGCCCGCCGCCGGCCGCCTGGACATCCCCGGGTTCCTGCTCGCCGGCTCGGGCCTGGCCCTGTTCCTGTACGCGGTCAGCGAGTCATCGGAGCTGGGCTGGTCCAGCCCGGTCATCATCGCCACCGGCCTGGCCGGGCTGGGCGCCCTGGCCGGCCTGGTGGCCGTCGAGCTCCGGTCTCGCGCGCCGATGCTCAACCTGCGGCTGCTGGGCAACCGCATCTTCCGCACCGGGTGCCTGGTCTCGCTGTGCAGCCTGGGCGCCTACAGCGCCTACCTGTTCATCATGCCCGAGTTCCTGCAGCAGGCCCGCGGCGCGTCAGCGCTCAGCTCCGGGCTCACCACGCTGCCCGGCGCGGTCGGGCTCTGGCTCAACGCCCAGCTCGCCGCCCGCGCCTACCACCGGGTCGGCCCCCGGCGCATGGCCGTCGCCGGGCTCGCGGGCATCACCGTCATCTTCTGCCTGCTCGGGCTGATCACGACCGTGGGCACCAGCACCTGGCTGATCCGCGCCCTGGCGTTCTGCAGCGGCTCCGGCATCGCCTGGTGCAACATCGCCGTCCAGACCTCGTCGTTCGCCACCATCTCCTCCGCCGACACCGGCCGCGCCTCAGCCCTGTTCAACACCCAGACCCGGGTCGCCGGCGGCCTCGGCGTCGCCGTGCTCGTCACCATCATCGCCGCGTCTTACCGCACCGGCACGATGGTCGCGGGCGCCGGGCTGGTGACCGCGTTCCACCACGCCTTCCTGACCGCGGCCGGAGTCACGGTCGCCGCGGGCCTGGTCGCCCTGCGGATCCGTGACGCCGACGCCGCCGCCACCATGCGCCGGCCCGCGCGCCAGCCGGCCGGCCCGGCACCCGCGGCCGCCCCGGCCGCCCCGGCCGAGCCGCCCGAGCCGCCCGAGCCCGGAGGCGCCGCGGAACCGGCCTGACGGGCCTGTCGCCGCGGACCGTGCGCCTAGCCGTCCGCCGCGGCCGGGCACAGGGCCAGCTTGCCGACGGTGGCCCGGGCCTCCAGTTCGGCGAGCACCTTCGGGCCGTCGGCCAGTTCGTAGACGGCGGGCTGGGCCGGGGTGAGCACGCCGGCGGCGATGAGGGCGAACAGCTCCCCCATCACCTCGCCGAAGATCTGGGGCGCGGCCTGGATCAGCATGCCGATGTTCAGGCCGATCAGGTGGACCTGGTGCTTGTACACCAGGTCCCAGTTGGAGATCGCGGCATCGCCGCCCGGAACGCCGTAGACGACGACCCGGCCCGTGACCCGCCTGGCCGCGGCCAGGCTGGCACCGAAGGTGGCGCCGCCGGCGGACTCCAGCACCAGGTCGGCTCCCGTGCCGCCGGTCAGCCGGAGCACCTCGGCGGCGAGGCCGGCGCCGCGCGAGTCGAGGACGTGATCGGCGCCCAGCGCCCGTACCGTCTCGTGCTTGCCCGGCGCGGCCGTGGCGATCACCGTCGCACCGTAGTGCTTGGCCATCTTCACCGCCGCCTGGCCGGTCCCGCCCGCGGCGGCGTGGATGAGCACGGTCTGCCCGGCGGCGATGCCGCCCAGCGGCCGGAGCGCGGCCAGCGCGGTGGGCCAGCTGACGACCAGGCCCAGCGCCTGTTCCGCGGTCCAGCCCGGTGGCACCGGCACGACCGCGGCCGCGGGCAGCACCGCGTACTCGGCGAAGGCACCGCACCCGACGCCGGCGCCGATGAGGCGGGCTCCGGGCTCCAGGCCGGCCACCGTCTCGCCGACGGCCGCGATCTCGCCCGCGGCCTCGAAGCCGGCCAGGTACGGGGGCCGCGGGCCGCCCAGGAACGTCCCGCGGGCCTGCGAGACGTCGCCGTAGTTGACGCCGGCGGCGGTGACCCGGATCAGGACCTCGCCCGGCCCCGGGGCGGGCACCGGGGCGTCGGTGATCAGCCGCAGGTCCTGCGGGCCGTTCAGCGAGGTCTGCTCCAGGGCGCGCATGGTGGCGGGGATGCTCATGGGATCGGCTTCCTTTGCTCGGCGTGCGTGATCGAGGCCGCTCGCCTCGCGGACCGCGCCGGCGGCTTGGCGGCGACGGCTCGATTACATATCGAACGACCAAGAAATAGTGTCATGGCACCTGGACGCCGGTCAAGGTAAACTTGATCGAACGACAAAGAAGTACGGAGGCATCCACGTGGCTACCCGCGGCAGGCCCCGCACGTTCGACCCGGACGTCGCCCTGCGCCAGGCGCTGGACCTGTTCTGGGAACGAGGCTACGAGGGAACGTCGATCAGCGACCTGGCCGCGGCCATGGGCATCGCCTCGGCCAGCCTCTATGCCTGCTTCGGCAGCAAGGAAGCGCTGTTCCGCCAGACCATGGCGCTCTACGGGTCGACGGCGGGACGGCCGCCCCGGCGCGCGCTGAGCGAGCAGCCGACCGCCCGCGGCGCGATCCAGGCCATGCTGCGCGCCACCGCCGATGAGATCACGCGCCCGGACACGCCGCACTACTGCATGCTCATCCTGGCCGCCCCGACCGGGGCGGTGGAAAACCACGGCGTGCGGGAGTTCCTGGCCGGCCTGCGGCGCGGCATGCTCGCCGAGATCCGGGACCGGCTCGCCCGCGGCCGCGCCGACGGCGACCTCCGCCTGCCGGAGGCCGGCCTCGACGCCATGGCCCGCTACTACACCACCGTGGTGCAGGGCCTGTCCGTGCAGGCCCGCGACGGCGCCAGCCGCGCCGACCTGGAAACGGTCGTCACCTGCGCGATGGCGGCCTGGGACACGCTCGCGTCCAGCTGAGCCACAGCTCGACTGAGCGCACGATCCTTTCGGACAATGACAATGCCCGCGAAACAGGCGCCCGGACTGGCACGATGCTGTGAGGTAGCCGGCACAGAGCGAGTCGAGGAGTCCGGTGTCCCCTTCGCAGTCCACCGCGCGAATTCGGGCGGCCGGGGACAGCGGGCTGCCCGCCGCCGCACAGCCGGCAGCGGGTCCTGCGGGCGGGATCCCGCTCGCGTGGTGGCGGCGCCTGTGCCTCCCCTCGTTCGTCCTGGCCGGGGTCACGGTCGCGGTCCTGTGGGTCGCGGCGGGCGACCTGCTCCGGCAGGGCCGCCTGGAGGCCGTGCTCTCGGCGGGGCGGGCCCAGCTCGCCGCGCCCCTGCTCGTGGCGCTCGTGGTCGGGACCGGGATCTGCGAGCGGGCCTGGCCCGCGGAGCGCCGTCCGGTCCTGGCCCGCGGCCACGTCCTGGACGCGTGCTACCTGGCCCTGCACGCCGTCGTCGTGATCCCGCTGATGACCCTGCTCAGCGTCGGGGCGGCGGTGCTGCTCAGCAGCCACGCGCACTGGGCCGAGCTGCGGCCCGCGGCGCGCTGGCCGGGCTGGCTGCTCATCCCGCTCACCATCGTGGCCATGGACGGAGCCAACTGGCTGGCCCACTACGCCGATCACCGGTTCGGCGCCCTGTGGCGCTTCCACGCGCTGCACCACAGCCAGGAGGAGCTGAGCGTCCTCACGTCATTCCGCGCACACCCGCTCATGCACACGACGGGATTCCTGCTGGCGACCATCCCGGTGGTAATCCTGATGCCGGACCGCCCGATAGCCCCGGTGCTGATCACGACCTACGTCTGCATCGGCACGCTGCAGCACGCCAACCTGCGCTGGACCTTCGGGCCGGCCGGGCGGGTCATCGTGAGCCCGGCCTATCACCGGCTGCATCACGCGGCGGACACCCAGCGCGCCAACCTCGGCGTCGTGCTGACCATCTGGGACGTCCTGGCCGGGTACGCCCAGTTCCCCGCCCGCGGTGCCGCGGCCGGGCGCACCGGCCTGGCCGGCCGGCCGGTCCCGGTCGAGCAGAGCGCTCCCGGAAAGCCGGCGCTGCTGCTGCTCAGCGAGCAGCTCGCCGAGCCATTCCAGGCCCGGCGCTGAATCCAGGGACCGCCCTGGGCACGCACATCCCGAATAACGCTCGGAATGACATTCGCATAATCATTCCCGCCGCCATGAGAAACGACGGTCCTTTGACGCGGCGGCTTATTATAACACGACGCGCCTCGCAAATGGAGCCTTGCCTTCGTTTGAGATGTGGATCATGATAATTATGTCCGGTTAATTCCCTCAAAAACTTGCCGTTAACTGGCGCGTTGATGAAGCCGCGCCGAAAGGGTACGGCCGCCTGGCGTAATGCGCGGCCGGGATCGAGCTGACCATGAAGCAGGAACCAGGCCCGGCCATCAGCGCGCTCGATGGCATCCGGGTGGTGGACCTGACGGCCGGGATCGCCGGCGCGGTGGCCACGATGCTGCTGGCCGACTTCGGGGCCGGCGTCGTGCGGATCGAGCCGCCGGGCGGAGACGCGCTGCGGTCCCTCCCGGGCTGGGCCACCTGGAGCCGGGGCAAGCAGTCCGCCACGTTCAGCGCACCCGGCGACGCGGCCGCGCTCCGGGCCCTGCTGGCCGGCGCCGATATCTGCGTGACCAGCGACGTGACCGGCCAGGCGGTCAGCCCGCCGACGCTGGCCGCGCTGCTGGCCGAGGCGTCCGGCCCCCGGCTCATCGTGCTGCGCATGCCGCCGTACCTCGGTCCCGGCGACGCGCCCTGGGCGGGCGGCGGCGAGTCGGCCGAACTGCTGAGCGCGGCGCTCGGCATCTCGATGCGGCAGTCCTCGTTCGCCGACGGGCCGGTCGACCCGGTCTACCCGCACCTGCTGTACGAGCAGGGCCTGTGGGCGGCGGCGTGCGCGGTGGCGGCCCTGGTCGAGCGCGAGCGGTCGGGCCTGGGCCAGGAGGTCACGGTCAGCGGCGCGCACGGCGCGCTGGTGGCCGGCTCGGCCACGTTCCTGGTCGACCCCGGGGCCGCGGTGGCCCCGCCGGCCGGGCCGGGCGGCCCGAGCCCGTGCTACACGCGCTACCAGTGCGCTGACGGCGAGTGGCTGTTCCTCGGCGCGCTCACGGCCAAGTTCCAGCACCCCGCGCTCGGGGCGCTCGGGCTGGCCGAGATCACCGCCGACCCGCGGGTGGGCGGCCAGCTCGACCGGCTCCTCGGGCCGGACAACCGCGGCTGGGTCCGGGACCGGATGGCGGCCGCCTTCCGCACCCGGTCCCGCGGCGAGTGGCTCAAGACCCTCGAGGCGGCGGGCGTGCCCGCCGGGCCGCTGCTGAGCCGGGAGGAGTGGCTGGACCACCCGCAGCTGCGGGAGACGGGCATGCGCGTGCAGGCCACCGATCCCGACCGCGGCGCGGTGGTGATGCCGGGCATCCCGCTGATCCTGACCCGGACGCCCGGCGCCATCCGGGCGGCCGCGCCGGCCGTCGGGCCGGCCGCCGGGGAGCGGCCCGGCTGGCCCGCGCCCCCCGCCACCCCGGACGGCCCGGCGCCGGCCGCCGCCGCTGACCACGGGCCGGCGGGACCCCTGCAGGGCATCCGCGTGCTGGATCTCGGCACCATCCTGGCCGGGCCGTTCGCCGGCAGCCTGCTGGCCGAGCTCGGTGCGGACGTCATCAAGGTCGAGCCGCCGGCCGGCGACCCGTTCCGGACGGTCGGCTTCATCTACAACCGCGGCATGCGCTCGATCGCCATCGACCTGCAGGCGCAGGCGGGCCAGGCGGTCTTCCGCGACCTGGTCCGCTCCGCCGACGTGGTCATCGACAACTACCGGCCGGGCGTGCTGCAGCGGCTCGGGATCGACTACGACGCGCTGCGCACGGTCAACCCGCGGATCATCAGCCTGTCGATCACGGGCTTCGGGGAAGGCGGCCCGCTGGCCGCGCAGCCCGGCTTCGACCCCATCCTGCAGGGCATGAGCGGCATGATGACCGCGCAGGGCGGGGACAGCGAGCCCGTCTTCCTCACGGTCGCGGTCAACGACGTCACCGCCGGGGCGATGAGCGTGCTCGGCACCGGGCTCGCCCTGTACCGGCGCGCGGCCGGCCAGGACGGCCAGCGCGTCTGGACGTCGCTGGACCGGCTCTCGGCGTTCATGCAGTCCGGGGAGCTGACCCGGTTCGACGGGCGCCCGGCCCCCCGGGCCGGCGGCGCGGACTTCCGGGGCCCGGGACCGCTGGACCGGCTCTACGAGACCCGCGACGGCTGGGTCCGCCTGCAGGCCCGGGAGGCGGACCGGCCGGCCCTGCGGGCCCTCGGGCTGCTGCCGGAGTCGCCCGGCGGCCCGGCGGCCGACGACGTCACCCTGTCCGGCCAGCTCACCGACGCGTTCGCGGCCCGCGACCGCGACGACATCGTCGCCCGCCTCACCGCGGCCGGCGTGCCGGCCGGGCCGGCCCGGCGGATCCCCGAACTGGCGCAGGACCCGGACGCGAGCGCCCGCGCGCTGCTGCACGAGCACCGGCGGGCCAGCGGCCAGCCCTACTACGTGCCCGGACGGCTCGCCGGGTTCTCCCGGACCGAGCAGGACGCCGCGCTGACCGCGCCCGGCCTCGGCGAGCACACCCGCGAGCTGCTGGCCGGGCTGGGCTGCGACCCGGCCCGCACCGACGAGCTCATCGCCGCCGGGCGGCTCGTCGCGGGACCCCCGCTGAATCTCGAGACCTTCGTCATCTACCGGTAGGCCGCGCGCCGACGTGCGCTACCGATCCGCAGCGTGACCGCCCGGCCGCACGCCGGCGGTCGCCACCCTGCCCGAAGGAGCCGCCATGCCCGAAACCGAACCGACGCGAGCGTCCGCCGCCAGCGTGGCGGGCGTAGCCGTCGCCTACTCCGAGGGCTCGATCGCCGCCCGGATCGACCGGCTCCCGCCCGGCTGGACTCAGTGGCGCCTGGTCCTGATGAGCCAGTTCATGTGGGGGTGCGTGGTCGGCCTGGACGCGGTCGTCGGGCGGCTGTACCCCGTCGTGTGGGAGCCCGCCCACTTTGTCACCCCGCTGGAGTACCAGATCCTGCTCGGCTTCTCCAACGGCCTGGGCCCGCTGATCGGCAACTACACCTTCGGGTACCTGTCCGACCGCTTCGGCCGCCGCAAGGTCATGATCGCCGGGTGCCTGTGCGCCGGGATCCTGTACCTTCCGGTCGCGTTCGTGAAGAGCTTCCCGCTCCTGCTGCTGACGATCACCGTCGCCGCATTCGGCGTTGGCGCGGCCGTGTGCCTGGCGCCCACCTACAACACCGAGGTGTCCCCGCCCGCGGCCCGCAGCAAGCTCATGCTCGGCGGGAACTGCCTCGCGTTCGCGATGCTCGGCATCGGCGGGAGCCTGCTGGCCCTGTACACCCTCCCGGCGCACCCGGGGCTCTTCGTCTATGTCCTGGCGCTGATCCCGATCGTGATCATGGTCCCCGTCATCCTGCTGTTCGTCCCGGAGTCACCGCGCTGGCTGGAGAGCCACGGCCGGTACGAGCAGGCCGACCGCATCGTGTCGCACTGGGAGGAGGCCGCCCGCCGCAAGCACCCCGACCTGCCCGAGCCCGACCTCTCGGAGTACCTGGTCCCGATTAGCGACAAGGTGCCGGTCTTCGAGGTCTTCCGCGGCCGGTACCTGCGCCGGACGATCATCCTGCTGATCGTGTGGGTGCTGCTGTACGCGGGCGTGGACTACGGCTACGGCTCCTACGCCGCCGTCTACATCATCGACCACGGCTGGGACGCGCATCAGCTGTTCCTGATCCTGCTGTACGGCGGCATCGGCGGCCTCTTCGCGCTGGTGGCGGGGGTGGCCCTGGGCGAGCGGGTCGAGCGCAAGACGCTGGTGTTCGCGGCCGGCGTGATGATGTGCGTCGGCGGCGCGATCTTCTACCTCCAGCCCCGCTCGTACGCGGCGCTGGTCATCGGGTCGGTCATCCTCAACGGCGGCGTCGGCAGCTTCCTGTCGAACATGTACAACTACACGGCCACGGCCTTCCCGACCCGGCTGCGCACCATCGGCGTCGGGTGGACCGACGGGATCGGCCATGCCGGAGCCGTGGCCGGCCCGCTCATCGCCGGGCAGTTCTACGCCCTGACCGCATCGCACAACCACTGGGGCTGGTTCGCCTGGTTCGCCATCGCCGGGTCGTTCCTGCC
>DASYBB010000005.1:0-49058 GCA_036501025.1 Streptosporangiaceae bacterium
GCAGCCGCGGTCCCCAGTCGTGGTCGGTGGAGCGCTGCGAGTCGAAGCCGAGTACCTCCGACGGTCATCCCGGTTTCCGGCCGGCGACCCCATCGCGCCGGCACGGCGCCAGCGTCGCGCCCATCCGGTGGCCGGGGTCGCCCGGCGGCCAGCAGCGTCGCCCTCACCAGGCGGCAAGCCAGCGCCCCGGCCGAATCCCGGTTGACAGGAAAGATTTCACCTGTAAGTTTCTACTGACAGGTGAAACCTCGGGAGGAACTGTGACTGCCAGCGATCAGCCCGTACGGCTCGATGCCGTCACTAAGCGCTACGGCAGCCGGACGGCCGCCGCGACCGCGCTCGACTCAGTAACGCTGGGCTTCGGGCGGGCCAGCTTCACCGCGGTGATGGGTCCCTCGGGCTCGGGCAAGTCGACGCTCCTGCACTGCGCCGCGGGCCTGGACCGGCCGACGTCAGGCTCGGTACACCTGGGCGGGCTGAACCTGGCCGGCCTGCCCGAGCGGGCGCTGGCGCGGCTGCGGCGGGAGCAGGTCGGCTTCGTGTTCCAGTCGTTCAACTTGCTGCCGGAGCTGTCGGCCGCGGACAACGTCGCGCTGCCGCTGCGGCTGGCCGGCCGGCGGCCGCGGCGGGCCGCGATCGCCCAGGCCCTGGACCAGGTGGGCCTGGCGGGCAAGTACCGCGCTCACCCGGGTCAGCTGTCGGGCGGGCAGCAGCAGCGGGTGGCCATCGCCCGGGCGCTGGTCACCCGCCCGGCGGTGGTCTTCGCGGACGAGCCGACGGGAGCGCTGGACTCGGCGGCCGCGGCCGGGGTGCTCGGGCTGCTCCGGACAGCGGTGCAGGCCGGGGGCGTGACCATCGTGATGGTCACCCACGACCCGGTGGCGGCGGCGCACGCGGACCGGGTGGTGTTCCTGGCCGACGGCCGGCTGGCCGGCGAGCTGTCCCAGCCGATGGCAGCTGCCGTGGCCGAGCGGATGACCCGGCTCACGGGCACCACGGCGATGCGGCCGGCCACCCTGGCGGAGTCGTCATGGTGACCCTCGGGCTGGCCGGCCGGACGCTCCGGGCTCACGTGGCGAGCTTCGTCGCGTCGTTCCTGGCCCTGGCCCTGGGCGCGCTGCTGGTCACAGTGTGCGCCGGGCTGCTGGAGACCGGGATCCGCTCGGACATCCCGCCGCAGCGGCTGCGGACCGCGCCGGTCCTGGTGACCGGGGTGCAGGACTACCGGGGCGAGGCGCTGGCCGAGAGGGACCGGCTGCCCGGCCGGGTCGCGGATCAGGTGGCCGAAGTGCCGGGCGTGGCCCGCGCGGTCACCGACGTCTCGTTCCCGGTCCGGGTCCTGCGGCCCGGCATCCGAAGGCAGGCCGGGCCGCTGGCGGGCGGCCCGGACGTGACCGGGCACGGCTGGTCATCGGCCCGGCTGACGCCGTTCCGCCTGGTCAGCGGCCGCGCGCCGACCGGGCCGGGCGACGTGGTGGTGGACGCTGCAATGGCCGCGCGGCTGCACCTGGCGACCGGACGGGCGCTGCCGGTGCTGGCGGACGGGAAGGCCGTCACGCTGCGCGTGACCGGCGTGGCCGCGGCGGCGGGCGCGCAGGCCCCGGCGGTGTTCGTCACCGACGCGCGGGCGCAGAGCCTGCTCCCCCGGCCCGGCCGGGTCGACACGGTGGCGGTCTATCCCGGCCCCGGCGTCTCGGCGGCCGGGCTGGCCCGCCGGGTCGGCCGGGCGCTGCCGCCGGGCACAGCGCTGGTCCTGACTGGCGCGCAGCGGGGCCGGGCCGAGTTCCCGGCCGCAGCCGGGCAGAGCACCGACCTGATCGCGCTGGCCAGCGTCTCGGGCGGGCTGATGATCCTGGTCGCCGTCTTCATCGTGGCGAGCACGCTGGCGCTGTCGGTCCAGCTGCGACGGCGCCAGATCGCCCTGCTGCGGGCGGTCGGGGCGACCCCCGCTCAGCTGCGGCGGATGGTGCTGGCCGAGACCCTGCTGCTGGCCGGGCCGGCCGCGGCCGCGGGCGTGCTGCCGACCTGGGTGGCCGGCCGGCGGCTGCTGGCCGCGCTGGCCGAGCACGGCCTGGCCGCCAGCCGGCTGGCCTACCACCAGGGCGCCGTCGCCACCGTGACCGGGGCCGCGATCGCGGTGGTCACCGGGCTCGTGGCGGCGCGGGTGGCGGCGCGGGAGGCGATCCGGGTCCGGCCGGTCGAGGCGCTGGCGGCGGAGGACGGCCCGGCGCCGCCGGTGAGCCGCGCCCGCATCGCCTTCGGCCTGCTGTTCCTGGCCGGCGCGGTCGCGCTGGCGCTGGTCACCGGGCTGGTATTCGACGGCCCGGTCGCAGCCAGCACGGCGGCGCCGTCCGCGATGCTGTGGGCGATCAGCCTGGGGCTGCTCGGCCCGGTGATCGCGCGGCCGGTGCTGTGGCTGCCGGCCCGGATCGCTGCCGCCCTGGCGCCGCGGGCCGGCCACGTGGCCATGCTCACCGTGCGCAGCCGCAGCGCCCGGGCCGCGGCCATGATCACGCCGGTCATGCTGGCCACGGGGCTGATCTGCGCCCTGCTCTATATGCAGACCGCGCAGCAGGCCGCCAGCGGGCACGCCTACGCCCGCCAGCTCCGGGCCGACCTGGTGATCTCCGCGCCCGGCGGGCTGTCGCCGTCGGTGGCCGCGACAGCGGCCCGGCTGCCCGGCGTCCGTGCCGTGTCGCCGCTGGTGACCAGCGACGGGTTCGTCAACGTGCCCCGCGGTGCCGACCCGGATGACGTGAACGACATTCCGCTGGAAGGCATCAGCGGGGCCGCGGCCGGCCAGGTGACCGGCTTCGCCGTGCGCACGGGAAGCCTGGCGGCGCTGCGCGGCAACGCCATCGCCATCCCGTCTGACCTTGAGCGGCCCGGCCGCCGCCGAGGAGACGTGGTGACGCTGCGGTTCGGGGACAACGCCACGGCCCGGCTGCGCATCGTGGCCACCGTGGCCACCGCCCGCGGCTACCCGGTGCTGCTGCTGCCCGCCCCGCTGCTGGCCGCGCACACCACGACCGGGCTGGCCAGCCAGGTCCTCGTCGCCACGGACGGCAACGTGACGGCCGCCGCGCTGCAGCGGGCCGCGCGCGGTGTCGCGCCCGGCGCCATGGTTTCGGGGCGCCCGGCCGTGCTGACCGCGTTCGACGCCGGGCAGCAGTCCGGGGCGTGGGTGAGTTACCTGCTCATCGCGGCGCTGGCGGCCTATACCGCGGTCTCGCTGGTCAACACGACCGTGGCCGGCATCGCCCGGCGGCGCCCGCAGCTGCGGCTGCTGCGGCTGGCCGGCGCGAGCCGCCGCCAGATGGCGCGGGCCATGACCATCGACGCCATCCTGGTGTCCGTCGCGGGCATCGCGCTCGGCACCCTGGTCGCGCTGGCCACGCTGCTGCCGTTCGACCGGGCGCTCGGCACCCCGGGCCTGCCCGCCGGGCCGCGGTGGATCTACCTCGCCGTGGTCGGCGCGGCGGCCGTTCTCACCATCGGCGTCACGCAGGTATCGACCCGCCTGGCCAGCACCAGCCCGGGCCGGACCAGGTGAGCCGGGGGCAGACGGCGCGGTGGGGCCGGTGGGATTCGAACCCACACTGGCAGGATCCTAAATCCTGTGCCTCTGCCATTGGGCTACGGCCCCGCGCCGGGCGGTCAGACGCCGAGCTCCTGGCGCAGCCGCGCGACGTGCCCGGTGGCCTTGACCCCGTAGTGCGCCTGCTCGATGCGGCCGTCGGCCCCGACGACGAAGGTCGACCTGATCACGCCCACCGACTTCTTCCCGTATGTCACCTTCTCGCCGTAGGTGCCGTACGCCTCTTCCGTCGCGTGGTCGGGATCGGAAAGGAGCGGGAAGTTAAGGCTTTCTTTCTCCCGGAACTTGGCCAGCCGGGCCGGGCTGTCCGGGGAGATGCCGATGACCGCCAGGCCGGCCGCGGCCAGCGACTGCTCACTGTCGCGGAAGTCGCAGGCCTGCGTGGTGCAGCCGGGAGTCATGGCCGCCGGGTAGAAGTAGACGATCACCCGCTGGCCGCGCAGCGACGACAGGGTGACCTGATTGCCGTCCGCGTCGGACAGGGTGAAATCGGGCGCCGGGTCTCCGGGCGCGAGCCGCACACCAGCCACGAGCCTCTCCTCCTTCAGCCGCCAGCCAGCAATTCCGCGCCTACCTTACAAGCACCAGGCGCCGATGACCGGGACCAGGCTGCGCAGGGCCTTGCCGCGGTGGCTGATCCGGTCCTTGACCGCCGGGTCGAGCTCGCCGGTGGTCAGGCAGGCCAGGGCCGAGCCCGGCCCGCCGTCCAGGCCCGCCGCGGCCAGCTCGGCCGGGTCCGGCACGAAGATCGGGTCGTAGCCGAACCCGTTCGCCCCGCGCGGGGCGTCGATGAGCCGGCCGTGCACCGCGCCCTCGCTGACGTGCTCGCGCCCCGACGGCAGGACGAGCGCGGCCAGGCACGCGAAATGGGCGCCGCGCCGGGCGGCGGGCACGTCGGCCAGCTGGCCGAGCACCAGCCGCAGGTTGCCCTCGTCGTCTCCGTGCCGGCCCGCCCAGCGGGCCGACAGCACGCCGGGCATCCCGTTCAGCGCGTCGACGCACAGGCCCGAGTCGTCCGACACCGACGGCAGGCCCGTGAAGTCGGCGATCGCGCGAGCCTTGAGCAGCGCGTTCTCGGCGAACGTGGCACCCGTCTCGCGGACGTCGGGCGCGCCGGGGAAGTCGCCGAGCCCGGCCAGCTCGACGGCGACGCCGGCCGCGGACAGGATCCGGGTCAGCTCCGGGAGCTTGCCCCGGTTGTGGGTGGCCAGGACCAGCCGGGCGGTCACGGGGCCAGGGCCGCCTGCTGGAGGGCGGTCAGCTCGGCGCAGCCGGCCACCGCCAGGTTCAGCAGGTCGTCCAGCATCGCGCGGTCGTAGGGCTCCCGCTCGGCCGTGCCCTGGACCTCGACGAACCGGCCGTCCCCGGTGCACACGACGTTCATGTCGGTCTCGGCGATGACGTCCTCGGCGTAGCACAGGTCCAGCCGGGGCTGGCCGTCCAGGATGCCGACGCTGACCGCCGACACCGACGCGATGAGCGGGTCGCCCTTGCACCGCTTCCGGCCCTGCAGCCAGGTGATGGCGTCGGCCAGCGCCACGTAGCCGCCGGTGATGGCGGCGGTCCGGGTGCCGCCGTCGGCCTGCAGCACGTCACAGTCGATGATGACCGTGTTCTCGCCCATGGCCTTGGGATCGATGCAGGCCCGCAGGGACCGGCCGACGAGCCGGGAGATCTCGTGGGTGCGGCCGCCGATCCGGCCCCGGACGGACTCGCGGTCGGTCCGGGTGTTGGTGGACCGCGGCAGCATGGCGTACTCGGCCGTGACCCAGCCCTGGCCGCTGCCCCGGCGCCAGCGCGGCACCTCTTCGTTCACGGTGGCGGCGCACAGCACCCTGGTCCCGCCGAACTCGACGAGCACCGAGCCCTCGGCGTGGTCGAGCCAGTTCCTGGTTATCTTCACGTCGCGCAGCTGATCCGGGCGGCGTCCATCGGGTCGAGGCATGGCCGCCAGCCTAGTGGGATCAGTCACCAGGCGGCGCGGTCCCCCGTGCCCGCCCCGATCCAGCGCAGCACCGCGGCCACGCCGGCCGCCAGCGGGGTGACCGGCCGCCAGCCCAGGTCGCGCTCGGCCCGCCGGACGGCCAGGGCGCTGCGCGCCAGCTCGCCGGGCCGGGCCGGCGAGAACACCGGCTCGACCGGCCGGCCGGCCGCCGCCCCGATGACGCGAGCCAGCTCGAGCACGCTGACCTCGCGGCCCGTCCCGATGTTCCAGGTACCGGGGCGGCCCCGGTCGGCGGCGGCCAGGAAGGCCGCCACCGCGTCCTGCACGTAGACGTAGTCGCGGGTCTGCTGCCCGTCGCCGAAGATGGTGGGCCGCTCGCCGGCCAGGATCCGCGAGCAGAAGATCGGGACGACGCCCGACTCCCCGGCCGGGTCCTGGCGGGGGCCGTACACGTTGGACAGGCGCAGCACGGCGTGCGCGGTGCCGTGCAGCCGGTTGTACAGGCCGACGTACTGCTCGGCGCACTGCTTGGCCACCCCGTAGGGCGATTCCGGCAGCGGCAGCACGTCCTCCAGCGACGGGATCGGCGCGTCCTTGCCGTACAGGGCGCCGCCGGTGGAGCAGAACAGGACCCGCGCGCCGACCGCCCGGGCCGCCTCCAGCACGTTCACGGTGCCGACGACGTTGGCCGCGGCGTCCGCGGCCGGGGCGGCCACGCTGGCCCGCACGTCGATCTGCGCGGCCAGGTGGCACACCAGCTCCGGCCGCAGCTCGCCGATGACGGCGGCCAGCGGTCCGGCGGCGGTGATGCTCAGCTTGTGCAGCACGGCGTCCTCGTGCAGCCGGCCGGGGCGGCCCGCCGACAGGTCGTCGACCACGGCGACCTCGTCCCCCCGGCCGAGCAGGGCATCGGTCAGGTGCGAGCCGATGAAGCCCGCGCCGCCGGTCACGAGTACGCGCATGGCTGCCCAGTCTAGGGCGCGGCGCGCCGGCCGCCCGGAATAGCGCGCCGCGCGGCCCGGCGCCGCCGGAATCCGGTAACGAATGGGCAAAGCTGCCCGGATTCGACGGCGAATGCGACGGATGCAGGGCATAACACCAGAACTTTACGGAGTTTTTGCGCCGGACTGTCAATTATCGGGCGCCCCAGCAATAACCGTCCAAGTATTCTCGGCAGCGGCGGGGCATCAGCCCGTCACCGGGTATCCGGTCTGAGTGACAACACAGGATGAAATGGCCCGCCGCCTGGCGGGCCAGGCGGCCGCGGTCGGCGGCCCGCACGTCCGGCTCTCGCGAGTTCCCTGGTCACGGGCTCAGAGGGCCATGTAGGCCGCGGGGACTCGGGGATATCCGGCGCCGGCATAAGCGGTGCTGAGGTTGAATGGCGTCGTACCCGGGGACTCGCGCGGCAGCGGCCCGGTACCCAAACTCAGCACTTTTTAAAGGCTTGGCAAATACGCCGTATTGACTTGTTAATGTCCGAATCTCCGGAGGGACACGGGTGGCACTGCGGCCTGGGGGCTGGAATCGGATCGCGACCTCGGCACGGAACGCTTCGCCGCCCGGCGGCCGCCTGCCGGTGCTGCTGGTTTCCGTCCTGGCGGGCCTGGCCGCCCTCGGCGTCCTGGCCTACCTGGTGCGGCTCGGCCTGTTCGGCCGGGCCGGCTTCCGGATGCTGGACCTCGGGGTCTACCGGGCCGGGGGCCACGCCATCCTGCACGGGCGGGCGCTGTACTCGATCCGGGCCAAGGCCGGCATGTTCACCTATCCCCCGGTCTCGGCGGTCCTGGCCGTGCCGCTGGCCCTGATGCCGTGGCGGGTGGCCCAGTTCGCCTGGCTGCCGATGATCTACGTGCCGCTGGCGATCGTGGTCTGGATCTCGTTCCGGCCCCTGCTGCGCCGGGCCCGCCGCTACGCGCCGGCCGCATTCGCGCTGCTGTTCGCGGGCGCCACCCTGCTGACGCCGCTGCGCCAGGAACTCCACTACGGCCAGGTGGACATCTTCCTCGTCGCGCTGTGCCTGGTGGACTGCGCCGCGGAGCGGCCCCGCTGGCCGCGCGGGGCGCTGATCGGGCTGGCCACCGCGATCAAGCTCGTGCCCGGCGTGTTCATCATCTACCTGCTCATCACCGGCCGCCGCCGGGCGGCCGCCGTCTCGGCGCTGACGTTCGCGGGCGTGACCGGCCTGACCTGGCTGATCGCGCCCCGCGACTCAGCCGCGTACTGGACCAGCGCGGTCTTCAACTCCAACCGGCTGGGCCAGAACACGCAGGCCGCCAACCAGTCGCTGCGCGGCATGCTGCTGCGGCTGTTCGCGCCCGGCCCGGCCCCGGCCGTGCTGTGGCTGGCGGCCGCGCTGCTGGTCGCGGCGGCCGGGTTCGCGGCCGCCCGGGCCGCGCACCGCCGCGGGCAGGACATGGCGGGCATCGCCATCACCGGCCTGCTGGCGGCGCTGCTGTCGCCGGTGGCCTGGATTCACCACCTGTGCTGGGTGGTGATCGTCATCGGCGTGCTCGTCGGCGACGGCCGGGACCGGCGCCGGGTGCTGACCGCAGCGGCGGCCGCCGTCCTGTTCGCCAGCAGCCTCCCGGTCCGGGGCAAGACCCTGCTGGAGGCGGGCGGCGCGCCGATCTGGGTGACCAGGCTGATGGAGGCCAGCTACGGGCTGGCCGCGCTGGCCCTGATCGCGATCCTGTACGCGCTCCGGCCGACCGACGCCGACCTGCAGCCGACCGCGGTCCCGCCGCAGCGGGCCGCGGGCGCCGACGACGAACTGCTGGCCGGCAGCCGCCGCTGACGGGCCGCCGGCCCCGCTTAGCGGGGGCTAGGCCAGGTTGTACCCGGTCACTTCCTCCGCCGCCGGGTCGGGCTCGGCCCGGCGCGGCCGCACCGGCCCGCGGCCGACGCGCGCGAGCTGGCGGCTCTGCGCGACCAGGCTGCCCGTGGCGTCCCAGACCTCGGCCTCCTCGTCGAACCAGCCGCCGCCGACGTGCCGGACGCGGGTCGCCACGCGCAGCGGGCCCGGGCGCGGGACGGCCCGCATGTACCAGGTCAGCTCGACGGTGGGCGCCCAGCCGGTCGCGCCGAGGCCGAAGACCGCGGGCGGCATGCCGTCCAGGGCCAGCGGCAGCAGGTACGCGTCGGGCGCGCGCCCGTCCCGCAGCTGGAAGTACCCGCGCATCTCCGGCGTGCCCGACGGGTCGCGGCGCCGCCAGCCGGTGGTGGCCGGATCCATCAGGACCGAGACCTGCATGGCGTAGCCCTCGGCGCCGTCGGCGGACACCGAGCCGCGCCACGGGCCGAGGTCGACGCAGTCCTCGATCGCCGGGAAGTCCGGCGGCGGCCCGGTCCAGTTGAGCAGGGTCGCGTCGGCCAGCCCGTCGCCGCCGGCGACGACGGCCGGGGCGCCGCTGTCGGGGACGGTGCCGGTCGTGACGCTCATGTCCAGGACCGTCGTGCCGTCCTGGACCAGGCTGGCCCGGGCGGTCGACGCCGTCTTGCCCTGCTTCAGCCACTCCACCCGCACCTGCGCGGGCGCGAGGCGGGCGACCCGCAGGAAGCTGGCCGTGGTCGCCACCGGATGGGGGTTCGGCGAGTCGTCCAGCACGGCCCGCAGTACCTGGGCGATCAGCGCGCCGCCGTTCACCGCGGGCGGCGTCGACCCGCCCGCCGTGACGACGGCGAAGCGCTGGTCGGGGACGGCGTCATAGACCCCGGCGGCCCGGCGGCGGACCGCGGTCGCCTCATCAAAGACCGACATGCCTGAGCGTCACCCTTCGCCTGGCCGGCGCGGCCGTTTTCGAGCTGGCCGCCGCTGGAACTGTAACCTCCGCGGCCCCCGCCGGTGAACCCGGCTCGGTTTCAGGCGCACCCGGCCGGGTCAGGCCCAGAGCTGGCCCTCCAGCCGCGCCTGGGCCTCCTCCAGCGTGCCGCCGTAGGCGCCGGTGGACAGGTACTTCCAGCCGGCGTCGGCGATGATCAGCGCGATGTCGGCCGGCTCGCCCGCGGCCAGCGCCCGGTCCGCGATGGCCAGCCCGGCGTGCAGCACGGCCCCGGAGGAGATGCCGGCGAACAGGCCCTCGGCCTCGAGCAGCTGGCGGGTGCGGCGCAGCGCGTCCGGCCCCGAGACCGAGAACCGCCCGGTCAGCACCGACGCGTCATACAGCTCGGGCACGAAGCCCTCGTCGATGTTCCGCAGCCCGTACACCAGCTCGCCGTACCGCGGCTCGGCCGCGACGACCTGGACGCCGGGCCGGTGCTCGCGCAGGAACCGGCCGGCGCCCATCAGCGTGCCCGTCGTGCCCAGGCCCGCCACGAAGTGGGTGATCTCCGGCAGGTCCGCCAGCAGCTCCGGGCCGGTGGTCTCATAGTGGGCCAGCGCGTTGGCCGGGTTGCCGTACTGGTAGAGCATGACCCAGTCGGGATTGCGGGCGGCCAGGTCGCGGGCCACCCGGACCGCCTCGTTGGAGCCGCCGGCGGCCGGCGAGGAGATGATCGACGCGCCGTAGGCCTCCAGCAGCTGCCGCCGCTCGGCCGAGGTGTTCTCCGGCATCACGCAGATGAGCCGGTAGCCGCGCAGCCGGGCGGCCATGGCCAGCGAGATGCCGGTGTTGCCCGACGTCGGCTCCAGGATGGTCGCGCCCGGGCTGAGCAGGCCCTCCTTCTCGGCCGCCGCGATCATGTAGAACGCGGCCCGGTCCTTCACCGACCCGGTCGGGTTCCGGTCCTCCAGCTTGGCCCACAGCCGCACCGACGGGCCGGGCGACAGCCGGGGCAGCCCCACCAGCGGGGTGCCGCCGAGGGAGTCCTGGAGCGAGTCATAGCGCATGAGGGCAGGCCGCCGCGGAACCGGGCGTCAGGCCGCGCCGCCGGCCACGGCCGGCAGGACGGTCACGGTGTCGCCGTCGTGCACCGGTACGCCCAGGCCGCCGAGGAACCGGACGTCCTCGTCGTTGAGGTACACGTTGACGAAGCGGCGCAGGCCGGCGTCGTCCACCAGCCGGTCCCGCAGGCCGCCGTGCCGGGCGTCCAGGTCGGCGAACAGCTCGTCCAGGGTCCCGCCCGTCCCCTCGACCGACTTGGCGCCGTCGGTGTAGGTGCGCAGGATCGTCGGGATGCGAACCTCGATGGCCATCAGCGTCGCTCCGCTTTCTGGGTTGTGGTGCCAGGCACAGGCCGGGACGGCGGTGCCGTCACGGGATCCAACCGGGCACCGGGCCGGATCATTCCGAAACCGTGACGGTGACGGGCTCCTCGCTCACGACACCGTCGATGATCTTGAACGAGCGGAACTCGTCCGCCTGCTCGTCGCGCGTGGAGACCAGGACGTAGTGCGCGCCCGGCTCGCTGGCGTAGGAGATGTCGGTCCGGGAGGGGTAGGCCTCGGTCGCGGTGTGCGAGTGGTAGATCACCACCGGCTCCTCGTCCCGGTCGTCCATCTCCCGCCAGACGCGCAGCTGCTCCAGGGAGTCGAACCGGTAGAAGGTCGGCGAGCGCTCGGCGTTCAGCATCGGGATGAAGCGCTCCGGCCGGTCGCTCCCGGCCGGGCCGGCGATGACGCCGCACGCCTCGTCAGGATGGTCGGCCCGGGCGTGCGCCACGATCTGGTCCCGCAGCCCGGCCGCGATGGTCAGCATGGTGCGAGCGTAGCCATGGTCACCCGAGCGCGTCGACGAGGCTCTCCTGTAGGTAGGCCAGCCACTGGTAGACCCCGATGTAGGCGGCGCGCGGGTCATCGGCGGTCAGCTCGCCGAGCGTCTCGTCGAAGTCGTCGGTGACGCCGAGGACGACGCCGAGCGACAGCCGCACGTCGTTGAGCGCCCGCAGCCAGGCCTGCGCGTCCGCCTCCGACAGCCGGACCCGGCCGCCGCTGGCGGGCAGCGTGTCCAGCACGGTCTGCGCGGCCGCGACCTTGCCCGAGCGCAGGCCGATCTCGGTGTAGCGGCGGAACTCGCCCGAGGCCTCCGGGTCGTCGGCGTAGGCGTCGGGCAGCAGCCGGGCCAGGATCGGGTCATCGGGCAGCACGGTGGCGTCGGCCACGCCGAGCTGCGCGGCCAGCGCCAGCAGCGCGGCCTGGTCGTCGCCGGCCGCGGCCGGGCCCGCGCCCGCCGACGGGTCCGGGCCGGCCGGGACGTCCTGGCCGCCGACCAGCTCGGCGACCTGGCTGACCAGGCTGCGGATAATGGCGGCCTGGGCGGCGGCGAAGCGCGCCGTGGCCCCGCCCCCCGACGCACGGAATCCCGCCAAGTCGCTCTCCAGATCAGCCTCAGGCCACGGCTCGGTTCCGCTACCGGTCACGAATCGTGGCTAATCGTCGCCCACAGGCCATACCCGTGCAGCGTCTCCGCGTCCCGCTCCATGGCCTCGCGCGCCCCGGAGGAGACCACTGCCCTCCCCTTGTGATGCACGTCCAGCATCAGCTTCTCCGCCTTCGGCTTGGCGTAGCCGAACACGGTGCGGAACACGTACGTGACGTACACCATCAGGTTAACCGGGTCATTCCAGACAATCGTGACCCAGGGCATGTCGAGGTCAGCGTCCAGATCGCTCTCCGGCCGCTGCACCTGCGCTGGCGCTGTGCTCACTCGCTATCACCTCCGCCCCTCAGTGTTCCACTTCCCCGGCGCCGCGCCGGCACGCATCGCCCGGCCAGCCGGCCGGCCACCGGGCCCAGTACGTAGGCTGCCCTGGTGGACACTGCACACGCCGGCCCGGCCCGGCCCAGCACCGGGCTGCTCACCGACCGCTACGAGCTGACCATGCTGCGCGCGTCCCTGCGCAGCGGCGTGGCGCAGCGCCGGTCCGTATTCGAGGTATTCGCCCGGTACCTGCCGCACGGCCGCCGCTACGGCGTCGTGGCCGGCACCGGCCGCCTGCTGGAGGCGCTGGCCGCCTTCCGCTTCGACGCCGACCAGCTCGACTACCTGCGCTCGGCGGGCATCGCCGACGAGGCGACCCTGGACTTCCTGAAGTCCTACCGGTTCGGCGGCAGCATCTGGGGCTACGCGGAGGGCGACTGCTACTTCCCCGGCTCCCCGATCCTGGTCGTCGAGGGCACGTTCGCCGAGGCGGTCATCCTGGAGACCCTCGCGCTGTCGGTCCTCAACCACGACTGCGCGATCGCCGCCGCCGGGTCGCGCATGGTCCTGGCCGCCGCCGGGCGGCCGCTGATCGAGATGGGCTCGCGCCGCACGCACGAGGAAGCCGGGGTGGCGGCCGCCCGCGCCGCCTACATCGCCGGCTTCGCCACGACCTCGAACCTCCAGGCCGGCCAGCAGTACGGCATCCCGACCAGCGGCACCAGCGCGCACGCCTTCACGCTGGTCCACGACGACGAGCGGCAGGCGTTCGCGGCCCAGCTGGACGCGCTCGGCCCGGACACCACGCTGCTGGTCGACACCTACGACGTGGCCGCCGCCGTCGCGGCCGCCGTCGAGGTGGCCGGCCCGCGCCTCGGCGCGGTCCGGATCGACAGCGGCGACCTGGCCGTCACCGCCCGCGAGGTCCGCGACCAGCTCGACGCCCTCGGCGCCCGGCAGACCCGGATCGTGCTGACCGGCGACCTGGAGGAGCACTCGATCGCCGCGCTGGCCGCGGCCCCGGTCGACGGCTACGGGGTCGGGACGTCCCTGGTCACCGGGTCGGGCGCGCCGACGGCCGCCCTGGTCTACAAGCTCGTCGCGCGGGACGGGGCCGACGGCGCGCCGCTGGTGCCGGTGGCCAAGCGCTCGGTGGGCAAGCCGTCGCGGGGCGGCCGGAAGTGGGCGGCGCGCGAGGTCAGCCCGGCGGGCACGGCGGTCGAAGAGCTCATCACTGACCTGCCGGCCGGCGAGCCGCGGGCCGACGAGCCGCCCGGCACCCGCCGTCCGCTGCTGCAGCTGCTGGTGCGCGACGGCGAGATCGTCGGCGGCGAGCCGGTGGAGGCGGCCCGCACCCGGCACCAGGCCGCGGTGGCGGAGCTGCCCGCGCACGCGCGGCAGCTCTCGCGCGGCTACCCGGCCATCCCGACCACGTTCGCGCCCAGCCGGGACGAGCCCGGCTGGGACTGACCGGCTAGTCGCCCCCGGGCATCGACTCGTAGATCTCCTTGCACTCCGGGCAGACCGGGAACTTCTTCGGGTCGCGGCTCGGCACCCAGACCTTGCCGCAGATCGCGACGACCGCCGTGCCGAGGACCGCGCTGTCGACGATCTTGTCCTTGTCGACATAGTGCGCGAAGCGCTCGTGGTCGCCGTCCCCGAACGAGAGATCGGGCCGGACGTCTTCGTCCAGGCGGGTGCTGCTGCCGGGCAGGACCTCTGTGCTCATAACGGAGGAGTTTACCGCGCCGGCCAAACGGGCCCGGCCCGCCGAGCGGCTCAGTTGAGGACCGGATCGTCGGGATACGTCGCGACCAGGGCCAGCTCGCCGCCCTGCCGCCGCAGCACGTCCGGCCACAGCCGGTCGGGGTCGTCGATGAAGGCGTCGGCGGGGTCGCCGGGCAGGACGTACCAGGCGCCCTCGTCGATCTCGGCCTGCAGCTGCCCGGCTCCCCAGCCGGCGTACCCGGCAAACACCCGGAACGAGGTGATGCCGCCTGCCAGCAGCTCGGGGGGCGCCTCCAGGTCGACCAGGCCGACCCGGGCCATCAGCGGCGAGCCGGCCAGCGACCGCCAGCCGAGCGGCTCGTCGCCGGACCGGGCCAGCGCGAGCGCCAGCGCGCTGTTGGGCGAGACCGGCCCGCCCCGGAAGACCACCGGCGGCCCGGTGACCAGCTCGGTCCAGGCCGCCAGGACCTGGCCGAGCGGAACCTCGGTGGGCCGGTTCAGCACGACCCCGAGCGTCCCCTCGTCCGGGTCGTCCTCGACGATCAGGATCACGGTGCGCCGGAAGTTAGGGTCGCCGAGCAGCGGCGTGGCCACCAGCAGCCGCCCGCCCAGGGATTCATCCGCCATACGCTCATCATGCTCCCGCTGGGCGGCCTGAACCGGTCCGGACCGCGGGCGACACGAGAACGTCATGATTGGCCCTCGGCTGACGCCCGCGCGGATTCCTGATGCCCGCTCGCCGGGGCGGCGGGCACGTGCGCCACGTAACCTGCAAGGGTGTCCACGCGAACGAGCGCCGCGCTACCGGCCGCGGACCCGCAGAGCGCACCGCAGCCGCCGCCGGCCGCCGCGGGAGAGCCGGCCCTGCCGGAGCTGATTGACGTCGCGCGCCTGCGGACGGCGCTGCTGCGGCTGTCCCGCCGGCTGCGCCGGCACGAGGTCGCCGACCTGACCCCGACGCAGCTGTCGGCCCTGGCCACGGTGTCGCGCGACGGGCCGCTGCGCCTGGGTGACCTGGCCGCCGCCGAGCGGATCGCGCCCTCCACGCTGACCCGGCTGGTCAGCGCCCTGGAGGAACGGGGCCTGGTCGAGCGCAGCCCGGTCCCGGGCGACGCCCGGGCCTGGCTGATCTCCGTTACCGAGCTCGGTACCGTCATGCTGGACCGGGTCCGCCAGGAGACCACCAGCGTGCTGGCCGAGAACCTGCTGACGCTGCCCGCCGACCAGCTGGCCGCGCTGGCCGCGGCGCTGCCCGCGCTGGAGCACCTGGCCGACGGGGACCGCGGCTGACCGCCCCGGCCCGGGCGGTCAGAACAGCAGGCTGGACAGCGTGACCCGCGCCTTGGTGACCCGCGGGTCGCGCGGCGGGAAGATCTCGAACAGGTCGAGCAGGTGCCGGCGGGCCTTGTCCCGCTCCTCGCCCGCGGTCGCGCGGACCGCGTCGAGCATCCGGTTGAAGCTGGCCTCGATCCGGCCCATGGCCAGGTCGATGTCGGCCACCCGGGCCTGCGCGTCGACGTCCTGCGGGTTGTCGTCCGCGTCCCGCCGGGCGCTGGCCTGGTCGTAGGAGCTGACCCGGCGCAGCAGCTCGACCTGGCGCAGGCCCTGCGTCGCGTACGGGTGCGCGGGGTCGGTCGCGAGCACCTTCTCGAAGGCCGCGGCGGCGGCGTTCAGGTCGCCGCGCTCCATGGCGTCCTGGGCCTCCGCGTAGGCGGGGTCATACAGCGGATCACCGGGCTCCCCGCCCGGCCCGCCGGGGTCGCCCGGCCCCTGCGCCCCGGCCTGCTGGCCGTCGGCCTCGCCGCCGTCGCCCGCGGGCGGCTGCAGGCCCATCTGCGCGGCGATGTCCATGACCTGGGCCAGCCACTCCCGGACCTGCGGCTCGGGGATGGCGCCGAGGAAGCCGTGGGCCACCTGCCCGCCCACCACGGCCACCACCATGGGGATCGACTGCACCTGCAGCGCTGCGCTGAGCTGCGGGTTGGCGTCGACATCCACCTTGGCCAGGATCCAGGCGCCGTCCGCCTCGGCGGCCAGCTTCTCCAGGATCGGGCCGAGCTGCTTGCAGGGGCCGCACCACTCCGCCCACAGGTCCATGATGACCGGGACGGTCTGCGACCGGGTGACGACGTCAGCGTTGAAGGTCTCGTCGGTGACCTCGATGACCGCGCCCGGCGCGGCGTCGGCGGCCGGGGCCTGCGCGGCCCGCTGCCGGCGCTGCGCCGCGGCCTGCCGGGCACCGAGATCCACGGCGCCCTGGATGGAGAAACCCTGAGGCTGCTGCATAACTCCATCCTGCCGCATCACGGGCCGAGCTCGCACCGCAGGCCGCATCCCGGCGGAACGCGGCGGGCGGTACGCCATCCGTTTCGGCCCAAATGTTCAGAACGCCGGTGCCTCGGCGTATCCGCCCCACTCGTCGCGCAGCGCCCCGCAGATCTCGCCCAGCGTCACCTCGGCGCTGGCCGCCGCGATCATGGGCGGGATCATGTTCTCGCCGCTGCGCGCCGCGCTCATCAGCGCGGCCATCGCGGCGTCGGCCGCGGCGGCGTCCCGGCCGGCCCGCCGCCGGGCCAGCTCGCGGACCTGGCTGACCTCGACCTCGTGGCTGACCCGCAGGATCTCGACCGGCTTCTCCACGGTGTCGGTGTGGCAGTTCACCCCGACCACCCGCTTGTCGCCCTTCTCGACCTGGCGCTGGTAGTCGAAGGACGCCTCGGCGATCTCGGCCATGAACCAGCCGTCCTCGATGCCGCGCAGGATGCCGCCGGTCATCGTCTCGTCCGGGCTCATCGCCCTGATCTGCGCGAAGATCTCCTCGGCCTGCGCCTCGAGGCGGTCGGTCAGCGCTTCCACGTACCAGGACCCGCCGAGCGGGTCGGCGACGTTGGCCACGCCGGTCTCCTCCATGAGCACCTGCTGGGTGCGCACGGCGATCTCGGCCGCCTTCTCGCTGGGCAGGGCCAGCACCTCGTCCAGGGCGTTGGTGTGCAGCGAGTTGGTGCCGCCCAGCACCGCGGCCAGCGCCTCCACCGCGGTGCGGACGATGTTGTTGTCGGGCTGCTGGGCAGTCAGCGAGACGCCCGCCGTCTGGGTGTGGAACCGCAGCCACTGCGCCCGCTCGGTGCGGGCCCCGTAGACGTCGCGCAGCCACCGGGCCCAGATCCGCCGGGCGGCGCGGAACTTGGCGATCTCCTCGAAGAAGTCGATGTGGGCGTCGAAGAAGAACGACAGGCCCGGCGCGAACTGCTCGATGTCCAGGCCGCGCGACAGCCCCAGCTCCACGTACCCGAACCCGTCGGCCAGGGTGTAGGCCAGTTCCTGCGCGGCGGTCGAGCCGGCCTCGCGGATGTGGTAGCCCGACACCGACAGCGGCTTGTAGTCGGGGATCTCCCGCGCGCAGTACTCCATCAGGTCGCCGATGAGCCGCAGGTGCGGCTGCGGCGGGAACAGCCACTCCTTCTGGGCGATGTACTCCTTGAAGATGTCGGTCTGCAGCGTGCCGTTGAGCTTGCTCAGGTCGGCGCCCTGGCGCTGCGCCGCGGCCAGGTACATGCAGAACACCGGCACGGCCGGGCCGCTGATGGTCATGGACGTGGTGACGTCGGCCAGCGGGATGCCCGCGAACAGGACGTCCAGGTCCGCGGCCGAGTCGATGGCCACGCCGCAGTGCCCGACCTCGCCGAGCGACTTCGGGTCGTCGGAGTCCCGGCCCATCAGGGTCGGCATGTCGAAGGCGACCGACAGGCCGCCGCCGCCCGCGGCCAGCAGCATCTTGTACCGCTCGTTGGTCTGGGTCGCGTTGCCGAACCCCGAGAACTGGCGGATGGTCCAGGCCCGGCCCCGGTACCCGCCCGGGTACAGGCCGCGGGTGAACGGGAACTCGCCCGGCCACCCGATCCGCTCGAAGCCGGGCACCACGGCGCCCGCGGGCGGACCGTAGACCGGCTCGACCTCCAGGCCGGACAGCGTGGTGAAATCCGCGTCGCGCTTGCGCGAGGCGTCATACCGGCGCTGC
This sequence comes from Streptosporangiaceae bacterium, assembly GCA_036501025.1. Lineage (GTDB taxonomy): Bacteria > Actinomycetota > Actinomycetes > Streptosporangiales > Streptosporangiaceae > DASUBV01. Next base: position 17,868 of record DASYBB010000005.1, read on the forward strand.
CAGCGCTCCCGGCCGTCCATGGCGCACCTCCCCGTGGCTCCGGCGGCCCCGGTGGCTCCGGGGTGCGCCGGGCGATTTAGTAGGACGTCCTACTATCTTCCTCGCCAGCTTACGTCTTTATCCGGGCGCCGCGCGCCCGCCGGGCCGCCGCGCCGCGGGATTTTGATCCAACCGGACAGGCCGGACGGCCGTCCTAGTAGTTACTGAGCCGGGCACGCGACAGGAATGTGGTACAAACCGATGGGATATCGCAGCGAGGCGGGATGCGCGGCGGGGCTGTCCGCCACGGTGTCAGCCGCCGCCGTTCGCGAGTCCCGGCCGATGGCACCGGTTCGGCGGAACAGACAAGGGAGCGCGGTGGCGGCCAGGCTCCGGGCGGCTGACCAGCAGGCGGCGGAAGACCTCTTCAACGCCTGCTATCCGCGGCTGGCCGGTTGGGTCCGGCGCCTGGTCGACGACGACGAGACGGCCCACGAGATCGCCTCCGAGGCGTTCACCCGGCTGCTGGCCCGGTGGACCGGCCTGGACAATCCGCAGAGCTACCTCTACATGATCGCGACCAACCTGGTCCGCGATCACTGGCGCAAGACCGGCCGGGAGCGCAAGGCGATCCGGGCCCTGACGGCGGGGGCGCCCGACGGGGCCTACCACCCGGCCCAGGACGTCGACGTGCGCGCGCTGATCGAGGGCCTGCCGGACCGGCAGCGCAGCGCGTTCCTGCTGCATTACTACGGCGGCTTCGGCGTCCGCGAGGTCGCGGGCATGCTCGGCCGGCCCGAGGGCACCGTCAAGGCTGACCTGTACCATGCGCGTGCGCGCCTGAAGGCCGCGCTGGGAGATACCCGTGACTGAGCCCCCCGACGACCTCGACACCTGGCTGGCCCGCGACGTGCAGCCGCTGGCCCCCCGGCCGGGGACGTTCGAGCGCATCCACCGCCGCGCCCGCCGGCGCAAGCTCAACCAGGCGCTGGCCGCCGCGGCCGGCGCGGTGGTCGTCATCGCCGGCGCGGTCCTGATCCCGGCGGCGGCCACCGGGCTGCTGTCGGGCGGCGGGAGCGGCCCGGCCGGCCCGGCCGCGGCGGGCGGGCACAGTTCCACTCCGGTCACGTCGTCGAGCGCGCCGCCCAGCGTCTCGGCCTCGTCGTCGGGGCCGGTGGCCGGCTCGCCCGGCCAGTCCTCGACCGGCCTGTCGGCCACGACGTCGGGGGCGCCCGCCCCGGCCGGCTTCCAGCCGACCTCCATCACCATGATCAGCAACTCGATCGGGGCCGTCATCGGCCAGGCCGGCACGCCCGGGCACTGCGGGCCGCCGGTGGCCGCCGACTGCACCTCGCTGGCGGGCACCTCGGACTACGGGACGAGCTGGTACGGCGTGAGCGCGCCGGTCACCCCGGCCCCGGACGGCGGGACCGGGGTCAGCCAGCTGCGCTTCCTCAACCTGTCCGACGGGTGGGCCTACGGCCCCGCGCTGTACGCCACCGCCGACGGCGGGCGGCACTGGACCGTGGTGCCCACCTTCGGGCTGCGGGTGACCGCCCTGGAGGCGGCCGGGAACCGCGCCTTCGTGCTGCTGGCCAGCTGCCGGGGCAGCGGGCCGGCCTACGCCGGGGACTGCCAGACGTTCTCGCTGTACTCCGCGGCGGCCGGGGCCGCGACGCTGCAGCAGGTCCCGCTGAGCATTCCCGGCGCCCTGCAGGCCGGGGCCCTGGGCACCGCCAGCCAGGCCTGGTCCGCCAGCCTGGCCATCAAGGGCAACGCGGCCAGCCCGGACAACGGCACGGGCTACCTGTACGCGCCGTCGGGCGACATCCTGAGCGGCCCGGTGGGCGGCGGCGCGTGGAGCTACGCCGGGAAGGCGCCCTGCGCACCGGGCGGCACGGCCGGCAGCGGCGCGCCGCAGGGCGGGGAGCTGGCGGTCGGCGCCGGCGTCCTGCTGCTGGACTGCCCGGCGCCGGGCGCGGCCGGGCCGGGGCAGCTGTGGGAGTCCGCCGACGGCGCGCAGTGGGACAAGGTCGCGGCGCCCGGCGGCACGGGCGAGCCCCGGTCGCTGGCCGCCACCAGCGCGGGCCGGGTGGTGCTGGCCACCACGACCGGCATCCTGTCGGTCACGCTGCCCGACCCCGGGGCGTGGCACAGCGCGCCGGTCGCGGGCGGGGTGCCGGCGGGCGGGTTCAGCTACGTCGGGATGACCTCCCCCGCCCAGGGCGTGGCGCTGCCCGCCAACGCCGCGCTGGGCGAGGTGTTCGTCACCCGCGACGGCGGCCAGACCTGGGCGCCGCACCAGGTCTGAGGCCGGCTAGGCGCGCCTGACCACCTGGATCTCGGACATCATGCCCAGGTCCTCGTGCGACACGATGTGGCAGTGCTCGACGAACTTGCCCGGGTAGTCCAGGAAGTTGGACTCGAACGTGATCGAGTCCCCGCCCCGCTTGGTGAGCACGTAGGTATCCCGCCACAGGGGCTTGGCCAGGAGCGCCCCGTTTCGTTTCGTGATCTTGAACGGATTCGTGTGGATGTGGTACACGTGCGCGTGCACGCCCATCGCCGGGTCGAAGTCATTCGTCAGCGTCCACTCCTCGGCCGTGCCGAGCACCGGCCGGTACGGAGGCCGGGCCGGGTCGTAGGAGTGGTGGTCGATGCCGAAGTTCACGAACATGCCGTCGGGCTCGTTGATGGTGAAGGCGAAGTTCCGGTGCGCGGCGATCGGCAGGATGGCCTGGTCGAACGCGGGCAGCCCGGCGGGCAGGCCCATCTCGCGGCCGTGGCCCGTCACCTCCACGGTGAGGATGGTCCGCTTGTCCAGCTCGCCCTGCACCAGCGGGAAGCCGGGCATGGCCATCTCGTGCCCGGGCGGAGCCTCCCCCGGTACCGGCGGGCCGGCCTCCGGCATGCCCGGGATGTCGGGCATGCCGCTGCTGCCGGGGGTCAGGACCAGGTCGTAGCGGCCCGGCTTGCCCGCCTTGACCAGCAGCTCCACCCGGTTGCCGGACGACAGCATGACCACGTCGGTCTGCTCCGCCTCGTCCAGGGTCAGGCCGTCCCAGGCCAGCACGTGGAAGTCGTGCCGCTTCAGGTGCAGGGACATGAAGTTGTTCGCCGCGGCGTTGAGGATCCGCCAGCGCTGCACCTCGCCGGGGTGCATCGTGACCTTCGGCTTCAGCACCCCGTTGACCGTGTACAGGACGCGGGTGCGGGGGAAGAACGACTCCTCCGGCGTCTTCGGGTCCGGGTTCGGGGGCAGCAGCTCGTAGTTGTCGCCGAGCTCGATCGCCTGCAGCACCATGACCTTCTCGGCGGCCGCCCGGACCTCGGGCACCCGGTCGATCTCGCCCCGGACGATCAGCGCGCCGGCCTGCCCGGCCCGCAGCGCCTGGGTGACCCCGCCGTGGTGATGCGGGTGGTACCAGAAGATGCCGCCGGTGTGGTCGCCGGGCAGCGGGATGACCAGGTGATCGTCCTTGCCGGGCGAGACGACGCGGAAGATGTTGTCGGCCCGTCCCGACGGCGACACGTGCAGCCCGTGGGTGTGCAGGTTGGTCGTCGTCCACTCGTGCGGCCGGTCCATGCGCATGACCGGCGGGTGATGCAGCTCGGGGAGCCGGTTGCGCAGGTGCACCCGGATGGTGTCGCCGGGCCGGACGTCCCACGTGTAGCCGGGCACGGCGCCGTTGTAGGTCCAGGTCCGGACCAGCCGGGGCGCGCCCATGTCGATCAGGCCCGGCCGGGTGGTCAGCTGGACGTTCAGCTCGCCGTGGGCGCTGCGCAGCACGCGCGGCTGGCGGAGCTCCTGGCCGATCCGGCTCGCGGCGGCCAGGGCCTCCGGCGTGCCGCGCGTCAGCACGGCGCCGCCCAGGGCGCCGGCCGCCGCGGCGCCCACCCCGAGCCCGATGGCCTGCCGCCGGGAAACCCGCCTTGCCGTCATGTTCCGCCCTCCGCTTTGGTTACACAGCGTTAGCGGACGTTACATGGATTGACCGGCCGGGGCGGCGCGACGCGCGGGGTGCGGCTGGCTCGGGCGTGGGCGTTACGCTGGGGATTCATCCGCGCGGGGGGCGGCCGGCCCGTCGTCGGCGAAGTCGCCGGCCGCGACCCGCAGGCCGCGGAGGATGGCCGAGATGCTGTCCAGGTCGGCCGGGTCGTAGCCGCTCATCCCGAAGTCGGCCGCCATCAGGTCGGCGGTCGCGCGCGCCACCGCCGCCCGCCCGGCCGCGGTGATCTCGGCCAGCGTGCCGCGGCCGTCGCGGGGGTTGGGCCGGCGGACCACCAGGCCCTGCTGCTCCAGCCGGTCGATCGTGTTGGTCGCGCTGGTCGGGTGGACCATCAGGCGCTGGCCGATCAGCCGCATGGGCAGCGCGCCGGCCCGGCTGAAGCTGAGCAGGACCAGCGCCTCGTACCGGGCGAAGGTCAGGCCGTAGGGCCGCAGCACGCCGTCCAGCTCGGCCAGCAGGATCTGCTGCACCCGCATGATGGCCGTCACCGCCGCCATCGCGCGGGCGTCCCCGAAGCGCTTCTCCCAGATCTGCGCGGCGCGCGCGATCGGGTCAAAGGGCAGATCAAGCGGTTTGGGCACAGGCACAAGGTACCGGGCGCGGGCGCCGGCGGCCGGGGTGTCGCGGGCCGTGCGGCGCTCGGTGCGGCGCGCCTGCCGGACGACTTAGTTACACAGCGTTACATTGCCTGCTTGAGAAGCATGTGACCAGACAAAGTCGGGGGATTTCGTGGGTCGGTATCCTTCGCCGCTGCGGTCGCTGCCGGCCCGGTCCGGGGCCGGTCCGCGAGCACGGCCCGGCGGCTCGCCATGACGGCGATGTCGGTGGCGACGCGGCCCGCGCCGCCGCGGCCGGCCACGGCCGTGCTGGCCGCGGGCGTGGGCGTGCAGCGCAGCTGGGGATTCTCGCTGCGGACGGCCAGCTTCCGGCTGGAATCGCCGCTGACCGGCCAGCCCGCGCTGGGCATCCTCATCTCCAGCCGCGCCGCGGCCTCCGCCGTCGTCGACCTGCTGGCCGGCCTGATCGCGCCGAGCTACGGCGAGCTGCGCGTGCTCGGCGAGGACATGCGGACCGAGCGGGGCCGCGGGGCGGTCCGGGCGCGCATCGGCATCGTGCGCCGCACCGGCCCGCTGATCGGCAGCACGGTCCGGATCCGCGGGCTGGTCGACCACGCCGCCCGCCGGACCCGGCTGCCGCGCCGGGACCGGAACCTGCTCACCGCCGACATCCTCGACCGGCTCGCGCTCCTGCCCTGGGCCGACGTCCCGGTGCGGGCCGCGCCCGATCCCGTGGCCCGGCGCGCCCGCCTGGCCGCCGCCGCGGTCCACCAGCCCGAGCTGCTCCTGATCGACGGGCTGCTCGACGGCCTCGACCCGCTGGACGCGGCGGAGCTCGCGGCCTGCATCCGCGACATCGGCCTGGACACCGGCATCGTGGCGTCGGGGCGGGACGCCGACTCCCTGACCCGGGCCTGCGGCGACGTCCTCACGCTGGCCAACGGCATCCTGGTGCCCGGCTAGGCCGTGCGCGGTCGCGGTCTTCGGCCGGGCGGGCGGCCTGAGGACCGGCCGAGTGTTGGCTGCAGGGCGGCAGGCATCCTGTCATAGGCTGCACCGATGGACTGGAGCCTGCTCGGGTGCGGACGCGCCGGGCACGTCACGTTCGCGCCCGACGAGCCGGAGCTGCAGGAGCAGCTGCGCGCCGGCACCGCGGCCGGGACGGCCTGGCGCTGCCTGCGCTGCGCGGACTTCATCCCCGGTGATCCCGGCGGGCACGGCCCGGCGAGCAGCGCGCCGAGCGTACGCCGCGGCCAGGAGGTCCGCAGCGCGCTGATCCTCCGCATCTTCGCGATCGAGCGGTTCGTGCGCGCGCTGGCCTTCCTCGGGCTGGCGTACGGGCTGTGGCGGTTCCGGTCGGCGCGGCAGTCCATCAGCGCGAGCTTCAACCGCGAGCTGCCCATCCTGCGCGAGCTGTTCTCCCAGCTCGGCTACCGGATCGATCACTCCAAGCTGGTCGGCCTGGTGCAGCACGCGCTGACGCTGAGCACCCGTTCCATCACCCTGCTGGCGGCCGGCCTGGCGGTCTACGCCGTGGTCGAGATCGTCGAGGGCACCGGCCTGTGGCTGGCCCGGCGCTGGGGCGAGTACTTCGCCATGGTCGCCACCTCCGTCGGCCTCCCGCTGGAGATCTACGACCTGACCCGGAAGGTCACGGTCACGACGCTGATCTTCTTCGCGATCAACCTGGCCCTGGTGCTGTACCTGGTCCTGACCAAGCGGCTGTTCGGCGTCCGCGGCGGCAAGCATGCCTACGAGGCCCGCCTCCGCAGCGAGTCGGTCCTGGAAGCCGCCGCCGAGGCCGCCGCCGCCCGCGGGACGGGGGACGTGGCGGCCGGGGGGGCGGCGGCCGGGGGGGCGGCGGCCGGGGGTGCGGCGGAGGGCGGCGGTGGGCCCGGGAACGCCGGAGACGGCACGGGCGCCGGCCGGATGGCGGCTGGCAGTGCTGGCGGCGGCCGAGGCACCGCCGTCGAAGACGCTGCTGCACCCGCGGCAGACAGTGCGGCGCTCTCTGGCGATGCTGAGGAAACCACGGTGCCGGTGCCCGCCCCGGCCGGACGGATCGCCGAGCGCGGCAGCGAGCCCGGCCGAACCGGGTCCGGCAGCTAGCGCGGAGCCCGCTCTGCTTGATCACGACCGTTTGCGCCCGGCTCTTGCCCGGAAGTCGGTCGCGATCATGGCGCTGGTGGATGGGGCACCACGGGCGTCCCTTCCTGCGGTGCTGGTGTGGCCGGAGCCCCTGAAGGGGACCGCGCTGGAGCTAGAAGCCTTCCTTATTTTGGGCTTGCCATGATCGCGCAGGATTTGGCACGGCGGTGTGCAAAAGCCTGCGTGATCATGAGAACAGTCACCGGACCCCTCGCTGCCGCGGTCATCGCGCGCTCCCCGGACCCGCGCCTACCAGAACGCGGCGAGCCGCCCCCGGAGCATGATCATGGGAGGGTTACTCACATCCTGTGGTGAGCAGTCTTCCCGCGATCATGACCGCGTGGAACTGGCGCGGCTGATGGGGCGGGTCGGGATCGAGCGGCGGCCAGCCGGACGGGCTGAGTGCCGGGGCGCGGGCCGGGAGCCTGATGGGCGGCCGGCAGCCGGCGCGCGAGGCGCGCCGGAGGGCGGTCAGGCGGTGATGAGGGCGTCGGCGGCGGAGTAGGGGTCCAGGTCGCCGGCGGCGACGCGGGCGGCCAGGTCCTCCAGGCGGGCCTCGCCGGGGAGGCCGCCGAGGCGGCGCTGCAGCTCGGCGACGGCGATGGCGGTGATCTCGTCGCGGGCCCGGGCCTGGCGGCGGGCGGCCCGCTCGCCGGACTTCTCCAGCCAGGCCAGGTGCGACCCGAGGGCGGCGGCCAGGTCGGCGATCCCGTCGCCGGTTCCGGCGGTGGTGCTGACGATCGGCGGCTTCCAGTCGTCGGGGCCGTAGCGGGCCATGGCCAGCATGGTGCGCAGGTCGCGGACGACTTCCTGGGCGCCGGGGCGGTCGCTCTTGTTGACCGCGAACGCGTCGGCGATCTCCAGGATGCCGGCCTTGGCCGCCTGGATGGAATCGCCCATGCCCGGCGCGACGACGACCAGCGTGGTGTCGGCGGTGGCGGCGATCTCGACCTCGGCCTGGCCGACGCCGACGGTCTCGATCAGGATCACGTCGAAGCCCGCCGCGTCGAGGATCCGCAGCGCCTGGGGCGTCGCCCAGGCCAGGCCGCCGAGGTGCCCGCGGCTGGCCATGGACCGGATGAACACGCCGTCGTCGGTGGCGTGGTCCTGCATGCGGACGCGGTCACCCAGCAGCGCGCCGCCGCTGAACGGGGAGGTCGGGTCGACGGCGAGGACGCCGACGCGCTGGCCCGCGCTGCGGTAGCCGCGCACCAGGGCGCCGGTCACGGTCGACTTGCCGACCCCCGGCGAGCCGGTCAGGCCGATGACGTGGGCACCGCCGGCCAGCGGCGCGATGACCTTCATGACCTGGCGCAGCTCGCCGGCCGAGTCCTCGACCAGCGAGACCAGCCGGGCCAGGGCGCGCGGGTCGCCGTCCCGCGCGGCCGAGATCAGCGCCTCGGGGTCGGCCGGCCCGCGGCGCCGCCCCTGGCCCGCGGCCGGCCCGGGGCCGTCAGTCACCGGCGGGCGCGGGCACCCGGAAGAGCAGCGCGTCGCCCTGGCCGCCGCCGCCGCACAGCGCCGCGGCGCCGAGGCCGCCGCCCCGGCGGCGGAGCTCGGTGATGAGGTGCAGCGCGATGCGGGCGCCGGACGCGCCGATGGGGTGGCCGACGGCGATGGCCCCGCCGTTGACGTTCACCCGGCCGGGATCCACGCCCAGGTCGCGCATCGACTGGATGGCCACGGCCGCGAACGCCTCGTTGATCTCGATCAGGTCCAGGTCGGCCACGGTCGCGCCGTCCCGGCCCAGGGCCTTCTCGATCGCGCGGGACGGCTGGGAGTGCAGCGAGTTGTCGGGCCCGGCGACGACGCCGTGCGCGCCGATCTGGGCCAGCACGGTCGCGCCGCGGCGCTCCGCCTCGGCGGCCGACATGACCACCACCGCGCACGCCCCGTCGGAGATCTGGGAGGCCGTCCCGGCCGTGATGGTGCCGTCGGCGGCGAAGGCGGGGCGCAGCCCGGCCAGCGACTCGGCGGTCGTGTCGGGCCGGACGCCCTCGTCGGTGTCGAACATCAGCGGGTCGCCGCGGCGCTGCGGCAGGGGCACGCCGACGATCTCCTCGGCGAACAGGCCGTCCTTGGCGGCCCGCGCGGCGAGCTGATGCGACCGGGCCGCGAACTCGTCCTGCTCGGCCCGGCTGATGCCGAGCCGGCCGTTGTGGCGCTCGGTCGACTCGCCCATGGCCAGGTGGTCGAAGGCATCGGTCAGGCCGTCGTGGGCCATGGAGTCGACCAGCTCCGCCGAGCCGTACTTGAAGCCGCGCCGGGCGCCCGGCAGCAGGTGCGGCGCCTGCGACATGGACTCCATGCCGCCCGCCACCACGACATCGAACTCGCCGGCCCGGATGAGCTGGGCGGCCAGCGCGATCGCGTCCAGGCCGGACAGGCAGACCTTGTTGATGGTGAGCGACGGGACGGTCATGGGAATGCCGCCGGCCACGGCCGCCTGCCGGGACGGGATCTGCCCGGCGCCCGCCTGCAGCACCTGGCCCATGATCACGTAGTCGACCTGGTCACCCGGCAGCCCGGCCCGCTCCAGGGCGGCCTTGATGGCGATGCCGCCCAGGTCCGTCCCGCTGAGGCCGCTCAGCGATCCGAGCAGCCGTCCGATGGCCGTCCTGGCCCCGCCGACAATCACTGGTTCCTGCATACCTGAAACGATACTCGGCAGAAGCACCGAGGCCAGAGGGGTGTATTGCATGCTGACCCGCATCGACCACGTGGGCATTGCCTGCCGCGACCTGGAGACGAAGATCGCCTTTTACGAGTCGGTCATGGGGCTGACCGTCGTCAGCCGCGAGGTGAACGAGAGCCAGGGCGTCCGCGAGGCGATGCTCCACGTCGCGGACGGGCCGGCGGGCGGCTCCTACGTCCAGCTGCTCGAGCCGCTCAGCCCGGACACCCCGGTCGGGCGGTTCCTGGACCGGCGCGGCGAGGGGGTGCACCACGTCGGCTACGGCGTGGCGGATATCACAGCCGCGCTGGCGTCGATCGGCGCCAGCGGCGTGCGCCTGATTGACCAGCGTCCCCGGCACGGCTCCATGGGAGCGTCGATAGCGTTCCTTCACCCGGCCGATGTCGGCGGGGTCCTGACCGAGCTCGTGCAGGCGCGCACCGCGACTCCCTGAGGACGCGATCCGGCGTTTCGCCGGCCGTCCAATTACTGTCCCTTTTACCGGGCCGGCGGGCGCGCCGCGGAGCGCCCGCCGGCGCTCCGGCCGCCACCCGGCGCGCGGTCCGCCCGCGACCGCCTCCGCGACCGCCGGGAAAATACTCCCGCTGCAGGTCAGGGGCCTGCCGCGGACCCCGGGCGAGCAACCGCGGCCCCGGCGCGCGCTGATCCCGCGCGCGGCCCGGCCTGCTCACCCGTCACTCACGCCCCAGCGGCGCCTTACTCGTGAGTTAAATTAGACTAAGAAAAATGACATTTCACCAAAAACAAGTAACTCCGGCGCGAGCAACCCCGAACACCCCGCCTTCGCCGCAGCGGGGGAGTACGCTGCCAGGACCGGGCGAGCGGAATTGCGTGCCGGCCGGGTGAGGGGTCGCCGGTGGGCGTCGCCCTGCCCGGCGGTAGGAGTCACGAGACGGTTGTCCCGGTGTGCGAATTCCCCCGTCTACACAGGATTAGGCGACATGCAGCCCGACATCGATGCTCAGCTCAGCAACTTCTTCGAGGAAACTCCGCAGCGCGACTTCGCCCGGGTCATGCGTGGGTACGACCCGCACCAGGTAAATGAGTACCTGAAGCAGGTCGACGGCGATCTCCGCCAGCACCGGGACCAGTCCCAGGCCCTGCAGCAGGAGCTCACCGACGCACACCGGCAGCTCCAGGAACAGGAACGCCCGACGTACGCCGGCCTGGGCTCCCGCATTGAGCAGTTGCTCCGCCTCGCCGAGGAGCAGGCCACCGAGATAGTGCAGGAGGCCCGCTCCGCCGCCAACGAGCTCAACGCCGCGGCCAAGGTCGAGGCCGCCGAGCTGCGGGCCGCGGCCGAGAACGAGGCCGGCGAGCTGCGCGCCAACGCCAAGCGCGAGACCGACGACCAGCGCAGCTCGGCCGAGCGCGAGGCCGACGGCATCCGCACCGGTGCCCGGCGCGAGGCCGACGAGCTGACCTCCACCACCGAGCGCGAGGTGGCCAAGCTGCGCGCCACCGCCGACCACGAGGTGGCGGAGAAGCGGGCGGCCAACGAGCGCGAGGTCGCCAAGATGCGGACCACTGCCGAGCGCGAGGTCGCCCAGATGCGGGCGTCGTCCAAGCGCGAGCGGGACGAGATCCTCACCACGTCCAAGCGGCAGGCTGACGAGATGCGCAGCCAGGCCCAGCGGATCCTGGAGGAGAGCGAGGCGCAGCGGGCTCAGGCCGAGGCCGAGTTCGACATCCAGCTCGCCGCGCGCCGCGAGGAGGCCGAGCGGCAGGAAGCCGAGCGGCTCGCCGCGGCCCAGGCCGCCACGCAGAAGCTGGTGTCGGAGGCCGAGCAGCGCGCGGCCACCGCCGAGCAGCGGGCGACCAAGGCCAGCGCCCAGGCCGAGCAGACCCGGCGGGACGCCGACCAGCACTCCCGTCAGCTGGTCAGCAACGCCAAGAAGAACGCCGACCAGATCGTCGCGCAGGCCAAGGCCCAGGCCGACCAGCTGCTGGCCGACACCAAGGCCGAGGCCGACCGGGTCCGCACGCAGGCACAGCGGCACGTGGACGACCTGAACAAGCAGAAGGACAGCGTGGCGGCGCACCTGGCGCAGATCAGCCAGCTGCTCGGGACCCAGATGCCGGGTCTCGCCGACGCGCTCAAGGCGCCGGCCGCCGCCCCCGCGGTCGCCGCCCCGGTGACCAAGGCAGTCACCGCGGGACCGGGCACCAACGGCGGCGCGCAGGCGCCGCAGGGTGCGCACCAGGCCCAGGCGCCCAAGCCCGCGCAGGGGGCGCCCGCGGCTCCGGCCCCGACCGGCGGTGCCGGAGCGGCCAAGCAGCCGGCCGGCGCCAAGTCCGGCAAGGGCGACGACGACGAGTGGTGGACCGAGTAACCCGCTAGCAGCGAAAGGCCCCGTCCCGGAAGTCTCCGGGACGGGGCCTTTGCCATGGAGCGGGCTAGGACCCGGTCGTCTGCCCGCCGTCGACCACGAGGACCTGGCCGGTCATGTAGGAGGAGGCGTCGCTGGCCAGGAAGACGGCCGGCCCGGCCATCTCCTCAGCCCGGCCCCAGCGCGCCATCGGCACGTTCGCGACCCGGGCCGGCCCGAGTTCCGGGTCCTCCCACAGGTTGCGGTTGAGCGCGGTCGCCGTCCAGCCGGGGCACAGGGCGTTGACGCGCACCCCGCTCGCGCCCCACTCGACGGCCAGCGTCTTGGACAGCGAGATCAGCCCGGCCTTGGACGCCCCGTACGGGGACATCGTCGGGGCCGAGACCACCCCGGCCACCGACGCGACGTTGATGACCGACCCCCGGCCGCGCTCCAGCAGGTGGCCGGCGAAGGCGTGGCACACGTAGACGGCCGAGTTCAGGTTCAGCTGCATGATCTTGTCCCAGCCGCCCAGCCGCAGGTCCCGGAAGTCGACCATGAAGTTCGACCCGCCCGCGTTGTTGACCACGATGTCGACGTAGCCGAGCTTGCCGATGGCGGTGCCGACCGCGTCCGCGACCTGCTCCCGGCTGGTCACGTCGGCCGGGATCACGAACGCCTGGCGGCCGGCCGCCTCGACGCCCGCCGCCGTCTCGGCCAGGCCGTCCGCGCCGCGCGCGACCAGCGCCACGTCGGCCCCGGCCTGCGCGAAGGCCACGGCCATGACCTGCCCGATGCCGCGCGAGGCTCCGGTGACGAACGCTTTCTTTCCGGTCAGGTCAAACAGGCTCACGGTCAGTCCTTCCATTCGGTGGGCAGCGGAAAAGCGGCCGGGCTGACCCGGCGGACGATCTGGTTCAGCACGATGGAGACGTACTTCTCCCCCACCCACAGGTGCTTGGCGCCGTCGACGCCCACCACCTCCGCCTGCGGCACCCGGGCGAACCGGGCCCGGGCCTCATCGGGCCGCAGGTAGTCGTCGAACTCCGGGACCAGCGCCACCAGGGGGCGGCCGGTGGCGGCCCACCCGTCCAGGTCAGCCGCCCCGGCCCGGATCAGCGGCGGCGACAGCAGGATCGCGCCCGAGACGGCCGGGTCGTTGCCGTAGCGCAGGGCCAGCTCCGTGCCGAACGACCAGCCCACCAGCCACCGGCCGGGGAGGTCGTTCTCGGTGGCGTAGCTGATCGCGGCGGCCACGTCCAGCCGCTCGGCCACCCCGTCCCCGAACGTGCCCTCGCTGGTGCCCTGCTCCGACGACGTGCCCCGGGTGTTGAACCGCAGCACGGCCAGCCCGGCCAGGGCGGGCAGCCGGTAGGACGCCTTGCGCAGCACGTGGCTGTCCATCATGCCGCCGGCGGTGGGCAGCGGGTGCAGGCAGATGAGGGTGGCGGCCGGCGGCCGGTCCAGCGGCCGGGCGAGCTCGCCGACCAGGGCCAGCCCGTCGGCCGTGTGCAGGGTCACCGGCTCCCGCCGCGCAGGCAGGATCGTGCTGGCCCGGATCTCGGTCATGGGCTCCTCGGCGAAGTCAGTCAGCGGATGTTGGCCGGCCAGGGGCCGGGCCGCCGTGGACGGCGCTGCCAGCACGAATTGTGCCAGTGCCGGCGTCCCTCGGCCCGATCGGCCTGGGCCGGCCACACCACGACGTGCGCGACGGCCGGCTGGATCTCCTGGTCGCAGCCCGGGCACCGGTACATCTTGGTGGCCGCCGCGCCGGGCACCTGGCGGACCACCCAGTCGCCGTCCGGCCACGCCTGGAGCTGCGGCGGCCCCAGCCGGACGGCCGGCTCCTCCCCCGCCCCGCGGGCCGCCGCGGGTGCGCGGCCGGCCCCGCGCCGGGGACGGTTGGGCTGCTCAGCGGGGAGGCGGCGGGCCTTGCGGGGGCTCACGGATGTCACCGTATGTGACGCCGGGCCGGGCTCAGTCCCGGAAGCGCAGGCCCGCGGCCGCGTAGTCGGCCAGCAGCGGCGGCGGCGCGAACGCCGGGTCCCCGTACGCCCGCTGCATGGCCTCCAGCACGGCCAGCGCGGTGGCCGGCCCGGCCTCGTCGAGCAGCTCCAGCGGGCCGCGCGGGTACCCGCAGCCGAGCGTCATGGCCGTGTCCACGTCGGCGGGCGACGCGTAGCCGTCCTGCACCATCCGGACGGCGTCGGCCAGGTGCGGGTACAGCAGCGTCCCGGCCAGGAAGCCGGGCCGGTCCGGGGCGCGCACCGCCCGCCAGCCCAGCCGGGCGGCGACCGCGGCCGCCCCGTCGGCGGCCGCCGGCGTCGCCAGCCGGGTGAGCACGAGCTCGGCCAGGTCCCCGCCTGCCTTGTGCAGGCCGACGGCATCGCCGGGACGCCCGGTGGCGAGCGCGGCGGCCAGCACCGGATCCCCGAGGGCCTTTTCGATCAGAACGAGGTCGCTGCCGCCCGCCGGGTCCGTATTCACGGTGATCCCGGCCCGGGCGAGCGCATCAGCGAGCACGCTGTCGCCGTCGGCCCCGGGCACGATCAGCGTGATCGCGGCGGGCAGTGGCCCGGCGGCCCCGTTTCGGGTGTCGGGTGTTTGCGGTGTCCCGGCGGCGTAGTCGTAAAAGCCGCGGCCGGACTTGCGGCCGGTCGCGCCCGCTCCGGCCAGGCGGCGCAGCAGCGGCGCGGCCAGGTAGCGCGAGCCGCCGAACTCGGCGGCCAGCACCTCCATGATCGACAGCGCGGTGTCGAGGCCGATGAGGTCGAGCAGGGCCAGCGGGCCCATCGGCAGCCCGAGGCCGGCCGTCGCGGCCAGGTCGATGTCCGCACGGCTGGCGAAGCCGGTCTCCAGCAGCCGGGCGGCGTGGTTGAGGTAGGGCAGCAGCAGGGCGTTGGCCACGAAGCCGGCCCGGTCGGTGACCTGGACGGGGGTCTTGCCCAGGCGGCGGGCCAGGCCGGCGGCCGCGGCGGTCACGCCGTCGTCGGTGAGGACGGTGCCGACCACCTCGACCAGCTTCATCACCGGGGCCGGGTTGAAGAAGTGCAGGCCCACGACCCGGCCGGGGCGGCCGGTGGCGGCGGCGATGGCGGTGACCGACAGCGACGAGGTGTTGGTGGCCAGGATCGCGGGCGGCGCCAGCACCCGGTCCAGCTCGGCGAAGACCTCGTGCTTGAGGTCCGGGCGCTCGGGCACGGCCTCGATGGCCAGGTCGGCGCCGGCTGCCTCGGCATAGCCCGCGGCCGGCCGGACGCGCGCGCCGATGGCGTACCGCTCCTGCGCGGTCAGGCGGCCGCGGCTGACCGCGCGGTCCAGCGATCGCTCCAGCAGGTCCAGCCCGCGGCGCAGCGCCGCCGGGTCGGCCTCGACCGCGACGACGTCGAGCCCGGCCCGCGCGAAGACCTCGGCGATGCCTGCGCCCATGGTTCCCAGGCCGACGACGGCCACCTGGCGGATGTCCATGGCGCGAACCTTACAGTTGCGCGCCTGGGGCCTCCCCGGCCGGGAGGAACATCGTGCCGAAGGCGCCGAGTCCGCCCGGACTCGCCCGCTTGATCCGCTAGTTCCAGGCCCGCCCGTCGGGGGCGGCGGTCGCGCCCGGAATGCCGTTCCAGGCCCGCCCGTCCGGGGCCGCCGCGGCGGGAGCGTGCGCCGCGTACTCGACCATGGTGGCGGCATTCGCGGTGGCCGCCGTGGCCAGCGAGACTGTCCCCAGCCCGCCCATCAGCGCCGCAGCCGTTAAGCCAGCAGCGGTCAGCCTGCGCATCGGACTCATGAGTTCGACCTTTCGCGGAGCCGGGAGAGCTGACTGCCATGTTCGATCGGCGCATCGCAGGCTGTCAACGGCCGCAGCGGCTACAGTTAGCTCCCGTGCGGATGGTTATCGCCCGGTGCAGCGTGGACTATGCGGGCAGGCTCTCCGCCCATCTCGCGCTGGCGACCCGGCTCATCATGGTCAAGGCCGACGGCTCGGTGCTGGTGCACTCCGACGGCGGCAGCTACAAGCCGCTCAACTGGATGTCCCCGCCGTGCCGGCTGGCGGAGGAGCCCGGCCGCTGGGTGGTCACGGGAAAATCAGGCGAGACGCTGACGATCGAGCTGGCGGAGATTCTCAGCGACACCGCGTTCGATCTGGGAGTCGATCCCGGCCTGGTCAAGGATGGCGTCGAAGCGCACCTGCAGGAACTGCTGGCGGCGCAGCTGGACGTGCTCGGCCCGGGATGGCGGCTGGTCCGCCGGGAGTACCCGACGCCCATCGGGCCAGTCGACATCATGTGCCGGGACGCGGCCGGCGGGAGCGTCGCGGTCGAGATCAAGCGGCGCGGCGACATCGACGGCGTCGAGCAGCTCACCCGTTACCTGGAGCTGCTGAACCGCGATCCGCTTCTCGCCCCGGTGCAGGGCATCTTCGCGGCCCAGGAGATCCGGCCGCAGGCCCGCGTCCTGGCCCGGGACCGCGGCATCCGCTGCGTGACGCTCGACTACGAGGTCATGCGCGGCACCGACGACAGCTCGCTCCGCCTGTTCTGAGCCCGGCGCTCGCGGCTCCGCGGCGGCGGAGGCGGGGACGGCATCGCCGCCTTGACCTCAACCGCGCTTGAGGTCCTAGCCTTTCGGGCTATGAGCCTTATGCATCAGGTCATTGAGGTCACCCGGTTCGGCGGCCCGGAGGTGCTCACGGCGACGACGGCGCCGGACCCCGAGGCCGGGCCGGGCGAGGTCGTGATCGACGTGGCGGCGGCCGACGTCATCTTCCTCGACGCGATGATCCGCTCGGGCCGGGCGGCCGGCTTCTTTCCGGCCCGGCCGCCCTACGTGCCGGGCGGCGGGGTGGCGGGAGTGGTGGCGGCGGCCGGTGACGGCGTCGACCGGGCCTGGCTCGGGCGGCGGGTGATCGCGCGCACCGGCGGGCCGGGCGGGGCGGGCGGCTACGCCGCGCGCGCCGCGGCGGCCATCGACCGGGTCGTCGCGGTGCCGGACGGGGTCGGTCTCCGCGACGCCGCGGCCCTCCTGCACGACGGGGTCACGGCGGAACGGCTCGCCGAGCGGACGGGCATCGGCCGGGGCGAGCAGGTACTGATCCTCGGCGCGGCGGGCGGCCTCGGGATCCTCCTCGCGCAGCTCGCCCGCGCCGCCGGCGCGCGGGTCATCGGGGCGGCGCGCGGCGCCGAGAAACTCGGCGCCGTGGCGGCCCTGGGCGCCGAGGCCACCGTCGACTACAGCGAGCCGGACTGGACGCAGCAGGTCCTGGCGGCGACCGGCGGCGCCGGGCCGCAGGTGGTATTCGACGGCGTCGGCGGGGATCTGGGCCGGGCCGCGTTCGGGATCACGGCGGCCGGCGGGCGGTTCTCTGCCCACGGGACGCCGAGCGGGACCTTCGCGCCGATCGATCCGCAGGACGCCGAGCGGCGCCGGATCAGCGTGCGGGGCATCGAGCAGGCCCAGCCCACCGATGGTGAGCACGCGCGGGGCGCGGAGCGCGTCCTGGCCGCGGTCGCGGCCGGCCGGATCAGCCCGCACATCGGGCAGCTGTACCCGCTGGCCGACGCGGCCGCGGCCCACGCCGCGATCGAGGCCCGCACCGCGATCGGCAAGACCCTGCTCACGGTGGCCTGAGGCACCCGGCCGGGCTAGCGGCCGGTGGTGCCGTCGGCCAGCTCGCGCAGGATGTCGATGTGGCCGTTGTGCCGGGCGGTCTCCTCGAGGAGATGGAACAGGATCCACCGCAGCGTGAGCGGCTCGGCACGCCACTCCAGCTTGCCCCTGGACAAGGTGTCCAGGTCCAGGCCGGCCACCAGGTCGCGGCTCCGCGCGCAGGCCGACCGGTACTCGGCCAGCAGCTCGCTGACCGGGATGTCGAGGGCCACGCGCCACTCGCGGTCGGGGTCCTCGTCGGTCCACGGTGCCCGGCTCGGCTGGCCGGCCAGGCTGACCTCGAGCCAGGCGTGCTCCATCCAGCGCAGGTGGCTGACCAGGCCGCTGATCGTGGTCAGCGGGGACCCGGGCAGGAAGGCCCGGCGGGCGTCCTGTTCGGCCAGCCCGGCGCACTTGGCGTGCACCGTGTCGCGGGCGTAGTCGAGCATGGCGGTCAGGATGGCGCGCTCGTCGAAGCTCGCCGGGATGTCGTCGGTGCGGCCAGGGGCCGCCGGATCAGGAGTCATGTCTTCCTCTGCTGAGCAGAGGCGCCGCCCGGACCGGTCAGGCCGGTCCGGCCCGGAATCCGGGAGGCGCCTGCGGACTGGTGGTCATCGCGCGCCTCCCTCCTGAGTCAGGTGCGCCGCGCGCTGCGGCGACGAGGCCATGCTAAGTACCCGCGGCCGGCCCGGGCAACCGGATTATGCTGTTCTACTCCCTGTAGTTGTATTTCTTCACACCGTCACCACACTGGATGCACCGCCCGGGCACGGCCGGGCGGTTGCATAGGTGATCATGAGCAGTGGTGGCGGACTCGCGGTCCCGGCCTTCGCTGCGCTCGCGGCCGCCTGCGCGTTCGGCGTGGCGGCCGCGCTGCAGCACCGGCAGGCGGGACTGGCCCGGCAGCGGCGCGGGCCGTCGCTTCGGCTGCTGGCCGACGTGGCCCGGCGGCCGCTGTGGCTGGCCGGGCTGGCCACGGCCACCGCCGCGTACGGCCTGCAGGCGCTGGCCCTGGCCTACGGTCCGCTGACCCTGGTCGCCCCGATCGTGGCCGCCGACCTGCTGTTCGCGCTGCCGCTGGCCGCGCGGTGGTCCCGGCGGCCGCTGCGGCCCCGCGACTGGGGCGGCTGCCTCCTGGTCGCAGCCGGGGTGGCGGTGTTCCTGGCCGTGGCGCCGCCGTCCGCGGGGCGGGCGGCCGTGCCGGCCGGGGGCTGGCTGCTGGCCTTCGGGATCGTCGTGGTGATCACGGTGGTGGCGGTGGGCCTGGGGCAGGTAACCGCGCGAAACACCCGGGCCGGGCTGCTCGCGGCGGCGGCGGGCGTGGTTTTCGGGCTGACCGCGGCGGTGACGGCGAGCCTCATGAAGTCACTGCGGCACGAGGGCGTGTCCTCGCTGCTGGCTCACTGGCAGCCGTGGGCGCTCGTCACGCTGGGCATCGCCGGGATCGCGCTGTCGACGGGAGCGTTCCAGGCCAGCACGCTGTCGGCGAGCCTGCCTATCATCGATACCGTTGAGCCGATTTCCGGGGTGGTCATCGGGGCGTTCCTGTTCGGCGAGCGGCTGGCCGGCTCGCCGGGCGGCCTGCTCGTCCAGCTGGCCGCGGCCGGCGTGGCCGTGGCGGGCATCGTGATGCTGGGGCCGGCGCTGGCCGCCACGGCGGCGCCCGCGGATCGCCCTGTCCGGTACCAGGTCCGGGTCCGGGACGGCGGGCATGATCTGCTGGAAGCCGGACGCCAGGCGACGACTGCGGAGGCCCGTCCTGATCAAGACCGCGCTGGGGAACTACGTTCCATGCCGTGCCCGTAGCCGCGGCCGGCTGCGCCGGGGGCGGCGCGCATGATCCACCTGTCGCACCTGGCCATCAACTCGCCGGTTTCCTACCTTATTGCCCTGCTGCTGCCGGCCCTGGACGTGATCATCCCGGTGCTGCCCAGCGAGACGGCCATCATCACGCTCGGCGTCGCCACGGCGGGCAGCACCGACCCGCGGATCGCCATCCTGGTCGCGCTGGCCGCCCTCGGCGCCTTCCTCGGGGATAACGCGGCCTACCTGATCGGGCGCAAGCTGGGCCCGTTCATCGACCGCCGGGCCTTCTCGGGCGAGAAGGGCGCGCGGCGCAAGGCCTGGGCCGTGCAGGCCCTCGACCACTACGGCGCCCGCCTCATCATCGTCTGCCGGTTCATTCCCGGTGCCCGCACGGCCGTGACGCTGGTCTGCGGCCTGGTCGGGTTCCGGCGGCGCACGTTCGTCATCGCCACCGCCTGCGCCGGGGTGATCTGGGCGTGCTATGCGTTCTTCATCGGGCGGCTGGGCGGCCAGGCGTTCGAGAGCCGGCCGTGGGCCGGGCTCTTGCTGGCGTTCGGCGCGGCCCTGGGCATCACCGGGCTGACCGAGCTCATCCGCCGGCTCCGGCCCTGGCGCTGGTTCCGGCGCGGCCACGAGGTTAAGCACGAGGGCCAGGACCCAGAGCAGGACCCGAAGCCCGAGCCGGCCGCGCCCGACCACACCCGGACCTGAGCCACCCGCCGCCTGGCCGGCCGGCTATCCCGTCAGCAGGTGGGCGTTGACGGCCTGGGCCGCCGCGGCCAGCTCCGGGACCTCGGTCACCAGCACGCCGCGGGCCTCCAGCCAGGCGGCCCCGCCGCCGGGCACGAAGATCGGCGGCTCCCGCCAGGCCAGCACCACGCGGGTGATCCCGGCCGCCACGATGAGCTCACAGCACGACCGGGACCGGGACAGGCGGCGCAGGCAGGGTTCCAGCGAGGAATAGATGGTCGCACCGGGCCGCGCCGCGCCCGCCACCTTGGCCAGGGCCGCCTCCTCGGCATGGTCATGCGGATCCGACTCGCGGGAGAAGCCGGTGGCCAGCACCGCGCCGCCGGCCTCGACAATGACGGCTCCGACGGAGAACGCGGTCTCGGACGGCGGGCAGCGGCGGGACAGCTCGATCGCCTGCCGGAGAAACCGGCGATCTGCGGCGGAATCGGTCACTGGTCACTCCGGTCACGGACGGCGGGCATGCCACCTGCTGAACGACGCGGCAGCGCCTAAAATGCCGCAGGACACATATGGCGGAAACAGGTGGGTGGAGACGATGGCCCTGACGGTACAGGCGGCGGGCACGACGCGCGGCGGCGGCACGTTCGACACGCTGAGCCCGGCCACCTCAGAGGTCATCGCGACCTTCGACGTCTGCGGCGAGCAGGACGTCGCTGACGCCCTGGCCCGCGCCCGGGCCGCCGGGGCCTGGTGGGCCGGGCTGGGCTGGAAGGAGCGCGAGCGGCGGCTGCTGGCCTTCAAGTCGCACCTCACCCGGTACATCGGCCGCCTGGCCGAGCTGGTGCGGACCGAGACGGGCAAGCCGCTGGCCGAGGCCCAGCTCGAGATCCTGCTGGCCGTCGTGCACATCGACTGGGCGGCCAGGCACGCCCGCGGCGTGCTCCGCTCCCGCCGGGTGCGCAGCGGGCTGGTGTCCATCAACCAGGCGGCGACGCTGGAGTACCAGCCGTTCGGCGTGGTCGGGGTGATCGGGCCGTGGAACTACCCGGTGTTCACCCCGGCCGGCTCGATCGCCTACGCGCTGGCGGCCGGGAACGCCGTGGTGTTCAAGCCCAGCGAGTTCACGCCGGCCGTCGGCCGGTGGCTGGTCAGCGCCTTCGCCGAGATCGTCCCGGAGCAGCCGGTCCTGCAGCTGGTCACCGGGTACGGCGCGACCGGCGATCACCTGGCCCGCAGCGGGGTCGACAAGCTGGCCTTCACCGGCTCGGCGGCCACCGCGCGCAAGGTCATGGCGGCCTGCGCGGAGAACCTGACGCCGCTGGTGGCCGAGTGCGGCGGCAAGGACGCGTTCCTGGTCGGCGCCGACGCCGACCTGGACGCGGCCGCCGACGCGTGCGCGTGGGGGGCCATGTCCAACGCGGGCCAGACCTGCATCGGCGTCGAGCGGGTCTATGTCGTCGAGGACGTCTACCACACCTTCCTGGAGAAGCTCACCGAGCGGGTCACCCAGCTGCGCCCCGGCGAGGACCGCGAGGCCGACTACGGCCCGATGACGATGCCGGCCCAGATCGAGGTGATCGAGAAGCACATCGCGGACGCGCTGTCGCGCGGCGGCCGCCCGGTGGTCGGCGGCATCGCCAGCATCCGGGCGCCCTACGTCGGGCCGGTCATCCTGGCCGACGTGCCGGAGGAGAGCCGGGCGGTGACCGACGAGACGTTCGGCCCGACCGTGACCGTGACTCCGGTCGCGGACCTGGACCAGGCCGTGGACCTGGCCAACGCGAGCCAGTACGGCCTGGGCGCGAGCGTGTTCGCCGGGAGCACGAAGGACGCGATGAGCGCGGCCCGCCGCCTGCGGGCCGGCATGACGGCCGTCAACGGGGTCATGTCCTACGCCGGGATCCCCTCGCTGCCGTTCGGCGGGTCGGGCGACTCGGGGTTCGGCCGGATCCACGGCGCGGACGGGCTGCGCGAGTTCGCCCGGCCCAAGTCGATCGCCCGGCAGCGGATGCGGGCGCCGGCCAACCTGACCTCGTTCACCCGCACCGACGGGGACGTGCGCAAGGTCCTGACGCTGGCCACCATCCTGCACGGCCGCCGTTACCGCAAGCCGTAGGCACCGGCCCCGCGGCCCCGGCCCCGCGGCCCCGGCCTCAGGCCGGCCCGGCCGCCAGCACCAGGTCGGCCGGGTCGACCGGGGCCAGCGGGGCGCGGCCCGAGATGAGGTCGGCGGCCCGCTCGGCGATGGCGATGACGGGCGCGTTGGTGTTGCCGCGCGGCACCGTGGGCATGACCGACGCGTCGACCACCCGGAGCCGCTCCACCCCGCGGACCCGCAGGTCGGTGTCGACGACGCTGGCCAGCTTGCTGGCGGCCAGGACGGAGTCACCGCCCATGGCGCAGGTCCCGGCCGGGTGGTAGATGGTCGTGATGTCGCTGCGGATCCAGTCGATCAGCTCGGACTCGGTCCGCCGGCCGTCGCCGGGGGCCAGCTCGGACTGGCAGATCTTGCTCATCGGCCGGGCCGCGGCGAACTCCCGGACCTGGGCGATGGCGCGCAGCAGCGGGTCCAGGTCGGCCATGTCCGACAGGTAGGCCGGGTCGATGGCCGGCTTGTGCCGGGGATCGGCGCTGCGCAGCCGGATCCGCCCGCGGCTGCCCACCGCGACCAGGGTGATCAGCACCGACAGCGCCCGGGTGGCCGGGTCGGCCAGGCCGTAGTTCTGGTAGGGCACGGGCAGGACGTGCCACTGGATGTCCGGCGCCGGGAGGGCCGGGTCGCTGCGCCAGAACCCGCCCGCCTCGGCCACGTTCGACGTCATCGGGCCGGAGTGCATGAGCTGCCAGCGGGCCAGGTTCCGCGGCCCGGCCATCTCCCACAGCCCGCGGGACCGGGGCGTGCCCCACATGGCCGTGACGATCGGGTGGTCCGACAGGTTCCCGCCCACGCCCGGGCTCTGCACCACCACCGGGATGTCGTGCTCGCGCAGGTCGTCGGCGGGGCCGATGCCCGACAGCAGGAGCAGCTGGGGGCTGTTGACCGCGCCGCCGGCCAGGATGACCTCGGCCTCGGCCCAGGCCACCTCCTCGACGCCGCGGCGCAGGTAGCGCACCCCGAGCGCCCGGCCGCCCTCGATCTCGATGCTGGTCGCCATTGCGTCGGTCAGGACGGTCAGGTTGGGCCGGGCGGCGGCCGGGTGCAGGTACGCGTCGGCCGCCGACCAGCGCCGCCCGCCCTGCTGGGTGACCTGGTAGAAGCCGACGCCGTCCTGCTTCGCGGCGTTGAAGTCGTCGTTGGCCGGCTGGCCGCAGTTGCGGGCGGCGGCCACGAACGCCTCGGTGAGGCTGGACTTGTAGCGCAGGTCCTGAACGCTGAGCGGCCCCGAGGCGCCGTGCCAGGCCGACTCGCCGCGCGAGTTGTGCTCGGCGCGCAGGAAGTAGGGGAGCAGGTCGGTGTAACCCCAGCCGTCGCAGCCGTACTCGTCGCGCCACGTGTCGTAGTCGTGCCGGCTGCCCCGGATGTAGATCATCGCGTTGATGGACGACGAGCCGCCGAGCACCCGCCCGCGCGGCCAGTAGATCGACCGGTCCCCGGCGCGCTGCTGCGGGACGGTCCGGTAGTTCCAGTCGTACGGGCCCTGGAACAGCTGGCTGATGGCCGCGGGGATGTGGATCTCGTCGGCCGTGTCCGGCGGGCCCGCCTCCAGCACCAGGACGCGGACGTCAGGGTTCTCGGTCAGGCGCGAGGCCAGGACGCAGCCCGCACTGCCGGCCCCGACGATGACGTAGTCGTGCACGGCGTACCTCCTGCAGCGAGCGCGACGGCCGGCCTTTACCCTACTAGCCGGTACCGCGCCCGGGAGCAGACACCGCAGAGCGGACATGAGTGCGCTCCCGGCCAGATAGCCGGGAGCGCACTCCCCCCACCCCTCAGCCATCTCCGGGGCCGGCGGGCCCCCGAGAACCGCCGGCACAGCGCGAGATGGCTGCCAGGCCGCCGAGGCGGCCGCTCTGTGGACCCCGATCCTGGTGTCATCACCGGGGTCGTCACTCTTTGTATCTATACGATGTCACATCGTTGCCAGGATGTGAATACCTGAGGTCACAGGCGCCGCATCCGTCACAACATGTCTTGCCCAGGAATCCGGCTGCTTACTCTGCGCAACTGACTCGAAGATTTCTGGCCTGGTTGGCTACGGTGGAGCCATGTCCGCCCATGATCGCTCCGAAACCCCGGTCGTCCTGTCCCGCATCTACACCCGCACGGGTGACAGCGGCACCACCGCGCTCGGGGACATGAGCCGGGCGGCCAAGACCGACCCGCGGCTGGCCGCCTACGCCGACGTCGACGAGGCCAACTGCGCGATCGGCGTCGCGGTCACCATGGGCGGGCTCCCCGGCCCCCTGCGCGAGCTGCTCATCCGCATCCAGAACGAGCTGTTCGACGTCGGCGCCGACCTGTGCAACCCCATGACGCCCGAGCCCGCCTATCCCCCGCTGCGGGTCGCCCCGGCCTACATCACCGCGCTGGAGCAGGCCTGTGATCAGTACAACGAGAACCTGCCGACGCTGCGCAGCTTCGTCCTGCCGGGCGGCACCGCCGGCTCCGCGCTGCTGCACACCGCCCGCACCGTGGTCCGGCGGGCCGAGCGCAGCACCTGGGCGGCGCTGGAAAGCCACGGCGACACCATGAACGCGCTCACGGCGCAGTATCTGAACCGGCTCTCGGACCTGCTGTTCATCCTGGCCCGGTGCGCCAACGAGCCGGACGGTGACCTGCTCTGGAAACCCGGCAGCGACCGCTGAACTCTGCCGGTCGCAATAACCCTTTTTACACGAAACGGGATCAGCTCAGCCCACTCACGTGCCCCGGCGGAGACGATTCCAGCCAGGCCAGGAACCCGGTGAGGGCCGCCTCGCTCATGGCCAGCTCGACCGTCCGGGGCGCGGCCTCGCCCGCGGCCCGCCCGCCCTCGCCGGGCTCGGTCTGGCACTCCACCACGACGGTCCCGGCGCCGATGCTGACCACCTCGGCCGGGGCCGCCGGGCGGCGGGCCAGCACGCTCAGCGAGCGGCGGTCGAAGGCCTCCTGCGGCCGCAGCCGCAGCCCGAAGGCGCTGAACCAGTACAGCTGGTCAGGCTTGTAGGCGGCCAGCCCGAGCCGCCAGGGCGCGGCCCGCGTGGCCCGCAGGCCGCACTCCACCGTCCCGCCCGTGCGGCCGAGCAGGATCCGGCGGGAGGCCAGGACGACGGCGACCAAAGCGGCGACGGCCAGGACCAGCAGCAGGACCCAGCCCGCCACGAGCGCCAGCACCCCCGCCACCGTGGCGCTCCGCCCGCGGCCCGGTCAGGATCCGGCGCCGGCGGCCGCCAGCTGCGCCCGGTAGTAGCGGGCCTGCGCCGACTCCTCCTGACCGCTATCTCCCAGCTCGGCGTCCAGGGCGGCCTGTACGGCGGCCCGGTCGATGCCGGAGCTCAGCTGCGCCTGGCGGGCCAGGATCGAGACCCGGTCATCGGCGATGGAGAAGAAGCCGCTGCTGACTGCCGCGCTGATCTCCTCCGCACCCTCGCCGGGCCGGATCCGGACGACGCTGCCCTCGGCCAGGATGCCCAGCACCGGCGCGTGCCCGGTCAGCACGCCGATGTCGCCCTCGAGCGTCTTGGCGATGACCATCTCGGCGGTCCCGGCCCACACCTCGCCGTCCGGCACCGCCAGCTCGACCTGCAAGGTCATGAGCTCTTCTCCAGGTCCCGGGCCTTCTTCTCCACGTCCTCGATCCCGCCGACCATGTAGAAGGCCTGCTCGGGCAGGTTGTCGTACTTGCCCTCGGTGATGGCCTTGAACGAGGAGATGGTGTCGGTGAGCGGCACGAACACGCCGTCCTGGCCGGTGAACTGCTTGGCCACGAACATCGGGTGGGACAGGAAGCGCTCGATCCGGCGGGCCCGCTGGACGGTGACCTTGTCCTCTTCCGACAGCTCGTCGATGCCGAGGATGGCGATGATGTCCTGCAGCTCGGTGTAGCGCTGCAGGATCCGCTGCACCTCGCGCGCGACGTCGTAGTGCTCCTGGCCGACGTAGCCCGGGTCCAGGATCCGGGAGGTCGAGGCCAGCGGGTCGACCGCCGGGAAGATGCCCTTCTGGGTGATCTCGCGCGACAGCACCGTGGTGGCGTCGAGGTGGGCGAACGTGGTGGCCGGCGCCGGGTCGGTGATGTCGTCGGCGGGCACGTAGATGGCCTGCATCGAGGTGATCGAGTGGCCGCGGGTCGAGGTGATCCGCTCCTGGAGCTGGCCCATCTCGTCGGCCAGCGTCGGCTGGTAGCCCACCGCCGACGGCATCCGGCCGAGCAGCGTCGATACCTCGGAGCCGGCCTGGGTGAACCGGAAGATGTTGTCGATGAACAGCAGCACGTCCTGGCCCTGCACGTCGCGGAAGTACTCCGCCATGGTCAGGGCGGACAGCGCGACCCGCAGCCGGGTGCCCGGCGGCTCGTCCATCTGGCCGAACACCAGCGCGGTGTCGGCGATGACCCCGGACTCGGTCATCTCCGTGATCAGGTCGTTGCCCTCGCGGGTCCGCTCCCCCACCCCGGCGAAGCAGGACACGCCGCCGAAGTTCTTGGCCACGCGGGTGATCATCTCCTGGATGAGCACCGTCTTGCCCACCCCGGCGCCGCCGAACAGGCCGATCTTCCCGCCCCGCACGTACGGGGTCAGCAGGTCGATGACCTTGATCCCGGTCTCCAGGATCTCCGTCCGCGGCTCGAGCTGGTCGAACGGCGGCGGGTCACGGTGGATGCCCCACCGCTCGGTGATCTCCAGCCGGTCGGCGGCCACGTCCAGCGGGTCGCCGAGCACGTTCCACACGTGGCCCTTGGTCACGTCCCCGACCGGGACCGTGATCGGGCCGCCGAGGTCGGTGACGACCGCGCCGCGGATCAGGCCGTCGGTGGGGGCCATGGCGATGGCCCGGACGGTGTCGTCGCCCAGGTGCTGCTCGACCTCGAGGGTGAGCACGCTGGTCTGGCCCTCGATGGTGATGTCGACGTGCAGGGCGTTGTAGATGGCCGGCATTGTCTCGGCGGAGAACTCGATGTCGACGACGGGACCGTTGATCCGGACGACCCGGCCGTCACCCTCGGCCTCGGCTGGCCCTCCGGCGGCCGCGGCGCTGTCTACGGTGGCGGTCATGCTGCTCACTTCCTCCCGCTGATCGACTCGGACAGCGCGTTGGCGCCACCGACGATCTCGCTGATTTCCTGGGTGATCTCGGCCTGCCGGGCCTTGTTGGCTTCCCGGGAGAGCTGCTCGATCAGGTCATGGGCGTTGTCGGTGGCGGACTTCATGGCCCGGCGCCGCGAGGCGATCTCGGCCGCCGCGGAGTCCAGCAGGGCGTGGAACAGCCTGCTCTCCACGTACCACGGCAGCAGCGCGTCGAGCACGGCCTCCGGGGACGGCTCGAACTCGTAAATCGGCAGCGGCCCGCCGGCGGGCGCCTCGGTCGTCTCCTCGATCTCCAGCGGCAGCAGCCGCCGGGTCACCGGCTCCTGCGTCAGCATCGAGACGAACTGGTTGTAGACGACGTGCAGCTCGTCCACCCCGCCCTCCTCGGTCGGCCGCTCGAAGGCCTCCAGCAGGGCGGCCGTGATCTCGGTGGCATTGGCGCTGACCGGGGTGTCGGAGAAGCCGCTCCACTGGCCCGCGAGCTCGCGGCCGCGGAAACGGTAGTAGCCGATGCCCTTGCGCCCGACGGCGTACGGCACGGTCTCGATGCCCTGCTGGCTCAGCAGCGCCTGCAGGCTCTGGGCCTCGCGCAGGACGTTGGAGTTGAAGCCCCCGGCGAAGCCGCGGTCGCTGGTGATGACCACCACCGCGGCCCGGGTCGGGTGCTCGACCGGCGTGGTCAGCGGGTGCTTGATCTGGCCGGACCGGGCCACCACGGCCTCGACCGCGCGGGTGATCTCCCGCGCGTACGGCTCGGCGGCCCGGACCCGCTGCTGGGCCTTGATGATGCGCGAGGCCGCGATCAGCTCCTGGGCACGGGTGATCTTGGCGGTGGACTGCACCGACCTGATCCGCCGCCGGACCGCGCGTAGCTGGGCTCCCATGCCGAGTCCTACTCCTTCTTGTCCTGCGGCGGGTCGACGTGCTTGCGCACCTTCTCCTGCTGCACCTCGGACTCCTCGAGCGGCTCGGCCGGCTCGTCGTTGACGAGCATCTCGCCCGAGCCGGTCTGGAACCCGCGCCGGAACTCGTCGACCGCGTCCTTCAGCGTCACGGCCGAGTCATCCGACAGGTCCCCGGTCTCGCGGATGGCGTCGTAGATCCCGCCGTGCGACCGCCCGATGAAGTCGAGCAGCTCGGCCTCGAAGCGGCGGACGTCGTCCACCGGCACGTCGTCGAGGTAGCCGTTGGTGCCGGCCCACACCGAGACGACCTGGCGCTCGACCGGCAGCGGGCTGTACTGCCGCTGCTTGAGCAGCTCGACCAGCCGCGCGCCGCGGTCCAGCTGGGCGCGGGACGCCGCGTCCAGGTCGGACGCGAACGAGGCGAACGCCTCCAGGTCGCGGTACTGCGACAGCGACAGCTTGAGGCCGCCGGAGACCTTCCGCATGGCCCGGACCTGGGCCGCGCCGCCGACCCGGGAGACCGACTGGCCGACGTTGATGGCCGGGCGGACGCCGGAGTTGAACAGGTCGGTCTCCAGGAAGATCTGGCCGTCGGTGATCGAGATGACGTTCGTCGGGATGTAGGCCGAGATGTCGTTGGCCTTGGTCTCCACGATCGGCAGCCCGGTCATCGACCCGCCGCCGCGCTCCTTGGACAGCTTGGCGCAGCGCTCCAGCAGCCGGGAGTGCAGGTAGAAGACGTCGCCCGGGTAGGCCTCCCGGCCCGGCGGGCGCCGCAGCAGCAGGGAGATGGCCCGGTACGCCTCGGCCTGCTTGGTCAGGTCGTCGAACACGATCAGGACGTGCTTGCCGTCGTACATCCAGTGCTGGCCGATGGCCGAGCCGGTGTAGGGGGCGATGTACTTGTAGCCGGCCGGGTCCGAGGCCTGGGCCATCACGATCGTGGTGTACTGCAGCGCGCCGGCGTCCTCGAGCGACTGGCGCACCTGGGCGACCGTGGAGCCCTTCTGGCCGATGGCCACGTACACGCAGCGCACCTGCTGTGCCGGGTCCCCGGTGTCCCAGTTCTCCTTCTGGTTGATGATCGTGTCGATCGCGATCGCCGTCTTGCCCGTCTGCCGGTCTCCGATGATCAGCTCGCGCTGGCCGCGGCCGATGGGCACCATGGCGTCGATGGCCTTGATGCCGGTCTGCAGCGGCTCGGACACGCCGGCCCGGTCGATCACCGAGGGCGCCCGCAGCTCCAGCTGGCGCAGCTCGGTGCCCTCGATCGGGCCCAGGCCGTCGAGCGGCACGCCGAGCGGGCCGACCACGCGGCCCAGGAAGCCGTCGCCCACCGGCACGGACAGGACCTCGCCGGTCCGGCGGACCTGCTGGCCCTCCTCGATCTTGCTGAAGTCGCCGAGGATCACGACGCCGATCTCGCTCACGTCCAGGTTCAGTGCGAGCCCGCGCGTGCCGTCCTCGAATTCCAGCAGCTCGCTGGCCATGGCCGAGGGCAGCCCCGCGACCCTGGCGATGCCGTCGCCGCACTCGACGACGGTGCCGACCTCCTCCGCGGAGGAGGTCCCCGGCTCGTAGTCCTCAACGAAACGCGCGAGCGCGTCCCGGATCTCATCCGGCCGGATTGTCAGCTCCGCCATCTTCCTCGTGTCCTTCTCGTCAGGATCTCTGCTGATCAACGTCGGTGGTCGGCCTGTGCGGTGGTACCTGGCTGTGCGTTGGTGCCTGGCCGGCGTGGGGCCGGTGGCCGGTGGCTGGTCGGCGGTAAGGGCGGTCCGGTCCCGGCTCAGGCCGTGAGCCCGCGGCGGGCCTCGGCCAGGCGGCTGGCGACGCTGGCGTCGATCTGCTCGCCCCCGATCCGGACGATCATCCCCCCGATGACCTGAGTGTCGAGCACCAGATTGAGGTGCACGTCGTGCCCGTAGGCCCGGCTCAGCAGGGTCACCAGGCGGCCCCGCTGCGCGCCGCTGAGCTCGGTCGCGACCCGGACCTCGGCGACCAGCCGCTCCCGGTGCTCCGCCGCCAGGCGCGCATATTCTTCCAGCTCCCAGTCCAGGCTACGTCCCCGCGGCTGCAGGGCGGCCTGGGTGACCAGCTCCACCGTCTGCGGAGTGGCCTTGTCGGCCAGCAGGCTGTCCACCAGCCGCCGCTTGGCGTCGGCCGGGGCGAACGGGTTGCCGAGCGCCGCCCGCAGCTCGGGCTGGGTGCCGAGCACCCGGGCGAACCGGAACAGCTCGTCTTCCAGCTCGTCCAGCCGCCCGGCCTCGTCGGCCTCGGTGACCACGGCCAGGACGGCCAGCTGCTCGACCGCGTCGGCCAGGTCAGCGGGCGAGGACCACGGGCTGGTCGCGACCGAGCTGACCAGCTCCACGGTGTCCGCGCTGAGCCGGCTGCCGAGCAGCCCGGCGACCAGGCCGGCCCGCGCGTCGCGCGCGCTGGAGGAGTCGGCCAGCGCCCGCCGCAGCGGCGGCTCGCTGTCCAGCAGCCCGACCACCGAGAACAGCTCGGCGCCCAGCTGGCCCGGGCGGGCCGACCCGGCCGCCATCGTGGCCAGCCGGTCCTTGGCCGCCGTCAGCGAGCCCCGGCTCACACCCCTCATGACGATTCCGCGGCGCTCGCCGTCCCGGAGCGGACGGGCTGGGCCTCCAGCTCGTCCAGGAACCGGTCGACCAGCCGGCCCTGCCGGGCCTCGTCGGCCAGGGACTCGCCGATGATCTTGCCCGCCAGGTCGACGGACAGCGTGCCGACCTCCTGGCGCAGCGCGGCCAGGGCCTGCTGGCGGTCGGCCGCCAGCTGGGCCTGCGCGGCCTCGGTGACCCGGCGCGCCTCGGCCTGGGCCTGCTCGCGCATCTCGGCGATGATCTGCGCGCCTTGTTCCCGGGCCTCCTCACGCAGCCGGGCGGCCTCGTGCCGGGCCTCGGCCAGCTGCTGCCGGTACTGGTCGAGCAGCTCCTGGGCCTCCTTCTGCGCCTCCTCGGAGCGGGCCAGGCCGCCCTCGATCTGCTCGGTGCGCTGGGCCAGGATCGGCTGGATCCGGGGCAGCAGCAGCTTGGCAAAGGCGCCGAACACCAAGACGAACAGGATCGTCCCGATGATGAACTCCGGCAACGACGGGAGCAACGGGTCCGTCGACGCCGTCGAGCTGGCCGCGAGGGGGATCATGACGAGAAGATGAACGGGGCTACCAGGCCGATCAGGGCGAGCGCCTCGGTCAGCGAG
>DASYBB010000006.1:0-2534 GCA_036501025.1 Streptosporangiaceae bacterium
CTCTTCCCCACGGCGCAGCGTCTCGCGCTTCTTGCTGTTATCAAAATCGTGCCCGGGGTGGCCGGCACGGGAGACCTGGTCACCCCCTGGGCATGGCACGCGGCGGGCGGAGGTGGCCGGCACGGGATCTGGCCGGCGCCCGGCACGGCGCGCGGCGGGCGGAGAAGATTCGGGGTCCTTCGGAGAAGGTTCGGTCAAAGCGACGGCGCTCCCGGGGTTACCGAGGCGGCGTCCGGGAGCGCCACGCCGCCGGAGTCACGGGGCGCCGGGATGCGCAGGCACGCACTCGTTCGGGATAATCCATCTCGTGCGTACCTACCGGCAGCCTGGCACCGTCCTCACCGACCACCAGTTCGCCGTTCCCCTCGATCACGGGAGGCCGGACGGCGAGCAGATCGAGGTGTTCGCCCGCGAGGTCGTCGCGGCGGCCAAGGCCGGCGACCGCTCGCTCCCGTGGCTGGTGTTCCTGCAGGGCGGGCCGGGGTTCGCCGCGCAGCGGCCGGTCGGCCGGTCATCGTGGCTTAACCGGGCGCTGGACGACTACCGGGTGCTGCTGCTTGACCAGCGGGGCACCGGGCGGTCGACGCGGGCCACCGCGCGGTCGCTGGCGCGGCTCGGCGCGCCGGCCGCCCAGGCGGAGTACCTCGCGCGCTTCCGCGCGGACTCGATCGTCCTCGACTGCGAGCTGATCCGCCGTGACCTGTGCGGCCCGGATGAGCCGTGGACGGTGCTCGGGCAGTCGTTCGGCGGGTTCTGCACCGTCACCTACCTGTCGTTCGCGCCGCACGGCCTGCGCGAGGCGCTGCTCACCGGCGGGCTGCCCGGGCTCGACGCCCAGGCCGACGAGGTCTACCGGCACACCTACGCCGCCGTCGCCGCGCGCAACGCCGCGCACTACGACCGTTACCCCGATGACGTCGGCGCCGCCCGCGACGTCGCCAGGCACCTCGCAGGGCACGACGTGCGGCTGCCGGACGGGTCGCCGCTCACCGTCGAGCGGTTCCAGTCGGTCGGCGGCCTGCTCGGCCAGGCCAACGGCAGCCATGAGCTGCACTACCTCCTCGAGGACCCGTGGGACGGCGACGGCGGGCTGTCGGACGCGTTCCTCGCCGACGTGGCGGACCGGGCCGGCTTCGCGCGCGCCCCGCTGTACGCGGTGCTGCACGAGGCCTGCTACGCGCAGGGTCCCGCGACCCGGTGGGCGGCGCAGCGGGTCCGCGCCGAGTTCCCCGCGTTCGACCCGGCCCGCGCGGTCGACGGGGACGCGCCGCTGCTGTTCACCGGGGAGATGACCTACCCCTGGATGCTCGGCGCCGACCCGGCGCTCGCGCCGCTGCGGGACGCGGCGGAACTGCTCGCGGAGCGCGACGGCTGGCCGCCGCTGTACGACCCGGCCAGGCTAACCGCGAACGAGGTCCCCGCCGCGGCGGCCGTCTACCACGACGACATGTACGTGCCCGCGCCGCTGTCGCTGCGCACCGCCGCGACGATCAGCGGCCTGCGGGCGTGGGTGACCAACGAGTGGGAACACGACGGGCTCCGGGTCAGCGACGGCAAGGTCCTTGACCGGCTGATCGCGCTGAACCGGGGCGAGGCCTGACCGGCCGGCACAGACCGGCCGGCACCGGCGGGGCGGTGCCGGCCGCGCGCGGCCGTGGCCCACCATAGTGAGCATGAACACTGTCATCGTGGGGACCGGGCCGCTCAGCTTCACCGGCGTCATCGACGTCGCGAGGGGCGGCGCCGCCGTCGAACTCTCCCCGGCCGCTGAGGCCGAGATCTCCGCCAGCCGCAAGGTCATCGACGCGCTCGCGCACGACACGGCGCCGCACTACGGCGTCTCCACCGGGTTCGGTGCGCTGGCGAGCAGGCACATTCCGGCGGAGCGGCGCGCGCAGCTGCAGCGCTCCCTTGTCCGGTCGCACGCGGCCGGTTCTGGGCCTGAAGTCGAGCCCGAGGTCATCCGGGCGATGATGCTGCTGCGCCTGTCGACCCTGGCGACCGGCCGCACCGGCGTGCGGATCGAGGTGGCGCGCGCCTACGCGGCGATGCTGAGCGCGGGCATCACCCCCGTCGTGCGGGAGTACGGGTCACTCGGCTGCTCCGGCGACCTCGCGCCGCTCGCCCACTGCGCCCTGGCCGCCATGGGCGAGGGCACGGTCCGGGTGGCGGAAGGGCGGGGCGGGGCGGGCGGGACCAGCACCGCCGCCGGCCCCGGGGTACCCGCGGCCGAGGCCCTCGCGGCGGCCGGCATCGCCCCGCTGGCGCTGGCCGAGAAAGAGGGCCTCGCGCTGATCAACGGGACCGACGGCATGCTCGGCATGCTGGTGCTCGCCGCCGCCGACCTGCGCGGCCTGCTCAAGGCCGCCGACATCACCGCCGCGATGTCCGTCGAGGCGCTGCTCGGCACCGACGCGGCGTTCGACGCCGGGCTGCAGGCGCTGCGCCCGCACCCGGGGCAGGTCGCGTCCGCCGCCAACCTGCGGCGGCTGCTGTCCGGCTCTCCCATCGTCGCGAGCCACCGGGGCCCGGAG
>DASYBB010000007.1:0-2338 GCA_036501025.1 Streptosporangiaceae bacterium
CGCCGGTCCGGGGCCAGCCTGAGCCTGCTGTGCCTGACTAGGGGCAAGGCCGCCGGGCAGGGCTCAGGCAACGTGCGGATCGAGGAGGCAAGGCCGTGGGAAGTTCAGATGGCCGCCGCGATCCTTGGCGTCCGCCAGGTCGCCGTCGCCGATTACCGTGACGGGAGCTTGCACCACTACCGCACGTCGGACCTGGCGGAACGGATTCTGCAGGCGGCGGGGGAGTACTCCGCCGACCTGGTGCTCATCCTCGCGCCGGAGGCCGGTGACATCGGAGACGGCGCGGTCGCTCGCGCGGCGACGGCCGCCGCCTTGCAGGCCGGGGTGCCACTCGCGGGACGAACGAGGCCGGGCGTGTCCGGCGCCTGGATGCTCGACCTGGGGGCGGACGCCGAGCTCGCCCGGGCCATCCAGAGGTCGGCCGCCGCCGCCCACGCGACGCAGGCCGAGGCGCTACCTGAGCTACTCAGCCGGGTCGACCAGCTCGACAGCGTGGAGGCGCTGCGCTGGCTGGTGAGCCCGGCGCGGGTGCCAGGGCAGCGAGTCAGCCCGTAAGCATTTGACCGGACGCTGGGGCGGCGTGGTGGCAGGTCACGAGGGGCGCCATCCCGCGGCGCGGGACCGTGACGGCCAGGACACCGCCGCGCTGTGCGGGCCCCGGCCCCCGGGCCCCGGCCGACGGTGTCGCAGTAGGCCGCCTCCGTTCGGGAAAATCAGAAACACCAGCCCGCACGGAGGCGCGCTTGCCCGGCCGCCTCAGCCGTCCATTTCAGGCTTCGCCGAAGGCGGGGTCGCGCTTCTCGAAGCGCGCCGTGACGGCCTCCACCTGGTTCGCACTGCCGATCAGGGCGCGGATCTCCTCTTGCTCCGCCGCGAAGCCCGAGGCGAGGTCGGTCCGCCCGGCGAGGTCGAGCAGCCGCTTGGCCGCCCTGATCGCGTGCGGGCTGCGCCCGGCGACCTCCTGCGCCATGGCGAGGGCCGCGGCGAGCGGGTCCTGGTCGGTGCGCGTCGCCAGCCCGATCCGCACCGCCTCCTCGCCGCTGACGACCCGCGCGGTGTAGGTCAGCTCCTTGGCGACGTCCCGGCCGACCAGTTCCGGCAGCAGCTGGGTGCCGGTCATGTCGGGGATGAGGCCCCACGCCACCTCGAAGACCGACAGCCTCGCGTCCGGGGTGACGATCCTGATGTCGGCGCCGAGCGAGATCTGCAGGCCGCCGCCGAGCGCGTTGCCGCGCAGCGCGGCGATCACCGGAACTGGAAGCTCGGCCCACACGTAGGCCGCCCGCTGCCCGGTCGCCCTGGCCGGCCCGGCCGACGGCGGTAGCTTGGCGGTCGCGGAAAGCCGCTCGCCCGCGCGCATCGCCTGGAACGAGCCGAAGTCAAGCCCGGCACAGAAGTCGGGGCCCTCGCCGGACAGCACGACGGCCCGCAGGCCCGGCTGGGTCTTCAGCCGCTCACCGGCCGCGACGAGCGCCTCGAACATCGCGGGGTCGAGCGCGTTGCGCTTCTCCGGCCGGTTCAGCCGGACGTCGGCCACGCCGCCGGCCAGCGTGACGGTCACCCGCTCGGCGGTGTCAGTCGTGGTGTCGCTCATCCGTTCCGCGCTCCGTCCGTCCGGTGGTATCCCGGCAGCGACGTTAGCCGACCTTCCGCCCCGGTGCTATGGCCGGGCATCGCCGCCACCCGCTAAGGGTGTTCCGGCCGAGCGCGGCGCAGCTGGATGTCACCGCGAATGCCCGCGCCGGCCTCGCGGAGCGCGTCCATGAGGGCCGCCGCCTCCGCGCTTGACCGCTCCCGTGTCACCGCCACCGTCATCCGCCCCGGCCACCCGGGGTCTTCCACGCCGACCGTGGCGACGCCGGCCGGGACCGACAGCGCGGCGACCTCGGGCACCAGGCAGATGCCAAGCCCGGCCGCGACCAGTCCGAAGCGGGCCGGCCAGCTGCGGCTGGTGTAGCTGATGACCGGGTTGGCGAGGGTGGGCCACGCACCGAACTGGGGGTCGCCACTGGAATCGTCGCCGGCGATCCACGTCTCGCCAGCGAGCTCGGTCACCGGCACGACGGCCGCCTCGGCGAGCCGGTGCCCGTGCGGGACGGCGACGCGCAGCTGGCTGGCGAGCACGACCTGCCGCGTGAGCCCGTCGAGGTCATAGCCGGGCAGTCCAGCGCCGGCGCCGATGACGGCGACGGCCAGCCGGCCGGCCCTCAGCTGCCGGAGCAGGCTCGGCGTCGCCCCCTCACTCAGGCTGACCTGAAGCCCCGGATGCCTGCTGCGCAGCAGGGCAAGCGCGCGGGGCGCAAGCACGGCCATCGCGGCAGGGAACACGCCAAGCTTC
>DASYBB010000008.1:0-12005 GCA_036501025.1 Streptosporangiaceae bacterium
GCGATCTTGGCCCAGGGGCCGATGAGGGCGATGTCCTCGACCATGGCCGTGGGGACGGCGGCGATGGCGGCCTTCTTGTCGCCGGCCAGGTAGTGGTCCTGGATGATGTTCGCCTCGGCCTCGTAGCCCATCCGGGCGAACACCTCGTGGTGGAAGTTGACGTCCCGGGCGCCCATCCCGCCGATATACAGGGCCAGGGTGGGCCGGATCCGGTCGGCGGCCCGCTCCACGTCGTCGTCGACGATGATGCCCATCGGGCCGCCCACCACGTCGAAGGTGGCGGCGGTGTGCCGGGCGCCGGGGCGGGCGAAGCCCTCAGCCAGGGCGGCGGCGTAGAAGTCGTTCATCTTGGGCGAGAAGAAGATCAGGTTCCAGCCATCGGCGATCTCGGCCGCCAGCGCGACGTTCTTCGGTCCTTCCGCGCCCAGGTAGATAGGTATCTGGTCCCGGTACGGGTGCACGATGGACTTCAGCGGCTTGCCCAGCCCGGTCCCGCCGGCCAGCGGCAGCTGGTAGTGCCGGCCGTCGTACTCGACCGGGGCAGCCCGGGCGATGACGGCGCGCATGATGTCGATGTACTCGCGGGTCCGCTCGAGCGGACGCGGGTAGGGCTGGCCGTACCAGCCCTCGACGACCTGCGGGTTGCTGGTGCCGACGCCGACGATGACCCGGCCGGCGGTCAGGTGGTCCATGGTCATGGCGGTCATCGCGAGCGTGGTGGGCGGCCGGGCCGAGATCTGCGAGACGGCCGTGCCGAGCTGGACGTGCGAGGTCCGCGATCCCCACCAGGCCAGCGGGGTCCAGGCGTCGCTGCCGTAGGCCTCGGCGGACCAGACCTGGTCGAGCCGCAGCCGCTCGGCGGCGGCGAACACGTCCGCGGCGTTGTCGGGCGGCCCGGCGCTCCAGTAGCCGACGCTGGTGGCGATCTTCATCCGGCGCCCGTCAGCGGCCCGGTGCGACGGAACCGAGACTGAGGTTCACGTCATCCACGGAGAACGCCTTGGGATCAAACTCGTCGCCCGAGTCCAGGCCCAGCCAGTCGAGCATGTCCTGATGCTGCTCATGACCGCGGTCGGCCAGGATCTCCTTGAGCTCGGCGTACCCCCATACGCCGCCGCAGTCCTCCGGCGGGCACGCTCCCTTGCCCGCCAGGCAGCACGGATCCGCAGCACCGGGCGACGCCGGGAGCACCTCCTCCAGCACGACGTCATGCTCCCAGTCGTCACCGAAGTCGTAGGTGTAGCGCAGCTTGTCTCCCGGCCCGGACAGCAGTTCGATCAAACGGACCGCCGTTTCGTCGCCATGCCCGAGCTCGGAATCGGGCGAGCCGTACTCCGCCCAGCCCGTGCTGAACACATGAAGGTGGCCGCCTGACCAGCCCATGACCCGCAGGATCAGCTCGTGCAGCAGGTCCAGCGTGATATCTGCCGGGACGGCGACGCGCCGCCAGACCGGCGGCTTCGACACGCCGCGCAGCGAGATCTTGATCTGGCAGACGCCTCCGCCGCCTGCTCTGGCCGGGCCTCGCCCGGTGCCCTTCGCCTTCGCGCCCCGGCTCTTCCCCGTGATCCGACCCGCGGGCGATGGCCCCGGGCCCGGCCTCCCGGTCAGGCGCGCCTCGATGCCGGCGGCGGCGGGATGGCCGGAACTGCGCAGCACGGGCAGTATCTCGGCCAGGTCGTCGCCGGTTTCCTGCAGCAGTACGGTGGTCAGCAGCAGCGGGGGCACCGTGTCCGGAAGGGCCTCCAGCAGGATGCTGAGCGCATCAGCGGTCAGCCAGGCCTCGTCGGCGGGATCCTGAACCGCCGGCGACCCCTGTGCGGCGAGCCACTGCCGGGCATAGGCGCCGAATCCCGGCCGCTCGGCCCACTCCTGCCACGCCTCCGCCGCCTCCGGCCCGATCTCCGCGGCGAAGGCCAGGGCGGCCATGCGCAGCTCGGCGCCCGCGGCCTCGGCGCAGGCCAGGAGCTCCCGGACTGCGGCGGCCGGAGACCGCGCGGCCAGCCACGGCCCCGCCACGGTCCTGGCCACCGGGGGCGGCATCGCGCTGATCGCGGACATCAGCTCCCCCGCGTCGGCGCTGGGTGCCGGAGCGCTTCCGTCGAACACGACCGCCGCCAGCATCGAGCCCAGCGGCGTCAGCCGCACCGTGCCCCCGTCCGCCACGGCCGCCCCGAACGCGGCGAGGGCCTCGACCAGGCGCTCGGCATGCCCCCGGTCGTCCAGCTCGCCGGGAACCTCACCGTCGGCGAGGGCACCGAGGAGACCGCCGAGGCCGATGATGTCCGCCGAATCATGGACCTCGCCGCAATCAGGGCACGGCTCGCCGCCCACCGCGTCGTCCGGCTCCAGCGCGGCCACCACGCCCGCCAGATCGTCCAGGTCCAGCGGCCCGTCACCCGGATAGAACGCGTGCAGCATGGTCAGGCATCCGGCGCACGGGTCGTCGGGCACCCCGATGATCCGAACCGCCGCCTGGACCCAGCCCGCGAGCACGCGTTCCGGGTCGGCAGGTCCCGCCAGATCAGGCACCGCGCGGGCGCGGCGGCCATCGGCGACGACCAGCCCGGCGTCCGTCGCCACCTCCCAGTCCCGCATGAGCTCATCCACATCGAGCGCGCTGCGCAGGCGGGCGCCCGGCATCCGGATGCCGAGCGCCCGGCACGCCTGCGCCGCGACCGCCGGGCGCAGGACCCCGGAAGACGTCAGCTCCCGGCCGGGTCCCACCCACTCGGCCAGCTTGCGGGCGCGGATCAGTGCGGTACAGCCGAGCGCGGAGTCGGCGAGATCAGTGACGAGGACATCAGGAGGCGGCGAGATCATGCCCACCGACGCTACTCGCCTGGCGTTCTCCTTTACCGGGCGCATCTCTAGTTTTCTCGCCGAATTCAGCGCACGCCGCCGAGCCGGCTGAGGGTCTCGTCGGCCTCGCGCACCAGGCCGGCCATGACGTCGGCGACCGGGCGGACCTCGTTCAGCCGCCCCACGATCTGGCCGACGGGCATCGGCACCACGTCGGGCTGACCCGAGGCCATGAGCCGCTGATGGGCGCCGCTGACCAGCAGGTTCTGCAGCGGCATGGGGAGCGGTGCGGGCGCGCCGGGCTCGGACCAGGCCTGCGTCCAGCGGTTCTTGAGGAGCCGGGCGGGCTTGCCGCTGTAGATCCGCGACCGGACGGTGTCCGACGAGGTGGCGGCGAGCAGCGCCGCGCGCATGGCGGGCATGGCGGAGGTCAGCGCGTACTCCCCGGTGGTCAGCCAGGCCGAGCCCATCCAGGCCCCGGCCGCGCCGAGGGCCAGCGCGGCCGCGACCTGGCGGCCGCAGCCGATCCCGCCCGCGGCCAGCACCGGCGCCTGCTCGCCGACGGCGTCGACGACCTCCGGGACGAGCACCATGGTCGTGACCTCGCCGGTGTGGCCGCCCGCCTCGTGGCCCTGGGCCACGACGATGTCCACGCCGGCGGCCACGTGGCGGCGGGCGTGCTCGGCCTTGCCGGCCAGCGCCGCGACCAGCATGCCGCGGCCGTGCGCCCGGGCGATGACGTCGGGCGGCGGCGAGCCCAGCGCGTTGGCGATCAGGCGGGCCGGGTGGGCCAGGGCCACCTCGACGTGCTGGCGGGCCACCGAGTGCAGCCAGCCGAGCACGCCGTCGCCGGCCGGCGACCCGTCGGGCAGCGGCGGCACGCCGAGCCTCAGCAGCGTCTCCTCGACGAAGTCCCGGTGCCCGGCCGGGATCAGCTGGGTCAGGTCGACCGGGGTCCCCTCGGCCGGCACGGTGGCCGGCATCACCACGTCGACCCCGTACGGGCGGCCGTCGGTGTGGGCGTCCATCCAGGTCAGGACGGCGTCCAGGTCGGCGGGGTCGTTGAAGCGGACGCAGCCGAGCACGCCCAGGCCGCCGGCCCGGCTGATCGCCGCGGCGACGTGCTCGGACGGGGTGAAGCCGACAATCGGATGCTCGATGTCCAGCAGTGAGCACAGCGTCGTCCGCACGGGTCTCCTCAGGTGGCCGGGTGGGTCGTGCTCGCCGGGCGCACCGGCTCGGCCGGGCTGGCCGGCCGGTCGGCGCCGTCCCGGTGCTCGGGCGGGGCCGCACCCGGATGGCGGGCGGCGTGCTGGTGCGCCCAGCCGTAGTCGGCCTTGCCGGCCGCCGTGCGGCCGATGGCGCTGACCGCCCACAGGCTGCGCGGCACCTTGTACCCGGCGATCTGGCCGCGCACGTGCGCGTCGAGCGCGGCCAGGTCGAGGGCCGCGCCGCCGCGCAACTGGACCAGCGCCCCGACGCGCTGCCCGAGGCGCTCGTCCGGGACGCCGATCACCAGCGCGTCGAAGACGTCCGGGTGGGACTTGAGGGCGCCCTCCACCT
Source organism: Streptosporangiaceae bacterium (assembly GCA_036501025.1). Classification (GTDB taxonomy): domain Bacteria; phylum Actinomycetota; class Actinomycetes; order Streptosporangiales; family Streptosporangiaceae; genus DASUBV01. The sequence continues at coordinate 4,366 of DASYBB010000008.1, forward strand.
CCTCGGGGAAGACCTTCTCCCCGCCGGTGTTCACGCACGTGTTGCCCCGCCCGAGCAGCGTGATGGTGCCGTCCTCCTCGACCCGGGCCAGGTCGCCGGGCACGGCGTAGCGGACCCCGTCCACCTCGGCGAACATCGCGGCCGTCTTGACCGGGTCCTTGTAGTAGCCGAGCGGGACGTGGCCGCCGCGGGCGATGCGGCCGACCTGGCCGGCGCCCGCGCGCCCGCCCGCGTCGTCCAGCACGATGGTGCCGGGGCCGGGCGCGACGGTCGGGCCGCCGCGCTGCGGCGCGCCCGCCGTGACCAGGGCCAGCCCGGTGAACCCGGTCTCGGTCGCGCCGATGGCCTCGGTGATGAAGACGTTCGGCAGCGCGGCGGCGCACGCCTCCTTGACCACCGGGGAGAACAGCGCCGCGCTGGAGGAGACCGACACCAGGGACGAGGCGTCATAGCCGCCGCTGTGGTAGGCCTCGATGAACGGGCGGGCCATCGCGTCGCCGATGAGCATCATCAGGTTGACCTGGTGGGCCTCGATGGACCGCCAGATCGCGTGCGCGTCGAAGCGCGGCGCCAGCACGACGGTGTCGCCGGCGAACAGGGCGCCCAGCGTCGCGACCTGGGCGGCGCCGTGGATCAGGGGCGCCGCGCAGAGCCGGACCAGCCCGGTCCCGTCCTGCCCGCGGCGGGACTGCTCCCACTCGTCGGCCATCGGGACGCCGGTCGCGAAGTCGATGCCGCCGGCCAGCGTCCGCCAGATGTCCTCGTGCCGCCACATGACGCCCTTGGGATAGCCGGTCGTCCCGCCGGTGTAGATGATGTAGACGTCGTCGTTGCTGCGCGGCGGGAAGTCGCGCTCGGGCGAGGCGGCGGCCAGCGCGGCCGCGAAGCCGGTCCCCGCGCCCGGCCCGGCGTCGCTGCCGTCGTCGATGACCAGGACCGCGCCGAGCAGGGCCGTGCCCGCCGCCACCGCGGCCACCCGCGGCGTGAACTCCCGGTCGTGCACTAATGCGGTCAGGTCGGAGTCGGCCAGCATGTAGTGCAGCTCGCGCTCGACATACCGGTAGTTGATGTTGACCGGCGTGGCCCGCAGCTTGCACGCGGCCAGGATGGTCATCGCGGCCTCGATCGAGTTGCGCGCGTACAGCCCGACGTGATCGCCCGGCCCGACCCCGGACCCGGCCAGGTAATGCGCCAGCCGGTTCACGCCCTCGTCCAGCTCGCGGTAGGTCACCCGGGCGTCGCCGCAGATCAGCGCGACCCGCTCGGGAAAGGCGTCGGCGGCATGCTCGAAGAGGTCGGCGAAGTTCATGGCCATGGGTCTGAAAATAGAACGTGTTATCGTTCTGGGCAACACCTGCGGGACCCAATACGAGGGGAAATTGCCGCATGACCGCGACCGCCGCCCCGCCCCCCGGCACGGCCGATGCCGAGCCGCCGCACGCCCTGATCGAGCAGCGCGGGCACGTCCTGATCGTGACCATGAACCGCCCGGCGGCGCGCAACGCGCTGAGCGGCCCGATGATGGCGATCATGCGGGAGGCCTGGGACCGGGTCGATGCCGACCCGGCCATCCGGGCCTGCGTGCTGACCGGCGCGGGCGGGGCGTTCTGCGCCGGGGCCGACCTCAAGGCCATGACCGCGAGCCACCCCGGGGACCAGTTCGCCGCCGGGGAGACCGACCTGTCGGTGATCGAGCCGCTGCTCAAGGGGCGCCGCCTGGCCAAGCCGCTGATCGCCGCCGTGGAAGGACCCGCCGTCGCGGGCGGCACCGAGATCCTGCAGGCGACCGACATCCGGGTGGCCGGCGAGAGCGCCCGGTTCGGCGTCGCCGAGGCGCGCTGGGGCCTGTTCCCGCTGGGCGGCTCGGCCGTCCGGCTCCCCCGGCAGATCCCGTACACGATCGCCGCCGACCTGCTGCTGACCGGGCGGCTGATCAGCGCGGCCGAGGCCCGTGCCATCGGGCTGATCGGGCACGTCGTGCCGGACGGCCAGGCGCTGGCCCGGGCGCTGGAGATCGCGGGCCTGATCGCGGCGAACGGGCCGGTCGCCGTGCGCGCCATCCTGCGCACGATCCGCGCGACCGAGGGCATGGCGGAAAGCGACGCGTTCGCCGTCGAGGCCCGGATCGGGATGGCGGTGTTCCGCAGCCAGGACGCCAAGGAGGGACCCCGCGCGTTCGCGCAGAAGCGCACCCCCGTGTTCCGCGACGAGTAAACCGACGTCAATCCGCCAATGCGCCGCCCGCCCCCGGCCCCCCGCTGGCCCGCCCCCGGCCAGCCCCGGCCAGCCCGGAACGACATGGTCGGAAGGTCGCTGTCGTTAGGGCAGCAGCGTCCTTACGGTCATGTTGTTCCGCTGGAGAACTGGCGCCCGCCCGGGCGCCCACATCCGGCCCCCTGGCATCAGCCGCATCGGCTATCACACGGCTCACGGACAAAGCCGAAGCCGGGCTGACACGGGAGCGGGCGCCGAGGACGGGCGCCTCCGGCCGGCGGCGCTCTCCGGGCCGGCGGCCGAGTCAGGCGAGTCAGGCGGGTCAGGCGGGTCAGGCGGGTCAGGCGGGTCAGATAGCCCGGTCGCGGCCGTCCCAGTACGGGTCGCGGAGCTTGCGCTTGTAGAGCTTCCCGTTGGGGTCGCGCGGCAGTTCCGCGACGTAGTCGACCGTCTTGGGCAGCTTGAACCGCGCCACCCGGCCGGCCAGGAACTCCAGCAGCTCGGCCGTCAGCGACGCTCCCGCCGCCGCCCCCGCGGCGGGCTGCACGACGGCCTTGATCTCCTCGCCCCAGTCGGGGTGCGGGATGCCGAACACGGCCACGTCGGCCACCGCGGGGTGCCCGGACAGCGCGGACTCGATCTCGGCCGGGTAGATGTTCACGCCGCCCGAGATGATCATGTCGCTGCTGCGGTCGCACAGGAACAGGTAGCCGTCCTCGTCCAGGTAGCCGATGTCGCCCACGGTGAACAGGTCCCCGGCCCGCGCCGCCGCGGTCTTCTCCTCGTCGTGGTAGTAGGAGAACTGCGAGGTGCCCATCCGCAGGTAGACCAGGCCCTGCTGGCCGGCCGCCACCTCGTGCCGGGCGCGGTCCAGCACCCGCACCTGCGAGCCGGGCCAGGGCAGGCCGACCGAGCCGGGCTTGCCCAGCCACTGCTCGGCGGTGATCAGCGTGCCGCCGCCCTCGGTCGCCGCGTAGTACTCCACGACGACCGGTCCCAGCCAGTCGATCATCGCGCGCTTGACGTCGGGCGGGCACGGCGCCGCGCTGTGGATCACCGCCCGCAGCGAGCCGGTGTCGTACCGGGCCCGGGCTTCGGGCGGCAATTCGAGCATTCGCGTGAACTGGGTCGGGACGGCGTGGGTGTGCGTCACGCGGTGGCGCTCGATCAGCGCGAGCGCCTGCGTGGCGTCCCAGCGGTCCATGAGCACCACCGGGTGGCCGAGCTGGATCGAGATCGCGGCGAAGTTCAGCACCGCCGTGTGGTACAGCGGCGAGCCGCACAGGTGCACGTGCCCGTCATGCGGGGCCAGCCCGAAGATGCCGAAGAACCACGCCGCCTGCGGGCCGGCGGCATCCGGGTCCAGCCCGGTGAGCGGGCGGCGCACGCCCTTGGGCCGGCCGGACGTGCCCGAGGTGTACAGCATCGGCGCGCCCTGGGTCCGCGCGGCCGGGCGCCCGGCCGGGCCGCCGGCGCCGAGCGCGCTGAGCGGCCCGAAGCCCGCGATGTCGCCCGCGGCGAACCGGTGCCCGACGCCGGCCAGGTCCGCGGCCGCGCGGGCCGTCCCGGCGAAGCGCTCGTGGGCCACGAAGGCGCGGGCCCCGCTGTCGGACAGGATGTGGGCCACCTCCGCGGCGACCTGGTGCCAGTTGACCGGGACGACGTACAGGCCGGTCTGCATCGCGGCGAAGTACACGGCGAGCGCGTCGGCGCTGTTGGGCAGCAGCGCGGCGACCGTGTCGCCGGGGGCCAGGCCGAGCTCCTGCAGGCCCCGGCCGTAGCGGTCGGCCAGGCCGGCCAGCTCGGCGTAGGTCACCGGGCGGCCGTCCGGCTCGATGACCGCCGTCGCGTCCGGCGAGGTGGCGGCGATGGTCCACAGTCCGATGGCGCTCACCGGCTCAACTTAGAACATGTTCTATTCACCGGCAACCGCTGACTCAGGGAAGGGGATGCGGCCGGGCGGCCCCGTTTCGCACTATTGATGTTGAAGATGGAAACGTGTTTCACTCGGACTCGTGAGTTCGCCCCTGCATGCGCCGCTGGAGATCGAGTTCCCCTATACCCGGTCGCTGGGGCCGACGCTGAGCCAGTTCATGACCGCCCTGGCGAGCGAGCGCATCCTCGGCGCGCGCGGCGCGGACGGGCGGGTGCACGCGCCCCCGTTCGAGTACGACCCGGTGACGTTCGACCCGCCGCGCGAGCTGGTCGAGGTCGGGCCGGGCGGGACAGTGGTCTCCTGGGCGTGGGCCGGCGAGCCGCTGGAGGGCCAGCCGCTGGGCCGGCCGTTCGCGTGGGCGCTGATCCGGCTGGACGGCGCGGATACCGCCCTGCTGCACGCGGTGGACGCCGGCGCGGCCGGCGGCATGGCCACGGGCCTGCGGGTCCGGCCGCGGTGGGCGGCGCGGCGCGGCGGGGGGATCACCGACATCGAGTGCTTCGAGCCGGGCGAGCCGACCGCCCGCGAGCGGCCCGCCGCCGACGCCGACCCGGTGACGATCATCTACGCGCCGGTCCGGCTGGACTACGAGCACACGGCCTCGGCCGGGGAGAGCAGCTACCTGCGCGGGCTGGCGCAGGGACGGCTGCTCGGGCAGCGCTGCCCGGCCTGCGGGAAGGTCTACATCCCGCCGCGCGGGGCGTGCCCGACGGACGGCGTCCCGACCACCGACGAGGTCGAGCTGCCCGGCACCGGCACGGTGACGACGTTCTGCGTGGTCAACGTGAAGTACCCGGGCCAGCAGATCCCGAACCCGTACGTGACGGCGGCCGTGCTGCTGGACGGGGCCGACATCCCGTTCCAGCACCTCATCCTGGGCTGCCCGGCCGACGAGGTGCGGATGGGCCTGCGGGTGAGCGCGGTCTGGAAGCCGCGCGAGCAGTGGGGGACGACGCCGGCCAACATCGACCATTTCCGGCCGTCCGGCGAGCCGGACGCGCCGTATGAGTCCTACGCCCACCACTTGTGAAGGACGGTTCCGTGGCCGACGTCGCCGTCATCGGCTTCGCCCAGTCCCCCTGCACCCGGCGCGAGGACGCCGGGACCGGCGGGGTGGAGATGCTCGTGCCGGTCCTGGCCGAGGTCTTCCGCGACACCGGGCTGACCAAGGCCGACATCGGCTTCTGGTGCTCGGGCTCGAGCGACTACCTGGCCGGGCGGGCGTTCTCGTTCGTGTCGGCGGTCGACGCGATCGGGGCGTTCCCGCCGGTCATGGAGTCGCACGTGGAGATGGACGGCGCCTGGGCGCTGTACGAGGCCTGGGTCAAGGTCCTGACCGGCGAGGCCGAGCTCGCGCTGGCCTACGGCTTCGGCAAGGCCTCGGCCCCCGGCTCGCTGCGCCGGGTGCTGGCCCTGCAGCTCGACCCGTACCTGCTGGCCCCGCTGTGGCCGGACGCGGTCGCCGTCGCCGCCCTGCAGGCCCGGGCCGGGCTGGAGGCCGGGGCGTGGACCGAGAAGGACATGGCGGAGGTGGCGGCGCGCAGCCGCGCCGCGGCGGTCGCGAACCCGGACGCCCAGGTGTCCGGCGAGGTGTCGGCGGAGGACCTGCTCGGGCGGCCGTACGTGGCCGACCCGCTCCGGGCGCACGACTGCCCGCCGGTGGGCGACGGGGCCGCGGTCGTGATCCTGGCCGCCGCGGACCGGGCCCGGGAGCTGTGCGCGCGGCCGGCCTGGATCACCGGGTTCGAGCACCGGATCGACTCGGCCGCGCTCGGGGCGCGCGACCTGACCACCGCGCCGTCGGCCGCGGCGGCCGGCCGGGCCGCGGGGGCCGGGGCGGCCGGGCTCGACGTCGCCGAGCTGCACGCGCCGTTCAGCCATCAGGAGATCGTGCTGCGCGGGGCGCTCGGGCTGGGCGACGGGGTCCGGGTCAATCCCTCGGGCGGCGCGCTGTGCGGGAACCCGATGTTCGCGGCCGGCCTGGCCCGCATCGGGCTGGCCGCGCGGGAGATCATGTCCGGCCGCGCGGGCCGCGCCCTCGGCCACGCGACCAGCGGCCCGGCGCTCCAGCAGAACCTCGTCTGCGTGATGGAGGGACGCCATTGAAGCAGCGTGCCGCGGTCCTCGGCGTCGGCCAGACCCGCCACCGGTCCCGCCGGCCGGACGTGTCCATCGCCGGGCTGTGCCGCGAGGCGGTCGACCGGGCCGTGGCCGGCGCCGGGGTCAGCCTGGCCGACATCGACGCCGTGGTGGTCGGGAAGGCGCCGGACCTGTTCGAGGGCGTGATGATGCCCGAGCTGTACCTGGCCGACGCGCTCGGCGCGACCGGCAAGCCGCTGCTGCGGGTGCACACGGCCGGGTCGGTGGGCGGGGCCACGGCCCTCGTGGCGACCAGCCTGGTCCAGGCCGGCCTGCACCGCCGGGTGCTGGCCGTGGGATTCGAGAAGCAGTCGGAGTCCAACGCCATGTGGGCGCTGTCGATCATGCCGCCGTTCAGCATGCCGCTGCTGGCCGGGGCGGGCGGCTACTTCGCGCCGCACGTCCGCTCCTACATCCGCCGCAGCGGCGCGCCCGACCACATCGGCGCCCTGGTCGCGGTCAAGGACCGGCGCAACGGCAGCCGCAACCCCTACGCGCACCTGCAGCAGGCCGACATCACCCTGGAGAAGGTCCAGTCCTCCCCCATGCTGTGGGACCCGGTCCGGTTCGACGAGACGTGCCCGTCCTCGGACGGCGCGTGCGCGGTGGTCATCGGCGACCAGGCCGCGGCGCAGGCGGCCGAGGCCGGCGGCCGCCCCGTGGCCTGGATCCGGGCCACGGCCATGCGCACCGAGCCGACCATGTTCTCCGGCAAGGACCACGTCAACCCGCGGGCCGGCGCCGACGCCGCGGCGGCGCTGTGGGCGCAGGCCGGGATCACCGACCCACTGGCCCAGATCGACGCCGCGGAGATCTACGTGCCGTTCTCCTGGTTCGAGCCGATGTGGCTGGAGAACCTGGGCTTCGCCGCGCCGGGCCAGGGCTGGCGGCTGACCGCCGCGGGCGAGACCGAGATCGGCGGCGCGCTGCCGGTCAACCCGTCCGGCGGCGTGCTCTGCTCCAACCCGATCGGGGCGTCGGGGATGCTCCGGTTCGCGGAGGCCGCGCTCCAGGTCATGGGCCAGGCCGGCGACCACCAGGTGCCGGGGGCGAAGACGGCGCTGGGCCACGCCTACGGCGGCGGGTCCCAGTACTTCTCCATGTGGGTGGTGGCCGCCACGCCCGGCCCGTGACTGGCGGCCCGTGACTAGCGGTAGGTCACGGGCAGCCGCTTGATGCCGTTGAGCCAGCCCGAGCGCAGCCGCTGCGCGTCGCCGGCCCGCTTGATCTGCGGCATGCCGTCGGCGATGGCGCTGAACATCAGCTCGATCTCGAGCCGGGCCAGGTTGGCGCCCAGGCAGTAGTGCGCCCCGCTGCCGCCGAAGCCCAGGTGCGGGTTGGGGCTGCGGGT
>DASYBB010000009.1:0-17256 GCA_036501025.1 Streptosporangiaceae bacterium
CCTGATCTGCCTGCTCAAGGGCAAGATCACGACCGGGATTGTCGGCACCGTCATCGGCATCGTCGCCCTCGTCGGCGCGCTGCGGCTGGCCAAGCCGGGGTCGTGGTGGGCGACGCGCCGCTACGGCACCCGGCCCCGGCGGGCGGCCCGCGCCGCGCGGCGCTACGGCCCGCGCTACCAGCAGCGCTGGAACCGGCTGCGGGACCTGGTCGGCGGCGCGCCGTCCGAGTAGCGCCCGGCTAGGACCGGCGCTCGGGGGTGCCGTCGGCGCGGCCGGGCAGCGGGCCCGGCCGGGCGGCCGCGAATACCTCGGCGAACGTCCGGGTCTGCCGGCCCAGCCGCTCCGCCTCCGCGGCGGTCAGGTGCGGGCTCAGCTCGCCCGCGAGCTCGGCGCGGGACCTGCTGCCCATCCGGGGGTCGGCGTCGGCCCGGTGCACCCGCCCGGCGCTGGTGCCGAGCCGGGCGCGGGCGGTGAGGCCGGCCGCGAGGTCGCTGCCGAGATCGACGGCGGCGACGACCAGGACCCGGCTGTCGTAGTGGTCGATCAGGTTCTCGATCAGGGCCACGGCCAGGCCCGGCTCGAGGTAGTCAGCGTCGTCCAGGGCGACCAGGACCGGCGCCGACGCCGAGACCGCGGCCACGATGCGGGCCGCGCGGGCGGCGGCCCCGTTCTCGCTGGCCGGGCTGTCGTCGGTCACGCCGCCTGCGGCCGCGGCGGCCAGGCTGGCCAGCAGCAGCGAGATCGTCCCGGCCATCCCGGACCGGAGCAGGCTGCGGGCACCGAGCCGCGCGGTGCCGCGCAGCCGGTTCCGGAACAGCAGCTGGTTCCGGACCAGCAGCTCGGCGGACTGCCGCCGGACCTCGGCGTCCAGCAGGGCGTCCCGCAGCGCCGCCGCCTGCGGGCCGGGCTCGGCCGGCAGCGACCGGCAGTTGATGCGCACCAGCAGGCCGGCCGGCGTGCCATCCCGGCTGATGATCTCCGGCAGCTGGTCCAGGACCGTGGACCGTCCCCAGCCCGCCGGCCCGGCGAGCAGGACCGCGTGCGAGCCGATCCCGCCGGGCGCGATTCCCTCCCACCACTGGGCCAGCTCGGCCGCCGCCGCCTTCTGCCGTTCTCCTAGCATGCCCCCAGCCTAGAAGGCCGCCGGGCCGGCCGGTGCGGGCCGTGCCGCCGGTGCCCGGCCGGGACCGGCCCGGCGGGCGCCGTAGCCGCGGACATCCAGCTCAGCTTCGCCGAGTTCGACGGCGCGGCCATCGCGGCGGCCGCGGCCCGGCCGGCGTGCTACCGGCCCGAGGATCAGCCCACCGTGTCGGGCAGCTTGCCGGTGCCGCCGAGCCGGTAGGCGATGATCAGGTTGTGGATCCGCGGGGACAGTGACTGCAGCCCGGCGCCCGCGATGACGTAGTCCCCGTCGATGGCGACCGGGGCGTTCGACCCGGCGGACATCGGCGTCTTCAGCAGGATCGCCCCGGTCGCCGCGTTGAACGCGTACAGGAAGCCGCTGTAGGTCGTGGTGAACACGACGTTGCCGGTGACCGCGGCCGCACCGTAGGGCGAGGACGGGAGCTTGTCGTCCCACTCGACCTTCCCGGTCTCCTGGTTGACCGCGATCATCTCGCCGGTGGCCCGGGCCACCGCCGCCTCGAGCGCCTTCGCGTCCGTGCCCGTCACGCCGCTGATCGACATCGGCACCGCGAGGTTGTTGACGGCCGCGAACGTCGTCGACCCGTTGGTCGCCAGCTGGGTCTCGATGCCGCCGTACAGGCCGGGCTCGAGCGTGAACGTCCCCGGCAGCATCGCGCTGGCTGCGGCGGGCGTGGCGTGCTCGGTGCGCAGCCCGTCGTTGTCGTGCCCGCTGTGCACGCCGACCGGCAGCTTCCACAGCAGCTTGCCCGTCTGCGCGCTGAGCTCGAACAGGATTCCGGCCTTGCCCCCGTCGACCACCACCGGCTGGCCGCCGGCCATCGTCAGGACCGGCGAGTTCTGGACGTCCCAGTCGTAGAGGTCATGCGGGGTGAGCTGGTAGTACCACAGCAGCTTCCCGGCCGGGCTGAGCTTGACGACCGAGTCGGTGTACAGGTCCGGCCCGGGCCGGCTGGTCGCCCACGGGTAGCCGGCCGGCCACCCGGTCTGGCCGATCGGCCCGGGGTTGCCGATCCCGATGTAGAGATTGCCCGCGCTGTCGAACGACGGCGGATCCCACAGGCCGCCCCCCGAGTTGATGCCCGGGTGGCCCCACAGGTTCCCCACCTCGTCCCAGCTCCACTCCGGCGCGCCGGTGCGGGCATTCAGCGCCCACAGCACGCCCTTCCCGCCGCCGAGGTACTGGCCGACGTTCGGGTCGACCGGCACGGTCGAGACGTACACAGTGCCGTTGTTGTAGCCGGGCGCCATGTCGATGCCCTCGTGGTCGTTGCCGATCAGCTTGCGGCTCCACAGCTGCCGGCCGGTGGCCGCGGACAGGGCCATCGCGGCCTCGTCGGTCGCCGCGTACACGGTCCCGCCGACCACGTTGACGCCGTCCGGCCCGCCGTTGATCGAGCTGTAGTTGTGCGTCCACAGGACCCTGCCGGTGCTCAGCCGGATGGCCATCACGTTCGACTCGACGTCCTGCACGTACACCACGCCGTTGACGATGACCGGGGTCGTCTCGTACCCGTCGGTGACCCCGCCCGCCGCCGCCTTGCCGGTCGACTCGATCGGCACGCACCACGCCACCCCGAGCGAGGAGACATCCGCGGTGGTAATCGAGCTGGCCACGTCCCGGGTGTTCTGCAGGTTGCCGCCCGGCAGTGTCCAGGCCGCCGCGACCGCCGGGCTGAGCAGGCCGCGCGGGGCGCCGGCACCCGGCGAGGCCCCCGCGCCCGCCGCGTGCTGCGCCGAGCAGCCCCGCGCGGCCGATGCGCCGCTCCTGCTGCTGCCGCTGCTGCCGCTGCTGGAGCAGCCGACAGCCAGGCCCGCGGCTGCGACCAGGGACGCGACGACGGCCAGATTCCGAACCCGCATGACTGCCTCCCTGCTCGCGGCGCCAGCGCTCCGGCCGGCCGCAAAACTGATATCAGAATGCTAAGCCGGTGTTATCACAGACGTCAAGCCCGCGCGCTCAGGGCAGGAACCCGTGCTGCCGCCACACCGCGGCCGCCCGGGGGTGGAAGGGGACGTCCAGCGGCGTCATGGGCGACTCCCGCACCATCCGCTCCAGCGGCAGGGGCGGCTGCCGGACGCCGCCGATGTCCCACACGATGTCGTCCCTCCGGCGGACCAGTGCCTGGCAGAACAGCTCCACCAGGTCGCCGGGCGTGTCCGTCCGGCAGTAGATGGGCCAGCCGCTGTAGTCGACGGTCGGCACGTCGCCGGGCAGCGAGGGGTAGCGGTCCTTCTCGATGACTCCCCGCCGGAAGCCCCGGGCCTGGAGGCCATCCAGGTGACCGGGGTCCAGCGGCAGGAACGCGGCCCCGGCGGCGGCCACCTGATCCGCCCACATCACGACCCCCTCGTCGAAGATCGCGTCGATCTCCCCGGCCGCGAGCCGGCCGATGCGCGACGGGTGGTTGGGCATGGGCTGATCGCGGCTGATCTCGCCGCCCCACGCCACGATGTCTTCCAGGCTGAGCCCGTGCGCGCGCAGGACGACGTCGACCATGATCGGCGTGCCCGCGTCGATCGAGCCGCGCACCGACACCCGCAGCGGGTACCGGGCCGCCGCGATGTCGGCCAGGCCGGCGAAGCCGAGCCGGCCGGCCACCGCGAACCCGAGCTGGTCGTAGTGCGGCAGCACGGCGATCGTGGCGACCTCCCGCGGGCTGGCGAACGCGCCGGTGCCGCGGTGCGCCATGGTCAGCAGGGCCGCCGGGTTGAGGATCGACACGTCCACCCGGCGCGCGTGGACGTCCTCGATGACGTCCGGGTGGTTGGCGCCGTAGAAGCTGAACCGCCCCGGGCCGCCGTGGCTCTCCATCACCACCGACACTGCCCGGAAGGGCCAGTCCGGGCTCAGCATCATCTCGCGGGCCACGTCCAGGAACAGCATCGGCCGCAGGTTGGTCGGGTCCACCGGCGCTACCGGACGGAATGGCTCGCCCATCGTTCTCCTTGTCGCTGCGCTCACGTCCGCGCCTGCCGCCACGGCGGCCGCGCGGACCCACGAGCACAGCCCATCGCGCGCCGTCCGGCGTGTCCAGCCCCGTTTTCCCGCCATTCCCCGGGGCAATTCCTGGCACGTCTTTTCGAGTTTTACTTTCCGAAACGGGGCCGCCCGCACTCACGCCCGTCCCAGCCGTTGATCAAGCCCCGCGCCACCTTCGGGGAAAGCGTGATCCATGGCGCACACTGCTTCGTCATCCCGCCCAGCCGGCACCGCGGCGAAACGGCATAAGCTGGCCACAGCCTGAATGCCGATCAGCTCTCGCGCGGTCCGCGCGAGAGCCCTTAAGCCCGGGCTGGTTCCGCCCCGCTGCTCCAGCACCGCCCGGCCGATGACGCCCGGGGCCGCGCCCGGCCGGCTTCGCTGGCTGGGTCCCCTGCCTGGCCCGACCGGACCCCTGGCCGGCAGGGCCGCGGCACCGGCAGCGCGCTGCTCAGCGCCCGGCACCGCGATCTGGACCGCGACGGGCGGCCCGCCTACCTGGAGGCCGCCAGTCCCCGCGCCCGCGACCTGTACCTGTGGCACGGCTACGCCCTGCGGCCCGGCGCCCCGTTTCACCTGCCCGACAGCGGCCCGCCCATGTGGCCGATGGTGCGGGAGGCCCGCACCCCCGGCTGACCGGTCCACGCCGGCCAGCCCCGGGTCACGTCGAGCCGCCCGCCGACATGGCCTACCGTGACGTAGCCAAGCGCACTCCGGGGGCAGGTGGAGTGCAGAGTCACGGAACGGGAGGGCCAGCCCATGCCGAACTGGGCCGAGCAGGTCACCGCGATCGCGACCGCGATCGGCGCCATCGGGCTGCTGAGCGCGATCGGCGCGGTGATCTTCGCGAGCCGCCAAGCCCAGGAAGCCCGGATCGGCCGTCAGGCCGAGACGGCGATCGAGTTCTTCCGGCGCTGGAGCGAGGACCCGATGGTGGAGACCCGCCGGCTCGTCGCCCGGTTCGAGACGGCCGAGGCGCTGCGGCACGCGATGCTGGGGTTCATCGCCGAGAACTCAGCCGAGGCCTACGTCCTGTACCGGGAGCTCGATTATTTCAAGCAGCTCGGCGCCTTGGAGCGGCACAGCGGCGTCGACTTCGAGCTGATCAAGAGCCTGCTGGGCCGCCGCCTGGTCGACCGGTGGGAGATGTGGCAGCCGACTATCGACGCGATCGGCGGGTCGGCCGCCTACCCGAACTTCGAGCGGCTCGTGGCCAAGATGCGCGCCGCGACGTCATGACCGCGCGCGCTGGCCGGGCCCGCGGTCAGCCGCCGGGCCGGTTGATCGACTGCCCGACCTCGATCAGGTGCCCGTCCGGGTCACGGATGTAGGCGCGGATCTCGTGCGTGTGCACCTTGGGCTCGGTCAGGAACTCGGCGCCGCGGGCCGACCACTCCGCGTAGACCGCGGCAATATCGGCGACCCTGAGGTTGAGGAACGCGCTCGTCCGGTCCGGGTCGGCCGGCGTGGTCAGCGTCACCGCGGGCTTGTCATCGGTCGGGCCGCCGCCCACGTTGAGGATGAGCCAGCTGTTGGCGATCTTCAGGATGACCGGGTCGCGCTCCACGACCACGGTGGCGCCGAAGACCGACTGGTAGAAGTCACGGGACCGGTCCTGGTCGGCCACCACCAGGAAGTGGGTCACCACGAACCCGCTGCTCGGGGCCGGGAAATCGCTGTCGGTCATGCTGAGCCTCCCTGTTGCTGGCGCCGGTGCCGGTGCCGGTGCCGGTGCCGGCAGGATCAGCCTCCCACTGCCGTCGCGGGTAGCGCCGGAGGCGGCCGCCACCGTCAGCGGCGTGGCGTCCCGCCCGGCCCGGGCGGCGGGCGGTTCCGCGTCGGGGCGATGGCCGTCAGCAGGAGGTCGACGAGCGCGGTGAAGCGGGTGTCGGGGTCGCCGAAGATGAGCGGGCCGGCCTCGACGGCGAGCGGCGCGGTCTCCGGGCCGATCAGCTCGGCGCGGCGCCCGGGCGCGTAGGTGTCGTCACCGGACGCGGTGACCTGGGCGACGGCCTGCTCCTCGACGCAGAAGCCGATGGTGAAGTCGTGCAGGAGGACCAGGCCCCGCACCGCGTCCTCGATGGCGAATCCCTGGCGGACGAAGCTCTCGAAGGTGACCTCCTGGCGCCGGACCACGTCAGGATCGGTCAGCGTCGTGCCGCTGAACGCCTTGGCCCCGTCGCGGCGGCCGAGGAGTTCCTTCCGCACGGTCGCGGCGTAGGTCCTCATCAGCTCGCGCCAGGGCAGGTCGGCCGGCAGCCCGGCCATCACGTCGCCGACCTGCCGCCAGATCTGGGTCGCCATCTCGTCGAGCAGCGCCTGCTTGTTGCGGACATGCCAGTAGAGCGCGGGCGCCTGGACCCCCAGCCGGGCAGCCAGGGCGCGCACCGTCAGCCCGTCCATCCCCGCCTCGTCAAGCAGGTCGAGGGCGGCCCGCACGATGCCCGCCTTGGTCAGTCCGGCTGCCGCCACGGTTGACAGCTTAACAGCGTTAAGGCACCATGGAGCCATCACTTAACAACGTTAAATTGGAGGTCAGATGAAGGCGGCGATCCTGCACGCGGCCGACTCCGTGCCGGTCTACGGCGACTTCGACGAGCCGGCCGCGGGGCCGGGCAGCGAGATCGTGGAGTTCGTGGCCGCGGGCATCCACCACGTGACCCGGTCGGTGGCGGCCGGCCGCCACTACGGCAGCGGCAGCACGTTCCCGCTCGTCCCCGGTCTCAATGCGGTGGCGCGCACGGCCGGGGGCGGGCTCGTGTTCACCTCGTCCGGGCCGCCGCCGCACGGCACCTTCGCCGAGCGGATCGCCTCGCCCGACGCGATGCGGTTCCCGCTCCCGGCCGGCGCGTCGCCCGAGGCCGTCGCCGCGGGCATCAATCCGGGCATGGCATCCTGGCTGCCGCTCCGCGCCCGCCAGGCCGAGGCCGGGAAGCTCGGCACGGTCCTGGTCCTCGGCGTCACGGGCATGTCCGGCCTCCTGGCCGCGCAGAACGCCCGGCTGCTCGGCGCCGCCCGCGTCGTCGGCGCCGGGCGCAGCCCGTCCGGCCTGGAGCGCGCCGCCGCGGCGGGCGCGCAGGCCGCGGCCCTCACCGGCGACCGGGCAGCCGACGCCGAGGTCCTGGCTCAGGCCCTCGACGGCGACGTGCCCGGCCTCGTGCTCGACTTCGTGTGGGGTCCCGTCGCCGAGGCTGCCTTCCAGGCCCTCGCCCGCCGCGGCCTCAGCGAGGACACCGCCGACATCAAGTACGTCCAGATCGGCGCCCTCGCCGGGGCCGACGCCGCCCTCCCCTCGGCGCTCCTGCGCAGCCGGAAGATCACCGTCTCCGGCAGCGGCGCCGGCTCGGTCGCCGCGGCCGACATCAAGGCCCAGATCCCCGCCTACCTCCAGCTGATCGCCGGCGGCTCGGTCCAGGTCCCCTTCCGGACCTTCCCGCTCTCCGAGGCCGCCGCCGCCTGGACCGCATCCGCGGAGTCCGGCCCCCGAGTGGTCCTCGTCCGCGACTGACGCCCCGGCTCCCGCACTGACCCCCCCGGCTCCGGCACTGACCCGCCCGGCTCCGGCACTGACGCCCCCGGCTCTTGCACCAGAGGGGCAGGTGGTGCGCAAGGGATTCAGATTCGCCTCGCAGCCCGCCAGCCCGGCGTTTCTTCATGATCGTGGGAGGATTACTCACACTCTGAGACGAGCAAACTTCCCACGATCATGCTGGTCCGGCAGATCACGTCCGTCCTCCGGTCAGCACGGTCGGCGAGAGCGCGCCGACCGGGCGATCCCGCCGGGGGTACTGTCGCGTCGTGACGTCGTCGCGGTTTGTGGTGCAGGTTCACGATGCGACGACGCTGCATTTCGACCTGCGGGTCCGGGTCGGGGACGTGCTGCGCTCGTGGGCGGTGCCCAAGGGGCCGTCGCTCGATCCGGGCGTGCGGCGGCTGGCCGTGCCCGTCGAGGACCACGACCTGGCGGCGGGCGACTTCGAGGGCGTGCACGAGGGCCAGGCCCGGGGCAGCGGCGCCGTGATCATCTGGGACGAGGGCAGCGCCGAGATCGTCCGCGACGAGCCCGGTCACCTGTCCGTCGTGCTGCACGGGCGCAAGCTGTCGGGACGGTTCGGCCTGACGCGCACCGGCCCGCGGCGCTGGATTCTGGTCAAGGCCAGCGACGCGGACGCCCGGCCCGGCTCCGACATTGCCGCGGAGCAGCCCGCCAGCGTCCGCAGCGGCCGGACGTGGCAGGAGCTGAGCGGGCCGAGCGGCAGCGCGGCTCGGTAAGCTCCGGGCTCAGTGGCGTAACCGCGAGCCCGGAGGAAACCCGTGGAGATCCGCGACATCCAGCAGCGCACCTGGGCGAACAAGCTGGCCAAGGGCTTCAACACGACGGACGTCGCCCTGGAGTTCGGGCTTCTCACCGCCGAGGTCAGCGAGGCGTTCACCGCCTGGCGCAGGAAGCTGCCGGACTTCGGCGAGGAACTGGCCGACGTCTTCCTGTACCTGGCGGCTCTCGCTGAGATGAACGGCGTCGACCTCGCCGCCCAGGTCGAGCGCAAGCTGGCCAAGAACGAGCGGCGCATCTATGAGCGCAATGACCGCGGCGTCCTGGTCCGCGTGAGCGATTCCTGACCGGGGCTTCGGGTCGAGCGGGACAGGAGCGCGTAGAGGGCCCACATGACCAGGCTGAGGACCAGCAGCGCCGGGGCCAGGACACCGGCGTGAAGGGCTCCGATAGCCAGGCCCAGCACCGCTGGCAGCGCGGCGCTCCCGGCGGTCGACGCCGCTACCTGCAGGCTCACCGTGCGCGTCGTCTGCGTCGTCGGCGCGCTGGTGGCGGGGCCGGCTCGCTGCGCGGTGGTGACGGTCAGCAAGGGGAAGACCGGGGCGGCCGCGAGTCCGACCGTCATCAGGCCGGTGACGGCCACGAAGCCGGGTCCCGGTACCGACATGACGACGGCGCCGAGGGCGATGCCCGCCACGGCGGCGGACAGGACCCGGGTCGGGCCGGCGCGCTCGGCGACCGGGCCGAGGACCGCGCGGCCGACGAACATCATGGCCCAGTACGCGGCCACGGCCACGCCCGCCGCCGCCGGGGACAGGGCACGGCCGGAGGTGAGGAAGACGTAGCCCCAGATGCCGGCGGCGGCCTCGATGCCGCACTCGACGGCCGTGAAGAGCAAGGTGGCTAGGACAACCGGTGGCAGCCTTGGCTGCCGCGGCGCGTCATTGGCCGGGGCGGGACCGGGTGAGGTCGTCGGGCGCGAGGGCGGCGGCCAGCTGCGGCGGGACAGCAGGAAGACGACGGCGAGCGCGGCCAGACCGGCGCCCATGATGCCGTAGGTGCGGCGCCAGCCGAGGCCGTCGCTCAGCAGGACGGTGACCAGGAGCGGGCCCACGGCGGAGCCCAGGCCGAAGCTGGCGTGCATCCAGTTGACGTCGCGGGCGCCGAAGTGGCTCGCGGCATGCGCGTTCAGGGCGGAGTCGATGGCGCCGAAGCCTGAGCCGAAGACCATCGTTCCGGCCGTGAAGACCCAGAGTGACGGGGCGGCGGATTCGATGCCGAGGGCCAGGGCGATCAGGAGGGTGCCGAGGGGCAGGAGGGGGCCCGCGGTCACGCGGGACAGGATGCGTCCGGTGGCGGCGCTGGAGATGACCGAGGCGGTGGTGCCGAAGATCAGCATGACTCCCAGGGCGCCGACCGGGGCGTGGAAGCTGAGCTGCATCGACGGCCACAGCAGGCCGAGGGCGGAGCTGGGGAGGGCGAGGGTCAGGTAGGCGAGGCAGGAGAGCAGAAGGGGAGGCACGGCGAGGACATCCTTGGAGTCGCTGGAAGGCGATGTCCGCCTGGAAAAGCCCAGGGGCGAGTTCGCGGTGCCGCACGTCGGGGCCAGCACGCGATGACAGGTCAGTGACCTAGTGCGTCAGCGCGTGCTCGATTTTCCGGGCACTCCAGCTCCTCGGGGACCTCTGTTGCCTGCGCATCAATCTAGTTGCCCCGGGATCTGAGGGCGATACGATTTTCGCGTTCATCCAGAGGATCTGAGGGACCTGGCCCGATGACGGTCCGGCAACCTGCCTGTCGGCAAGGTGCCAATGCCAGGAACGATGAGGTGGGCCTTCATGACCGTGCCGCTGGACGTTCCGGAATTGTCGGGCTCAGTTGTGCGCCTGGAGAAACTGGCCGTCTGCCACGCTGCCGACCTGGCGGAGGCGGCCGCCGGCGAGCGGGAGGCGTTCGGCTTTACGTGGGTCCCGCACGGAGAGGCGGCGGTTCTTGACTACGTGCGCACGCAACTCGGGCGCGTCGGGATGATCCCGTTCGCGCAGGTCAGCACTGGCACGGGGCGGGCGGTGGGGAGCACGTCGCTGTTCAACTTCCGGGCGCTGCCGGGGCGGGCGGGGCCATTCGCGGTGGAGATCGGGTTCACGTGGGTCGCGGGGGCGGCGCAGCGGACCGGCGTCAACGTCGAGGCCAAGCTGCTGCTGCTCACTTATGCGTTCGAGCAGCTGGGCGTCGAGCGGGTGGAGTTCAAGACCGATGCCCGGAACGAGCGGTCACGGCGGGCGCTGGCGGGGCTGGGCGCGCAGTTCGAGGGGGTGCTGCGGAGGTTCAGCCAGTCGTGGGCGCCGGGCGAGGACGGCCTGCTGCGGGACTCGGCCATGTACTCGGTCACCGCCGCGGAGTGGCCGGCGTGCCGCGAGCATCTGCGGGGGCGGCTGGGGCGCTGTGACGACTCTTACCGTGACGGTGAGGGCGCGCGGCAGAAGCCTGCGCTGGCGCAGGCGCGCTCGAGATCGGCGAGTCCGAAGGCTTCGGCCGGGCCGACCGCGCCGGGCGGCCGGACGCCCTCGGCGGCCGCCCGGGCCGCGGCCCAGGCCAGCATCGGCGCGGTGAACGAGTAGGGGTCGCCGCCGGTCAGGCGCACGGTCGCGAGTTCCGTGCCGCGCGCGTCGCCGGCCACGGCCACGACCTCGGAGCGGAGGCGCTGCGCCGCGCTGGGCTGGGCGCGGGTGCGCTGGATCCGGCGGACCTGCGCGTCCAGGACCGGGCGGACGCCCGGCAGCCGCTCCACGGGCGCGGCCAGCGCGGAGGCGTAGTGGACGAGCCTGGTCGCGCGGCCGAACCAGCCCAGGTAGACGCCCACGTCGGTGAGGGGCGCCTGCTCCGGGACGCTTCCCGGCTCCGCGGCCCGCGGGCGGAGCCGGGGCAGCGCGAAATGCTCCGATGAGCCGATCGAGAGAGCCTCCCGCGCGGTTCCGCCCACCCGGAACGAGGCGACGCGGGCGGCGGTGCGCTCGGACACGATGCGGCCGCCGCGGAACGCGTACCCGCCCTCGAGCAGGATGCCGGCCGCCGAGGCGCGCGTGCCCGCGCTGGTGGCCTGGCGGAGGTGGCCGTGGGCGAAGTAGCCGATCCGGACCCAGGTCGCGGCCGGGCCGGCGGCCTCCAGGGCCAGGGCACCGGCCAGGTTTCCGGGCACGTAGTCGTAGCCGAGGGCGGGCAGCAGCGTGGCGCCGGTGCGTTCGGCGCGGGGGCCGAATTCCTCGAAGACCTGGCGGATGAATGGCGGCTCGCCGGTGGAGTCCAGGTAGATCGCGCCCGCGTCGACCGCCGCCTCGACAGCGGGGCGGCCGATCTTCAGGAAGGGGCCGGCGGTGGACACGAGGACGTCGCCGGGGCCGATGAGGTCCTGGAGCGGGGCCGATGATGGCGTTCCGGCTACGGCCGTGTCGAGCTGCCGGCCGTCTTCCGGTGCCAGGCGGGCGGCCAGCGCGGTCAGGCGGGCCTGATTGCGGCCCGCGAGGAGCGGGCGCGCCCCGCCGGCGACCATCGCTTTCGCGGTCAGGGTGCCCATGTAGCCGGTGGCGCCGTAGAGGACGATCTTGCCGGGCATCAGGCGGCCGCTAACGCTGGCTGGTCGGTCACGAGACCACCGTAGACCGTCGCGTGGAGGCTCGGGGCATGCAGCGGGTATGACGGAGAGTGACGGGGTGCTGGCGCTGCCCCTGGGTGCGGGAAGGAGCGGCTTGATGATGGACCGGTGGGTGATCCGGGTGGCGGCTGGCGCTATCGGCGCGGGCAGCGTGGGCGTGGGGGTGTTCCAGTACGCGGTCCCCGACCGGGCGGCCCGCCGGTTCGGCATCCCGCCGGGCGGCGACCCGGCGTCGATGATCATGATGCGCGGCACCGGTGCCCGCGACTGCTTGGTGGGCTCCGCGCTGCTGTGTGCGGCGGCCCGGGGCGGCGACTGCCGGCCGTGGCTGGCGATGCGGGCGGCCGCGGACGCGGCGGACGGCATCGCCGGCCTGCTGGCGCTCCGGGCGGGCACCACGTGCGAAGGGCAGGCGAGCACCACGCGCTCGGCGCTCGTGCTATCCGGCGTGGAGGCGCTGCTGTGGTGCCTTTCGGGCAGCGCCCGCCGCGAGCCGCCCGGGGTGGTGACGTAGGGCTTGGCCACGTTTGTCTTAGTTCATGGCGCCATGCACGGGGGCTGGTGCTGGCGCGAGGTGCGGCGGATTCTGTCCGGGAGCGGGCATGAGGTCCATGCGCCGACCCTGACCGGACAGGGTGACCGCCGTCAGGGGCTGACGCCGCAGGTGGGGATCGCGGCGCACGTGGCCGACCTCACCGAGCTCATCTGGTTCGAGGACCTGCGCGACGTGCACCTGGTGCTGCACAGCTACGCCGGCGTCCTGGCCGGGCCCGTCGCCGAGCAGGCAGCGGGCCGGGTGGCCTCGGTGACCTTCCTGGCGGCGTTCATCGCGCGGCCGGGCCAGTCCCTGCTGGACCTCGAGCCCCCTGACGTGGCGCGGCGCTACCGCGAGCTGGCCGCATCGGCTGGGGAGGGCTGGTTCGTGCCCGCTTCGCCGCAGTTCCTGGACCAGTGGGGCATGACCGACGGCGCCTTGCGGGCCTGGGTCGGTCCCCGGCTGACCGCTTTCCCGCTGCGCTGCCTGACCGAGCCGGTCATGTTCGATCCGGCGGGCATCGACGGGATCCGCAAGATGTACGTCAGTCACACCCAGCCCCCGCTGGCCAGCCTGCAGCCATCATTTGACCTCGCGGTCGCCGCCGGGTGGGACACCCGCCAGCTTCCCTGCGGGCACGACCTGATGCTCGCCGCGCCCGCGGAGACGGCCGCGCTGCTGGAAGCGGTGGCCCGGCCAGTGCGCTGACCAGGCAGCCGGGCCGCGGTGCCGCCGGCCTTCTGGTACGGGAGTCGCTGGGCACCATAGTTTCGCTGGGGGTGTCAGCCGGGGGCATTGGTCAGGTCGCCGCTGAACAGCGGGCTGGTCACGTTCCAGGCGTGCGCCCGCGCATGAATGCCGGTGGTCTGGCCGGCGTCGGCGAGGATCAGCAGGGACTCGGCCTGATCGGGCCCGGCGGGCTGCAGGGCCAGGCCGGCGAAGGCATGACTTTCGATGAGGAACGTATGCCGTTCCTGGATTATCACGGTCGGGTTGGTGAGCTGCCATTTCTGCCGGGCCTGGCGATGCACGCTGTTGCTCGTGCCGTCGAAGAGGTACTTGACGTCCTGGATCACGCCGAGCGGCGGCGAGCCCGGCTCGTCGACGGTCAGGTAGAGGTTGCTGACGTGGCTGCGGATGTACACCAGCCCGTCGCCGGCGTCCTCGAAGGAGAAGTCCTGCGCCACGGTGCCGTTCGCCGGGAACTGCCACAGCGGGGTTTCGGCCGCCGGGCTGGCGTCCTGGACGTCCATCATCAGCTGCGAGGCGGCGTACTGGAGGTTGTAGCGGATGAACGGCAGGAACTGAGGCTGGCGCAGCACGTCGGTCATGACCGCGGAAAGGTCGCTGGCGGCGGCATACCGCGCACCCATATAGGGCGGGGCCGCACTCAGGAAGCGGCGGGCGATCGTCTTGATGATCGACGTGTGATCGAAATGCAGGTCCCCGGGGCGGCCGATCGCCTCGGCGTCATGGCCGAATACCGTGCCGGCCCCCACCCACGGTGAGATGACGAACGACGGGACCCGGACGCCGTACGTCGTGATCGGGAAGTCATCGGTCACCGACACCGGGACGGCCGCGGGCGGCGGGACGTGATCGTAGAACCCGCCGTGCTCGTCGTAGACCAGGACCAGCATCGTCTTGTCCCACGCCGGGCTGGCCACTACGGCCTCGACGACCTGCTGGACGAAGGCCTGGCCGGCCTGGATGTCCGAGGGCGGCCCGTCGCAGTTGGTGTCCGGCGGCAGTTCCACGAAATGCGGGTCGATGAACGAGACGCTCGGCAGCTGGCCCGCCCGGGCCAGGGCGAAGAAGCCGGACTCGGGGTCGTCGGCGGCCCGGATGCTGGTGCTGTCGAAGGTGTACTTCTCGAAGAACCGCAGGAAGCAGTACGCGTTTTCGAAGTAAGCCCAGGTCACTGGCTGCCCGGTCACCGGGTCGGTGGCGCCGGCCAGATAGTCGAAGATGGTCGGCGTGAAGACCGGCCGGAGCGGGCTGGAGTTGTCGAACTCCCAGAATCCGCGCGTATCGAGGTTCAGGCGCCCGGTCAGCTCGTAGAACCGGTTGCAGAACGTGGGACCTGGGTGGCTGGAGAACCAGCGGTGGCCGAGGGTGAAGTCGCGGGCCAGCGCGTCATACTGCGGCACGGTCGCCCCGGTATGGTGCCCCATGATCTTCCCGGCTTCCGCGGCGCCGTGCGCGTCGGCGTAGCTCTGCACGAAACCGTCCATCTTGCCGTTGTCGATGGCATGCGTGACCGGCTCGTGGCCGTGCGGCGGGTCGGGCGAGAAGTAGGTGCCGGTCAGCCGGAAGACGGGGAACTCCGTGCCGCGGTACGGGTTGGACTCACTGCCGGTCAGGCCATCAACGTCGGTCCGGCCCATCCCGCCTTGCCCGATGGGGAGGCTGAGGTAGCCGAGGATGTGGTCGAATGACCGGTTCTCCATCATGAGCACGACGATGTGATCGATGTTCGCGAGGTTTCCCGGTGAGAAGTCCCAGGTGGAGCTGGCGTGCGTCGCCGTCGGCCAGTCCGGCGGGGTGGGCGGGACGAAGGCGTTCCGCGGGCCGGTATAGGCGGCCCGGATGTTGTCGTCCTCGATCTGGAGATCGGTGATCTCGATGTTGTTCTGGTCGATGTTCTCGTTGTTGTCGGCCACGCCGCCGAGGAGCCAGGACGTGACCATCGAGTTGATCGAATCCCGGATGGTGAGCCCCGACATGGCGTCGGGGGTGGTCAGCTTGCTGAAGATCGTGTCTCGGATCTGCTGGCGCAGGATGCCGCCCGGATCCCGGCGGTGCGACGTCACCAGGGTGACCTTGACGACCTGCTCGACGAGCGCGCTGCCCAGGTCATCCGTGGCGACAAAGCTGACCGGCGCGTGCAGGAACATCCCGTTGTACTGGTACAGGGTCACCGGCGGACCGCTCTCGACCACCTGCCGGGTCTTGATCAGCTCGGCGATCTCGGCGGCCCAGGACATCGTGTCGACCAGGGTCCCGATCCCGTTCGGCTCGGCGGACCGGTCCACGTCCAGGGTCAGCAGCAAGGAAATGGAAAATTCGATCGCGTCGACGACGATGGGTCCGCCGAGGAACTCTTTCCCGCCACCGGTCTCGAATTCGATGGTGACGGTGAAGGGCGTTACCTGATCCGCGTTGACGCTGATACTGACGCTGGAGCTGTTGATGTCGTTAAGATAGTAGTCGTAGGGAAGCTGGCCGAGGCTCATCGTTCCCGGGAAGTAATTGACGGACTGCCGTCCACCGAGCGCCGCGGAGGGCGGCCCGGCGGTGATCGACAGCCGGTTCAGGTAGCTCTCCGGAACCGCACCGCCCTGGAACAGGCCGGCGTTGTGCAGCCGAACCCGGTTGAGCGGCGGGTTGTGACTGTCGTTGTCGCCGTTCCGGTCGTTGATGAACTCGTCAAATTTCTGCCGGAGGAACTCCAGCGGAATGATCTTGGGCTGCTTGACGTGATCCACGGGATGGGGCGTGAGCAGCGGGGCCGTCGGCGGCGTCACGGTGGGGAACGGCCGGCCCTGGTACACGCCGGAGTACCGGTAGTTGTCCTGGTCCAGGACAATGCCGTTGGTGCGGGACTCGAATATCGCAGGCTTGCTGAGATAGTCGTTGGGGTCCACGAACTCGAATGTGACCTGGTAGTCAAACGCCCACCGGTCGTCGTTCCCGCCGGGTACCTGAATGATGACGTTGACCACTGGCAGGACGATGTCCGCCAGCCTGATATCAGGGTGCGCGAGGTCCCCGTCCACGGTCGACCAGATGAACTTCTTGGAGGAGCCAGGACCCGAGGTCGGGAACTCCTCGCCAGCAAAGAGGTTGACGCCGAGGGCCAGGGCCGGAGCGGACAGCGGTCCCAGGCGGTTGAGGATATTAACGTCCAGGACGGTGCCGGGGTCCTTGCTGTAGTCGTGTGTGAGCAACTCCAGGGTGACCCTGCTCAGCATGGCATCCGTCACGGGCGAGACCGGCGCGTCCGGCGTGCGCAGCGGGTTCTCCCGGCAAATCCCGGAGAAATTCCGGTTGTGCTGGTCCAGGATAATCCCCGGGGCGCCGCTGTTGGCGGAGGAGTAAGTGAAGTTCTGGCCGTCGTCGAATACGAAGGCGATCACGTAGTCGAACATCCAGACGTCGCTGCCGTCGGTGAGGATGTGAATGTTGACGACCGGCAGCACGATGTCGTTGAGATCGATGTCATTCGACCGCAGGGTGAGGTGGAAGGTATGAGACGACGGGTCGTCGAAGCTCTGGCCGGCGGCCAGGTTGACGGCGAGCGCCAGGTAGGGATTGCTGTCGTCGTCGGCCAGGTCAGCGGTTCCCTGGTAACGGTCGAAGGCCAGCCGGTTCGAGATGAAGTCGCTGTTCTGCTCCGGGCTCAGCGAGGTACTCAGCCGGTTCTTGACGAAGACATGCAGGATCGTGTCGTCGTTCTTGTTGTCCCCGTGCGTGTTGAACGTGATCACGACATCGGAAAGGCTGGGCACCCTGTCACCTCGCGCTCATCGGCTTGTCGAAACGACCGTAGGGCGGCCAGGCCAGCGCTTTAATCGGCAGAACTGCCCAGCTTGCCGCGACGCGGTGCCCACGTTGCGGCCTCGCGGACGGCCGCCGTCCTCGAGGACACGCCAAACTTGGACAGCAC
>DASYBB010000010.1:0-86761 GCA_036501025.1 Streptosporangiaceae bacterium
AACGCCAGCGACGCCGAGGACCTGGTCCAGGAGACGTCGGCGAAGGCGTACGCGGCGTTCCACCAGTTCAAGCCGGACACCAACCTGCGCGCCTGGCTGAACCGGATCCTGGCCAACACCTTCATCAGCGGCTACCGCAAGCGGCGCCGGGAGCCGATCCAGGAGCTGGCCGCCGACATTGAGCGCGACCTGGGCTCGGGCGCCGACGCGGGGGCCGGCCCGATGTACCTGCGGGCCCGGTCGGCCGAGGCTGAGGCGATGGACCGCCTCGGCAACTCCGAGATCGCCAAGGCCCTGCTCGACCTGCCCGAGGCGTTCCGGATGACGATCTACCTGGCCGACGTCGAGGGCTACCCGTACAAGGAGATCGCCGAGATCATGGGCACCCCGGTCGGCACCGTGATGTCCCGGCTGCACCGCGCCCGCGGCCGGCTCCGTGAGCAGCTGGCCAGCCGCGCGCCGCGGGAGCGGACGCCCGCGCCCGCCCCGCGCCCGGCCATCGCCCCGCGCGTGGCGCCCGAGACCGCCTAACTTAGCTCCTCTAGCTTGGCTAGCTCCGCTAGCTCCCGAAGATGGCGTCGCAGGCGCGGGCCGCCGCCTTGCCGTCGTCCAGCGGGCAGAACCGGGTCGTGAAGGCCTGATAGGCGCCGGCGTACCGGGCGGTCACCGCGTCCAGGTCGCCCAGCGCCGCCACGACCTCGGCTGACGTGCCCAGCAGCGGCCCCGGCGCCTCCGCCTCGAAGTCGAAGTAGAACCCGCGCAGGCGGTCCCGGTAGGTCTCCAGGTCGTAGGTGAAGAACAGCATCGGCTTGCCGGTCGGGGCGAAGTCGAACATCACCGAGGAGTAGTCGGTGATCAGCGCATCGCTGACCAGGCAGAGCTCCGCCATGCTGGGATAGCCGGTCACGTTCAGGACGAAGCCGGGCCGGGTGCCGGGCGGGACGTCGTCGGCCATGTGGTGATGCCCGCGGAGCAGGATGACGGTGTCGGGGCCGAGCTGGCGCCAGGCCTGCTCCAGGTCCAGCCGGAAGTCGAACCGGTACCGGCCCGATGCGTAGTACTGATCGTCCCGCCAGGTCGGCGCGTACAAGATCACGCGCTTGCCCGCCGGGATGCCCAGCCGCTCCCGCGCCTGCGCGGCGATCCGCCCGGCGTCGCCGCTGCAGAGCACGTCGTTGCGGGGGTAGCCGGACTCGCAGATCTCGCCGTCATAGCGGAACGCCCGGCGCATGATCGGGGTGCTGAACGGGTTGGGCGACAGCAGCAGGTCCCATTTCGCCACCTCCTGCTTCAGGTGCTCCAGGTACCGGGTCCCGCTGACGAACTGGGGCTGGCTGATGTCGAAGCCGATCCGCTTCAGCGGCGTGCCGTGCCAGGTCTGCACGTAGACCTGGCCCGCGCGCTTGACGTGCCACGCCTGCATGTCGTCGTTGGCGATCAGGTACCGGCTGCGGGCCAGCGCCTCGTAGTAGCTCTCGGTGCCGGCCAGGACCGCGGTGCCGCCGGGCGGGACCGGCACTGACCAGTCGGTGACCGCCCAGATGTGCTCCCGGGTGTCCCCGCGCCGGCGCAGTTCCTCGGCGATGGCCTGCGGGTTGTCACCGCACTGCTTGCCCTTCCAGCTGATGAACACCACCGCGTCGCGCAGCGGCCGCCGCTGCTGCACCGGGTAGTAGACGCTGCGCAGCACCTTCCGCTGGACCCGGCCGCCCTCGGTGATCTTGAAGGCCGGGCCGACGGTCAGGATCGGCGCGTCGTAGCCGCTGGTCGTGAACCGGTAGGCCTTCGGGCCGAACGTCAGCCGCCGGTCGCCGACCTCGGCCAGCCGGGCGTGGTCGTAGGCGGGCGCGATCAGCTCGGGCTCGCGCTCGCCGTCACCCTCGCCCGCGCCGGCCCCCTCGGCCGCGCCGCCGGCGGCCGCGGGCTGCCGGACCAGGATCTCCCAGGTGCCGTCGCGCAGCGGCAGCTGCTGGCCGAACGACGGCATCGCGGTGGCGTCGATGGTGACCGAGAAGCGCTGGCCGTCGCGCTCCAGCGGCAGCACGTGCTGGTCGGTGGAGCCCTTCCGGCGCAGCAGGACGTCGCGCTGGCCGGCCGTGGCCGCGTACGTCCCGGACATGGTCAGGCGGCCGTCGCTGCTCCACCCGTGCTGGTCGATCACCGGCACCTCGGTGCGCCGCACGATGGCCGCGTTGCCGTACCTGGTCCGCGCCACGACCATCTCCCGGTTTCCGGTCTGGTAGGTGAACTCGGGGACATCCGGCGCGAACGCGACCCGGATCCGCGGCTCGCCGGGACGGGTGAGGTACAGGTCCCATTCCACCGCCCCCGCGGCCGCGCCGACCCCCGGTGCCGCCGCGGCCACCTCCCGCAGCAGGACCGCGTCGGGCACCGCCGCGCGCAGCCGGACCCCGCCGCCGGGGAGCCGCTCGGCGCGCGCGCCGAGCGGCCACTGCGAGCTGCCCGCCGACCACGCGAGCGCGAGGTCGGTGCCGGGCTCCGCCGCGCCCGGCGACTCGACGTCCACCTCCAGCACCAGCTCGCCGTCGGCCCGCCGGCAGCCGGCCAGCAGCGCGGGCGTCGCCGTGACCTGCACGTGCAGCTGGCGGCCGACCCAGCGCGCGCCGAGCCGGACGCCCGGCGCGACCTGGCGCGGCACCGGGCGCTCGGCCGGGCCGACCACCGGCGTGTGCAGCCGGGCCGGGCGCCAGATGCCGCGGCCCCGGACCAGCACGTAGGCGTCCCAGTCCCCCGTCAGCCACTTGCCGCCGGCCTGGAACCAGCGCGGGCTGATGGCGGCGCGGAAGCCCGCCCAGTCGTAGGAGTACCGGTCCTGCCGGGACCAGCCCGTCGCGTACGGGTGCTGGGTCGAGCGGGCGGGCACCACGATCGGCAGCCGCCGGCGGCTGCCGCTGCCGGGAACCAGTAAGACGAGCTTGGAGGTGTGCCGCCGCTGGGTGATGTCCACCGACGGGACGAACGCGCAGCCCGCGATGACCAGCTTGCCGTCCTCCCACTCGACGCTCTCGACCCGGACGAACGGGTCCAGCTCGCGCCAGTGCGGCCGGTACAGGCGGGCCGGGAGGTTCAGCTCGGGGTCCCCGCGGAACGGCAGGTCGGCCTGGAGGCGGCCCCGCTCGCGGACCACCGGCACCGTCCTGACCGGCTGCTCCGCGGTCCACATGACCAGCTCCAGCAGCTCCGCGGGCCGGCCCGCGGCGATCAGGTGGTAGGCCAGGCGGTGCACCGACGGCAGCTTCCCGAAGACCCGGCGGTCCACCTGGGCCAGGTAGCGCTGGGTGAGCCGCATGAACTCCTCGCGGAAGCTGTCGGTCGTCCGGCCCAGCTCGCCGACGTACAGCCAGATGTCGTTGACCAGCGCCTTGCGCTGATGCTGGCGGACCAGCCGGGCCGGGCGGCGGCCGCGCAGGAACGCGTCGATGGCCAGCAGCGCGGTGATGCGGTCGGTGTAGTTGCTGATGTCGGTGCGGGACTGGGTGATCGACAGGGCGCCGGTGCCCCGCTCGCGCCAGTAGTAGATCGGGTCGGGGATCACGTCCACCGCCGAGGCCAGCACGTGGGCCCGGGTCATGACCTGGATGTCCTCCCAGACCATGCCTTCGGGGTAGGTCAGCCCGTGCTCGGTCCAGAACGACCGGCGGAACAGCTTGTTCCACACCGAGACGTCGTAGAACAGGGCCGGCGCGGCACTGATGTGGGTCCGGGTCCGGCGGCCCTTGATGGCCTTGGCGTGCAGCGCGGACTGGGTGATGCCGAGCGGCCCGATCCGCTGCACGTTGCCGGACACGAAGTCCGAGCCGGACGCCTCCAGCGCGTGCAGCAGCCGCTCGTAGGCGTGCGGCGGCAGGACGTCGTCGCCGTCGACGAAGGCCAGGTAGGTCCCGGTGGCCAGCTCGAGCCCGCGGTTGCGGGCGTGGCCGGGGCCGCCGTTGGGGACCCGCAGCAGCGTGAACCGGGGGTCGGCCGCCGCCCGGGCCGCGGCCACCTCCGCGCTGGCGTCCGTCGACCCGTCGTCGACGACGATGACCTGCAGGTCGGTGACGGTCTGCGCGGCAATGGAGGATAGGCAGTCATCCAGCAGCTCCCCGCCGACGTTAAAGAAAGGAACAATAACGCTAATGCGCGGAACTGTCATAAAGTATCCCCCAGGCGCGTCGACGAAATAGCCGCGCCGGGGATTTTACTCGCCGCGCCAGGCAGGCGGCCGTTTCTCGGCAAATGCGAGCGCGCCTTCGCGCGCGTCGGCCGACGTGAATACGGGGCCGACGATCTCGCCCTGCCGCCGGAAGGCCTCGCCGCTGGGCCAGTCCGCGGCCCGGGCCACGACCTGCTTGGTTGCGGCCAGCGCCAGCGGTGCGCCCTGGGCCACCCGCTGGGCCAGGGCGACCGCGCCCGCCAGCGCCTCGCCGGCCGGCGTCAGCGCGCTGACCAGCCCGGCCGCGTGCAGCCGCTCCGCCGGGTAGTGCTCGCCGGTCAGCGCGATCTCCATGGCCAGGTGGTAGGGAATGCGCTGGGGCAGCCGGATCAGCCCGCCCGCGGCGGCGGCCAGGCCCCGCCGCACCTCGGGCAGGCCGAACCGGGCCGCCTCGCTGGCCACGATCAGGTCGCAGGCCAGGGCCAGCTCGAACCCGCCGGCCAGGGCGTAGCCCTCGACCGCCGCGATCAGCGGCTTGGCCGGCGGCCGCTCGACCAGGCCGCCGAAGCCCCGGTCGCCGGCCGTGGGCGCGTCGCCGGACAGGAAGCCCTTGAGGTCCATGCCCGCGCAGAACGTGCCGCCGGCCCCGGTCAGCACGAGCACCCGCACGTCAGCGCGGCCGTCGAGCTCGTCCGCGGCCGCCGCGATCCCGCGGGCGACGGCCCCGTTGACGGCGTTCCGGGCCTGCGGGCGGTTGATCGTGATGACGGCGACGCCGTCCTGCACCTGCGTCAGTACCGGCTCTGCCGACGGCTCAGTCATGACACTTCTCTCATTTCGGCTGGAATCTAATTCCCCCGTCGAAACGGACGGTTTCCGCGTTCATGTAGTCGTTCTCGATAAGCGACCGGACCAGCTGGCCGAATTCCGCCGCGGTGCCCATGCGCTTGGGGAAGACCACGGGCGCGGCGAGGCGCGCCTTCCATTCCTCGCTGCCCTCGCCGGTCCCGTAGATGGGGGTGTCGATAATGCCGGGGCAGATCGTGTTGACCCGGACGCCGATGGCCGCGAGGTCGCGGGCCGCGGGCACGGTCATGCCGATGATGCCGCCCTTGGACGCCGAGTAGGCGACCTGGCCGGTCTGGCCCTCCAGCCCCGCCACCGAGGCGGTATTGATGACCACGCCGCGCTGGCCGTCCGCGTCGGCCGGGTCGGTCGTGGCCATCTGGGCCGCGGCGATCCGCATCAGGTTGAAGGTCCCGATGAGGTTGATGTCGATGACCCGGCGGTAGGCGGCCAGGTCATGCGGCGACCCGTCACGGCCCACGGTCCGGGACGCCCAGCCGATGCCCGCGCAGCTGACCGCCACCCGCAGCGGCCGCGGCCCGGCCGCCACCGCGCTCACGGCGGCCGCGACGGACTCCTCGTCGCTGACATCCACCCGGGTGAACACCCCGCCGATCTCGTCGGCGATCTTGTTGCCGCGCTCGGCATTGAGGTCGGCCACCATTACCAGGGCGCCGGCCTTAGCAAGCTCTCTGGCGGTCGCCTCGCCGAGGCCGCTGGCCCCGCCCGAGACAATCGCGGAGGTTCCGTTCAGGTTCATGGCGGGAGCTTACCGAACCGGGCTCAGGCCGGGCCGCCGCAGGCCCGGCCTGAGCCGGCCCGGTCTAGTCCGCCGCCAGCAGCAGGTCCTCCGCCCACAGCCCGGGCGGGTCGGCGGGCAGCTGGTCCCACGGGAACCTTGTGTCGAAGGCCGGCTCCAGGTCGGTCAGCCAGACCGCGGCGGGATCGTACCGGGCGAAGAACGGGCGCCCGACCAGGGCCGGATCCCGGGCCTGGATCATGTGCAGGGTGAGCACCCGCTGGCCCGCGATCTCGGCCACCCCGTCGATGCAGACCTTGCCGGGCGTGGCCGACATGGACGGCCCGCGGACCGTCCGGCCGAGGCCCGAGACGCTGCTGTAGGCGTCCCGGAAGATCTGCGCCGCGCGGACCAGCGGGACGGCGAAGTAGCCCTGCGGCCCGGTGTCGCGCTCGACGAACATGTAGTACGGGATCATCCCCATCCGCAGCTGCGCCCGCCACATGCCCGACCAGGTGCGGTCGTCGTCGTTGATGCTGCGGATCAGCGGCGCCTGGGTCCGGATGACCGCGCCGGCCGACTGGATCCGGGCGACGGCCGCCGCCACCAGCGGCGGCTCCAGCTCGCGGGGATGGGAGAAGTGGGCCATGAAGGCCAGCGTCTTGCCGGCCGCCGCGACCTCCTCGAACAGGCGCAGGGTAGCGTCGGCGTCCGGGTCGGTCACGAAGCGCTGCGGCCAGTAGGCAAGCGACTTGGTCCCGATCCGGATGGACTCGATGTGCTCGAGCCCCGGGCCCAGCAGCGGCTCGATGTACCGGCGCAGCACCGGCTCGCCCATGATCATCGGATCGCCGCCGGTGATCAGGACGCTGGTCACCTCCTGGTGCGCCCGCAGGTAGGCGGTCACCCGGTCCATGTCGCCGGTGGCCATCTTCAGGTCGGGCTCGTCCACGAACTGAGCCCAGCGGAAGCAGTAGGTGCAGTACGCGTGGCAGGTCTGGCCCTGCTTGGGGAAGACCAGGACGGTCTCGGGGTATTTGTGCTGGACCCCGGGCAGGGGCTCCTCGCCGACTTCGGGAATGTTCAGCATCAGCTGCCCGGCCGGATGGGGGTTCAGCTTCATCCGGACGGCGTGGGCCGCCGCCTGGATGGCCCGCTGCGGGGCCTGCGCGGCCAGCAGGTCGGCGATCGGCGCGATGTCGTCGGCGCTGAGCATGTCGGACTGGGGGAAGACCAGCCGGTAGATGGGGTCGTCGGGGGCCGCCGACCAGTCGATGAGGGACTCGATGACGTACTCGTTGGTGCGAAAGGGCAGAACGGTGGCGACGGCGCGGACCGCGAGCCGCTCCGCGGGCTCCAGCCCCGCCCGTGCCACCAGGTCGTCCAGGTGCTTCGCCGTGTACGCACGGAACCGGCGGCCCGGCACGGGGGCAGTGGACGCCATCTGCTGATCAGTCATGCAGCTCCTTCCGGTCACCGCGGCACCCGGCGTCGTCGCCGGGCCCGGGCCTCCGTCATGCCGCCAGCGGGCGAGATTCCCGCTGCGTCCTGGCTCTCCCCCTGTGACGCTGCTGATCGGCTGGAGGTCTCAGCACGACCATAGAAAGAGATCACGGTTTGAAAACGCTCAAGGAAAGCCGAGGATTTGCCTGTGGTTGCCAGGTCCCCCGCCGGGTTTATACCCAGGACCGGGCGCCACACTACGGGAGCATCCCCGGCCAATGCGGTCCTTTCCGTCTCATCTGCCCATCTGGCCCTCCAGGCTCACGCTGCCTCCATCCGGCCTCCATCCTTCGCTGTGGCTCTCACCCGCCCCACCAGTACCACCGCACCGGTTCCCGCCGGCGGGCAACCCATGCACGCCGGGCCGCCGATCCGCAGGCCGGAGCGGTCCGGAGTCAGGGGCGGCGCAGGAAGTGAGCGCCGCGCGCCGGGCCCAGGCGCTCCCGGATCTTGTCGGTGATGCCCGCGCTGGCCAGCTCGGCCGTCAGCCGGACGGCCACGGCGGCCCCCCGGGCGGCGACGGCCCCGTGCGCGATGACGACGGTCGCCTCCAGCCCGAGCAGGGCGGCGCCGCCGTAGGTCTCGGCGTCGAGCCGCTCGCTCAGCTCGCGCAGGCCGCGCCGCTGCAGCAGGGCGCCGAGCCGCGCGGTCCGGGACCCGCCGATCGCCTCGCGCAGCTGCCGGCCGGCGAAGGCCGCCGTGCCCTCCAGCGTCTTCAGGGCCACGTTCCCGGTGAAGCCGTCGGTCACGACCACGTCGACCTTCCCGGCCAGCAGGTCACCGCCCTCCACGTTGCCGGTGAAGCTGATCGGCAGGACGCCGTGCGGCGGGTCGGCCTCCAGCAGCTCATGGGCGCGCCGGGCCAGCTTGTTGCCCTTGCCGGGCTCGGCGCCGATGCTGAGCAGCCCGACCCGGGGCTCGGCGATGCCGAGCGCGACCTGCGCGTAGGCCACGCCCAGCTGCGCGAACTGGACCAGCATCTCCGGCTTGGGGTCGGCGATGGCGCCGGCGTCGAGCAGCAGCGTCGGCCCGGGGCGGGTGGGCAGGATGACGGCCAGGGCGGGCCGGGCCACGCCGGGCAGCGGCCGCAGCCGCAGCCGGGCCGTGGCGACGATGGCGCCCGTCGAGCCGGCCGACACCACCGCCGCGGCCTGCCCGCGCCGGACCAGCTGGCAGGCGACCGCGATGCTGGACCGGGGCCGCCGCCACCCGGCCAGGGCGCCCTCGCCCATGTCCACCGAGTCCTCGGCCGGGACCAGCCAGATCTCGCCCGGCTCGGCCCCGTGCCGGGCCGGCCCGTGCCGGCCCGCCCCGTGCCCGGCCGCGCCCTGCGCGGTCACGCCGAGCCCGGCCAGCAGCGGCCGCAGCTGGCCCGGACGGCCGGTCAGCGCGATGCGCAGGCCGTGCTCGCGCGCGGCGGCCACCGCCCCGGCCACGATCGCATCGGGCGCGTGGTCACCGCCCATGGCGTCTACCGCCACCAGCGGGGGCGCGCCGGAGTGAACCGCGGCGGGCAGCACCGGGCCCGGATGGGCGCCGTCGGCGTGACCCGCGTCTGGCTGACCCGGGCCGGCCGGGCCCGCGGCTGGCTCGATGGGGTCGGACATGCGCCCAAGCCTCTCATTGCGGCCCGCCCGCCGTTCAATCGCGCGGGGCGCGCCCGGCCAGCCGATACCCTGGACAGGTGACGGATCCAGAAGACGTACTCGCGGGACTCGTGCGCGCCGCGCTCGTGGCGGAGCTCGGCGCCCAGCATGCGGACGCTGATCCGCTGATCCGTCCCTCGCAGTTCGCCGACTACCAGTCGAACGTGGCCCTGCCGCTGGCCAAGGCCATCGGCCGGCCGCCCCGCGAGATCGCCGCCGCCGTCGCCGCCCGGCTGGCCGGCGAGCCCGGCGACGGCCCGGTGGCCGACGCCCAGATGAGCGGGCCGGGCTTCATCAACATCACGCTCCGCGACTCCTGGGTCGCCCGCCAGGCGGCCGGCCAGCTGGCCGACCTCCGGCTCGGGGTGGCCCTGGCCGAGCCGGCCCAGCGGGTCGTCGTCGACTACTCCGGCCCGAACGTGGCCAAGGAGCTGCACGCCGGGCACCTGCGGGCGACGGTCGTCGGCGACTCGATCGCCCGGGTCCTGGAGCACCTGGGGCACACGGTGATCCGGGCCGCGCACCTCGGGGACTGGGGCACGCAGTTCGGCATGCTCATCGAGCACGCCCTGGACATCGGGGAGCAGGCCACCGCCGAGGAGCTGGCGGCCGGCGAGTTCACGGCGTTCTACCAGGCCGCCCGGGCCAAGTTTGACTCCGGGCCGGCCTTCGCCGACCGGTCCCGGAGCCGGGTCGTCCAGCTCCAGGCGGGTGACGAGCAGACCCTGCGGCTGTGGCAGACGCTGGTCACCGACTCGATGGCATACCTGCACGAGATCTACGGGCGGCTGGGCATCGCCCTCACCGACGCCGACATGGACCCCGAGAGCTTCTATAACCCGATGCTGGCCAGCGTCTGCGCCGAGCTCGAGGCGGCCGGGATCGCGGTCATCAGCGACGGCGCGCTGTGCGCCTTCCCGCCGGGGTTCGCCGGCCGGGACGGCCGGCCGGTGCCGCTGATCCTGCGCAAGAGCGACGGCGGGTACGGCTACGCGAGCACCGACGTGGCGGCCATCCGCTACCGGCTGCTCGACCTGCACGCCGACCGCATCGTCTACGTGGTCGGCTCCGAGCAGCACCAGCATTTCGAGCTGGTCTTCGCGGTGGCCCGGATGGCGGGCTGGCTGACCGACCGGGCCCGGGTGCAGCACGCGGTCATCGGGCTGATGACCGGCCCCGGCGGCCAGCGGCTGCGGACCCGCTCAGGCGAGCAGATCACGCTGGCCTCGCTGATCGACGAGGCCGTCGAGCGGGCCGAGGAGGTCATCAAGGACCGCTATGACGACCCCGAGTTCCGCCGGCAGATCGCCGAGCAGGTCGGCGTCGGCGCGCTGAAGTACGGCGACCTGTCGGTCGGGCGCGACTCCAGCTACGTCCTGGACTTCGACCGGCTGCTGGCGCTCACCGGGAACACCGGCCCGTACCTGCAGTACGCCACGGCCCGCATCCGCTCGATCTTCCACCGGGGCGGCCGGGCGCCGGCCGCGGCGGGCGGCCCGATCCTGCTCGCCGAGCCGGCCGAACGGGCCCTGGCCCTGCGCCTGCTCGGCTTCGGCCGGGCGGTGCACGACGTGGCCGTGGCGGCCGAGCCGCACAAGCTGGCCGCCTTCCTGTTCGAGGTGGCCAGCGCGTTCACCGCGTTCTACGAGCAGTGCCCGGTGCTGACCGCCGAGCCCGCGGTGCGGGACAGCCGGCTGGCCCTGGCGGCGCTGACGCTCCGGGTCCTGGAGACCGGCCTGGACCTGCTCGGCGTGCCCGTCCCCGAGCGCATGTAGCCGCGAGGGCCGGAGGCGCCGGGGAATCTCCCGGCTCTTCTCATGCGGTTCACAGGTTCCGCCGCCTGATCTCCCACCCGGGCCGGGCAGTCTCGGGAGCATGGACGAGAACCGTGATTCCGCAGACCGTCACCCGAGGAACCGGCACGTGATCCGCTGGGCCGCCGGCGCCGCGGCCGTGGCCGTGCTCGCCGGCGGCGGCGCGGCCCTGGCCAGCAGCGGCGGCTCAGCCGGCCCGGCCCCGACGAGCCAGGCCAGCGCCCTCGACGCCGTGCTCAGCTCGGCCGACGCCCCGACCAGCGCCGAGCTGGCCGCCGCGTCCCCCGGCGGGGCGACCACGAGCCCCGCCACCACGAGCCCCGCCGCCCCCGCCCCGGGTGCCACCGGGCCGGGCGCGGCCGGCGCCGCCCGGCGGTGCGCCCGCGCCGCGGCGGCCCTGAAGGGCACCGGCCACCCCCGGCTGGCCCGCCGGGCCGTCGTGGCCTGCCGGGGCCGGCTCGGCCGCCTGCGGCTGCTGATCCGCGGCGAGCACGGCCAGGTGACCGTCCGGGCCAAGGGCGGCACGACCAGGACGCTGGCCTTCGAGCGCGGGAAGGTCACCGCCGTGAGCGGCACGGCCGTGACGGTGGCCGCGGCCGACGGCACGACCTGGACCTGGCACCTGGTCGCCGACAGCGTCGTCCGGCAGGGCGGCCAGAAGGTCAGCGCGTCCCGCCTGGCCGCCGGCCAGCAGGTGTTCGCGGGCGGTCCCGTGATCAACGGCACCGACGACGCCCGGCTGATCGTCATCCGCCCGCCGGTCCCGGCCGGCGCCGCGGCCCCGTCCACGGCCCCCGCCGGGTCCTGACGCCCCGCGCGCCGGCGGCCCACGGCGCCGCGCCGGTCCCGCGGGTAGCCTCTGACGCGGGCCGGGTGACGGCCCGCGGGAGAACACCCGAGGCCCCATGACAGACAGTGACCGCATCCCCCAGGTGCTCGTCGTCGACGACGAGCCCAATATCCGCGAGCTGGTCCAGGTGGCCCTGAAGTTCCACGGCTGCTCGGTCACCACCGCGGCGACCGGGCGGGACGCCCTCCGGCAGGCGGAGGCGGCCCGCCCGGATC
The DNA here is from genome assembly GCA_036501025.1 of Streptosporangiaceae bacterium. Lineage (GTDB taxonomy): Bacteria > Actinomycetota > Actinomycetes > Streptosporangiales > Streptosporangiaceae > DASUBV01. The sequence continues at coordinate 11,770 of DASYBB010000010.1, forward strand.
TCATCGTGCTCGACGTGATGCTGCCCGACATGGACGGCTTCGAGGTCTGCCGGAGGCTCCGGACGGCCGGCAACGAGGTGCCGGTCATCTTCCTGACCGCCCGGGACACCTCCTCGGACACCGTGACCGGGCTGGCCATCGGGGGCGACGACTACGTCACCAAGCCGTTCTCGGTGGAGGCGCTGGTGGCCCGGGTCCGCGCGGTGCTGCGCCGGGTCTCCCGGGCAGCGCCGGACGGCGCGGGCGGCGGCCCGCTGCGCGGCGGGGACGTGGAGCTGGATGAGGAGCGCTGGACCGTGCACCGCGCGGGCATCCCGGTGGAACTGTCCCCGACCGAGTTCCGGCTGCTGGCCTACCTGATGCGGCACGAGGGCCGGGTCCTGACCCGCGCCCAGCTGCTGGAGAACGTCTGGGGCTGGGATTACGCGGGCGAGTCGCAGGTCGTCGAGACCTACGTGAGCTACCTGCGCCGCAAGCTGGACCCGCTCGGCCCGCCGCTCATCTACACCCAGCGCGGCGTCGGCTACAGCTTCCGCCCGCCGCCGCGATGAGCGGCCGGCGGCGGCTGTCGCTGCGCGCCCGCATGCTCGTCCTGCTCATCGGCGTGACGACCATCTTCCTGCTGGCCATGGGCACGGTCAGCACCGTGATCCTGGCCCGCAACGTCACCGCGCAGTTCAAGTCCAGCCTGGTGGCGCAGGCCAGCTACCCGCCCGACGACGTCGCCGCGCACCCGAACGGGTACGCGGCCGTGCTGGTCCGGCGGCCCGCGGGCGCGCTCCAGGCGGCCCGGGTCACGACCCTGACCCCGGCCTCGGCCACGAGCAAGGCGCTGGCCGCCGCGGTCACCGGCCTGCTCCAGCGCCGCGGCGGCACCGGCCGCCCGGGCCTGCGCCGGGCGCTCCAGGTCCGGGAGCCGTTCACCCTGAACCCGGCCGGCGGCCCGCGGCTGCTGGCCGTGGGCCGGGCCGTCACCAATGCGAGCACGGACGGGCCGGCCATCATGGTCGTGGCCCAGCCGACCAGCTCCGCCACCCATCAGGTGCGCCGGTTCGTGATCGCCGAGCTGATCACGGGCGGCGCCCTGCTGGCCCTGCTGGCCATCGGCGGCGAGTGGCTCATCGGGCGGGGCCTGGACCCGCTGGGCAAGATGGCCAGCACCGCGCACGACATCACCACCCGCGGCGACCTGAATGCCCGGATGCCCGACCCGCGCGACCACACCGAGGTCGCCCTGCTGGGGTCGGCGATCAACACCATGCTCGACCGGATCCAGCAGGCGTTCGGCGCCCGGCTGCGGTCCGAGCAGAAGGTCCGCGAGTTCGCCGCGGACGCCTCGCACGAGCTGCGCACCCCGCTGACCACGATCCGCGGCTACGCCGAGCTGTACCGGCAGGGCGCGCTCGGGCCCGACCAGCTGCCGAACGCGATGCGCCGGATCGAGCAGGAGGCCGAGCGGATGAGCACGCTGGTCGCCGAGCTGCTCGAGCTGGCCCGGCTCGACCGGACCTCGTCGCTGGACCTGACCGAGACCGACCTGGCCGGCATCGTCCGGGACGCCGTCGCCGACGCCGCGGCCGTCGAGCCCCGCCGGCCGGTCCGCGCCGAGGCCCCGCCCCGCCTGGTCGCGGTGGTGGACGAGCCGCGGATCCGCCAGGTGCTGGCCAACCTGCTGGCCAACGTGCGGGCCCACACGCCGGTCACGGCACCGGTCGCGGTCCGGCTGGGCGCGATCACCGGCGGCATCCTCATCGAGGTGGCCGACGGCGGCCCCGGCATGCCCGAGGCGGACGCGGCCCGGGCGTTCGACCGGTTCCACCGGGCCGCCGCGGGCAGCGACGGCCCCGCCCGCGACCGCCCAGCCCGCGAGGAGGGGTCCGACGGCCAGGGCGGCGGCAGCGGCCTCGGCCTGTCCATCGTGGCGGCCATCGCGCACGCGCACGGCGGCCAGGCCAGCCTGGAGTCCCGGCCGGGCGAGGGCACAAAGGTCCGGGTCTGGCTCCCGGCCCGCGGCCCCGCCTGACCCGGCGGGCGCCTCAGCTCGCCTCGCGGCCCCCCTCGGCCTCGGTGCCGCCGACCTCGGTGCCGTCGACCCCGGTACCGCCGAGCTCAGGGTCACCACCCCGGCCGGGCAGGTGCTCGAACATGTAGTAGATGGCCAGCAGCCCGTAGATGACGAGCGCGACCAGCCCCGATACGAACGCCGCGATCAGCGTGGCCGCGACGTACCCGAGCAGGCCCGCGCTGAACTGGAGGTTGGCCAGGCGCGGCTGTTCCATGACGCGGACGGCGCCCAGCTGCCGGAGATGGCCGGAGATGTACATCCACATCGCCGAGTAGCCGATGGAGATCGCGATCATGACCACGCCGTAGGCCACCGCGGCGGCCTGCCCGCCCGCCGCCGCCGCGGCGATGCCGGCCTTCCCGGCCACGGTCGTGCGGGCCGCCAGTTCCTGCGCGACCAGGGCGGTCGGGAACGGGATGGCGACGACCCCCATCAGCAGGACCAGGTTGATGATGAGCAGCCGCCGGTCCACCAGGGTGACGGCCGAGAACATCGCGTGGTGGTTAATCCACATGATGCCGATCGTCAGGAAGCTGACGAAGTAGGCGAAGTAGTTGGGCCAGGCGCTCAGCAGCATGTGGTACGGATGCGCGCCCAGGCCCCGCTCGCCGATCCCCAGCAGGTTGAACACCAGCACCGTGATGGCTACCGCGAACACCCCGTCGCTGAAGGCCTCCGCCCGCCGGGAGCTCATTCCGGAGCTGGGCCGGCTAGACGGCCGGGTCGGGGACCGGGTCCGGGTCCGGGCTCGCCGCAGCCGCCGGCGCGCCCGCGGCCGGCCGGTCGATCGACCGGATCAGCAGCTGGGCCACGTCGACCACCTCCAGGGACTCCTTGGCCTCGCCGTCGCCCTTCTTGGCGTTCACGGCGTCGCCGAGCATGACCATGCAGTACGGGCAGCCGGTGGAGATGGTGTCGGGGTCGGTGCCGAGCGCCTCGTCGATGCGCTCGGTGTTGATCCGCTTGCCAATCCGCTCCTCCATCCACATCCGCGCGCCGCCCGCGCCGCAGCAGAAGCCGCGCTCCTTGCAGCGGTGCATCTCCTGGGCGCGCACGCCGGGCACCTGCTCCATGATCTCGCGCGGCGCGGTGAACACCCGGTTATGCCGCCCCAGGAAGCACGGGTCGTGGTAGGTGATCTTCTCGTCGACCGGGTGAACCGGCTTGATCTTCCCGTCGGCGAGCAGGCTGGCCAGCAGCTGCGTGTGGTGGATGACCTCGTAGTTGCCGCCCAGCTGCGGGTACTCGTTGGCGATCGTGTTGAAGCAGTGCGGGCAGCTCGCGACGATCTTCCGCGCCCCGGCCTCGTTGAGCGTCTCGATGTTCTGCTGGGCCAGCATGCTGTAGACGAACTCGTTGCCGATCCGGCGGGCCGGGTCGCCGGTGCAGGTCTCGGCCGGGCCGAGCACGGCGAAGTTCACGCCCGCCACGTGCAGCAGCTCGGCGATGGCCTTGGTCGTCTTGCGGGCCCGGTCCTCCAGGGCGCCGGCGCAGCCCACCCAGAACAGGTACTCGACGTCGGCGCCGAGCTTCCCGTCGACCACCGGCACCTCGAAGTCGACCTCGCCGATCCACTCGAGCCGCTTGTCCTCGTTCAGGCCCCAGGGGTTGCCCTTGTTCTCCAGGTTGCGCAGCATCGAGCCCGCCTCGGTGGGGAAGGCCGACTCGATCAGCACCTGGTTGCGGCGCATGCCGCTGATGTGGTCGAGGTGCTCGATGTCCACCGGGCACTCCTCGACGCAGGCCCCGCAGTTGGTGCACGACCAGAGCACGTCGGGATCGATGACGCCGTTGACGTCGCTGCCGCCGACCAGCGGCCGCTCCGCCTCGGCCTTGACCGCGTCCGAGAGGCCCTCGCGGGCCTCGTCCGAGCCCGCCAGCAGGTACGGCGCCTTGGCGAACGCATGGTCGCGCAGTTCCAGGATGAGGAGCTTGGGCGACAGCGGCTTCCCGGTCGCCCACGCCGGGCACTGGGACTGGCAGCGCCCGCACTCGGTGCAGGTGGCCAGGTCGAGCATGCCCTTCCAGGACAGGTCCTCGATCTTGCCCAGGCCGAAGATGTCGGTATCGGGGTCGGCCTCCTCGAAGTCCAGCACCTGGCCGTTGGACCGCATCGGCGGCAGCGCGCCGAGCCCGTTCGGGCGGCGGGAGAACAGCACGTTCAGCGGGGCGATGGCGATGTGCAGGTGCTTGGAGTAGGTGACGAAGATCCCGAAGCCCAGGATCACGGCCAGCTGGGCGAGGATGAAGACCGTCTCGATCACCGAGTTGGCGCCGTGGCCGGCCGGGTGCAGCCAGTGGCCGACAATCTGCGAGGCGAACGCGCCGTGCGGGTAGGGGAAGTCACCGGTGTTGATCTGCGCGCCCCGGTACAGCAGCAAGGTCGCGACAACCAGGAAGATCAGGAACAGCACGAGCCACGCGGCGGCGGTGTGCGAGCCGAAGAACCGGGACCGCCGCCCCTCCCGCTCCGGCTCGGACCGCAGGCGGATGACCGCGAAGGTGGCGATCCCGACTAGCACGCCCACCGCGAACAGGTCCTCCAGGAAGCCGACCCAGGCCCAGGTCCCGATGCCGGGGATGGCGAACGTCTTGCTGAACAGGTCGCCGTAGGCCTCGATGATCGTCAGGATCAGGATGATGAAGCCCCAGAACGTCAGGAAGTGCGCGATGCCGGGGACCGTCCACTTGAGCAGCTTGCGCTGCCCGAACACCTCGGTGGCCTGCGTCTCGGCGCCCCGGGCGGGATGCTCGCGGAGAGCGGCGATCCGCTCCGGGGCGGGCTGCCCGGTGCGGGCGAGACGGTAGAGCCACCAGAGCCGCTGGCCAGCGACAGCGGCCGCGACCGCGGTCAGCGCCAGGCCGATGATGATGCGAACGGTCACGAGCGACCTCCCGGTGCGTCATTGTCCGGGTATGTTATCTGGCGGTAAGTTTCCCGGCGCGAGCAAGGACCCACTATCCGGGTCGGCGGCCGCTACCCTGATCCAGTTATACCGGCACCGGCGGCTGTTTACGGAGCGTGACGTGGCCCGAGCAGAGGCACAGGGCGGGCGGCTGTGGGCGGGCACCCGCAGCGGCCGCCTGGCGGTGCTGGCCGGCTCGGTGACCGCGCTGGTCACCGCCAGCCTGGCGGGCAGCGCGCTGGGCTTCCTGAACAAGGCGGGGTGCCGGGCCGGGGCCTGGAACTTCAATCCGGCCCAGTTCCAGGCGCACTGCTATACCGACATCTACCCGCTGTACTTCGGCGAGCAGCTGTGGCACGGCCAGGTCCCCTACCTCGATCACCCGGTGGAGTACCCGGTCATCATCGGGGGTGCCATGCAGGCCGCCGCCTGGATCGTCCGGCCGATCAGCGACTCGGCGCTGCGGGGCCGCGAGTTCTTCGACGTCACCGTGGCCGGGCTGGTCCTGTGCGCCATCGCCGGGGTGCTCGCGACCGCCTACCTGGCGGGCCGCTCGCGGCGCTGGACGGCGCTGCTGGTCGCCCTGTCCCCGGCGCTGATCCTGGCTTCGTTCATTAACTGGGACATGATCGCCATGGCCCTGACCGCGGTGGCCATGGCGGCGTGGGCCAGCCGCCGGGGCGTGCTCGCCGGCATCCTGTTCGGGCTGGCGATCGCGACCAAGTTCTATCCGATTGTCCTGATCGCGGGGCTATTTCCGCTGTGCCTGCGGGCGGGGCGGCTGCGCGCGTTCTGGGTCACCGCGGCCAGTGCCGCCGCGGCCTGGCTGGTCGTGAACGTGCCGGTGGCGGTGGCCGCCTTCGGCGGCTGGTCCCGGTTCTACGAGCTGAACTCCACGCGGGGCGCCGACTGGGGCTCCATCTGGTACTTCTTCGAGGCCCGGCAGTGGCCGGTCCTGGGGACGATGGGGCTGGGCGCGCTCAACCTGGTCAGCCTGCTGCTGTTCGTGATCGCGTTCGCGCTGGTCTCGGCGCTGGTCCTGGCCGCCCCGCGCCGGCCGCGCCTGCCGCAGGTGTTCTTCCTCGTCCTGGCCTCGTTCCTGCTGGTCAACAAGGTCTGGTCGCCGCAGTACGTCATCTGGCTGGTCCCGCTCGTGGTGCTGGCCCGGCCCCGGCTGTGGTCCTACCTGGTGTGGCAGGCGGCCGAGGTGGGCTACTTCTTCGCCATCTGGGCCTACCTGATCACCCAGATGCCCGGGCCGCCCGCGGCCGGCGGGATCGGGGGCGGCCTGTACTTCGCGGCCGTGCTGGCCCGGTTCGCCACGGTCGCCCTGCTGGCCGGGCTGGTCGTCAAGGACATCCTGCGCCCCGGCACCGACGTGGTCCGCGCGGAGGGCGAGGACGACCCGGCCGGCGGCGTCCTGGCGGGCGCGCCGGACGCCGTAACTTTCCGCCGGTCTGCCCGGCGTCCCTGGGAATACCCGGCCGCTGCCCAAAGTTGAGCCAAGCAGACTCAAGAGGTTTGCCAGACTCACTGCAGCGTGGCAGTCTTGAGCCCGCTAGGCTCAACCTTTGAGCCACCCGAATACGCAACCAGAGCAAGGACTGATCTCATGGCACGTGCGGTAGGCATCGACCTCGGGACGACCAACTCCGTCGTCGCCGTCCTCGAGGGCGGCGAGCCCTCGGTCATCGCCAACGCAGAGGGCTCGCGGACTACCCCGTCCGTGGTGGCCTTCGCGAAGAACGGCGAGGTTCTCGTCGGTGAGGTCGCCAAGCGGCAGGCAGTGACCAACGTCGACCGGACCATCCGGTCGGTCAAGCGCCAGATGGGCACCGACTGGTCGGTCGGCATCGACGGCAAGAAGTTCACGGCGCAGCAGATCAGCGCGTTCATCCTGCAGAAGCTCAAGCGGGACGCCGAGGCCTATCTCGGCGAGACCATCACCGACGCGGTGATCACGGTCCCCGCTTACTTCAGCGACGCGCAGCGGCAGGCGACCAAGGAGGCCGGGACCATCGCCGGCCTGAACGTGCTCCGCATCATCAACGAGCCGACCTCGGCGGCCCTGGCCTACCACCTGGACAAGGACACTGAGGCCACCATCCTGGTCTTCGACCTGGGCGGCGGCACCTTCGACGTGTCCCTGCTCGAGGTCGGCGACGGCGTGGTCGAGGTGAAGGCGACCAGCGGCGACAACCACCTGGGCGGCGACGACTGGGACCAGCGCGTCGTCGACTGGCTGGTCAAGGACTTCAAGAACAGCTACGGCGTGGACCTGTCCAAGGACAAGATGGCGCTGCAGCGGCTGCGGGAGACCGCGGAGAAGGCCAAGATCGAGCTGTCCAGCTCGGCTGAGTCGCAGATCAACCTGCCCTACATCACGCACTCCGACCAGGGCCCGCTGCACCTGGACACCAAGCTCTCGCGGGCCGAGTTCCAGAAGATGACCTCGGACCTGCTCGACCGCTGCAAGGCGCCGTTCCAGCAGGTCATCCGGGACGCGCACATCGACCTGAGCAAGGTCCAGCACGTCGTGCTGGTCGGCGGCTCCACCCGGATGCCGGCCGTGGTCGACCTGGTCAAGGACCTGACCGGCGGCAAGGAGCCCAACAAGGGCGTGAACCCGGACGAGGTCGTGGCCGTGGGCGCCTGCCTGCAGGCCGGCGTGCTCAAGGGCGAGGTCAAGGACGTCCTCCTGCTGGACGTGACCCCGCTGTCGCTGGGCATCGAGACCAAGGGCGGGATCTTCACCAAGCTGATCGAGCGCAACACCACCATCCCGACCAAGCGCTCCGAGATCTTCACCACGGCCGATGACAACCAGCCGTCGGTGCAGATCCAGGTCTTCCAGGGCGAGCGCGAGATCGCGGCCTACAACAAGAAGCTCGGCATGTTCGAGCTGGCCGGGCTGGCGCCCTCACCGCGCGGCATCCCGCAGATCGAGGTCACCTTCGACATCGACGCCAACGGCATCGTCAACGTGTCGGCCAAGGACCTGGGCACTGGCAAGCAGCAGTCCGTCACCATCTCGGGCGGCTCGGCGCTGGGCAAGGACGACATCGACCGGATGATGCAGGACGCGGAGAAGTACGCGGAGGAGGACCGCCAGCGCCGCGAGGAGGCGGAGGTCCGCAACCGCGCCGAGTCGCTGGCCTACACCACCGAGAAGTTCCTCTCGGAGAACGCCGACAAGGTGCCGGACGACATCAAGTCCGAGGTCGAGTCCAGCATTGCCGACCTGAAGAAGGCGCTGGAGGGCACCGACACCGAGGCGATCCGGGTGGCCAGCGAGCACGCGGCCCAGGTCAGCCAGAAGATGGGCACCGCGATCTACGCCCAGTCCCAGGCCAGCGCGCAGCAGCCGGGCGAGGGTGAGGCCGCGGGCGGGCCGGAGTCGGACGACGAGGTCGTCGAGGCCGAGATCGTTGACGACGAGCCTGCCGATCGGGAGGGCGGCGCCGCCTGATGAACCCATCCGACGAAGAGAACCAGAGCCAGGGCCCGGTGATCCGGGACCGCCGGCGCATCGACCCGCAGACGGGCCAGGTCCGGGACATCCCGGGCCAGGCCAAGCCGGGCAAGCACTCGGCCGCGCAGCAGCCCGGCCAGCACCCCGCTCCGCCGCAGTCCGCCGCCCAGGGCGCCCGCGCCCCCGGCGGGGGGGTGCCCGGCGGCGACGGGAACGGTGCCCCGGCCGCGCCAGGATCCCCGGGCGCGGCGGGCCCGGCCGGCGGGGGCGACGCGGCGGCCGCGGCCGCCGAGCTCGCCCTGGCCGAGCGGACCGCTGACCTGCAGCGGCTGCAGGCCGAGTACGCCAACTACCGCAAGCGCGTGGAGCGCGACCGGGTCGCCGTCCGGGAGCAGGCGCTGGCCAACGTGCTCAGCGAGCTGCTGCCGGTGCTCGACGACATCGGGCGGGCCCGCGAGCACGGCGAGCTCACCGGCGGCTTCAAGTCGGTGGCCGAGTCGCTCGAGGCCAGTGCGGCCAAGCTGGGGCTCACCACCTACGGCGAGGTCGGCGACCCGTTCGACCCGACCCTGCACGATGCGCTGATGCACTCCTACTCCGCCAAGGTCACCGAGCCGACCTGCGTCCAGATCCTGCAGCCCGGCTACAAGGTGGGCGACCGGATCATCAGGCCCGCGCGGGTAGCCGTCGCCGAGCCGGGAGATGACACTCCCGACCCGGGCGACCAGGACGAGTAAAGCCAGAGAGAGGCCCGTTGAGCACCAAGGACTTCCTTGAGAAGGACTACTACAAGACCCTTGGCGTAGCTAAGGGGGCGTCCCCGGACGAGATCAAGAAGTCGTATCGCCAGCTCGCCCGCAAGTACCACCCGGACGCTAACAAGGGCGACTCGAAGTCCGAAGAGCGCTTCAAGGAGATCTCCGAGGCCTACAACGTCCTGTCCGACGACAAGCGCCGCAAGGAGTACGACGAGGCCCGGTCCCTGTTCGGCTCCGGCGGGGCGCGGATGCCCGGTACGGGCAGCCCCGGCGGGGCCGGCGGGTACTCCTTTGACCTCGGCGACCTGTTCGGCGGCAACGCCGGCGGCTCCGGCGGCCGGCTCGGCGACCTGCTGGGCGGCGTGTTCGGCGGCGGCGGCGGCCGGACCACCCAGCAGACCACCCGGCCGCGGCGCGGCGCTGACATCGAGACCGAGGCCTCGCTGTCCTTCGGCGACGCCATCGACGGGTCGACCGTGTCGCTGCGGCTGGCCGGCGAGGCGGCGTGCAAGGCGTGCATGGGCACCGGCGCCAAGGCCGGCACCGTCCCGCGGGTCTGCCCGACCTGCGAGGGCACCGGCGCCGGGAGCCGGAACCTGGGCAACTTCGCGTTCTCCGAGCCCTGCAAGACCTGCAAGGGCCGGGGCCTGATCGTGGACGACCCGTGCCTGGAGTGCTCGGGCAGCGGGCGGGCCATGAGCACCCGGACGATCCAGGCACGGATCCCGGCGGGCGTCGCGGACGGCCAGCGGATCAAGCTCAAGGGCAAGGGCGCGCCCGGCGAGCGCGGCGGCCCGGCGGGCGACCTGTACGTCAAGGTCCACGTCGACAAGCACCCGGTGTTCGGCCGGTCGGGGCACAACCTGACCATCAATGTCCCGGTGACGTTCGCCGAGGCGACCCTGGGCGCCGAGATCAAGGTCCCGTCGCACCGGGGGATGCCGGTCAGCATCCGCATCCCGGCCGGGACCCAGAGCGGCCGCACGTTCCGGGTCCGCGGGAAGGGCGTCCGGCGCTCGGACGCCACGGTCGGCGACCTGCTGGTCACCGTGGACGTCCAGGTCCCGCACGACCTGAACGACCAGGCCAAGGTGGCCCTGGAGTCCTTCCGGGACGCCACGGCCGGCCCGGACCCGCGGGACGAGCTCATCCGCAAGGCGAAGGCCTGAGCCGGGACCTGCGAGGAGAGGACATTGACCAGCCCTTACGAGCTGTCTGATGACACACCCGTCTACGTGATTTCGGTCGCCGCCCAGCTGTCCGGGCTGCACCCGCAGACGCTGCGTGCCTACGACCGGCTCGGCCTCGTCTCCCCCGGCCGGACCGGCGGCGGCGGCCGCCGGTACTCGCTGCGGGACATCCTGATCCTGCGGGAGGTCCAGCGCCTCTCGCAGGAGGAGGGCGTCAACCTCTCCGGGATCAAGCGGATCCTGGAACTGGAGACCGCGGAGCAGGAGAGCCGGCTGCGGCTGGCCGAACTGCACGCGGAGGTCGCCCAGCTGCGCGCCGAGCTGGAGTCGACCCGCGCGGTAGCGGCGCGACTGGCCGGACTGCTGCGCGACCGCAGCGGCGGCACCCTGGTCCCTGTTAAGAACATGACGAGAGAGAAGTAGATACCCGTGGATGACAAGCTGACCCGCAAGAGCCAGGAGGCTCTGAGCCAGGCGGTGCAGCGGGCCACGACCGGCGGTCACCCGGATGTGGACGGGCTGCACCTGCTGGCCGCGCTGATCGGGCAGGACGGCGGCACCGCCGCCCCGCTGCTGCGCGCCGTCGGCGCCGACCCGGCCGCGGTCCTGGCCAAGGTCGAGCAGCAGCTGGCCAAGCTGCCCAAGGCGGCCGGCGCCACCGTCAGCGCCCCGCAGACGTCCCGGCCGCTGCTGGCCGCGATCGCCACCGCGGGCAAGCGCGCCAAGGAGATGTCCGACGAGTACATCTCGACCGAGCACCTGCTGGTCGGGCTGGCCGCCGACGGCGGCCCGGCGGCGGCGCTGCTGCGCGAGGCCGGCGCCACCCCGCAGGCCCTGACTGACGCGTTCGTGCAGGTCCGCGGGCACGCGCGGGTCACCTCGCCCGACCCCGAGGGCACCTACCAGGCGCTGGAGAAGTACGGCGTCGACCTGACCGACAGTGCCCGCGAGGGCAAGCTCGACCCGGTCATCGGCCGCGACGCTGAGATCCGCCGGGTCATCCAGGTGCTGTCCCGCCGCACCAAGAACAACCCGGTGCTCATCGGCGAGCCGGGCGTCGGCAAGACGGCGGTCGTCGAGGGGCTGGCCCAGCGGATCGTGGCCGGCGACGTCCCGGAGTCGCTGCGCGGCAAGCGCGTCGTGTCGCTGGACCTGGGCGCGATGGTGGCCGGCGCCAAGTACCGGGGCGAGTTCGAGGAGCGGCTGAAGGCCGTCCTGAACGAGATCAAGAAGAGCGACGGCGAGGTCATCACCTTCATCGACGAGCTGCACACGGTCGTGGGCGCGGGCGCGGCCGAGGGCGCGATGGACGCCGGCAACATGCTCAAGCCGATGCTGGCCCGCGGCGAGCTGCGGATGGTCGGCGCCACCACGCTGGACGAGTACCGCGAGCGGATCGAGAAGGACGCCGCCCTCGAGCGCCGGTTCCAGCAGGTCATGGTCAACGAGCCGTCCGTCGAGGACACGATCGCGATCCTGCGCGGGCTCAAGGGCCGGTACGAGGCCCACCACCAGGTCCAGATCTCGGACGCGGCCCTGGTGGCCGCGGCCAGCCTGTCCGACCGCTACATCACGGCCCGGTTCCTGCCGGACAAGGCGATCGACCTGATCGACGAGTCCGCCTCGCAGCTGCGCATGGAGATCGATTCCCGGCCGGTGGAGATCGACGAGCTGCAGCGCACCGTCGACCGGATGCTGATGGAAGAGCTGGCGCTGAAGCAGGAGGAGGACGCGGCCAGCAAGGAGCGCCTCGAGCGGCTGCGGCGCGACCTGGCCGACCGGCAGGAGCAGCTCACCGCCCTGGTCGCCCGGTGGGACCGGGAGAAGGCCGGGCTGAACAAGGTCGGCGAGCTGAAGAAGCAGCTCGACGAGCTCAAGGGCCAGGCCGAGCGCGCCCAGCGGGACGCTGACTTCGAGAGCGCGTCCCGGCTCATGTACGGCGAGATCCCGGCCCTGGAGCGCGAGATCGCGGCCGCCTCGGCCACGGCCGACGCCGCCGCCAGCACGGGCGCCAGCGCGGGCGCGGACGGCGAGGCCGCGCCGGAGCCGGTGGCCGGGCTGGACGACCGCCCCATGGTCAAGGAGGAAGTGGGACCCGACGACGTGGCCGGCGTCGTGTCGTCGTGGACCGGGATCCCGGCCGGCCGGCTGCTGGAAGGCGAGACCGGCAAGCTGCTGCGGATGGAGGCCGAGCTCGGGCGGCGCCTCGTCGGCCAGGCGAAGGCCGTCCAGGCCGTCTCCGACGCGGTGCGGCGGTCTCGGGCCGGCATCTCCGACCCCGACCGTCCGTCCGGCTCGTTCCTGTTCCTCGGGCCGACCGGCGTGGGCAAGACCGAGCTGGCCAAGGCGCTCGCGGAGTTCCTGTTCGACGACGAGCGGGCCATCATCCGGATCGACATGAGCGAGTACTCCGAGCGCCACTCGGTGGCGCGCCTGGTCGGCGCCCCGCCCGGCTACGTCGGCTACGAGGAGGGCGGCCAGCTCACCGAGGCGGTCCGGCGGCGGCCGTACTGCGTCGTGCTGCTCGACGAGGTGGAGAAGGCCCACCAGGAGGTCTTCGACATCCTGCTCCAGGTCCTGGACGACGGGCGGCTGACCGACGGGCAGGGCCGGACCGTGGACTTCCGCAACACGATCCTGATCCTGACCTCGAACCTGGGCTCGCAGTTCATCTCGGACCCGAACCTGAACGAGACGGCCCGGCACCAGTCGGTGATGTCGGTGGTCCAGAAGACGTTCAAGCCGGAGTTCCTGAACCGGCTGGACGACATCATCCTGTTCGACGCGCTGACCGTCAGCGAGCTCACCGAGATCGTCGATCTCCAGGTGACCCGGCTGGCCCGGCGGCTGGCCGACCGGCGGCTGGTCCTGTCCGTGACCCCGGCGGCCAAGGAGTGGCTGGCCATGACCGGATTCGACCCGGTCTACGGGGCGCGGCCGCTGCGGCGGCTGATCCAGTCGGCCATCGGCGACCAGCTGGCCCGCGGCCTGCTGTCCGGCCAGATCGCCGACGGCGACATGGTGACGGTCGACCGGGACCCCAGCGAGTCCGCCGACGCGCTCACACTGAGCTCGCAGCGGCCCGCGGTCCCGGCCACCGTGGCGGGCTAGCTAGCCCCGCGGCACCTCCGCGGTTCGGATCACCCGTCGGAAACTGCGGGTGGTCTGAACCGCTGATTACTGTCCGGACGGATGCGGGGATGCCGGCGAGCCTAGGCAGACCGCGTGCGGGCTAGACCTCGTCGAGCATCTCGTCGTAGTTGTCCTCGGGGAGGCCGAGGTCATTGCGGATCCGGTAACGCAGGCTGAGCAGCAGCCGCAGTTCCGACTCGTCACCGTCGGCCGCCGGGCCGCCGTCCTGGGAGCGCTCTTCGGCCGCCAGGCGCAGGCACAGCTCGACGCCCGCGGTGGCCCACTCCAGGCCGCCCTGCAAGTCGGCCCGGTCCACCAGCAGCTCGGCGACGAGGTCGCAGACACGCGGGTCAGCCGGCCCCTCCGCCTTCAGCCGCCCGATCAGCGCCAGCGCCTCAGCGTCCCGGCCCAGTTGAAACAGGGCCCGGGCCAGTCCCACCCGCGGGTCGACGAAGACCGGCCCGCCGTCCGCCATGGCCCGCCGGAAGCCGCCCACCGCGGCGGTCGGATCGTCGGCCATCAGGTACTGCTCGCCGGCCCGCAGGAACGCCTCGGCCCGCGGCATCCCGGCCGTCTCGGTCGCCGTGGCGGCGAGCTGATTCATCCGATCCGCCGCCCGGGCGTGATCGCCACTGCGCACGGCGTCAAATTCGATCGCATCGAACTCTTCACGACTCAGGACGGCCACGTCTCGTACGGTACCCAGCGACGCTCTCGATTCAACGCAAACGACTGCGGAGTAATGGCATCGTGATCGCAACGGCCGGAAAAAGGCCCGTACGGTTATGTTCCGGCCCCTCGGATGTCGTCCGTTATCGGCGGGAGCGCTCCAGCGCGTCCCAGAACCCCCGCCGGAGGGCGTGCCGGACCTCATCGTGCAGCAGCGAGTCGATCGGCAGCGCCGATCCCTGGAGCAGCCGGGCCTCCAGGTCCGAGGGCATCCGCGGCTTGCGGGCCAGCACCGCCTCCAGCCACAGCGCGGGCGCGTCCCGCGCCACCGCCTCGCCGAAGGCCGCGCCCTCGGCGTGCGCCGACTGCACCGCGTCCGGCAGCGAGACCGAGATCGGCTGCGACATCGACTGCTGGGACATCGACTGCTGGGACATGGACTGCGGCGACAGCGACTGCTGGGACATCGGCTGCGGCGGCATGGACGGCGGCATGCTGTGCTGGGACATGCCCGGCGCCGGCATGCCCTGGGGCGGCATCGACTGCTGGGGCGCCGGCAGCTGGGGCGTGCCGTACGGCCCCGAGGCCGGGCCGGGATACGGCGACGGCGCGCTCGGCGCTCCGTAGGCCCCGCCGTAGGGCGACTGCGTCGGCTGCTGGGGTGGCGGCGGCGGCGCGGCCGGGAGCTGGCCGTACGGGCTGCTCAGGCTGGGCGGGTACTGCTGCCCCGACCCGGGCGGAAGCTGTCGCTGGCTTCCCGTTCCGTGCTGGGGCAGGCCGCCGCCGCGCAGCGGGTCAGTGCCGCGCAGCGGGTCAGTGCCGCGCAGCGGGTCAGTGCCCCGCAGCGGGTCAGCGCCGCCCGAGCCCGAACCGGAGTGCTGCGCGAACCCGCCCTGCGGCAGCCCGTTCGGCGGCGTGACATGACCGGGCGAGTACCCGCCCTGCGGCAGCCCGTTCGGCGGCGTCACATGCCCCGGCAAGGGATTGCTCGGCGATTGCCCGCCCTGCGACGGCCCGCCCTGGGACAGCCCGTCATGCGCCGAGCCGGACCCGGGAGCCCACTCCGGGGGTACCCGTTGCCCGGCGACATGCCGTTCGACGGCATCCCGTTTGAGGACGTCCCGTTCGACGGCATCCCGTTCGACGGCAGGCCATTGGATGACATGCCGTTCGGCGGCTGCTCGCTCTGCGGCATCCCGCCCTGCGGCGAGAACCCGGCGCCGGGCGACATGCTGCTGCCCGGCGGCAGCCCGCCCTGGGACAGCCCGTTGTGGGCGCCGTGGCCCGGCTGACCGTTCCCCGGATACCCGTTACCCTGCGGCAGCCCGTTCTGCGACAGCCCGTTCTGGGGCAGGCCGTTCTGCGACAGGCCATTTCGCGGGAGCCCGTTCTGGGGCGGTCCGCTGTGCGGCAGGCCATTCTGGGGCAGTCCGTTCGGCGAGAAGCCGTTCTGCGGGGGGAGGCCGTTCTGCGGCAGCCCGTTCTGCGGAGGCAGGCCATTCTGCGGCAGGCCCGGGCCGTTCTGCGGGCCGCCATTGTGGGGAAGGCCCCCGTGGGATAGCCCGTTCGACGAGACGCCGTTCTGCGGCAGCCCGTTCTGCGGAAGTCCGTTGTGGCCCAGGCCATTCTGCGCGCTTCCGCCCGAGGGCAGGCCGCTCGCGGGCAGGCCGCCGTTCTGCGGGGCAGGACCGCCGCGGGACGACTCGGGCGAGCCGTACTGGTACGGGGCGGGCGTCCGCGTGGACTCATCCGGCCGGTCATCAGCTCGGCCCTGGCCGGCGCCGGGGCCGGGGCGGCCCGGGCTCCCGTAGTCCGGGCTCCCGCGGTCCGGCCCGGAGGAGGCCCGGACCGGCGGGATGAGGCCCGAGCCGGAGTCCTCGGCCCCGGCACTGCCGAGGCCTCCCAGCCGGGGCGAGCTGGACCCGCCCGCGGGCTGGCTGAGCTGCCGGTACTCGCCCGACACGGGCGCGGGATAGAGCGAGGGCGTGGCCGCCGGGCTGTGCGAGGCTCCGGGCGGCGATGCCGCCGCCGACGGCCCCGGCCCGGACTGTCCCGACAGAGGCTGCGGCGAGAGAGACTGGGCCGACAGAGGCGGGACCGATCCCGGCTGGCCGGGCAGCCCGGACGCCGGCTCACCCGGCCGCGAGGCCGAGGACGGCACGGCCGCCGACTGCTGGGCCGCGGACTGCTGAGCCAAGGACTGCTGGGCCAAGGACGGCTGCGGCGAGGTCGCCGGCTGGTGCGACATCGACTGCTGCGACATCGGCTGCTGGGCCGAAGACCGCTGGGATACCGACTCCTGGGACACGGGCTGCTGCCCCAACGATCCCCCCAACGATCCCGCCGAGGAGCCCGCCGGAACGCCGGCGCCGTTCCCCGCCTGACCGTTGCGCGCCCGGTAACCGCCGTTCAGGGGCTCCTCGTCACGGATGGCGGGCTCGGCCCCGGGGATCAGGTCCACGTACGGCTGCAGGTGCGCCGCCGAGATCTCGATGATGTCGTCGCACTCCTGGCGGAGCGGGCGGGACACCGTCCAGTCGCCGCCGGCCGCGATGTGCACCAGGGCGACCCGCAGGCCCTGGTCCTGGACATCGGAGATGACCTGCGCGAGGTCTTCCTCCGCGCTGACGATGATCACGTCGCTGACGGCCTTGTTGCGGGCCAGTGCGGTGAGGTCGCGCCGGATCTCAGTCTCCACGCCCTCCCGGCGGCCGGGCCGGGCCTTGCCGAGGCGGAGCTTGAGGCCGGGAATGTCGGCGAGCGTGTCGTGCTCGGCGGTCCGGCGGCTGTCCACCGTCGCCTCATACCAGTAGCACCGGAGCACCGGCAGGCCAGTACGGTCCCTGGACAACCCCGCGAGCAGCTTCAGCAAGCCCGCATAGTCCCAGGTGACCGAGTCACGATGGCGTGTCCCGTGGACGGCGAGCGCGCCATCGGCGAGCGCATAACCGGCATCCACGAACAGCGCGCAGCGATCCACGCGACACCGTCCTTCCCTTGACGGGCGACGTTACCAGCGCATGGTGGCCGCCGGGGGCGGATAGCGCAGATCACGGACTTACGCGCCAGGCCGGAATCAACGGCATCGGCTGGGCATTTTGGCCGGTCAGCAGCCTGCGTCGCGGGAGCCGCCGCGACCCTTCTTCCGGGCACCCTTGTAAGCTCCGGTTCGTGTCCGATAGAGACGAACTGCTTAAGGCAATCAGGGAGCGGGCCGTGATTCACGGCCCGGTCACGCTGAGCTCAGGCCAGCACGCCGACTGGTACGTCGATCTGCGCCGAATTCTGCTCGACGGCAGCGCCGCGCCCCTGGCCGGCCGGGTCATGCTGGCGACCACGGCCGGCCTGTCCTATGACGCGGTCGGCGGCCTGACGCTCGGCGCCGACCCGGTGGCCACCGCGATGATGCACGCGGCCGCCGCGCAGGGCCGGAAGCTGGACGCGTTCGTCGTCCGGAAAGAGGAGAAGGCCCACGGCCTGCAGCGCCGGATCGAGGGGCCGGACGTGGCGGGTCGTCGAGTGCTCGCCGTCGAGGACACTTCCACCACCGGCGGGTCGGTCCTGACCGCGGTGGACGCCCTGCAGGAGGCCGGCGCGATCGTCGTCGGCGTGGCCGTCCTCGTCGAGCGGGGGGCGCGCGAGCGCATCGCCGCCCGCGGCCTGGAGTACTACGCGGCCTTCGAGCTCGCCGACCTCGGCGTGAGCTGACCCGCGCTACCGCAGCAGCGGGATGACGTCCGCGGCCAGCTGCTCGACCTGCTCGCCGGCCGGCCGCGGTCCGGCCGGGCTGAAGTTGAAGGCCGTGAACCCGGCCGCGATCAGCCCGCGCAGGCGCTCCGCGATCTCCTCCGCCGATCCGGACACGATGTCCGGGTCGGCCCCGGCCCGGCCGCCGACGCTGACCTCGAGCTGCAGCGCGCAGGTCACGGCGTCGGGCGCCCGGCCCGCGGCCTGCGCGGCGGCCAGGACCGCGGCCCGCATTCCGGCCAGCTGGCTGGCGCCGGCGTAGCCCAGCGACGGGATCCAGCCGTCGGCGTAGCGGCCCGTCAGCGCGAGCGTGCGGGGACCGAAGGCGCCGAGCCAGATGGGGATGGGCCGCTGCGGCTTCGGCTCCAGCTCGGCGTCCCGCGTGCCGTGCACCCGCCCGGCGTAGGAGAAGCCGGGCTGCTGCCACACGCCGCGGATGATCTGGAGGGCATCGGCGAGCCCGTCGACCTTGTCCCGGGCGGTGGGCACGGGCAGCCCGAAGGCCCGCAGTTCCGCATCCGCGGCCCCGGCGCCCAGGCCCAGGATGAGCCGATTCCCGGCGAAACGATCGAGTGACTCGGCCATCTTGGCCACCAGGGCGGGCGAGCGGAAGGGCAGGCTCAGGACCCGGCTCGCGATGCCGATCCGGCTCGTCGCGGCGGCGATCCAGGTCAGCATGGTCCAGGTCTCGTACGTCGGGTGGGTGCCCGACGGGTGGTCAGAGGCCGAGACGAAGTCGAAGCCGAACTCCTCGGCGGCCTGGGCCTGGCCGGCCGGGTCGGCGTCCGGCGCGGCTGACGTGGACACGTTCACGCCGAAGAGCAGGGGTGACACGGGGAAGCACCTCGTTTCGCAGAAAAGGGCGGGGCCGGGCTGGGCACGGCCGGAGCGTTGTGGTCGGGGGCGGGCAGGTCCGGGGCCGGCCCGTCGGTGGCCAGCGGCGCTCGCGGCTGCAGGGTGAGGCGGGGCAGCAGCAGGTGCACGAGCGGGCCGATGGCGAGGGCGTAGGCGAGGGTCCCGATCCCGGCCGAGCCGCCCAGGGCCACCCCCGCCACCAGGACGGTCAGCTCGATGGCCGTCCGCACCGTGCGCAGCGAGTGGCCGCGGGCGACGATGCCGGTCATGAGGCCGTCGCGGGGGCCGGGGCCGAGGCGGGCGCCGAGGTAGCAGGCCGTGGCGACGGCGTTGAGCACGATCGCGGCGGCGAGCATGGGCAGGCGCCAGGCCAGGGCGGCCGGGGCCGGGATGATGCCGAGCGCGACGTTGAGGACGATGCCGACACCGATGACGTTGCTGACTGTGCCGGCGCCGGGCCGCTGCCGGAGCGGGATCCAGGCCAGCAGGACGACGGCGCCGATGATGTCCACGACCCAGCCGATCGGGATCCCGGTGCGCCGCGCGATGCCCTGGCTCAGGACATCCCAGGGATCCAGGCCGAGCCGGGCCTGGACCAGCAGGGCCAGGCTCAGGCCGAAGCCCGCCAGCCCTACGTACAGCCAGGCCAGCCGCAGCGGCAGCCGGGCGGCCCGCAGGGCTCTAACTGACATGTCAGCAAAATAATCGATGGGTAGCTGACGTGTCAACAAGATGGGTACGCTGGGCCGATGAGTGAAGTCAGGTGGCTCAGCGCCGAGGAAGAGCGGGCGTGGCGGGCCTACCGCCGGATGCGCACGCGGCTGGACCTGCAGATCGCCCGGGACCTGGCCCGCGACTCGCACCTGTCCGAGTCCGACTACGACGTGCTGTCCACGCTGACCGAGCAGCCCGGCCGGACCTGGCGGGCCAGTGAGCTGGCCGCCCAGCTGCTGTGGTCGACCAGCCGGCTGGCGCATCACGCGGGCCGGATGGAGCGGCGCGGCCTGATCGCGCGCGGCGAGTGCGAGGAGGACGGCCGGGGCGCCACGCTGACCCTGACCGACGCCGGCTGGGCGGCCCTGCGGGCGGCCGCGCCGGCGCACGTGGCCTCGGTCCGGCGGCATTTCATCGACCTGCTGACGCCGTCGCAGGTGCAGTGCCTGGGCGAGGTGGCCGGCCAGGTACTGGAGCACTTCGATCAGGGCGAGCGTTTCGGTTAGCGGGAGGCAGCCCGGGATACTGGGTCAGGGATACTGAGCCGGGAAATCCGAGGAGAGGAAGCTCTGCCATGCCCATCGCGACGCCAGAGATCTACGCGCAGATGCTCGATCGGGCGAAAGAGCAGGGCTTCGCCTACCCGGCCATCAACGTGACCTCCAGCCAGACGCTGAACGGGGCCATCCGCGGCTTCGCCGAGGCCGGCAGCGACGGGATCCTGCAGATCTCCACGGGCGGCGCCGAGTACCTGTCCGGCCAGGGGGTCAAGGACATGGTCACCGGCGCGGTGGCGCTCGCGCACTTCGCCGAGGTGGTGGCGGCGCGGTACCCGGTCCACATCGCACTGCACACCGATCACTGCCCCTCCGACAAGCTGGACGGGTACATGCGCCCGCTGGTCGCGATCTCCGCCGAGCGCGTGGCGCGCGGCCAGGAGCCGCTGTTCCAGTCGCACATGTGGGACGGGTCAGCCGTGCCGCTCCCGGAGAACCTGCAGATCGCCGCGGAGCTGCTGGAGCAGTGCGCGGCGGCCCGCATCATCATGGAGATGGAGATCGGCGTGGTCGGGGGCGAGGAGGACGGCGTCGTCGGCGAGATGAACGAGAAGCTCTACAGCACGCCGGCCGACGCGCTGGCCACCGCGGAGGCGCTGGGCCTCGGCGAGCGCGGCCGGTACATCCTGGCCGCGACGTTCGGCAACGTGCACGGGGTCTACAAGCCCGGCCACGTGAAGCTGCGGCCGTCGGTCCTGGCCGAGATCCAGGAGGCCGTCGGCACCAAGTACGGCGTCGAGAAGCCGTTCTCGCTGGTGTTCCACGGCGGTTCCGGCTCGGACCTGGCCGACATCCGGGAGGCGATCACCTACGGCGTGGTCAAGATGAACGTCGACACCGACACGCAGTACGCCTTCACCCGCCCGGTGGCCGGCCACATGTTCGCCAACTACGACGGCGTGCTGAAGGTCGACGGCGAGGTGGGCAGCAAGAAGGCCTACGACCCGCGGTCGTGGGGCAAGGCGGCCGAAGCGGGCATCACCGACCGGGTCGTCCGGGCCTGCGAGGACCTGCTGGCGGCCGGCCACCAGCTGGGCTGACCGCAGCTGGCAGGATGGCCGCATGACGCATCCCAATCTGCTCGGCGGACCGCCAGAGACCCTGCTCCCGGATGACGAGGAGGCCCGGGCCGCCCTCGACGCCGCGGACGACCCCTCGCCGGTGGCCGCCCGCTTCCCGACCTACAGCGCGGCGTGGGCGGCGCTGGCCGAGCGCGCCCTGTCCGCCGGCGACCCGGTGAGCGGCTACGCGTTCGCCCGGACCGGGTACCACCGCGGCCTGGACCAGCTGCGCCGGGCCGGCTGGAAGGGCTACGGGCCGGTGCCGTGGGCACACGAGCCCAACCAGGGCTTCCTGCGCGCGCTGGCCGCGCTGGCCCGCGCCGCCGAGGCCATCGGCGAGGACGACGAGGCAGAGCGGTGCCAGGTCTTCCTGGCCGACTCGAGCGCGGCCGCGGCGGCCAAGCTGCTGCCCTAGCCAGGGGGTATGGCCCGGCCCAATCTGGGCAGATTCCGGTAGCATCTCCATGCAAGAGCCCCTGGCCGCGCTTGCATTCGCGCTGCGACAGGGGCCTTTCGTTCTGCCTGGAAGGACGACACACATGCCCGCCATCGTGATTGTCGGTGCGCAGTGGGGCGATGAGGGCAAGGGCAAGGCAACCGACCTGCTCGGTGACGATGTCGACTATGTCGTGCGCTATCAGGGCGGAAATAACGCCGGGCACACCGTCGTCATCGGCGAGGAGAGCTACGCCCTGCACCTGCTGCCCTCCGGCGTTCTGTCCCGGAACGCCGTGCCCGTGATCGGGAACGGGGTCGTGATCGACCCGGCCGTGCTGCTGGAGGAGATCGACGGCCTGGCCGCCCGCGGCGTGTCCTGCGACCGGCTGCTCATCTCGGCCAACGCGCACCTGATCATGCCCCACCACATCGCGCTGGACAAGGTGACCGAGCGGCACCTGGGCAGCTCCCGGATCGGCACCACCGGACGCGGGATCGGCCCGACCTACAGCGACAAGGCCGCCCGGATGGGGATCCGGACGCAGGACCTGTTCGACCCCGGCATCCTGCGCCAGAAGCTGGAGCTGGCCCTGCGGGAGAAGAACCAGGTCCTGACCAAGGTCTACAACCGCCGGACCATCGACGCCGACGTCGTCGTCCGCGAGTTCCTGGGGTACGGCGAGCGGCTGGGCCGCTTCATCGCCGATACCGGCCTGATCCTGAACCGGGCGCTCGACCAGGACAAGGTGGTCCTCCTGGAGGGCGCGCAGGCGACGCTGCTGGACGTGGACCACGGCACCTACCCGTTCGTGACGTCCTCGTCGCCGACGGCCGGCGGGGCCTGCGCCGGATCGGGGCTGGGCCCGACCCGGATCGACCGCGTCATCGGCATCCTCAAGGCGTACACGACGCGGGTCGGGGCCGGGCCGTTCCCGACCGAGCTGAACGACGCCCAGGGCGAGTGGCTGCGCAAGACCGGCGGCGAGTACGGCGTGACCACCGGCCGGGCGCGCCGGACGGGCTGGTTCGACGCGGTCATCGCCCGGTACGCGACCCGGGTCAACGGGATCACTGACTACTTCGTCACCAAGCTCGACGTGCTGTCGGGCCTGGAGCGGGTCCCGGTGTGCGTCGCCTACGAGGTGAACGGGCGCCGGCAGGACGAGATGCCCATGACCCAGACCGAGTTCCACCACGCCACGCCGGTCTACGAGTACCTGGACGGCTGGTGGGAGGACATCTCGCGGGCCAAGGACCTGGCCGACCTGCCCGCCAACGCCCGGGCCTACCTGGCCGCGCTGGAGTCGATGATCGGCGCGCCGATCAGCGCGGTCGGCGTGGGGCCCCGCCGGGACCAGACCCTGCAGCTGACGTCCGCCGCCTGAGGGCGGGCCGTTAGGCTTGCACGCCGTGCGAGTTCTTGTCATCGGCGCTGGCGGCCGCGAGCATGCCCTGGTCCGCGCTCTGGCGGCCGATCCCGACGTGTCCGCGCTGCACGCGGCGCCGGGCAACCCCGGCATCGCGGAGCTGGCGGAGTGCCATGACGTCACCGCCACCGACCCGGCGGCCGTGACCGCGCTGGCCGCGCGGGTCGATGCCGACCTGGTGGTGATCGGCCCGGAGGCACCGCTCGTGGCCGGCGTCGCGGATGCGCTGCGGGCGGCCGGGCGGCGCTGCTTCGGCCCGGACCGGGGCGCCGCGATGATCGAGGGCTCCAAGTCGTTCGCCAAGGGGGTCATGGCCGCCGCGGGCATCCCCACGGCGGCGTCCCGCACGTGCCGGACCACCGGCGACGCGGCGGCGGCCCTGGACGCCTTCGGGCCGCCCTACGTGGTCAAGGCGGACGGCCTCGCGGGCGGGAAGGGCGTGCTGGTGACCGGCGACCGGGCCGCGGCCCTCCGCCACGCCGCCGCGTGCGGGACGGTCGTGATCGAGGAGTTCCTGGACGGCCCCGAGGTGTCGGTCTTCGCGCTCGCCGACGGCGCGACGGCGATCGCGCTGCGGCCGGCCCAGGACTTCAAGCGCGCGCACGACGGGGACCAGGGCCCGAACACCGGCGGCATGGGCGCCTACGCGCCGCTGGACTGGGCGCCGGCCGGCCTGGCCGACGAGACCCTGGCCACGGTCGTGCGGCCCGCGCTGGCCGAGCTGAGCCGCCGCGGCGCCCCGTTCCGCGGCGTGCTTTACACCGGGCTGAGCCTGACCTCCCGGGGGCTGCGGGTGATCGAGTTCAACGCGCGGTTCGGGGACCCCGAGATCCAGGTCGTCCTGGACCGGCTGGCGACCCCGCTCGGCGGGCTGCTGGACGCGGCCGCGGCCGGGGACCTGGCCGGGGCGGCTGCCCTGGACTGGGCTCCGGGGGCGGCCGTCAACGTGGTCGTGGCCGCGGCGGGGTACCCGGAGGCGCCGGCCGCCGGCGACGAGATCACCGGGCTGGCCGAGGCCGCCGCGGTGCCCGGCGCGTACGTCCTGCAGGCGGGCACCGCGAGCCGGGACGGCGCGCTGGTCTCCGGCGGCGGCCGGGTCCTGAACGTGGTCGGGACCGGGCCGGACGTGCCGCAGGCCCGGGCGGCGGCCTACGCCGCGGCGGGCCGGATCCGGCTGCGCGGCGGCTGGTACCGCAGCGACATCGCCGGCCCCTCCCGGGCGTGAGCACCGCGGCCGCCGCCGGCCCCGCCAGGCCGGCCGACGCCCCGCTCCGCGTCACCACGCTCGAGCTCTTCTTCGACCTGGTCTTCGCCTTCACCCTGACCCAGCTCACGGTCGTGGCGAACGGCACCCTGAGCGTGGCGACGGCCGGCCAGGTGCTGCTGGTCTTCGGGCTGCTGTGGTGGATGTACGAGGGCTACGCCTGGCTCACCAACACCAGGCCGCCGGTGCACGCCACCGAGCGGCTGCTGCTCCTGGTCGGGATGGCGGGCTTCCTGGTCGTCGGGCTGGCCATCCCGCACGGCTTCAGCACCGACGGCGTGGTGCTCGGCCTCGGCTACCTGGTCGTGGTGCTGGTGCACGCGGCCCTGTACTACCGGGTCAACGCCAACATCATCCGGATCGCGCCGTTCAACATCGCCTCGGCCCTGCTGGTGACGGCGGCCGGCGCCGCCGGGGGCGCCGCCCGTTATCCGCTGTGGGTGGCCGCGCTGGCCATCCAGCTGGGCTCGCCGCTGGTCGTGCACCCCCGGAGCCTGTTCGCCCTGAATCCGGCCCACCTGTCGGAACGGCACAGCACCCTGCTGATCGTCGCCCTCGGCGAGTCGGTCGCGGCGATCGGCGCCGGGGCCGCCAGCCAGCCCGGCGGCGTGACCGCGCGGCTGGTGACGAGCGCGGTCCTGGGCCTGGCCCTGGCCGCGGCGCTGTGGTGGATCATCTTCGGCGGGGGCGACGAGGAGCGGACCGAGGCGGCGCTGACGGCGGCCTCGACCGAGCGGCGCACGGCGCTGGCCCTGCAGGCGCTGTTCTACGGGAACGTGCCGGTCCTGCTCGGCCTGGTGGCCATGGCGGCCGGCGTGGAGGCCGCGATCGAGGACCGCGGCGGCGGCCGGCTGGCGTCGGCCGGCGTGCTCGCCGTCGGCGCCGCGCTCTTCCTGGGCGGCGAGGTGGCGGTGCGCCGCCTGCTGTGGCGGGGCCCGGTCGCCTTCCGGGCGGGCGGGGCCATCGCCGCCCTGGCCACCACGGCGGCCGGCGCGGCGGCCGGGCTCGAGACCCAGATCGCGCTGCTCACGGCCATCCTGGTCATCATGCTGCTGGCCGAGTGGCGGTGGGCGCCCGCGGGCACGGCCGATCACGACGACGACAAGGCAGGAGAGAGCCCGTGAAGCTGCTGCACTCAGGCAAGGTCCGCGACTTGTACGCGGACGGCGATGACGTGATCATGGTGGCGTCCGACCGGATGAGCGTCTACGACGTGGTGCTGCCCACTCCCGTCCCGGACAAGGGCGCGATCCTCACCCAGCTGTCACTGTGGTGGTTCGAGCGGCTGCGCGACATCGTGCCCAATCACGTCATCTCCGCGTCGCGGGTGCCGGCCGAGTGGGCCGGGCGGGCCATCCGGTGCCGACGGCTGGACATGATCAAGGTGGAGTGCATCGCCCGGGGCTACCTGGCCGGGCTCGGCCTGCAGTCCTACCGCGAGTCCGGCGCCATCTCCGGGGTCGCGCTGCCGGCCGGGCTGGCCGAGGGGGCGGCGCTGCCCGAGCCGGTCTTCACGCCCACCACCAAGGCCGACCTCGGCGAGCACGACGAGTTCATGGACCTGGGCGAGGTTGCCCGCCAGGTCGGCCCGGCGGCCGCCGCGCAATTGCGCGAGCTGACCCTCGCCGTCTACGGCCGGGGCCAGCAGACCGCGCTGAGCCGCGGGGTCATCATCGCCGACACCAAGCTCGAGTTCGGCCGGGCGCAGGACGGCACCATCACCCTGGCCGACGAGGTGCTGACCCCGGACTCCTCCCGGTTCTGGCCGGCCAGCCAGTGGCAGCCGGGCGGCGCGCAGCCGTCCCTGGACAAGCAGTACGTCCGCGACTGGTCGATGAGCCTGGGGTGGGACAAGCGGCCGCCGGCCCCGGCCATGCCGGCCGACGTGGTCGAGGCCACCCGGGCGCGATACGTCCAGGCCTACGAGCAGATCACTGGCGAGAGCTGGCGCTGACGTCCGCCCGGGGACTGAGCCGGCGGGTTTCGCGGGGATACCCCGGTGGTAGCCGGGTACCCCAGTGATAGCACTGCGGAGTCATTCGACTACTTTACGTAACACGAACATCACGGCTTGGGGGCGCAGCAGCGGTGGAATACTGGACGGCACGTAAGACAGGTGACTGGCGGCCAGGCGAGTTGCCGCCCGGCTGGCCGGGCGCAACCGAGGACTCGGACCTGAGCCCGGCGGATAGCCTCGAGCTGGTGGACCTGGAGCCCGGCCGGCAACTGCGCGGAACCGGGCGGCCCACCACGGGGTCCGGCCACCTCGCGGCGCACGGCGACGGGAGCCCCATCGACATGAACGACGACGGCCCGCAGACCCGCTACCGCGTCCGCGGCGGCAACCCGCTGCAGGGGACGGTCTTCGTCCAGGGCGCCAAGAACGCGGCGCTCAAGATGATCGCCGCCTCGCTGCTGGCCGAGAAGGGCCGGACGGTCCTGCGCAACGTCCCGGTCATCGAGGACGTCCGGCGCGCCGTGGAGCTGGCCCAGGCCCTCGGGGCGGTCGTCAAGTTCCACGAGGCCGAGCGCACGCTGGTGGTCGATGCCTCCGAGCTGACCAGCTCCGTGCTGCCCGCCGAGATCGCGCGCCGGTTCCGGGCCTCGGTCCTGTTCGTGCCCGCGCTGCTGCACCGGCTGGGCGAGGCCACCATCGAGGGCGTCGGCGGCTGCAACCTCGGCAGCCGCAACCTGGACTTCCACTACCGCGGCTTCGCCCGGCTGGGCGCGCGGGTGGACGAGCAGGAGACGCAGATCCACATCACCGCCGGGCACATGCGCGGCGCGCACCTGTACCTGGACACCCCGTCGCACACCGGCACCGAGAACCTGATCATGGCGGCCTCGCTGGCGCCCGGCACCACGGTGATCGACAACTGCGCGCTCGAGCCCGAGGTGCTCGACGTGATCGCCTTCCTGTCCAAGATGGGCGCGCGGATCAGCGGCGGCGGCACCGGCTTCGTGACCGTCCAGGGCGTCGGCGAGCTCACCGCCGTCGAGCACACCGTCATGGCCGACCGCATCGACGCGGCGGTGTTCGCCATGGCGGCGGCCATGGCCGGCGGCGAGGTCACGCTGGTGGGGGCCTCGCTGGACGACTTCGGCGTGGTCCGCTGGAAGCTGGAGCAGATGGGCGTCGAGTTCGCCACCCACGGCGCCATCCTCCAGGTGCGGCGCGACCGGCAGCTGCGGCCGATCAACGTGATCACCAGTCCGTTCCCCGGATTCGCCACCGACCTGCAATCGCCCATAATGGCCGTCAGCTGCCTGGCCGAGGGGACGAGCTACATCCGAGAAACGATCTTCGACGGCCGGTACAGCCTGGTCGGGGAGCTGAACAAGATGGGCGGCAAGGTCGAGATCGACGGCACCGCGGTCCTGGTCCACGGCCCCTGCGCGCTGCGCGGCACGGAGGTCATCGCGCATGACCTGCGCACCGGAATCGCGCTCGTCCTGGCCGGGCTCGCAGCCGAGGGCGAGACCGTCATCTCCCCTGGCTACCTCATCGACCGCGGCCACGCCAGCGTGGCCTCCCGGCTGGCCACCCTCGGCGCCGACGTCACCGCGGAAATCAGCGACTGACAACCCTCCCCGGCTGCGAAGATTCCCGCACCATTCACATTTAGCGCTCACAACGCGAGCCCGAGTTTCGTTTTGCCGTTGAATCACGGATAATTGCCTCTTCGAGAGGACGTGGATCTGTGAGCTACTACGAAATGCAGTAGCGAAACTAGGCGGCTGCGGAACGGGTGGCCTGAATGAGACGGGAAATGGCGCGAATGGCAGGTGGCGCCGAGCCGACGATCGGCATCGTCGGACCGCACGAACTGGTGGAACGCATCATGCTGTCCGGGCTTCCGCTGAGCACGGGACCCGGGTCGGCGCCGGCGCCGGAGCGGGGGGAGGCCCCCACCCGGCGCCTGGTCACGGCCGCCTACCGCGAGGAGCAGGAGGCCCCGGAGAAGGTGGCCCGGCTGGGCAGCACCGTGGACGCGTGCCTGTTCGCCAGCCGGGTGCCGTACGAGTTCGCCCGGCGGGCCGGGGTGCTCACCGTCCCTGCCACCTACATCCAGCTCAGCGGCAGCGCCCTGTACGCGGCGATGCTGCGGGCGAGCCGGGACGGGCTGGACATCGCCAAGTCGAGCATCGACGTGGTCAGCCAGGCCGACGCCGAGGACGCGTTCGCCGAGCTGGGCATCGCGACCGACAACCTGCACGTCCGCGAGGAGGTCTCCGGCGCCGCGGTCATCGCCGCCTTCCACGAGCGGCTGTGGCACGCCGGCGAGATCTCCGTCGCGTTCACCTGCGTGCCGTCGGTGGCCCGGAAGCTGCAGGCGGCCCAGGTGCCGGTGTTCCTGCTCCGGCCCACCGGCAGCGCGATCCGGGCCGCCCTGCGGACGGGCACGCTGCTGGCCGGCTACCGGCGGCTGGAGAACGCGCAGCTGGCCGTGGTGATCGTGGAGGTCCCGACGCTGCGGGACACGGTCCGCCGGGGCGCCCCGCGGCAGGCCCGGGAGGAACTGCGGCTGACCGTGCACCGCTTCCTGGTCCAGGAGGCCCAGCGCATCCACGCCACGGTCGCGTCGCTGAACGAGCACGGCTTCCTGGTCATCGCCACCCGGGGCTCGCTCAGCCAGGCCGCCGACGGCCTGGGCGGGCCGCCGTTCGTGGAGCGCGCCCGCAGCGAGCTGGGCATCGGCATCGAGGTGGGCGTCGGCGGCGGCCGGACCGAGCTGGAGGCCGAGGCCCGCGCCCGGGCGTCCCTCGGGCGCCCCCCGGCGGCCGCCCGGCTGCCCGCCGCGCGGGACCGGGCCGCCCTCCTGGTCCCCGGCCAGCGCAGCGCGGCCACGCCCAGCTCGGCCAGCGTGCGCGGCCTCGACACCCTCGTCCGGCTGGCCGAGAAGCTGAACACGACGGGCGCCACGCCCGTGGTGGACGCCGAGACGGCCGGTCGGCTGCTGTCGGTCACCCCGCGCACGGCCCGGCGGCTGCTGGCCACCCTGGTCGACGAGGGCCTGGCCTGGCCGCTGCCGCCGAGCCGCAGCCCGCAGCCCGGACGGCCAAGGCAGGCCTACCGCCTGGTCATCGAGAAGCTGGGGCCGCCCCGGGCGCGGTGAGGCCTAGCTCCGCCAGCGGCTGATCACGTCCCGCCCGAACCGCGCCATCTCCTCGCGCTGCGGCGAGAACTGGAGCAGCATCAGGCCGACGCCGGCGGCCTCGTAGCCGCGGAGCCGGTCGATGATCTGGTCGGGCGTGCCGACCAGGCCACTGCGCAGCCCGCGGTTGGAGACGCTGTACTCCTCCAGGGACACCTGGGACTCCAGCTGCGAGCCCGCGACGAAATCCTGGTAGGACGAGTAGGCCTCGGGCGAGGAGCGGACGTTCAGGATCCGGTCCAGCTCCGCCTGCGCCTCCGCCTCGGTATCGCGGCAGATCACGTAGCCCGAGACGCCGAACTGCAGCGGCGGCGCGCCCGCCGCGGCCCGGCGCGCGCTCAGGTCCGCGACCTTGGCCGCGATGGTCTCGGGCGCGTCGCCGTGCATGACGTAGGCATCGGCCCGGGCCGCGATGACCTCCTTGGCCCGCGGCGACTCGCCCCCCATGTAGACCGGCGGCAGGCGGCTGGGCTTGGGTTCCAGGACGGCGCTGTCGAGCTGGTACAGCGGCCCGGAATGCGAAACGGTGTCCTCCCGCAGCAGCGCGCTCACCACCGCCAGCCATTCCTCGGTGCGGGCGTAGCGGGCGTCGTGGACGTCGAACGGGGCGCCGTACTGGGCGGCCTCGTCCTTCCACCAGGACGACACCACGTTCAGCGCGACCCGGCCCGGCGCGATGACGTCCAGCGTGGACAGCGCCTTGGCCGTCAGGGCGGGCGAGTGGTAGTTCGGCCGGACAGCCAGCATCAGCTCCAGCGTGCTGGTCACCGCCGCCACCGCGGGGGCCAGCGTCCAGCCGTCCAGGGACGGCTCGCGCGGCCCCTTGATGTCGTTCAGGTTCAGCTCCGCGATCAGCGAGAGGTCGAACCCGTCCTGCTCGCTGGCGATGGCCAGGTCACGGACGTAGGGCCAGGCCACCGGCATGCCCTCGTCGCGGACGTTGCGCAGCCAGCCGCCGAAGATCGGCATCCAGTACCCGAACCGCATTGCTGCCCTTCCTTGTTGAGCCACGGGGTTGTTCCTCACTCAGGCGGCGAGCAGCTTACCCAGGTAGCTGGCGACCGCGGGCAGGGCGGGGCGGGCCGCCGCCGCCTCGATGTCGGCGTTGTAGTTGGTCGTGGTGTTGATGTCGTAGGTCACCAGGCGGCCGTCGGCGGTCTCGATGAACTCGAAGCCGGCGATCTCGATCCCGTGGCTGGCCGCGAACGCCTCGTACCGGCCGATGACCGGGTCATCGAACCCCTCCCGCAGCGCGAACAGGCTGTCCTGCGATCCGCCGCCGACCGCGCACGCGTCGGCCGGGCACAGCTCGAAGCCGCCGCGGGCGGTGTCGGCGGTGATGGCGTACACGAACTCGCCGCCGACGATCTCGGCCCGGGTGATCTGCGGCCGGGCGGCGGCCAGGTACTCCTGCAGCAGCGTGATCCCGTCGACCGGCGCCGCGTAGCCGGGCGATTCCAGGTAGGTCTCGTACTCGTCGTGGCTGGTGAACAGGGCCACCCCGAGGCCCTTGCCGCCCTGGTTGTGCTTGCTGATGAACGGCGCGGGCAGCTTCCGGGCGGCCGCCGCGAGCTCCCGGCGCCCGGCCACCGCGATCGTGGCGGGCACGTCGAAGCCGGCCGCCCGCAGCGCGACGAGCTGCTCGACCTTGCTCATCTCCAGGTCCAGCACGCGCCGGCCGTTGACCACCCGGCGGCCGTGGGCCTCCAGCCAGGCCAGCACGCCGCGGGTCTGGTCCTTGGCGAACGGGTGCTCGCGGGTATGCGAGGACGCGCTCATCCTCGACCAGAACACCCCGGTCGGCGGGACCGCGGCCAGGTCGACGGCGGCCTCGCCGAGCAGCCACGGCTCATACGGCACGCCGGCCGCCTCCAGGGCCGCGGCGATGGGCCCGAACCAGTCCGGATTCTCATGGATCACGTAGACCTTCACCGGGCCAGCGTACGAGACCGCCTCATCGGGCACGCCGGGCCATCCGCGGCAATCCGGTCATCAGCAGCGCGTGGGCCAGCTCCGCGCCAGCCGCAGGAACGTGTCGTTGTCCGCCGGGGCGCCGATCGAGACCCGGACGCCGTCGGGCGGGTACGGCCGGACGATGACGCCGGCCTCCTCGCTGGCGGCGGCGAACGCCGCGGTATCGGGGCCGAGCGGCAGCCACACGAAGTTGGCCTCGGTCCCCGGCACGGTCCAGCCCTGGTCGCGCAGCTCGCGGGCGACCCGGCCGCGCTCGGCGACGACCTGGTCGACCCGCTCCATCAGCTCGGCCCGGGCCGCCAGCGAGGCGATGGCGGCCGCCTGGGCCACGGCGTTGACGGCGAACGGCAGCTGCGTCTTGCGCACGGCCGCGGCGACCGGCTCGTGGCCGATCAGGTACCCGACCCGCAGCGCGGCCAGCCCGTAGGCCTTGGAGAAGGTCCGCAGCAGGGCCAGGTTCGGCCGGTCCGGGTAGAGGGTGGCGCCGTCGGGCACGCCCGGGTCGCGCACGTACTCGTGATAGGCCTCGTCCAGGACGACCAGGCAGTCGGGCGGCACCTGGTCCAGGAACCACTCCAGCTCCGCGCGGCCGACCACGGTGCCGGTGGGGTTGTTGGGGTTGCAGACGAAGATCAGCCGGGTCCGGCCGGTGATGGCGGCCGCCATCGCGGCCAGGTCGTGGCCGTGCTCCCGCAGCGGGACGCGGACCGAGGCCGCGCCGGCCAGGTCGGTCAGGGCCGGGTAGGCCTCGAACGACCGCCAGGCGTAGAGCACCTCGTCGCCCGGCTCGGCGGTGGCCGCCAGCAGCTGCTGGGTCAGGCCCACCGAGCCGCAGCCCACGGCCACGTGGGCGTCGGGCACGCCGAGCCGCCCGGCGATCGCGTGGGTCAGCTCGGCCGACCCGTGATCGGGGTACCGGTTGAGCCCGCCGGCCGCCGCGGCGATGGCGTGCAGGACCGACGGCAGCGGGCCGTAGGGCGACTCATTGGAGCAGAGCCGGGCCGCGGTGGCAGCTCCGCCGCCGGGCTTGTAGGAGACGAAGGAGTCCAGGACGGGGCGGAACCGGGGCGAGCCGGGCCCGGCGCCGCGGCGATGGGGGTACAGTGCGCGAGTGGACATCGTTGTCCTCCTGAGCAGGTCAGTCGCTCCGTTCAGAGTATCTCCGCGGCGGGCGGCCGCCCGCCCGGAACATGACTGATTGTCCGCGACTGCCCCTGTTCGGAGTCGTAGACTCCGGGGTAGAGTGCTGGAGTGAACCGTCTAGGGGAACTAGAGCGCGCGATCATGGACGTGCTCTGGGAAGCGTCGGAATCGCTCACGGTCCGCCAGGTCAGCGAGCAGCTGACCGAGCGAGACCTGGCGCATACGACCGTCATGACGGTTCTCGACCGGCTCTCCAAGAAGGGCTTTGCCCGCCGTCAGCGCGACGGCCGGGCGTGGCGCTACCGGGCGGCCGAGAGCCGAGAGGCGTATGTCACCGAGCTCATGCTCAGCGCGCTGGACCAGACGGGGGACCGTCAGGCCGCCCTGGCGCGCTTCGTGCGCAGCGTGTCCGGCTCTGAGGCGCGCGCCCTGCAGCACGCCCTGGAGGCCCTCGCGCGCCCCCAGGACCAGCGTGAGGACCTCAGCACCAGCTGAGCGGCCATGACCGCCGTCCTGGTACTCGGCCTGATGACGGCCAGCTGCGTTCAGGCGGCGGCCGTGCTCGCGACCGCCCGCTGGCCGCGCCGCGCGCCCGCCGCGGCCATCGTCCTCTGGCAGGCCCTCGGCCTGGGCTGGGGCCTCGCCGCCGTCGGCACCCTGATCGGGCTGGGCACCGCCGGGCAGGGCCCGGGCACCCCGGGCTCCGGGGTGGCGGGCGGCGCGCTGAGCCAGCTGGGCCGGCTGGCCCGGGGCCAGCTCGGGTTCGGGCCGCTGGCCCTGGCCCGGCTGGCCTGCCTGGTGGCGGGCCTGGTCCTGCTCACGCTGCTGGTCTGGGTCCTGCTGTCGGCCTCGGCGGCCGTCCTGCGCGCCCGCCAGCGCCAGCGCGCGCTGCTCAGCCTGCTGGCCCACGGCGACCCGAAGGTGCCGGGCGCGCTGGTCGTCGACTACCCGGCGGCGGCCGCCTACTGCCTGCCCGGGCTGCGCTCGGCCATCGTCATCAGCGCGGGCACCCTGGACCTGCTCGACTCCGCCGAGCTGGCCGCGGTCCTGGCCCACGAGCGCGCCCACCTGCGGGAGCGCCATGATCTGGTACTGCTCCCGTTCGTCGCCCTGCTGAACGGATTCGCCTGGTCGCCGGTCGTGCGCAAGGCGCACCAGGCCGTCGCGCTGCTGATCGAGATGCACGCCGATGACATGGCGCGGCGGCACCGCCCGGCCCGCGAGCTGGCCACCGCGCTGCTGCGCGTCGGCGCGGCGGGCGGCGGCCTGGCCCCGTCCGGGGCGCTGGCCGCGACGGACCCGGCCCGGGACTGCGACGTGACCGCCCGCGTCACCCGGCTGCTGCGGCCGGCGCCGGGCCTGCCGGCAACGGCGCTGGCCCTGGTGGCCATGGCCGCCACCCTGGCCATCGTGGTGCCGGCCGCCGTGCTGGTCATGCCGTTCTAGCCGCCGCGGCCGGTCCCTTACTCGATCTTGATGCGCAGGCGGCGGAACCCGCGGCCCTTGTTCTCGATCTTGACGACCTGGATCTTCCCGATCTGGCTCGTGGTGGCGACGTGGGTACCGCCGTCGGCCTGCTGGTCCAGGCCCACGATGTCGATGATGCGGACCTCGGCCACCTCCGGCGGGACCAGGTTGGTGGCGGTGCGGATGATGTCGGGGATGGCGAAGGCCTCCGCGCGCGGCAGCACCCGGGCGTCGATCCGGCGGCCGGCGTCGACCTCGGCGTTGCACGCGGCCTCGACCGCGTCCCGGAACCCGGCCGGCAGCTCGGGCAGGTCAAAGTCCATGCGCGCCGTCAGCGGCTCCATGTTCCCGCCCGTGACCAGCGCGCCGTAGTCGCGGAAGACCACGCCGCACAGGACGTGCAGCCCGGAGTGGGTCCGCATGAGCGCGGTCCGGCGCTCGTCCGCGACGGCGCCGCGGACGGTCGTCCCGGCGGGCGGGACGGGGTCGCCCTCGGCCGGGATCAGATAGAGGTCATCGCCCTTGCGGGCGCCGTCGATCCGGGTCTGCACGCCGCCCCACAGCAGCACGCCGTGGTCGGGCGGCTGGCCGCCGCCGCCGGGGTAGAACGCCGAGCGGTCGAGCACGATGCCGTCGCCGGAGGCATCGAGGACGACGGCGTCCCACTCGCGGAGCGTCTGGTCGTCCAGCTCCAGGCGGTGCGTCCGCCACCGCGGCGCGGCCGGTGTTTCCTGCGTCTCGCTCATCGGCCGAGCCTAGCGGGGCGGGCGTCTACCAGGGGCCGTAGGGACCCTGGCGCGACCCGCCGCCCAGGTTGGTGATCTTCGGCCGGACGTCGGCCAGGTAGATGGCCGCCGCGACGAAGGCGATGATGGGCAGGAAGCTGAAGATCGGCAGGTAGTTCAGCGCGCCGCCGATCCCGATCAGGAACGCGACGCCCAGGATGATCAGCCACAGGGGCTTGGTCTGCTTGCCGGCCGCCACGAACGATGCCGCGGGGCGCCGGATCGCATCCACGAACGCCCACGCCTCGACCACGAATGCCCCGATGAGGAGCACCCAGAAGAAGTAGGTGATCGCGCTCGCGCCGGTCAGGTTGAAGAAGCTCACGACATCACGCTACTCGCTGGATACCGGTGGGGTGGCATGACTGCCGGGGCCGGCCTCGAGGGCCTCGGGGCCGACGTCCTCGGGCCAGGCCAGCTCGGCCTCGCCGGGCGTCAGGTCGCTGTCGCCGTCGTCCTCGATGGCGTCGGCCGCGGCGGCCGCGGTCTCCTTGCGGAACGACTCATAGATCTCGATCAGCATCTGCCGCTGGCGCTGGGTCAGCTCCGGGTCGGTCCTGACCGCCTCCCGGACCATGGAGCCGGGCGGCCGGTCCTCCAGGAAGCCGGCCTGGACGTAGAGCGCCTCGGCCGAGATCCGCAGCCCCTTGGCGATCTGCTGCAGGATGTCAGCGCTCGGGCGGCGCAGGCCGCGCTCGATCTGGCTCAGGTAGGGGTTGGAGATGCCCGCGTTCTGGGCCAGCTGACGCAGCGAGATCCGGGCCTGCTCGCGCTGCTCGCGGATGTAGGAACCGATCGTGTTGACGTTCACCGGGCTCATGCTTCGATTATCCCACCGCATGCTTGCAGATGCAAGCGCACGCTAGCCACCGCTAGCGGGGATGCCGAGCATGGCCCGCGCGCCGGCCGGGGTCATGGCCGGGCGCTGGGCCAGCTCGGCCCCGGCGGCGGCCCGGGCCACGAGCTCCGCGTTCCCGGTGACCGGGCGCCCGCGGGCGAAGGACGTGGTGTCCTCCATGCCGACCCGCAGGTGGCCGCCGGCGGCCAGCGCGGCCAGCAGGACCGGCACCGAGGTGCGGCCGATGCCCGTCGCGGCCCAGGTCGCCCCGTCCGGCAGCGCGGCCACCGCCGCGACCAGCGTGGCGGCGTCGCCGGGCATCCCGCCGGGCACCCCCATGACCAGATCGCAGTGCACGTGACCGCCCGCCGGCGCGCCCAGGTCATCGAGCAGCCGGTGCAGGGTGGCGATGTGACCGAGATCGAACAGCTCGAACTCGGGCACGATGCCGAGCTGCTGGGTCCGGGCGTACAGCTCGCGGATGAACGGCCAGGAGTTCAGGAACACCTCGTCGCCGAAGTTGACGGTGCCGCAGGTCAGTGAGCAGGCGTCCGGGCCGGCGTCGAGCACGGCCAGGCGGCGGTCGAGCGGATCGGTGACCGCCCCGCCGGTGGACAGCTGGACGATCAGGTCGGTCGCCTCGCGCAGCGCGCGCACCGTATCGGCCAGCCGGGCCGGGTCCAGCGTGGGGCGCGCCTGGTCGTCCCGGATATGGACGTGGATGACCGCGGCCCCGGCCGCCTGGCACTCCTTGGCCGTGGCGACCAGCTCATCGAGGGTGACCGGCAGGGCCGGCACCGCCGCCTTCTCGACCTCGGCGCCGGTGGGCGCCACCGTAATCAGGGTGGACGTAGCTGTCTTGACCGGCATAATGCCTCCTCGTGCGAGCCGTACTCCAGCGAGCCAGCGCGGCCAGCGTTTCCGTGGGCGGAACCGTGGTCGGCCGGCTCGCCCAGCCCGGGCTGGTCGTCCTGGTGGGCATTACCCATGCCGACACAAGTGCCGACGCCGCCGCGCTAGCGCGCAAGGTTTTTTATCTCCGCGTGCTGCGGGACGAGAAATCTTGCGCTGATATCTCTGCTCCGCTCCTCATTATTAGCCAGTTCACCCTCTACGGGGAGACATCCAAGGGCCGCCGCCCGACCTGGCAGGCCGCGGCGCCGGGCCACGTCGCCGAGCCGCTGGTGGCAGCCTTCGTCGCCGACCTCCGCGACCTGGGCGCCAGCGTGGAGACCGGGATCTTCGGCGCCGACATGCAGGTGGAGCTGGTCAACGACGGGCCGGTCACGCTGATCGTCGAGATCTAGCCCCGCCGCCCGGCCGGCCCGGCGCTCGCTTTCCGCAGCCATGCCCATACTTGTCGTGAGATAACTGGAGATCACGCGGTTTTGCGTCTCCGGAAGGACTCACCATGACCACCCCTGCGCCCTCGACCCCGGCCGCCCTCCAGACCCAGCTGGCCAGCGGGTCGCTGGCCGGCACCTGGACCCTCGACCCGGCCCGGTCCACGGCCACCCTGCGGAGCAAGAGCCTGTGGGGCCTGGCCCCGGTCAAGGGCGTCTTCCGCGAGCTCGCGGGCGGCGGGACCGTCTCGCCGGAGGGCAGCGTCACCGGCCGCCTGGAGCTGGCCACCGGTGCCCTGGACACCAAGAACAGCAAGCGCGACACGCACCTGCGCTCCGATGACTTCTTCCTGACCGAGAAGTACCCCGCGATCACCTTCACCCTGGACAGCCTCGCCCCGGCCGGCGACGGCGTGACCGTCTCCGGTCAGCTCACCGTCCGGGAGCGCAGCCAGCCCATCTCCTTCCCCGCGGCCGTCACCCTGGCCGGCGGCGAGGTGGTGCTCGACGCCACGGTGCACGTCGACCGGTCAGATTTCGGGCTCACCTGGAATCAGCTGGGCATGGCGTCCATGAAGAACACCATCGCCATCCACGCTGTCCTGGCCCGGAGCTGACGCCGGGCGGGCCGCGGCGGCCAGGCCCGCTAGCGCGCCAGGTGCTCGCGGGCGAAGGCGAGGGACTCGGCCAGGTCGGCGGCGCGCTGCGCGGCGTCGGCGGCGCGGTGCGTGTTGACCTCCAGCACGACCACGCCCCGGTAGTCGTCGGCGCGCAGCTTGCCCAGCAGGTCGGCGCACGGCTGCGTGCCCCGGCCGGGCACGAGGTGCTCGTCCGGCAGGCCGGGCTTGGTGCCGTCGCCGAGGTGCACGTGGGCCAGCCGCGCGCCGAGCTGGCCGGCCATCTCCAGCACGTCCGACCCGGAGACGGCGGCGTGCGAGACGTCCAGGGTGGCGTGGGCGACGGCCAGCTCCACCGGGTTCCAGTGCGGCGCGTACGCCGTCATCTCGGCGCCTTGGAGCAGCGGGTAGAGGTTCTCGGCCGCGAACGCGATCCCGCTGTCGGCCGACAGCTCGTTCAGCCCGGCCTCGAAGTCCCGGGCGTAGTCACGCTGCCAGCGGAACGGCGGATGGACCACCACGACGCGCGCGCCGAGTTCCTGAGCCAGGTCGCGGGACCGGTGCAGCTTCCCCCACGCATCCCGGCCCCAGACGCGCTGGGTCACGATCAGGTTCGGGGCGTGCACGGCGACCACGGGGATGCCGTGGTACTCCGACAGCCGGGCCAGCACGCTGGCGTCCTGGCTGACCGGGTCGGCCGTGACCATGACCTCCAGGGCGTCGTAGCCGAGCCGGGCCGCCATCTCGAACGCGTCCGGTACCCGCTCGGGGAAGACCGAGGCCGTGGACAGTGCGATCTGGATGCCGTCCGTTGTCACGCTTCCACACTATGCCGCGCTTGCAGATGCTTGCACTGACCGCTGTCGGTGTCGGCCGCTACTGTTCGGCCATGGCTAAAGCGGCGGCGCCGGCGGTATACGAGTGCTCGGAGTGCGGCTGGCGGCCCCCGAAATGGGCCGGCCGCTGCGCCGAGTGCCAGGCCTGGGGCAGCGTGGTCGAGGTGGCGCCGCTGGCCGCCGTGCTCCCCGCCGCGCCGCGCGTGCCGCTGCGGGCCGGGACGCCCCGGGCGGCCGCGGTCCCGATCGCGCGGGTGGACGCGGCCGCAGCCCGGGCCCGGCCCACCGGCATGTCCGAGCTGGACCGCGTCCTCGGCGGCGGGCTGGTGCCCGGCGCGGTCGTCCTGCTGGCCGGGGAGCCCGGCATCGGGAAGTCCACCCTGCTGCTGGAGGCCGGGGCGCTGGCTGCCGCGGGCGGGCGGGTTCTGTACGTCACCGGCGAGGAATCCGCGGCCCAGGTGCGGCAGCGTGCCGACCGCGTCGGGGCGCTGAGCGACAACCTGTTCCTGGCCGCCGAGACGGACTTCGCCGGGCTGCTGGCGCACGTCGAGACGGTCGACCCGGTGCTGCTCATCGTCGACTCCGTGCAGACCATCAGCGCCGCCGGCATCGAGGGGGTGCCCGGCGGGGTGACCCAGATCCGCGAGGTGACCGCCGCGCTGACCGCGCTGGCCAAGCTCCGCACGCTGACGACCGTGCTGGTCGGGCACGTGACTAAGGACGGCTCGGTGGCCGGCCCGCGCACCCTGGAGCACCTGGTCGACGTGGTGCTGAGCTTCGACGGCGACTCGCGCGGCCAGCTGCGGATGGTGCGCGCCCTGAAGAACCGGTTCGGCCCAACCGACGAGATCGGCTGCTTCGAGCTCGGCGAGACCGGCCTGGTCGAGCTGCCGGATCCGAGCGGCCTGTTCCTGTCGCAGCGCGACGACCCGGTCGCGGGCACCTGCGTGACGGTCACCCTGGAGGGCCGGCGCCCGCTGGTGGCCGAGGTGCAGACGCTGATCTGCGACACCTCTTTGGAGATGCCCCGCCGGGTGACCTCGGGCCTGGACTCCTCGCGGGTCGGCATGGTGCTCGCGGTGCTGCAGCGGCGGGCCAACGTGGCGATCGGCAAGCAGGACGTCTACGCCGCGACCATCGGCGGGGTCCGGCTGACCGAGCCCTCGGTCGACCTGGCGCTGGCCCTCGCGCTGGCCAGCGCCAAGTCCAACGCCAGCCTGCCCGGCGACCTGGTCGCCATCGGCGAGGTGGGGCTGGCGGGCGAGATCCGCCGCGTCGGCGGCGTGCAGCGCCGGCTAGCCGAGGCGCAGCGGCTGGGCTTCCGGCGGGCGATCGTTCCGCCCGGCTCGGACTTCGTGCCGCCCGACGGCGGGCTGTCCGACGTGCGCGAGGCCGGCGACATCCGCCGGG
Organism: Streptosporangiaceae bacterium; assembly: GCA_036501025.1. GTDB lineage: Bacteria > Actinomycetota > Actinomycetes > Streptosporangiales > Streptosporangiaceae > DASUBV01. The sequence goes on from DASYBB010000010.1 coordinate 51,594, forward strand.
CGATTGCTCTCGCCCTGGGCGGGTAGGGCGGCTGGGCGAGCAGGGAAGTGGGCGAGCAGGGAGCTGGGCGAGCAGGGGGGCTGGGAGGCTCGGACAGCGAAGATGACGAGCCCGCGCCGATAGAGTGGAGCTCACAATGACCAGCGGGCGTGACGAGCAGCGCCGGGCGGCCCTGGCGGCAGTAGCTCCCGGCACCGCACTCCGGGAAGGCCTGGAGCGGATCCTGCGGGGCAGCACGGGCGGCCTGGTCGTGCTGGGCTACGACCAGTCGGTCCAGGACCTGTGCTCGGGCGGCTTCGAGCTGAGCGTGGAGTTCTCCGCCACCCGGCTCCGCGAGCTGGCCAAGATGGACGGCGCCATCGTGCTGGACGCGACCGGCGCCACCATCCTGCGCGCGGCCGTCCAGCTGGTGCCCGACCCGCGGCTGCCCACCGGGGAGTCCGGCACGCGGCACCGCACCGCCGAGCGCGTGGCCCGCCAGACCGGCTACCCGGTCATCTCGGTCAGCAAGTCGATGCGCATCATCGCGGTCTACACCGGCGGCGCCCGCTACATGCTCGAGGACTCCACGACCATCCTGTCGCGGGCGCACCAGGCCCTGGCCACCCTGGAGCGGTACAAGCTCCGCCTCGACCAGATCACCGGGGCGCTGTCGGCAGTGGAGATCGAGGACCTGGTCACGGTCCGGGAAGTCACCGCCGTGGCGCAGCGGGCGGAAATGGTCCGCCGGATCGCCGACGAGATCGAGGGCCACATGATCGAGCTCGGCACCGACGGACGGCTGCTGGCCCTCCAGCTGGACGAGCTCGTGGCCGGCGCCGGGCTGCAGCGCCAGTTCCTGGCCCAGGACTACGTGCCCGCGACGCTGGAGACCCGCGCCTGCGCCGCGGCCGTCGCGCTGGCCGAGCTGGCCGACCTGAGCGCCGAGGAACTGCTGGACTGCGGGGCCGTGGCGGCAGTGTTCGGCCTCGGCGGCACCGAGCACCTGGACGACTCAGTCAGCCCGCACGGCTACCGGCTGCTGGCCACCGTGCCCCGGCTGCCCGGACCGGTCGTCGACGCCCTGGTCGCGAACTTCGGCGGCCTGCAGAAGCTGCTGGCGGCCAGTGTCACCGACCTGCAGCAGGTCGACGGGGTCGGCACCAGCCAGGCCAGGGGCATCCGCGAGGCCCTGTCCCGCCTGGCCGAGTCGGCTCTCACCGAGCGCTACACGTAGCCCGCGCGCGGTGCCGCGCAGACATCCCCCTGGCGTGGCGCCGGGTGGTCGCAGCGCTTGCCGCGGGTCCCACCCCGGAGTGGTCCGGATCACCCGCCGGTCCTGCCCGGTAATCCGCACCGCTGGCTAGCCGCCGAGCCGGAAGGTGACCGAGTTGCTGGTGAGGGCGCCGTCGGTGACCATGGCCGAGTAGGTGCCGGCCGGCATGGCCGAGGACGGCCCGCTGCAGCCCGGTGACGAGGTCTGCCGGTTCCAGGTGATGGACAGCGTGGTCGGGACGCCCCGCTGCAGGTCCAGGATGAGCGAGCCGGAGCCGCGCGGGCAGTCCGCGGAACTCCAGACCCGGACCGACCCGGACCGGACGACGAGGGCCACGTGCCGGGCTCCGACGTTGAACGTGCACGTCGGCTGGCCGGTGCCGACCACGTCGATGCTGAACTGCGGGAGCCGGGAACTGGCGTAGGCCGGCTGGCTGGCCAGCAGGCTCAGCACGACGTCGCCGCGGGAGCAGGGCCGCGGCCGCGAGCCGGACCTGGCGGCCGGCCGGGCACTCGAACTCGGTGACTGATTGTTACCCCCGCTGACGCCACTCTGGCCCGCGCCGCTCGGACCGGAGCCCCCCGTCGTGCCCTGGGCCTGACTCGTCCCCCGGTGCGCCGACGTGGCGGGCGAGCCCGCGGAAAGACCCAGGGCACCCAGGAAAGCCCAGGTGAGAAGGGACAGGACGGCCATGGCGATCAGCAGCGCGACCAGCCGCCGCCGCCAGTAGACGGCCTGGGGAAATCGCTGACGCCGAGCCGGGCGACCGGCCGGCTCGGCCCGCACCCGCAGGTGCTGGCTCCAATGGTAGTTACGGAGCGTGTTCATCAGCATGGAGCGAGTATGCAGGAGCCATCGGGTCACGCCCGGGCCGAAACGCCGACGTGACAGGATCGACGGGTCATGACTCACGACTACGTGGCGCCCGTTGTCTCCTGGTATGCCGGCCATGCCCGGGACCTGCCCTGGCGGCGCCCCGGGACCTCCCCGTGGGACGTCCTGGTCAGCGAGATCATGCTGCAGCAGACGCCCGTGGACCGGGTCCGGCCCGCGCATGCGGCCTGGATGGCCCGCTGGCCGACGCCCGCGGCGCTGGCCCGCGCCACCGCGGCCGACGCGCTGCGGCAGTGGGACCGGCTCGGCTATCCGCGGCGGGCGCTGTGGCTGCACCGCATCGCGCGTGCGCTCGTGAGCGAGCACGGCGGGGAGGTGCCGGCCTCAGCGGAGGTCCTGGCGACCCTGCCGGGCATCGGGCCGTACACGGCCGCGGCGGTGGCCACCTTCGCCTTCGGGCAGCGTCACGCCGTCCTGGACACGAATGTCCGGCGGGTACTCGCGCGCCTGGTGACCGGGATCGCCCGGCCCCCGGCCGCCCCGTCCGCGGCGGAGCGCCGCCTGGCCGAGGCCCTGCTTCCCGCGGACGAGGCCACGGCCGCCCGGTGGTCGGTGGCCGTCATGGAACTGGGGGCGCTGGTCTGCACGGCCGCCCGGCCGGCCTGCGCGGCCTGCCCGGTCGCCTCGGCCTGCGCGTGGCGCGCGGCGGGAAAGCCGCCGCCGCCGCCCGGAAAGGCGGGCCAGGGCTATGCGGGCACCGACCGGCAGTGCCGGGGCGCCCTGCTGGCCGTGCTGCGCTCCGCGGACGGCCCGGTGCTGCCCGCGGCGCTGGACGTCACCGGGCATGACACAGGGCAGCGAGCGCGTGCGCTCGCTGCCCTGGTCGCTGATGGCCTCGTCACCCGGCGGGCGGACGGGACGTTCGCCCTGCCGGGTGAGTGAGCCGCGGGCTACCCGGCCGCCTCTGACGATCCGCTGGCGGCCGGGCCTGACGCCGGCCCGGAGATCGGGGCGGCCGTCGCGGCCTTGGCCGTGATCTCCTCCGGCGGGGCGTCGGGCACCGCGTCCGGCTTGGCCACGCCCTTGAAGGTGAACTTCGCCTCCGGGCCGACCTCGCCGTCGGTGTCGACGATGACGATCTGTCCCGCCTTGAGCTCGCTGAACAGGATCTTCTCCGACAGGTGATCCTCGATCTCCCGCTGGATCGTCCGCCGCAGCGGCCGCGCGCCGAGCACCGGGTCGTAGCCGCGCTGGGACAGCAGCGCCTTGGCCGCCGGCCGCAGCTCGATGCCCATGTCCCGGTCCTTGAGCCGCTCGTCCACCTTGCCGATCATCAGGTCGACGATGGTGAAGATCTCGTCCTCGCTGAGCTGGTGGAAGACGATGACGTCATCGACGCGGTTCAGGAACTCAGGCCGGAAGTGCTGCTTGAGCTCCTCGCTGACCTTGGCCTTCATCCGGTCGTAGGACCCGCGTGACTGCCCGGCGGTGCCGAAGCCCACCGACACGCCCTTGGAGATGTCCCGCGTGCCCAGGTTCGTGGTCATGATGATGACCGTGTTCTTGAAGTCCACGACCCGGCCCTGGGCGTCGGTCAGCCGACCGTCTTCCAGGATCTGCAGCAGCGAGTTGAAGATGTCCGGGTGGGCCTTCTCGATCTCGTCGAACAGGACGACGGAGAACGGCCGGCGGCGGACCTTCTCGGTGAGCTGCCCGCCCTCCTCATACCCGACGTAGCCGGGAGGCGAGCCGAACAGCCGCGAGACGGTGTGCTTCTCCATGTACTCGCTCATGTCCAGCTGGATGAGCGAGTCCTCGTCACCGAACAGGAACTCGGCGAGCGTCTTGGAGAGCTCGGTCTTGCCGACGCCCGACGGCCCGGCGAAGATGAACGATCCGCCCGGGCGCTTGGGGTCCTTCAGCCCGGCCCGGGTGCGCCGGATGGCCTGGGACAGCGCCTTGATGGCGTCGTTCTGGCCGATGACGCGCCGGTGCAGCTCGTCCTCCATCCGCAGCAGCCGCTGCGACTCCTCCTCGGTGAGCTTGAAGACGGGGATCCCGGTCGCCGTCGCCAGGACCTCGGCGATCAGCTCCTCGTTCACCTCGGCCGGCGTGTCCATGTCGCCGGCCTTCCACTCCTTCTCCCGGGCGTCCTTCTTCTCGATCAGCTGCTTCTCGGTGTCCCGGAGCGCAGCCGCCTTCTCGAAGTCCTGGGAGTCGATGGCCGACTCCTTGTCCCGCCGCACGTCCGCGATCTTCTCGTCGAAGTCGCGCAGGTCCGGGGGCGCGGTCATCCGGCGGATCCGCATCCGCGAGCCGGCCTCGTCGATCAGGTCGATCGCCTTGTCCGGCAGGAACCGGTCGCTGATGTAGCGGTCGGCCAGCTGCGCGGCCGCGACCAGCGCGTCGTCGGTGATGGTCACCCGGTGGTGCGCCTCGTACCGGTCGCGCAGGCCCTTCAGGATCTCGATCGTGTGCTTGATCGTCGGCTCGGCCACCTGGATGGGCTGGAACCGGCGCTCCAGCGCCGCGTCCTTCTCCAGGTGCTTGCGGTACTCATCCAGCGTGCTGGCGCCGATGGTCTGCAGCTCGCCGCGGGCCAGCATCGGCTTCAGGATCGAGGCCGCGTCGATCGCGCCCTCGGCCGCCCCGGCCCCGACGAGCGTGTGGATCTCGTCGATGAACAGGATGATGTCACCGCGGGTCCGGATCTCCTTGAGGACCTTCTTGAGCCGCTCCTCAAAGTCACCGCGGTACCGGGACCCGGCCACCAGGGCGCCCAGGTCGAGCGTGTAGAGCTGCTTGTCCTTGAGCGTCTCGGGCACCTCGCCCTTGACGATCTTCTGGGCCAGCCCCTCGACGACGGCCGTCTTGCCCACGCCGGGCTCGCCGACCAGCACCGGGTTGTTCTTGGTCCGGCGGGACAGCACCTGCATGACCCGCTCGATTTCCTTCTCCCGGCCGATCACCGGGTCCAGTTTGCCCTCGCGGGCGGCCGCGGTGAGATTCCGCCCGAACTGGTCCAGGACCAGCGACGTGGACGGGGTCGTCTCCGACGGCGCGCCGGCCGCCGCGGGCTCCTTGCCCTGGTAGCCGTGCAGCAACTGGATGACCTGCTGGCGCACCCGGTTCAGGTCGGCGCCCAGCCGGACCAGGACCTGGGCGGCGACGCCCTCGCCCTCGCGGATCAGGCCGAGCAGGATGTGCTCGGTGCCGATGTAGTTGTGACCCAGCTGCAGGGCCTCACGCAGGGACAGCTCCAGGACCTTCTTCGCCCGCGGCGTGAAGGGGATGTGCCCCGAGGGTGCCTGCTGACCCTGGCCAATGATCTCCTCGACCTGCTGGCGTACCGCCTCCAGGCTGATGCCCAGCGATTCGAGTGCCTTGGCCGCGACGCCCTCGCCCTCGTGGATGAGGCCGAGCAGGATGTGCTCGGTACCGATGTAGTTGTGGTTGAGCATCCTGGCCTCTTCCTGAGCCAGGACCACAACCCGCCGCGCCCGGTCGGTAAACCTCTCGAACATCTCGTCGCTCCTCACAGAGCGGTCGGGGAGGCATCGAACTTGCCCCGTCCCTTCCGCATGTTAGCCCGTGCGCAGGGCGACGCCACGCGCGCGTTTATTTCACACTCGTAAACGTTCCCCGCCGGTAAGGCGTTCATCCCATCCAACCTAGGTCACGGACCTCTGTGTTCCCAGCTACGCCCGGAGCGAACGCAGGGTTACCGGGCGGTGGCGGCAGCCGGGGGGCGGGGCGGACTGGATGGGCGGGCGGGGCGGGCGGTACGGCCCGGACCGGGACGGACGGCCAGGGGCGGACGGCCAGGGGCGGACGCCAAGCAGGCGGCGCCGCCGGGGCGGATACCCCGGCCGCGCCGCCTGCGGGCGACGTCGGGCGGTGGAGCTTCTAGCTTCGGCCTGCCGGGCTGCATGGCTGACTGGGCGGCAGGCTGTCCCGAGCGGCTCCGGGCGCGGCGATGGCCGGGGCCGGCCCGGCCCGGTTTAGTGGGCGGCTTCGTATTCCTGGATGATTGATGCCGGAATGCGGCCCCGCTCGCTTACCTTGTGACCCCGCTGCCGCGCCCAGGCCCGGATTTCGGAGCTGCGCTCCCGGCCCGGCCCGCTCCGGGAGCGACCCCGGCGGCGGCCCCCGGCGGCGGCCGCGCTGATCCGGCGCCCGTGCTCGGCATAAGGCCCGAAGGTGTCCTGCAGTTCCTTGGCGTGCGCCGAGCACACGTCGATCTCGTACGAGGCGCCGTCAAAGCCGAACGAAACCGTCTCGTTCCCCTCGATCTCGCCATCGTGGGGCAGGTCGCACACGACCGTCACCACAGTCTTCTGAGCCATCAGGCAGCCTTTCCCCTGGGGAAGCCTTTTGGCAGGTAAAGATATACCGGATCAGCCCGGTTGACAATTCCGTTTACGCTGTTTTGCCCGTCCGGGTTTCGGGAGGCCGCCGATCAGTGTTAGGTACGCCGAAGCGCAGTTACTCTCCGTAATCAGCGCGAACGTTTAGGTGCCATCAAGCCGTTCTGATCAGCCAGATCGGTCGTCCGGGCTATCCAGTTCAGGATCGCCGTCGGAAATGCCTTCAGACCGAACGCGCTTCGATCTCGCGCGGCCGGCGCGCATCTCCCGGCGGAGGAAGGCACCCACTCCGAACAGGAATGCTGCACATACCAGCAGGGGTGGTGTGAGCACTGACACGTACTTCATCGCGGGCGTCCCTCCGATCACTTGCCGTCGATTCGCATGTTACGGTCTGCAATTTTCACCTGAACCTGAGTTCAGCGCGCGGGCGGCTGGAGTGGCCGCGAGTTCGGCTTATCGCCATTGTCTCGCAGCCCGCCCGACGCCGCGAAGCCGGGTATCGGACGGCCCGCGCCAGCCTTCCCGGACCGGCCGAATAGCACGCCGGCCGCAATAACTGACCAGGCCAGAGTACTTGCACCGGCGAGCAGGCCGGCTATGTCGGCGGAGCATGGCAGGATCAAGCCTGGCCCGGCCGCCCGAAGGCGGGCCGGGACGGGCCGCGGGACCGCGGTCTCCGCCGCCCCGGCCCCGCCCCGGCCCCGGGTCCCGCCCCATCCCGGCACCGCCTGGGAACGCTCCCATTCCGCGCAGTATCCAGCCCGCCCCGGAAAGCCGCCTCATGTTCCATGCCGACCTGCATATTCACTCCAGGTTCTCCCGGGCCTGCAGCAAGGACTGCGATATCGAGCACCTAGCCTGGTGGGCGCTGCGCAAGGGCATTTCGGTGGTCGGGACTGGAGATTTCACGCACCCGGCCTGGGCACCGGAGCTGCGTGAAACGCTCATTCCGGCCGAACCCGGACTGTTCCGGCTCCGCCCCGAACTTGAGCGTCAGCTGCGGCGCACTTCGCCGCGCAGTTGTGCCGGGGAGGTTCGTTTCCTGCTCTCGGCCGAGATATCGACGATCTACCGGGGCGGCGACCGGACCCGGAAAGTTCACCACCTGATCTACGCGCCGACTTTCGAGTCCGCGGACCGGATCACCGAAGCGCTGGCCAAGATCGGCAACCTTGCCTCGGATGGCCGGCCTATTCTCGGCCTGCCCTCTCGGGACCTTCTGGAGATCACCCTGGCGGGCGGTCCCGGCTGCTACCTCATCCCGGCCCACGCATGGACACCGTGGTTCGCCGTCCTGGGCTCGAAATCCGGGTTCGATCTCGTCGCCGACTGCTACGGCGACCTGGCGGGCGATATCTTCGCGATCGAGACCGGGCTCTCATCGGATCCCGGCATGAACTGGATGTGCTCGTCCCTGGACGGCTATCAGCTGGTGAGCAACTCCGACGCGCATTCGCCGCCCATGCTCGGCCGCGAGGCGACGACACTCAGCTGCGAACTCGACTACTTCGCCATGGCGCGGGCGTTCCGCACCGGGGAGGGCCTGTCGGGGACGCTCGAGTTCTTCCCGGAGGAAGGGAAGTACCACCTCGACGGGCACCGCAAGTGCGGGATCCGGCTCGAGCCCGACGCCAGCCGGGCCCGCGACGGGATCTGCCCGGAGTGCGCCAAGCCCCTGACCATCGGCGTCGCGCACCGGGTGGCCGAGCTGGCCGACCGCCCGGCCGGCTACCGGCCGCCCGGCGCGCCGGGCTACACCAGCCTGGTCCAGCTCCGCCAGATCGTGGGCGAGATCGTGGCCACCGGGCCGGCCAGCAAGAAGGTCGCCACTGAGGTGAGCCGGCTGATCGGGGTCCTGGGACCGGAGCTGGGCATCCTGTGCGACGTGCCGCTGGCCGACGTGGAACGGGCGGGCGGCAGCGTGCTGGCCGAGGCGCTGGCCCGGCTGCGCCGGGGGGCGGTCAGCCGCGAGGCCGGCTACGACGGGGAGTACGGCACGGTCCGGCTGTTCCAGCCGGGCGAGCTGGACGGCACGGCGGCACTGTTCGACCTGCCGGCCCCGGCCCCGCCACGGCGCCCCGCCGGGCGTCTTTCAGCGGCCGCCGCGGCGCCCGCCCCGGCCCAGCCCGGACCGAGGGCAGACCCACGCCCCGGCGGCCTGAGCACGGACCGGCTCAGCGCAGACCCACCCGGCGCGTACGAGGTCACCGCAGGCGAATCCGGCACGAACGGGCCGAATACCGGCGAACCGGGCCTGGCGGGACTGGACCCCGAGCAGCGGGCGGCAGTCCTGGCGGCCAGCCCGCTGATGATCGTGGCCGGGCCGGGCACCGGCAAGACCCGGACGCTCACGCACCGGATCGCCGCGCAGGTTTCCGGGGGCGTCCCGGCGCACAAGGTCCTGGCCGTGACGTTCACGCGCCGGGCCGCGGAGGAGATGCGGGCGCGGCTGGCGGTCCTGGGCGGGCCGCGGGCTCCAGGCCCACCTGACCGCACCGGCGCGCTGGCTGGCGTGACCGTCACGACCTTTCACGGCCTGGGCCTGCGGATCCTGCGCGAGCTGTACCGGCCGGCCGGGCTCCCGGCCGCCTTCCAGGTGGCCGATGAGGCGGCCGTGGCCGCGGTGGTGGCCGAGCTTGCCCGGCCGGCCGGGACCGCGCCGCTGACCGCCGCGGAGCAGCAGGCCGGCACGGTGCCAGGGGCCGGGACAGCACCGCTCACGGGCTCGACGGCGCCGCGGGCCGGGGCCGGGCCGGGCGACTGGGCCGGCACGGAGCCGGCGGACAGCACGGAGCCGGCGGACAGCACAGAGCCGGCGGACAGCACGGAGCCGGCCGCAGCGGAGCGCGGGCGGCTGCTGGCGGCCCTGACCGCCCGCGGCCTGGTGGACTTCGACGGGCTGATCGAGCTGCCGGTGGCCGTGCTCCGCCGCGACCCGGCCCTGGCCGCGGCCTTCCGCGAGCGGTGGCCGGTGATCAGCGTGGACGAGTACCAGGACATCGACCCGGCCCAGTACGAGCTCCTGGGGCTGCTGGCGGGCGACGGGGCGGGCCTGACCGTGATCGGCGACCCGGACCAGGCCATCTACGGCTTCCGGCGGGCTGACGTCGGCTTCTTCCTCCGGTTCGGGACGGACTACCCCGGCGCGGTCACGCACCAGCTGAGCCGCAACTACCGGTCCAGTGCGCCGATCGTCACGGCCGCCGTAGCCGCCATCGCGCCGGCCACCCTGGTCCCGGGCCGCGGCCTGCGCGCGGTCAGCGGGGCGGCGGCGGAGCCGGTCATCGCCCATGAGGCCGCGGACGAGCACGCCGAGGCGGGCTGGATCAGCGCCACCATCGACCAGCTGCTGGGCGGGACGTCGTTCCACTCGATCGACAGCGGCCGGGCCGCAGGCGACGGCCACGCCGGGCTGAGCCTGGCCGACATCGCGGTCCTGTATCGCACCGACGCCCAGTCGGCCGCCCTGGGCCAGGCCCTGACCCGGGCCGGGCTGCCGTTCCGCAAGGGCTCGCATGACCTGCTGTACCGCCGGCCGGGAGTGCCGGAGATCCTGGCCGAACTGAAGCTGGGCGGGACGGGGCTGGGCGGGACGGGGCTGGCCGGGACCGGGCTGGCCGGGACCGGGCTGGCTGAGCCCGGGCCGAACCCGGCAGAGCCGGGGCCGAACCCGGCCGCGCCAGGGCCGGACCGGACCCGGCCGGTCGCGGGACTGGTGGCGGCCGCGGCGGCGCGGCTGGCGGGCCGGCCGTCACGGTACCGGGCCGTCGACATCCTGGCCGCGGCCGAGGTGCTGGCGCCGCTGGCCCGGCGCTGCGGCACGGACCCCGGCCGGTTCGCGACCGAGGTGGCGCTGGGTGCCGAGGTGGACGCCCTCGATCCGCGCGCGGACGCCGTGACCCTGCTCACCATGCACGCCGCCAAGGGCCTGGAGTACGAGGTGGTGTTCGTGGCCGGCTGCGAGGACGGCCTGCTGCCGCTGCGCACGCCGGGCGGCGGGATGCTGCCGGGCACCGACCCCGGCGAGGAGCGGCGGCTCCTGTTCGTCGCGATGACCAGGGCGCGGTCGCGGCTGCTGATCAGCTACGCCGCGCGCCGGACCCGCCGGGGAGAAACAGCGCCGGCCGGAGCATCCCCGTTTCTCCAGGCCGTTGGCCAGCTCCTGGCGGCGGGCCGGGTGCCGCGGCCCCGGCCGCCGGCGCGGCAGCTGCGGCTGCTGTGAGGGTCAGGCGTCGCGGCGCAGCCGGAGCAGCATGCGGGTGTTGCCGAGGGTGTTGGGCTTAACCCGGTCGAGGTCCAGGAACTCGGCCACGCCCTCGTCGTAGGAGCGCAGCAGCTCGGCGTACACCTCGGGCGTGGCCGCGTCGCCCTTGATCTCCTCGAAGCCGTGCCGCTGGAAGAACGGCACCGCGAAGGTCAGCACGAAAACGCGGCTGACGCCGAGCTGCCGGGCCGTGGAAAGCAGCGCCGTGACCACCTCGTGCCCGGCGCCGCGGCCCTGGTGCGCGTCGGCCACCGCGATGGTGCGGATCTCAGCCAGGTCCTCCCACATGACGTGCAGCGCCCCGCAGCCGATCACCTGGCCGGCCGCGTCGCAGGCCACCCAGAATTCCTGGATGTCCTCATATAGGGTGACCGTGGGCTTGTCGAGCAGGCGCCCGGACGGCGCGTTGGCGTCGATCAGGCCGCGAATGGCCCGGACGTCGCGGGTCTGCGCCCGCCGGACCAGGTAGTTCGTCGGCACTGCGTGCATCGGCCAGCCACCTTCAGGTCAATGTGTTTGCGCCAGCATCCCAAACGCGGCCCAGGCCTGGCAATTCGTTTCCGTACGCAGCGTAACGCAGCAAGTACAAATTGTTCTCCACGGCGCCGGGGCCTGTCATTCGTGCACATCACGCGCAGATCACGTGACGGCAACTACCGCAGTGACACGCCGCCTGAGCTGGGAAAACGTGGGTCATGCCGATCACGGGCCGCCGGGAGGAGCAGTATAGCGGGCAACCCGGCGGGCGTCCCCAGCCGCCAAAAACCGTAAGGGTTACGCACGGTTGCCAAGTAAAAAATTTCGCGTTTTGCTCCATCGGGAGTGAGCCCTGCATTAATCTCCAGCCTTGTTGTTACCGTTGCGGCCGACCCGATTCCGGGCGCGGCGTGCACGACCCGCCGAGTTCCTGTCGCGTGCTGAGCGTGCCAGGGAGCCGGGGACCCACGTTCCCGGGGTGAATCGGCTGGCCACAGCCCATCCGGGTGGTGGCCCGCCGTAGGGCTCCTCCAGCCCGAACCCGTCAGCTAACCCGGTAGGCGGCCTAGGAGAGGAGACTCCACGTGGAGCGCTTGCCCCGCGGCAGGCATCACCGGTTCGCCCGGATCACGATCGTCACCGGGGCATGTGCCCTGGCCAGCCTTATCCTCCCGGCCGGAGTCGCCGGCGCGGCCAGCGGCTCGGCGGCCGCGCCGCCGCCCGCCAGCCTGCAGGCCAAGCTCGCGCAGATCAAGGACCTGTCCGAGCAGATCGACCACATGGGCCAGCAGTACGACTCGCTGCGGATCCAGCTCCAGCAGGCCCAGAAGGAAGAGAGCGTCGCGCGGCTGACGGCCAAGCGCGACCAGAAGCTGCTGGACTCCGGGCGGGCCCAGATCGGCCAGATCGCGGCGGCCGGCTACATGAACGGGAGCCTGAGCCCGGACCTGGAGCTGCTCCAGGACAACGACCCGCAGGTGCTGCTCAACCAGGCCTCCATCATGGCCCAGCTGGAGCAGGAGAACGGCGAGAAGGTCAGCCAGGTCACCTCCGCGCAGACGGCGGCCAACGAGGCCCTGCTGGCCGCGAGCCAGGAGGCGGCCCAGGCCAGCAAGCTGACCGCGGACATGGCCAAGAAGGTCGGCCAGATCCAGGCCAAGGAGAACGTCCTCAACAGCTCGGTCTACTCCCAGGCGCTGGGCATCTTCCAGCAGACCGGCAACTACCCCAATCTCCCGGTGGTCGGCAACACGATCGGCGCGCAGGCGCTCCGGTTCGCGCTGGCCAAGCTGGGCGACGAGTACGTGTGGGGCGCGGCCGGGCCGAGCACGTTCGACTGCTCCGGCCTGGTCATGTGGGCCTACGAGCACGTCGGGATCAGCCTGGCCCACTTCACCGGGGACCAGTGGAACGAGGGTCAGCACATCCCGCTGAGCTCGCTCCAGCCCGGCAACCTGATCTTCATGTACAGCCTCGACCACGTCGGCATGTACGTGGGCAACGGCATGATGGTCGACGCCCCGTCGACGGGCCAGGTCGTGCAGATCCAGCCCATCCCCTGGAGCGCGGTCGACGGCGCGGTAGCGATCGGCTGACCCCCCCTCAGCCGCATCGCGCTGGCGCCCGCCAGCTCGAGCCCGGACCGGCTTACCCCCGGTCCGGGCTTGAGCCTTTTCCGGTCAGGTCGGCTTGACCAGCGGGAACAGCACCGTCTCCCGGATACCGGCACCGGTCAGCATGATCAGCATCCGGTCGATGCCCATGCCCAGGCCGCCGCTCGGCGGCATCCCGTACTCCAGGGCGCGCAGGAAGTCCTCGTCGAGCTGCATGGCCTCCGGGTCCCCGCCCGCGGCCAGCAGTGACTGCGCGGTGAGCCGGGCCCGCTCCTCGACCGGGTCGACGAGCTCGGAGTAGGCCGTCGCGATCTCGGTGCCGAAGGCCACCAGGTCCCACTTCTCCGCCAGCCGCGGGTCGCCGCGGTGCTGGCGGGTCAGCGGCGACACCTCGACGGGGAAGTCGCGGTAGAAGGTCGGCTCGACCGTCACCGCCTCGACCAGGTGCTCGTGCAGCTCGAGCACGATCTGGGCCGCGTTCCAGCCCGGCTGGACCTCGACGCCGGCCCGCGCGGCCAGGGTGCGCAGGGTGTCCCGGCTGGTATCCGGGGTGACCGGCTCGCCGAGGGCCTGCGACAGGGCGTGGTACAGGGGCACCGACCGCCACTCGCCGCCGATGTCGTACTCGGAGCCGTCCGGCCGCCGCACCACCGTTCCGCCCAGGGCGGCCCGCGCGGCGGCCTGGAGCAGCTCGCGGGTCAGGGTCTGCATGGTGTCGTAGTCGGCGTAGGCCTCGTACGCCTCCAGCATGGTGAATTCCGGGTTGTGGGTGGAGTCCGCGCCCTCGTTGCGGAAGATCCGGCCGATCTCGTAGACGCGCTCCAGGCCGCCCACGACCAGCCGCTTGAGGTAGAGCTCCAGGGCGATCCGCAGGTACAGGTCGATGTCGTAGGCGTTCATGTGGGTCGTGAACGGCCGGGCGTGGGCGCCGCCGTGCAGGGTCTGCAGGACCGGCGTCTCGACCTCGAGATAGCCGCGCTGGTGCAGTTCCTCCCGGACGGAGCGGGTGACGGCCGCGCGGATCCGCGCCATCTCGCGGGCCCGCGGGTTCGTGATCAGGTCCAGGTAGCGCTGCCGGACCCTGGTCTCGGGGTCGCTCAGGCCCCGGTGCTTGTCGGGCAGCGGCCGCAGCGCCTTGGCCGTGATGGCGTAGGAGTCGGCCAGGACCGACAGCTCGCCGCGGCGCGAGGTGATTACCTCGCCGGTCACCCCGACGTGATCGCCGACGTCCACGTCCTGCTTCCAGGCCGCGAGCGCGTCCGCGCCGACGCGGTCCAGCGAGATCATCACCTGGAGCTCGCCGGTGCCGTCCCGGATCGTGGCGAAGCAGAGCTTGCCGCCGTTGCGGCTCAGCATGACCCGGCCGGCCACGCCCGCCCGCTCGCCGGTGGCGGCGTCGGCGGGCAGGTCCGGGTAGCGCTCGCGGAGCTGCTCTATGGTGTCCGTGCGCGGGTAGCCGACCGGGTAGGGGTCAGTCCCGGCGGCGCGGAGCCGGTCCAGCTTGCCCAGCCGGACCTGCATCTGCTCGGGGACGGCCTCGGCCGGCTCGGCACGCGCCGACTCGGGATGCTCGGTCACCTGCCGAGGTTACCGGCTGGAATCAGGCCCGGTATTGCGCTCGTAGATGAGCCGCAGGCCGATCAGGGTGAGCCACGGCTCGTAGGCGTCGATGACCTTGACCTCGTCGATGACCAGCGGCGCCAGGCCGCCCGTGGCGATGACCGTGACCGAGTCCGGGTCGGACGGCGCGAGCTCGGCGGCCATCCGCGTCACGAGGCCCTCGACCTGGCCGGCGAAGCCGAAGATGATGCCGGACTGCAGCGCCTCGACGGTGCTCTTGCCGATGACCCGGGCGGGCCGGGCCAGCTCGACCTTGAGCAGCTGGGCGGCCCGGCGGGACAGGGCGTCGACGGAGATCTCGATGCCGGGGGCGACGGCCCCGCCGACGAACTCGCCGCGCTCGCTGACCGCGTCGAAGTTGGTGGACGTCCCGAAGTCGACCACGATGGCCGGCCCGCCGTACAGGTGCACGGCCGCGGCGGAGTTGGTGATCCGGTCGGTGCCCACCTCCCGCGGGTTGTCGTACCGCACCGGCACCCCGGTCTTCACGCCCGGCTCCACGATGACCGTGGGGACGTCGCCGTAGTACCGCCGGAACATCTCCCGCATCTCATGCAGCACGGACGGCACCGTGCTGCACAGCGCCACGCCGGTGACGTCCGGCTCGGCGAACATGGCGCTCTGGCCGAGCAGGCCCTGCAGGATGACGGCCAGCTCGTCGGCGGTCCGCACCGGGTCGGTGGCGATGCGCCAGTGCTCGACCACGTCCTCGCCCTCGAACAGCCCGAGCACCGTGTTGGTGTTCCCCACGTCAATCGTCAGCAGCATGGCTCTCCGTCGGCGGTGCGGGCCGGGGCGCCGGGCTGGGCGCCGAAGGTCAGGCCGATGTTGTCGATCAGCCGCGTGCCGCCGACCCGGGCCGCGGCCAGCAGCAGCGCCGGGCCCGCGTAGTCCGGGCCGACCTCGGCGAAGGTCAGCGGGTCGGCCAGGACCAGGTAGTCCAGCTCCAGCGGCGGCTCGGCCGCGCCGGCCCCCTCCAGCAGCAGCGCGGCCGCGGCCAGCGCGGCGGCCGGGCCGGCCGGGGCGGCCTGCGCGGCGGCCGCCAGCGCGCGCGGGATGGCCAGCGCGACGGCCCGCTCCCAGGTCGACAGGTACACGTTCCGGCTGGACGTGGCCAGGCCGTCAGCGTCCCGGTGGGTGGGCGCGCCGGCGATCTCGATGCCGAGGTCCAGGTCGGCCGCCAGCTGCCGGACCAGCGCGAGCTGCTGAGCATCCTTCTCCCCGAACACGGCGATGTCCGGGCGGGTCAGCTGGAGCAGCTTCATGACCACGGTGAGGACGCCGCCGAAGAAGCCCGGCCGGAACTCGCCCTCGAGCAGCCGGCCCACCGGGCCCGGGTCGACGGTGACCCGCGGGTCGCGGGGGTACATCTCCCGGCCGGCCGGGGCGAAGACGACGCTGACCCCCTCCTGCGCGCACAGCTCCAGGTCCCGCTCGACGGTCCGCGGGTAGCGGTCGAAGTCCTCGCCCACCCCGAACTGGAGCGGGTTGACGAAGATCGACACCAGCACGCTGCCCGCCGGGCCGGCCAGCTCCCGGGCCCGGGCCAGCAGCGACCGGTGCCCGTCGTGCAGGGCGCCCATGGTGGGCACCAGTACCACCGGCGCGGTCATGGTGGCCCGCGCGGCGGCCAGGCCCCGGCGGGTCCGGGCCAGCATCGGCCTCACGTCCCGCCCCCCGCCGGGCCGGTCCCGGCCAGCACCTCGAGGAGGCGCTGGGCATCGGGCGCCGCGAGCATCCCGCTGGCCAGGGCGCGGTCCGCGGTCAGCCGGGCCAGGGCCAGGTAGGCGGGCAGCGCCTCGGGGGCGGCGGCCCGCAGCGCGGCCAGGTGGCTGGCCACCGTGTCGGCGTCGCCGCGGGCCACCGGGCCGGTCAGCGCGGCATCGCCCAGCCGCAGCGCGTTGTCGAGGGCCGCGCCGAGCAGCGGGCCGAGCATCCGGGACGGCTGGGCCACGCCCGCCGCGGAAAGCAGGTCGGCGGCCTGGACGACCTGCGTGACCAGGTGGTTGGCCGCGCCGGCGAGGGCGGCGTGGTACAGGCCGCGGTCCTCCTCAGCGATGAACACCGGCTCGCCGCCCATCTCCATGACCAGGACCTCGGCCACCGGGCGCAGCTGCTCGGGGGTGGTGACGCCGAACGAGACCCCGGCCAGCCGGTCGACGTCATCGGGGCGCCCGGTGAAGGTCATGACCGGGTGCAGGGCGAGCGGCAGGGCACCCCGGCGGGTGACGGGCTCCAGGACGGCCAGGCCGTGCCGGCCGCTGGCGTGCATGACCAGGCGGCCGGCCAGGTCGGTGCCGGTGGCCGCCAGCCCGGACACCAGCGCGGGCAGGGCATCGTCGGGCACGGTCAGCAGGACCAGGTCGGCATTGGCCGCGACGTCCTGCGGGGGCCGGACGGGCGTGCCGGGCAGCCGCGCCTCGACCCGGTCCAGGGAGGCGGCGGAAACCGCGGAGACGGCCACGATGCGATGCCCGGCACGGCGCAGTGCGGCGGCCAGCGCCGTGCCGACACGGCCGGCTCCCACCACGCCGACGCCGAGCTCGGCGGGGTGCGCGCTCTGACTCTGGCTCATCTCGTTCCAGCCCTTGCCGGGTACCGGACGGGAATGATCAGCATAGCGATCCATCGCTGGTCAACGCGGGTCATGCCAGTCGGCCTGATCGTCGTCGTCGGAGTCGCGGTCGTCCGGGCCGCGGGCCCGGCAGCACCGCTCCAGGTACAGCGCCGCGGCGGTCAGCGCGGCCGCCGCGATCACCGTGCCGGCGGCGGCGTAGGCGTCGGCCCGCGGCACGTCCTTGCCCAGCTGCCCGGCCACGTAGGCGCCGAGCCCGGCGGCCAGCCCGCCGAGCGCTACGGCAGCGGCCGAGCTGGCCTTGGCCAGGGCGGCCGTCCGGGCGACGGCGATGGGCTCGACCGGCTTGCCGGGGCGGCGCCCCTCCATCCGGGCCTTGAGGTTGCGCCCGACGATGGCCTCGCCGATGGCCAGCAGGGCCAGCGCGGGCACGGCCGTCCACGGCAGCGGCGGCAAGGTGGCGAAGGTCTCGCGCACGACCAGCCACGCGATGGCCGCGCAGACGGCCCCGATGAGCAGCAGGGTGCCGGGGCGGGTCGGCGTCACCGCGGCTCCGGGCCGGGCAGGCCGAGGACGGCGCCCGGCACGCGGCGGACGCCCGCGGTCCCGATCGCGGCCAGCAGGTCCGCGGCCCGCCCGTGGCCCGGCAGGACGGCGTCGGGCGCGACCTCCAGCCAGGGCACGAGCACGAAGGCCCGCTGCGCCGCCCGCGGATGCGGCAGGGTCAGCACCGGGTCGGCGCTCACCTCCGCGCCGCAGGTGATCACGTCCACGTCGAGCGTCCGCGGCCCCCAGCGCTGCTCCCGGACCCGGTCCAGCGCGGCCTCGGCGGCCTGGCCGCGGCGCAGGATCTCGGCGCCGGGCAGGGCAGTGACCGCGACCAGCACGGCGTTCAGGTAGTCGTCCTGGGGCGGCCCGCCGACCGGGTCGGTCTCGTACACCCCGGAGACCGCCACGCAGCCCAGCTGCCCGTCCGCGCACAGCAGGCCGACGGCGCGGCGCAGGTTGGCCAGCCGGTCACCGAGATTGCTGCCCAGCGACAGCACCACCTCGCGGCGCGCCGCCGGCCCGGGGCCTGGCGTCACGGCCGGCTCCGGCTGATGGTCACGCTCACGTCGGCCACGTGCTGGGCCACGGGCGCATGCGGCTTGTGCACGGTGATCTGGACCTCGGCCACCGCGGGGTCGTCCAGGCACGCGGTCGCGAGCCGCTGCGCGAGCGTCTCGATCAGGTCCACCGGCGGCCCGGCGACGATGGCCGCCAGCCGGTTGGCCACGGCGCCGTAATCGGCGGTCAGCGCCAGGTCGTCGGTGGCCGCGGCCGGCCGGGTGTCGATCCCGAGCACGGCGTCGATGACGAACTCCTGGCCCACGGCGCGCTCGTGCTCGAGCACGCCGTGCCGCCCGAAGGCGCGCAGCCCGAGCAGGGAGATCCGGTCCAGGCTCATCGCGGCCAGCCCAGCCCGGAGCCGCCGGCCCGCGCCGCCGCGCCCCAGCGCGCGGCGACCCGCACGGCGTCGGCGTTGCCGGGCACCGCATGGACCCGCACGCACCAGGCGCCGGCCACCGCGCTCAGCGCGCTCAGCGCGACGGTCGCGTCGTCGCTGCCGGTGAACGGCCGGGGCGTGCCGTCCGGGCCGGCCAGCAGGCGGCCGATGAAGCTCTTGCGGGAGGCACCGACCAGCACCGGGAAATCCGGGAGCGCCGCGTCCAGGCCCGGCAGCCGGGCCAGCTGCGGCAGCGCGGCCAGCAGCGCCCAGTTGTGCTCGGCCCGCTTGGCGAAGCCCAGGCCGGGATCCACGATGACCTGGGCCGGGTCGACCCCGGCCGCGATGACGTCGGCCACCCGGGCGCCCAGCTCGGCGCGGACCTCGGCCACCACATCGCCGTAGACGGCCTTCTCGTACATGTCGGCGCTGTGCGCGCGCCAGTGGCTCACCACGTAGGGCACCCCGGCCGCGGCGACCACGGAGGCCACCTTGGGGTCGGCCAGGCCGCCGCTCACGTCGTTGACCATGGCCGCCCCGGCGCCCAGCGCCGCCCGCGCCACGGCCGCCCGGGTCGTGTCCGCGCTCACGCACAGGCCGGCCGCGGCCAGCCCGGTGATCACCGGGATGACCCGCCGCAGTTCCTCGTCGGCGCTGATCCGCTGCGCGCCCGGCCGGGTCGACTCGCCGCCGACGTCGACGATGTCGGCCCCGGCGGCGGCCAGCTCCCGGCCGTGCCGGATCGCCGCCTGCGGATCCAGAAAGGCGCCGCCGTCGGAGAAGGAGTCCGGAGTGACATTGACCACGCCCATGACCAGGGCGCGGGGCGGCCGGGGCAGCCCGCTCAGTCGCTCCCGGGTCCGCGGTGACTCCGCGGCCACGGGGATCTCGCCAGCCATAGTGCCAATCTACGATCGTCGCGCCAGGTCTGCGGACATTACTCGGGCCGGGGGCCGGGGCGGGGACCGGGGCGCGGCGGGGGGCTGCTCATCCGGCGCCGGAGCATCCGCCGGCGCAGCTGGTCCAGGCCCAGGCGGCGGGCCGCCCGGCGCACCTCGACGGTGGGGAAGACCAGGAACGCCTCGGCCTCCAGCGCCGCCACCCCGATCCGGGGCGTGTCCCTTGTGTTCGGGAAGACCAGGAACCGGGGCAGCCACTGGGGGCCGAACTTGGCGTTGAACTTGTAGAGCGACTCGATCTGGAACCACCGCGACGCGAAGATCAGCACCCCGCGCCAGGCGCGCAGCACCGGTCCGGCCCCGATCCGCTCGCCGCGCTCCAGCGCCGCCCGGAACACCGCGAAGTTCAGCGAGATCCGCTTGACGCCCAGGTCCGCGCCGCGCTTGATCGTCTCGACGATCAGGAAGTCGTTCAGGCCCGGCGCGGCGCTGCGGTCCCGGCGCATGACGTCCAGCGACAGGCCGTCGGTACCCCACGGCACGAAGTGCAGGATGGCCTTGAGCACCCCGTCCTGGTGGGCGGTGGCCACCACGCAGCGCTCGTCGCCGATGCCGCCGATCCGGCCCAGGGCCATCGAGAAGCCGCGCTCGACCGGGCTGCCCCGCCAGGTGTCGGCCTGGCGGACGAGCCGCCTGATCTCCGCCTCGGGCATGTCGCCGACCCGGCGGACCTCGGCCACGTAGCCCTGCCGGTCGACCCGCGAGACCATCTGCCGCACGTTGCGCATGGACCGGCCCGCCATCGTGAAGTCGGGCAGGTTGACGACGGCCTCGTCGCCGAGCTCCAGCGCGCTCAGGTCACCCTCCCGGCACCACACCTCGGCGCCGTGCTCGCCGCAGCCGATCACGGCCGGCACCCAGGCGTGCCGCGCGGCCTCGTCCAGGAAGGCGTGGATCGCGCCGGGCCACGCCTCCGGGTCGCCGACCGGGTCGCCGCTGGCCAGCATGACGCCCGACACGACCCGGTAGCCGATGCAGGACTTGCCGGTCGGCGACCAGATGACGCTCTTGTCGTCGCGCAGCGCGAAGTAGCCGAGCGAGTCCAGCTCGCCGTGCCGGCCCAGCAGGTCCCGGATCGCGGCGCCGTCAGCGGGGGTCAGCCGCCCCGGCGGCTGGGCCGTGCGCAGGAACAGGTAACCCACCACGATCAGGGTGAACAGGCCGAGCCCGCCGCACAGGGACGCGAAGAAGTCCGCCCGGATCCCGCTCGCGAACTCGACCGGCCCGGAGAACCCGACCATGTTGGTCACGGTGGCCTCGATCCGCTGCCACAGCGAGTAGTCGCCGTCTAGCCCGCGGGTGACATACAGCCAGGACACGCCGATGACGATGTCGGCCGCGGCCAGCCACAGCAGGGCCTGCAGGGCACGCCACCGGGTGCGCGGGTCCCCGATCGCGTAGAACTCGTCCCGAAAGTACAGCAGCGCGGCCAGGATCGCCGCCGTGACGAGCATGGTGGCCAGGTGCGGCGGGCTGCGCCGCAACAGCAGGTGCAGGGCCAGGCTGCCGGCCAGGGCCAGGACGGCCGCCTGCCACGCCCGGCGCTTGCGGCGTCGCAGCCCGTGCGACAGCATCACCAGCAGCAGGCCGATGAGGATGTCCGCGGTCCGGGTGAGGTTGCTGACCTCGGTCAGCTGGTGCAGCCGGTAGTGGTAGGCGACGCCCGGCCGGACGCCCTCGATGATGTCGGCCAGGCCCACGACCAGGGCGACCCAGCGGGCCGAGCGCGGCACCCAACGTCGCCGCTGGCGCCGGTCAGGCTCCCGGCCAGGGGCAGTTCTGGCCGATTTCGACGGGTGATCGTCGCTGCCGGTGCTTGATTCAGCCGTGGTCGGGCCGCTTCTGTGAGGTATCTCGGACACGGTGCTCAGGCCCCTGCTTCACCGGGCAATTAGCGTAGTGATTGCCGCCCGCCATTGCGGGCAAACCCGGGAACGTGCCCGGGCCAGCTCAGAGCTGGCTTAACGCCGGCCCACAAGCAGGCTCATCGCCTCTGCCCTCGTGCTGTCAGACTCCAGGAAGGATCCGCGGACCGCGGATGTAACAGTCTTCGCGCCCGGCTTGCGCACCCCGCGCATCGACATGCACAGGTGCTCCGCCTCGATCACGACAATGGCGCCGCGCGGTTCCAGCACGCGCATCATCGCATCCGCGATCTGGCTCGTCATCCGTTCTTGCACCTGCGGCCGCCGGGCATAGACATCGACCAGGCGGGCAATCTTGGAAAGCCCGGTGATCTGGCCCTTCGTGTTCGGAATGTACCCGACGTTGGCGTTGCCGAAGAACGGGACCAGGTGGTGCTCGCACATCGAGTAGACCTCGATGTCGCGGACCAGCACCATCTCGTCATGATCGGCGTCGAAGACGGTGGTCAGGACATCCTCGGGCGCCTGGCGCAGCCCGGCGAACTGCTCGGCGTACGCCCGCGCCACCCGGGCCGGGGTGTCCCGCAGGCCGTCCCGGCCGGGATCCTCGCCGATGGCGGCGAGGATCTCCGTGACGGCGCGCTCGATGCGCGGCAGGTCGAACTCAGGACTCAACGAGATCAGCCTGGCTAGACCGCATCGTTCTCGGGCGGGGCGGCGAACGGCCGGCCGAAGTCCCGGACCTCGGGGGTACCTTCCGCGCCGATCCCGCCGAACGACTGCCCGTTGCCCGCGGGCGGCAGCTCGTTGTTGGCCGCCGCGATCAGGGCCAGCTCCTTGGGCGTCTGAACCGGCGGCCGGTCCGACGGCAGCCGCTTGCCGTACCCGGTGTAGGAGCCGCGCGTGGACCGCTTGTGCACCGGCGAGAAGATCTCCAGCACCTGGTCGCGGGACAGCGTCTCGTGCTCCATCAGCTGCAGCACGAGATGGTCCAGCACGTCCCGGTACTGGACCAGCACCTCCCACGCCTCGTCGTGCGCCGACTCGATCAGCCGCCGGACCTCGTCGTCGATGGCCGAGGCGATCTCCTCGGAGTAGTCCCGGCTGTGCGACATCTCCCGGCCCAGGAACGGCTCGCCGTCCCCGGTGCCGAACCGGCGCGCGCCCAGGCGCTCGCTCATGCCGTACTCGGTGATCATCCCGCGGGCGATGGAGCTGGCCTTCTCGATGTCGTTGGCCGCGCCGGTGGTGGGCTCGTGGAAGACGAGTTCCTCCGCCGTGCGCCCGCCGAGCAGCATGGCCAGCTGGTCCATCATCTCCACCCGGCTGACCAGGAACTTGTCCTCGGTCGGCGCGGAGGCGGTGTAGCCCAGGGCCCGGCCGCGCGGGATGATGGTGATCTTGTGCACCGGGTCGGCATGGGGCATCGCGTGCCCCACGAGCGCGTGGCCGCCCTCGTGGTAGGCGATGATCTTGCGCTCCTTCTCCGACAGCAGCACGCTCTTGCGCTTGGGGCCGGCCGTGACCCGGTCGATGGCCTCTTCCAGCGCGGCCATCGTGATCTGGTGCTTGTTCTCCCGGGCCGTGAGCAGAGCGCCCTCGTTGATGACGTTGGCCAGGTCGGCGCCGGTGAAGCCGGGCGTCCGGCGGGCAATCATGTCGAGGTCCACGTCCGGCCCGAACGGCTTGCCGCGAGCGTGCACCCGGAGGATCCCCTTGCGCCCGGCCAGGTCCGGCTGCGCGACCACGATCTGCCGGTCGAAGCGGCCCGGCCGCAGCAGTGCCGGGTCCAGGATGTCGGGACGGTTGGTCGCGGCGATCACGATGACGCCGCCCTTGGTGTCGAAGCCGTCCAGCTCGACCAGCAGCTGGTTCAGGGTCTGCTCGCGCTCGTCGTGGCCGCCGCCGAAGCCGGCCCCGCGGTGCCGGCCGACCGCGTCGATCTCGTCCACGAAGACGATCGCCGGGGCGTTGGCCTTGGCCTGCTCGAACAGGTCCCGGACGCGGGACGCGCCCACGCCGACGAACATCTCCACGAAGTCCGAGCCGGAGATCGAGTAGAACGGCACGCCCGCCTCGCCGGCCACGGCCCGGGCCAGCAGCGTCTTGCCGGTTCCGGGCGGCCCGTAGAGCAGGACGCCCTTGGGGATCTTGGCCCCGATGGCCTGGAACTTGCCGGGGCTCTGCAGGAACTCCTTGATCTCCTGGAGCTCCTCGATGGCCTCATCGGCGCCGGCCACGTCGCTGAACGACGTCTTCGGGGTGTCCTTGGTGATGAGCTTGGCCTTGGACTTGCCGAAGTTCATGACCCGCGAGCCGCCGCCCTGCATCTGATTCAGGAAGACGAAGAACAGCAGGAAGATGGCGAGGAACGGGAGCCAGCCGAGCAGCAGCGACCAGAACGAGTTGGTCTTGGGCATCACGGCGTTGTAGCCGGTGCTCGCGGGCAGCTTGCCCGCCTTGACCTGGTTCTGCAGGATCGTGGCCAGCTGCGAGCCCTGGTTGCCGACCCAGTCGGCCTCCAGGAACCGGGTGCCCGAGACGGGGGTCCTGGTGGTGATCTGGATCGTCTGCTCGGTGTCCGTGAGGATCGCCGACTTGACGTTGCCGCCCTGGATGGCCGCGATCACCTGCGAGGTGTTGACCTGCTTGTAGCTCTGGCTGGACCCAGCCAGGCGGAAGACGAACAGGAACACGATGACAACGAGGAGGATGGCGAGAACCCATCCGCGGAAGATGCGCTTCAGATCCATCGACGAACGGCCCCGCTGGTACCGGGCCGATCCCTCCTGACGAGCCTCGAGCCCCGCCGAACTCCCGGCGATGCAGCCTTAGATTCACTGACGGTACACCGGCCAGGTGCCGCCGGCACGCAGGAGGCCACCTGACCGGCCTGACCCGGCGCCGGGTCCCGGTACGCCTCTTACCCAGGTGAACGTATTTCATCTGCCGGAGTGTTCCCGCCGCCGTGTTTCTGCGCGCCGGCGCCCGCGCTAGACGGCCGGATCGCCGCCGTAAACCGCGGGCGCGAGAGTGCCGATGAACGGCAGGTTCCGGTATTTCTCGGCGTAATCCAGGCCGTACCCGACCACGAACTCGTCCTCGATATCGAACCCGGTATAGGCCACGTCCACCTTGATCCGGGTCGCCATCGGCTTGCGCAGCAGCACGCACACCCGCACCGAGGCCGGGCCGCGCGACTCCAGGTTGCCCACCAGCCAGGACAATGTCAGCCCCGAGTCGATGATGTCCTCCACGACCAGGACGTGCCGCCCGCTGATGTCGGAGTCGAGGTCCTTGAGGATGCGGACCACCCCCGAGGACTGCGTCCCCGAGCCGTAGGAGGACACCGCCATCCAGTCCATCTCGGCGGGCAGGTGCAGCGCCCGGGCCAGGTCGGCCATCACCATGACGGCACCCTTGAGCACGCCCACCAGGAGTAGTTCGCGGTCAGCGTAATCCGCGTCGATCTCGGCCGCGAGCTCGCCGATGCGCTCCCGCAGCCGCTCCGGCGTGATCAGGACCTCCTGGAGATCGGCTCCCATGTCAGTCGCGTCCACTCAGCTCTCCGATCGCCCCGGGGGCACAGGTACGCGGTCCGGCCACCGCGAAGATCAGCCTGTCATACCGCCGCTGGCAGCGGATTCCGCCCGGCAGGTCAACGCCGCGCTGGCCGTGCCAGCCGGTGACCAGGGCCTCCATCTGGGTGACGTGCTGGTGCGCGAGGGCGCCCGCGGGGGCGCCCGCGGCCAGCGCGGCCGCCTTGAGCAGCCGGGTCCGGATGGCGCGCGGCTGCACGGCCAGCGCGGCGGCGGGCAGGCCGGGCTGACCGTCGGCCAGTTCCGCGGCGGCCGCGGCGGCCAGCTCGTCGAGCACGTCGGCGTCGGCCCGCAGCTGCCCGGCGGTGCGCGCCAGCGCCTCGGCCACGCCCGGCCCGAGCTGCTCCTCCAGCGCGGGCAGCAGCGCCCGGCGGACCCGCACCCGGGCGTAGCCGGGATCGCTGTTGTGCGGGTCCTCCCACGGCGTCAGCGCCAGCGCCGCGCAGGCCGCCCGGGTCTGCGCGCGGCGGACGCCGAGCAGCGGCCGCCGGTACCGGCCGCTGACCGGGGCCATCCCGGCCAGCGCGCGGGCCCCGGAGCCGCGGGCCAGCCCCAGCAGGACGGTCTCGGCCTGGTCATCGAGGGTGTGCCCGAGCAGGATGGCGGCCGGCGCCGGCACGATCTGGTCCAGCGCCGCGTACCTCGCCGCCCGCGCCGCGGCCTCCGGGCCGGGGTAGCGGCCGGTGCCGCCGGGCTGTGCGACCGTGACGCGGACCGCGTGCACCGGGTCGAGGCCCAGCTCGGCCAGGACGGCCGTGACCCGGCTGGCCTGCTCCGCCGACCCCGGCTGCAGCCCGTGATCGACGGTGACGCCCCCCGGTCGCAGCCCGTGCCGCGGGCCCTCGAAGGCCAGCGCGGCGGCCAGGGCCAGCGAGTCGGCGCCGCCCGAGCAGGCAACCAGCACGACGCCGCCGTCAGGCAGGCCCGCGAGCGCACCGCGGACGGCGAGCCGGATGGCCGCCACCGCCGGGTGCGGGCCCGCCATGGCTCAGGTCAGCTGCTCAGCTGGCGGCGGCGTGGCCGCCGTCGACGCGCTCCAGCCACTCCAGCGGCTCGGCGATCTCGGCGGGGGTGGGCAGCGTCTCCGGTGACGTCCACACCTTGTTGAACGTTTCCATCCCCGCCTGCTCCACTACCGTCTTGACGAAACGGGAGCCCTGCTCGTACTGCTTCATCTTCAGGTCGATGCCCAGAATGCGGCGCAGGGCCTGCTCCATCGGGCCGGCCGTGCCGCGCCGGGACGAGAACTTGGCCCGGATCTGGGCGACGGACGGGACCACGCTCGGGCCCACCGCGTCCATGACGTAGTCGCCGTGGCCCTCGACCAGCGTCATCACCGAGGTCAGCCGCTCCAGGATCTCGCGCTGCCGCGGGCTCTGGATGGCCTCGATGAGGCTGCCCGACCCGGTGACGGCGTCAGCGGCGGCCCGCAGGCGGCTCAGGATCGACGCCGGGTCGAGGTCTGAGGCGAGCAGGAACTCGGTCATCTGCTGCTGGACGTAGGGGCGGAGCCAGGCCACCGAGGTGAACTGGGTCCGGTGAGTCTCCTCGTGCAGGCACACCCAGCGGCGGAAGTCGCTGGGGTCCACGCCCAGCTCCCGCTCGATCATCACGATGTTGGGCGCGACCAGCGTCAGGCGCCCGGCCGGGGCATCCTGGCCGGAGGCGTCCGGGTCGGGCGGCAGGAACAGCTCGTACTGGCCGAGGACCCGGCCGGCCAGGTAGGCGAGGATCAGGCCCGCCTGCATCCCGGTGACCCGCGACCCGACGGCCGAGATGACCGACGCGCCGGCCGGCGCGCCGCGCTCGGCCATCTTCTGGACCAGCGGGTCGAACACCACGCGGAAGCCGTCGACGTTGGCCCGGATCCAGCCGGGGCGGTCCACGACGGCGACGATCCCGTCGTCGGGCGCGCCGGGCAGGCCGGTCAGCTCCCGGACCGGCTCGGCGACCTCGGCCGCCAGCTGCCGGAGCTCAGCCACCACCGTCCTGGCCTCGCTCAGCGAGACCTGCGGCCCGGGCCTGACCCAGCGGACGCCCGTCGCGGTGGCCACGTTCCAGTCGATCATCTGCGCGCTGCTCACCCCCCCACCGTACGTGCCCGGACGGCCCGCTGCCCCGCCGGCGCGGCTCCGGGCAGGTCAAGGGTGCTTTATCCGTTATCGGCAGCCGCAGCCGGCCAGCGCGGTGGCCACCTTGACAATCTGCACGCCGGCCCGGTCCAGGCCGCCGCTGCCCAGGTGATCGGCCATCACGGCGAACGACAGCAGCTGGCCGTCGGCCGCGTACACGACGCCGGCCAGGGTCGCCACCGTGCTCAGGTTGCCGGTCTTGGCCCGGACCACGCCGAGGGCGGCCGGCCCCGGATCGGCGAACACGCTGCCGCCCGCGGCCAGGGTCCCGGAGAAGCCGGCCACCGGCAGGCCGGTGATGGCGGCCCGCAGGCGGCCCTGCCCCGGGCTGGACGCCACGGTGAGGAGGCGGACCAGCGCGGCGGGGGTGATCCGGTCGCGCGGCGACAGGCCGCTGCCGTCGACCAGGCTGACGCCGGATACGCCGAGGCGGCGCAGGACGGCCGCCTCGGCCGCCGCGCCGCCGCTGAACGAGGCCGGGTGGCCGGTCGCGATGGCCACGTGCCGGGCCAGGTTCTCGGCGATCACGTTGTTGCTCTCGAGCAGCATCTGGCGCACGATCTGGGCCAGCGGCGGCGAGGACACCGACGCCAGCGCCGCGGCGCGGACGGGCGCGCTCGCGGCGGCCGGGGCGCCGCTCACGCTGATGCCGTCGGCGCGCAGGAACCCCGCGAAGGCCCGGGCCGACTCCGGCGCGGGCGTGAACGTCCGGGCGCGCCCGTTCTGCGGGTCGTCGGCGTCCTGCGGGGCCCCGGCCGGCGTCAGCCGCCCCTGGTCGACCTCCAGCGAGCTGATGGGCGTCACGTTGCCGGTGGTCACGTAGCTGTCCGGCCAGCCGGGGGCCAGCCCCGGCCCGGCGTACAGCGAGGCGTCGTAGCCGACGCTCACGTGGCTCGTGCCGCGGGCCCGCAGCGCCCGCGCCGTCTGCGCCGCGAGCTGCTCCAGCGTCGCGGGATGCGGGTAGTCGGCGGCGGGCGGCGTCCCGGCCGCGAGCGTCGGGTCGCCCCCGCCGACCAGGACGATGCTCGCGGGCGACGATCCCGCGACGACCTCGGTACGGAACTGGGCCGCCGGGCCCAGGACCGACAGCGCGGCCACCGCCGTGGCGATCTTGGTCGTGGAGGCCGGGGCGAAGCCGGCGGAGGCATTGCTGGAGTAGAGCACCTGGCCGGTGGCCAGGCTGGTCACGAGCATCCCGACGTGCGAGCCCAGCGTCGCCGCGCCGAGCAGCGGCGCGAGCACCGACCTGAGCCCGGCCGGGGTCGGCCCGCTCCCGCTCGCGCGGCCCGACCCCACGGCGGCCGGCGCGAGCGGCGGCTGGATCGCGGCCGGGGCGTGCGGCCGGACCAGCGGCACATCCCACCGGTCCAGTCGCAGCGGCAGCAGGTGCGCCACGATGGTCCCGGCCGCCATCACGAACACGCACACCAGCGCCAGGGTGGTGAGCGCGAGGCGGCGGAGCCGGCGGCCCGCCCGCATCCGCTCCCGGGACGCGGCCGCCCGGCTGCGGGGCGGCGCTGGCGATCGGGTAGACATCATCAAGGCAACGACATCAATCTGCTAGGCGCAAAGAGGGGCTGGTCCGTGGAGTTCGACGTGATAGTGGAGATCCCCCAGGGGCAGCGCAACAAGTATGAGATGGATCACGCGTCGGGGCGCATCCGGCTGGACCGGATGCTGTTCACCTCGACCCGTTACCCGGCCGACTACGGTTATATCGAGGACACGCTGGCCGACGACGGCGACCCGCTCGACGCCCTCGTCCTCCTGGAGGAACCTACCTTCCCCGGCTGCCTGATCCAGTGCCGGGCGATCGGGATGTTCCGGATGCGGGACGAGAAGGGCGCCGACAACAAGGTGCTGTGCGTGCCCGCGGCCGATCCGCGGAAGGCCTACCTGACCGACATCACGGACGTGTCCGAGTTCGACCTGCTGGAGATCTCGCACTTCTTCGAGGTCTACAAGGCCCTGGAGCCGGGCAAGGAGGTCGCCGCGGCGGCCTGGACCGGCCGGGCTGAGGCCAACGCCGAGATCGAGGCCTGCCGCGAGCGGCTGGCGGCCAGCACGGGTCACGATGGTGCCGCTCAGTAACAGCAGGCGATACCGTACGACTGTCGGGATTTACGGGAAACACTAGGTAGAACGGCAGAAACGTCGGAGAGGACGGCCGTGGCTCACGAGGACGACGCGCTCAGCCAGGCGCCGCTGTTCGAGGCCCTCAGTGAGGATGACGCACGCGCGCTGCGGGCCGACGTGATTCACGTGCAGCTCGGCCGGGGCGAGCGCCTGTTCGCGGAGGGCGACGGCGGCGACAAGCTCTACATCATCCTGAAGGGCAAGATCAAGCTGACCCGGGCGGCGCATGACGGCCGGGAGAACCTGCTCAGCGTGCACGGGCCGGGCGAGATGTTCGGCGAGCTGTCGCTGTTCGATCCCAGCCCCCGGACGGCCAGCGCGACGGCCATCACCGACGCGACCCTGGCCGGGCTGGCCCATGACGACCTGCGGACCTGGCTGGCCAGCCGGCCCGAGGTGGCCATGCACATGCTGGGCGCGCTGGCCCAGCGGCTGCGCCGGATCAACGACATCAAGGCGGATCTGGTCTTCACCGACGTGCCCGGCCGGGTGGCCAAGGCCCTGCTCGACCTGGCCTCGCGCTTCGGGACCCAGCAGGAGGCCGGCATCCAGGTCAACCACGACCTGACCCAGGAGGAGCTGGCCCAGCTCGTCGGCGCCTCCCGGGAGACCGTCAACAAGGCCCTGGCCGACTTCGCCGCCCGCGGCTGGGTCCAGCTGTCGGCCAAGTCGGTGCTGCTGGTCGATACCGACCGGCTGCGCAAGCGGGCCAACTAGGCCTACCAGGTCACGCCCGGCGGCACCTGGCCCTGGCTCTTCAGGTAGTCGAGCTGGGCGCGGACCGACACCCGCGCGGCGCCCCAGACGTTCTTCGGCACGGCGGCGTAGACCCGCTCGACGATCTGGTCGGGGGTCGTGTCGCCGGCCTCCAGCGCGGCCAGCACCTCGGCCAGCCGCTCGGTCCGGTGGGCCAGGTAGTAGTCCAGGGTCTCCGCGGGCCGGGCCAGCAGCGGGCCGTGTCCCGGCAGCAGCACCCGCAGGTCGGTCTCCTCGGCCAGGGCGCGCAGCCGCCGCAGCGAGCCCATGTACTCCGTCAGGCTGCCGTCCCCGCCGATCACCGTGGTGCCGCGGCCGAGCACGGTGTCGCCGGTCAGCACGGCGCCGTCGGCGGGCAGGACCAGGCACACGGAGTCGGACGAGTGGCCGGGCGTAGCCAGCACTCCCAGCTCGCAGCCCGCCACGGTGAGCACGTCCCCGGCGGCCAGGCCCTCGTCGCCCAGCCGCTGCTCGGGATCGACCGCCCGCACGGGCGCGCCGGTCAGCTCGGCGAACCGGGCCGCGCCGGCCGAGTGGTCGGCGTGCCGGTGGGTCAGCACGATCAGCGCCACCCGCTGGCCCGCGCCGGCCGCGAGGTCGCGGACGCGCAGCAGGTGCCCCTCGTCCTCGGGCCCAGGGTCGATGACGATAGCCGAAGCCGACCCGGGCTCGGCGATCAGCCAGGTGTTGGTCCCGTCCAGGGTCATCGGCGAGGGGTTCGGCGCGAGCACGCACCGCGCCCGGTCGGTGCCGGAGCCGTCGATGGGGCTGGACTGGCCGGTGGCCGGGGGCTGGGTCACAGCGGGTACTCCGATACTCCGGGAACGGTCAGCCACGCGCCGCCGTCGCGGCGCAGCACTTCGGGGCGGCGGGCGCCGGAGTCGGGGACCCGGGCCAGCGCGCCGTCCAGGTCACCGCAGGCGGCCAGCTCGGCCAGCGTCACCGCGGTGGGCGGCAGCAGCGCGATCTCGCCGCGCCGCCCGGTGTCCAGGGCCTCCCGCGGCCCGGTCCAGTACACGGCCGCTGCCTCGCCGCCGACATCCCTGGTCCGCTGGCCGGCGGGCAGGGCGGCGGCGAAGAACCTGGTGTCATACCGGCGCGGCTCGATGACCGGCGTGATCCAGCGCGACCACGACCGCAGCAGGTCCGAGCGCAGCACCAGGTGCCGCCGGGCCAGCAGCTCGGCCAGCGACAGGGACCGGTCGAGCAGGGCATTCCGGTCCCGCTCCCAGTCCTCGCTGGTCGGGTCGGCCACCACCGTGTCGGGCGTCTCCCCGGCCAGCAGGACGCCGGATTCCTCGAAGGTCTCCCGGACCGCGGCGCACACCAGTGCCCGGGCCTGGTCAGGCGGCGCGGCCAGGACCCGGCCCCACTCCTGCGCGTCCGGGCCGGCCCACGCCACGTCCTCGTCCGCGTCCCGGGCGTCCACGGAGCCGCCGGGGAAGACGCTCATCCCGGCCGCGAACGCCATCGACGCCTGGCGGCGCAGCATGTAGACCTCCAGGCCGGCCGCGCCGGTGCGGAGCAGCATCACCGTGGCCGCGTCGCGCGCGGCCACCGGGGCAGCCCGGCCGTCCAGGATGTCGGTGGCGGGCTGGCCGAGCTCGCTCCGGAACAGGATCTGCGCTGCCTGCGGCCCGCTCGTCCCCGGTTCGGTCATGCGGCGCCCGCGGCGGGGGCGACCTCCGCGATGAGCTCGACCTCGACCGGCGTGTCCCGCGGCAGCACGGCCATCCCGACCGCGCTGCGGGCGTGCCGCCCGGCGTCGCCGAACACCTCCACCAGCAGCTCGCTGGCGCCGTTGATGACCAGCGCCTGGTCGGTGAAGTCCGGCGAGCTGGCCACGAAGCCGGTCACCTTGACGATGCGCGTGATCCCGGCCAGGCCGCCGGCCACCGAGGCCGCCGCGGCCAGCGCGTTCAGTGCGCAGATCCGGGCCAGCGCCTTGGCCCGGTCGACGTCGACCTGCGCGCCGACCTTGCCGGTGGCCTGCAATTTCCCGTCCACCATGGGCAGCTGGCCGGACACGTAGACGTAGTTGCCGGTGCGCACGGCCGGGATGTACGCGGCCAGCGGCCGGGTCACATCCGGCAGGGTCAGGCCGAGCTCGGCCAGCCGCTCCTCCGGGCCGCTGGCCGTCACTCCTTGCCCCGCTTCATGTAGGCGACCAGCTGCTCGGGGTTCGGACCGGGCACGACGGCCACGAGCTCCCACCCCTCATCACCCCAGTTGTCGAGGATCTGCTTGGTCGCGTGTACCAGCAGCGGCACCGTTGCGTACTCCCACTTCGCCATAGCCGAACCCTAGTGCCTAGGCGCCTGGCTCGGCCCCCTGGGCTGCCGGGGCCGCAGTGGTCCCGGGCGCGGTACCGACGTCGCCCTTCTCCACCGGGGACAGCTCCGGGATCTTCGGGACTTCGGGGATCGCGATCGGCTCGGCCGCGGCCCCGCCGATCTCGGCCTCCGCCTCGGCCTCCGTCACCGCCGAGTCGCTGAAGTCACCCATCGAGGCTGAGTCCGCGGCCGACCGCGGTGCCCCGTCTGCCTGGGGCGGCGTCATCTTGTCGAAGAACCGCAGCAGCTCCACCGGGATGGGCATGACCAGCGTGCTGTTGCGCTCGGCAGCCACCTCGACCACCGTCTGCAGCAGCCGCAGCTGGAGCGCGGCCGGGTCCCTGGCCATCACGTTGGCCGCCGCCGCCAGCCGCTTCGACGCCTGGTACTCGCCGTCGGCGGTGATGATCCGCGCCCGCCGCTCACGCTCGGCCTCGGCCTGCCGGGACATCGACCGCTTCATCCCCTCGGGCAGCGAGACGTCCTTGATCTCCACCCGCTCGACCCGGATCCCCCAGGGACCCTCGGTCGGCTCGTCGATGATCTCCCGGAGCTGGCGGTTGACCTGGTCACGCTCGGCTAGCAGCTGATCCATCTCCGACTGGCCGATGATGGAGCGCAGCGAGGTCTG
Source organism: Streptosporangiaceae bacterium (assembly GCA_036501025.1). Lineage (GTDB taxonomy): Bacteria > Actinomycetota > Actinomycetes > Streptosporangiales > Streptosporangiaceae > DASUBV01. The sequence goes on from DASYBB010000010.1 coordinate 84,499, forward strand.
CGCCTGCTGCGAGATGGCGAACAGGTAGTTCTGCACGTTGATGGTGGCCTTGATCGGGTCCACGACCCGGAAGTACACGACCGCGTCGACCCGGACGCTGACGTTGTCGCGGGTAATGCCCTCCTGGGCGGGCACCGCCATCGCGACAATCTGCATGTTCACTTTCTGCATCCGGTCGCCGAACGGGCGGAGCAGGGTCAGCCCCGGCCCGCGCGTCCCCGGGAGTACCCGGCCGAACCGGAAGATAATGCCCTGCTCGTACTGCTGCACCACCCGGACAGACCGGCCCACCGCGATCAGGCCGACCACGACCAGGACCACAACCAGCGCGACGATTGCCTCGATCATGGGTTAGCACCTCTTCTCGGCCCCGAAAAAACGAGCCATCGCTCATAAGAGTAGTGACTTCGGGCCGCCGAGACATCAGGGCGCGGGCCGGGCTGCGCACGGGCGCGGATAGCCTCCAATTGTGACCACACGCGACACCGACTGGGATGGCGTGCGCCTGCACGTGGTGACCGGGAAGGGCGGTACCGGCAAGACCACGGTGGCCGGCGCCCTGGCCCTCGCGCTCGCCTCGGGCGGCAAGCGCGTGCTGCTCATGGAAGTGGAGGGACGGCAGGGCATCGCCCAGCTGTTCGACGTCCCGCCGCTGCCCTACGAGGAGCGCCGGGTGGCCGTGGCCCCGGCGACCCGGGAGCGGCCCGGCGGCGATGTGTACGCGCTGGTCGCCGACCCCGAGTCCGCGCTGGTCGAGTACCTGGAGCTGTTCTACAACCTGCGGCACGCGGGGACGGCGCTGACCCGGCTGGGCGTCATGGACTTTGCCACCACCATCGCGCCCGGCCTGCGGGACGTGCTGCTTACCGGCAAGGCGGCCGAGGCCGTCCGCCGCAAGGGGTCCGGCAAGTCCCGCGGCCGGGTGTACGACGCGGTGGTCATGGACGCCCCGCCGACCGGCCGCATCGGCCGGTTCCTGAACGTCACCTCGGAGATCTCCGGCGTGGCCCGGGTCGGCCCGATCCGCAGCCACGCCGACACCGTCCAGAAGGTCATCCGGTCGCCGGACACCGCCATTCACTTCGTCACCGTCCTGGAGGAGATGCCCGTCCAGGAGACCCTGGACGGCATCGCCGAGCTCACCAGCCTGGCGGGCGGTGCCATTCAGATGGGCGGGATCATGATCAACATGACCCGCCCGCTCGAGCTGTCGCCGGAGCAGGTCACGGCGGCCGCCGCGGGCCGGCTGGACACCGACGAGCTGGCCCTCGGCCTCAAGACGGCCGGGCTGGACGACAGCCTCAGCCTGGCCGCCGAGCTGGCCGAGGAACTGGCCCAGGACGCCCGCAGCGCCCTGGACCAGCAGGTTCAGCGAGAGCGCCTCGATCAGGCGGGGCAGCCCAGTTACGAGCTGCCGTGGATCAGCGACGGGATGGACCTGGCCGGGCTCTACCGGCTGGCTGCCGCCCTCCGGGACCAGGGAGCCGCCTGATGAATCCGCCCGCGCCGGTGACGGCCCCCGCGCCCACCCCGCGCCTGGACATGGACCGGCTGATCGACGACCGGCGCACCCGCATCATCGTGTGCTGCGGCTCCGGCGGCGTCGGCAAGACCACGACGGCCGCCGCGATCGGGCTGCGCGCCGCCGAACGCGGCCGCCAGGTCTGCGTGCTGACGGTAGACCCCGCCAGGCGGCTAGCGCAGTCGATGGGGCTCACGTCGCTTGACAACACGCCGCGCCTGGTGGATGGCCTCGACGACCAGGCAGGCGGCAGCCTGCACGCGATGATGCTGGACATGAAGCGCACTTTCGACGAGATCGTCGAGGGGCACACCGACCCGGCGCGGGCCGCGCAGATCCTGGCCAACCCGTTCTACCAGTCGCTGTCCTCGAGCTTCTCCGGTACGCAGGAGTACATGGCGATGGAGAAGCTGGGCCAGCTGCGCCGGTCCAACGAGTGGGACCTGATCGTGGTGGACACGCCGCCGAGCCGGTCGGCACTCGACTTCCTCGACGCCCCTGAGCGCCTGGGCCGGTTCCTCGACGGACGGCTGATCCGGGTGCTGGCCGCACCGGTCAAGGCGACCCGCCCGTTCGGCAAGGTGTTCAACGCCGGCCTCTCGGTGATGACCGGGGCGATGACGAAGCTGCTGGGCGCCCAGGTGCTGCGCGACGCGCAGACGTTCATCACCGCGTTCGACACGATGTTCGGCGGATTCCGTGAGCGCGCCGAGGCAACGTTCAAGCTCCTCCAAGCACCGG
>DASYBB010000011.1:0-1877 GCA_036501025.1 Streptosporangiaceae bacterium
TCCGCGGGCCGGTCGGTGCAGCAGGTGATGACGGCGCATTGCCGGGAGGCGAGCGATCTCGCCGGCTGGCTGGAACTCGGCCCCGCGGTGTGCGAGCCGCTGCTGCAGGCCTTCGAACGGTGGGACGGGCGGGGCGTGCCCGGGCTGGCGGGCGCCGGTGACCTGGCACCCGCGATCCGCCTGGTCCACCTGGCCGACGTCGTCGAGGCATTCCACCACGCCGGCGGCGCCGCGGCCGCGCTGCGGGTGGCCCGCGAGCGGCGCGGCACGCAGTTCGATCCGGCCCTCGTCGACTGTTTCCGCGCCCGGCACGCCGAGATCCTTGACGGGCTCGGCGGCATCTCGGCGTGGGAGGAGGTGATCGGCCTCGACCCGCGGCTGGGTGCGGCGCTGAGCGAGGGCCAGCTCGACCGGGCGCTCACCGCCTTCGCCGACTTCGGCGACCTGAAGTCGCCGCTGCGCCTCGGCCACTCGCGGGGGGTAGCCGACCTGGCCGCCCAGGCCGGCGCGACGCTCGGGCTCCCGGCCGCCGACGTCGGCATGCTGCGCCGGGCGGCGCTGGTGCACGACATCGGCATGATCGGCATTCCCAGCGGCGTCTGGGAGGAGCCCGGCCAGTGGAGCATCTCCCAGCGCGAGCGGGCCAGGACCCACCCGTACCTGACCGAGCGGATGCTGGCCCGCACACCGCTGCTGGCCGAGGTGGCGCACTGCGCGTCGCTGCACCACGAGCGGCTGGACGGCTCCGGTTACCCGCACGGGCTGCGGGGTGCGGCCATCTCGCTGCCTGCGCGGATCCTCGGCGCGCCGATGTCTACAGCGCCCTGCGTCAGCCCCGTCCGCACCGCACGGCATTCGAGGCCGGCGAGGCCGAACGGACGCTGCGCAACGAGGTGCGCGCCGGGCGACTCGACGGCGACGCGGTGCAGGCGGTACTCGAAGCCGCCGGCCACCGGGTGCGCCGCCGGCCCGGCCTGCCGTCCGGGCTGACGGCCCGCGAGGCCGAGGTGCTCGTGCTGCTCGGCCAGGGCCGGTCCAACCCGGAGATCGCAGCCGAGCTGCACGTCAGCCGCAAGACGGTGTCCTCCCACCTGGAGCACATCTACGCCAAGCTGGGGGTAAGGACCCGGACCGAGGCCGCCCTGTTCGCCATGCGGCACGGCCTGCTCGGGATGGCGGCGACTCCGGAACCCGACAGAAACATCGGGTAGTTACCCGATTCGCTCCCGGCGGCGGACCCGTACAACGGATCCATGACGACAGCACCGACTGACCACGCCGCGGCTACCGCGGCGGCGTTCCTTCAGGGCCTGGCTGATCAGGACTTCGCCCAGCTCGGCGGCGCGCTCGCCGCCGACGCCAGGCTCCGCGCCCTGGTGCCGAAGGGCCTGCGGGAATGGACCGGCGGCGAGGAGATCGCCGGCCAGTTCGCGCGCTGGTTCGGCGACACCGAGGACTTCGAGCTCGTCGAGGCCGCCCTCGGCGATGTCGGCGGCCGCCTGCAACTGCGCTGGCGGCTGCGGCTGCGGGCCGAGCGGCTCGGCGCCGGCTGGTTCACCGTCGAACAGCAGGCCTACGCCGACGCCGGCGAGGATGGCCGGATCGCCAGGCTCGACCTGGTCTGCACGGGCTACCGTCCCGAGGCCGACGATGGCTGACACCGTGGCCGGCGCCCTGGCCACCTGGGGCGGCTGGGCGCCGGCGATCCGCGACGACCCGTTCGGTCACTTCGCCGCGGCCCGGGCCCGGTGCCCGGTGCAGCGGGTCCGGCTGGCCGACGGTCACCCGGCCTGGGTGGTGCTCGGCTACGACGCGGCCCGCCAGGCGCTGAACGACCCGCGTATGTCCAAGGACATGCTCGCCGCGCTGCGGGACAA
>DASYBB010000012.1:0-17881 GCA_036501025.1 Streptosporangiaceae bacterium
CCCGCCCAGTCCACGGCGGCGACGTGGTGCGTGATGTCCAGCGCCGGGTTGAGGCAGACGACTCCGATCATGGAGCTCAGCGGTCGGCCAGGATGACCGACCGGGCCAGGTTGCGCGGCCGGTCCGGGTCCAGCCCGCGGGCCTGGGCCAGGGCCACCGCGACCCGCTGCACCCGGACCAGTTCGGCCAGCGGGTCCTCGCCGGTGAACCAGGCGGTGCCACCGGCCGTGGCGACCTCACCCGCGAGCCCGTCGGGCGCGATGCCGAACGCCCACACGACGCTGCCGTCGCCGGTCACCGCGACCGGGCCGTGCCGGTACTCCATGGCCGGATAGGCCTCGGTCCACATGCCGGCCGCCTCGCGCAATTTGAGTGCGGCTTCGTTGGCCAGGCCGTAGGTCCAGCCGGTGCCGAGGAAGGTGAACTGCCGTGCGGCCAGCAGCTCATCCGGCAGCGGGGCAGCGAGCACCCGCTCCGCGGCGGCCGCCGCCGGGGCCATGTCCTCGCCCAGGTGCGCGCGGAGCAGGACCAGTTCGGTGGTGGCGAACCGGGTCTGCACCACGGACTCCTCATCCGCGAACACCAGGTCGATGACGGCGTCAGCGGCCTCCGCCACCGGGGTCCCGGCCACCGCGGTGATGGCGACCGTGGGCACCTGGCCGCGCAGCCGGGACAGCAACTGCAGGATCTCGGTGGTGGTGCCCGATCTGGATAGCACCAGGACCCGGTCGTAGTCGCGGTCGGTGGGCATTTCGGAAGCGGCGAACGCGTCGGTCTCGCCGTGCCCGGCGGCCTCCCGCGCCGCCGCATAGGACTGCGCCATGAACCAGGACGTCCCGCAGCCCGCCACGGCGACCCGTTCCCCGTGGGCCGGCAGGGTGCCCGCCAGGCCGGCGGCCAGCCGGGTGGCCCGCCGCCAGCAATCCGGCTGCGAAGCTATTTCGGCTGCTGTGTTGCTTAGAGCCTCCGGCGCCCCACCCACCTCCCCAGCCCTCTTCACTGGCGCCTCCTTCCCTCGTCGCTCGTCACTCGTTCCTTGCTCCTCAGTCCAGTCGGCGCCGCGCGCCTTTGGCTCACGTCCCGGCCAGGCCAGTAGCGGCCACCGACCGGACGAAGTACCGCTGCGCCACGAAGAAGATCACCAGCATCGGGGCCAGGCTCATCACGTTGGCCGCCATCAGCAGGGCCCACTCGGTCTGGTGCGCGCTCTGGAACATGGCCAGGCCGAGCGGCACCGTCATCTGGTTCGTGGACGTGATCGCGATCAGCGGCCACAGGAAGTTGTTCCACGAGTCGAGGAAGGTGAGCGCGGCCAGTGTGGCCAGCGCCGGGGTAGCCAGCGGCAGCACGATCTTCCACAGCACGGTGAGCCGGCTCGCGCCGTCCACCCGGGCCGACTCCTCGTACTCCAGCGGGAGCGTGCGGAAGAACTGCCGCAGGAAGAAGATCCCGAACGCGGTGGCCGCGTTCGGCAGGATGAGCGCGCCGATGTGGTTGATCCCGACCTCGGCCAGCACGTGCACGCCCAGCCACTTGGTGATGATGAACTGCGGGATCATCGTGACCTGGAACGGCACCATGAGGGTGGCCATGATCACGATGAACAGGGCGGTCCGGCCGAGGAAGCGGAACCGGGCGAACGCGTACCCGGCCAGCGAGCAGAGCACCAGGTTGGCCGCCACGGTGACCACGGCGACGATCGCGCTGTTGAGGAAGAACCGGGCGAACGGCGCCGTGGCCAGCGCATCGGGGTAGTTGGCGAACCGGAGCACGTGCGGGATCAGCACGGGCGGGAAGTGCAGCGCCTCGCCGGTGGTCTCCACCGAGGTGATCAGCATCCACGCGAACGGGAAGATCAGCACCAGGGTGGCCGGCAGCAGGACCAGGTGCCACGGGCTGAACGGCAGGCGCCACCCGCGGCGGGCGGCGGGCAGGCCGTCGCGGGCGGACTCGAGCCCGCCGCGCGCGGGCGCGGAGGTCGCGGTCACGACCGGTAGTGCGTGAAGCGCCGGCCGATCCGGAACTGGATGGCGGTGATCACCAGGATCGCGAGGAACAGGGCGTAGGCGATGGCCGAGGCGTAGCCGAAGTTGAAGTCCTGGAAGGCCTGCTGGTACAGGTAGTAGACGAGGACGGTGGTCGCGTTGAGCGGTCCGCCCTGGGTGCTCTGGTACACCTCGTCGAACAGCTGCAGCGCGTTGATCGTGAGCCAGACGGCGAGGAACAGCGAGGCCGGGCTGAGCAGCGGCAGGGTGACGCGGCGGAAGGTCCGCCACGGGGTGGCCCCGTCGATCGCGGCCGCCTCGATGAGCGTGGCCGGGACGCCCTGCAGGGCGGCCAGGTAGATCACCACGGAGAACCCGGTCCAGCCCCAGATCGTCATCGCGATGATCACGAACAGGGCCTGCGACGGCGAGTTGAGGAACTGCTGGGGCGGGATCCCGACCAGGCTGAGGAAGTAGTTGACCACCCCGTAGGAGGGGTCGAACAGCCAGATGAAGACGATCGCCTCGCTGATGGTGGAGATCGCCATCGTGGCGTAGGCGGCGGTCCGGTAGAACGCGATGAAGCGGATCTTCCGGTTCATGGCCACGGCCAGGAACAGGCCGACGATCATCGTCCCCGGCACGAACAGAACCGTGTAGAGCAGCGTGTGCTGGAACGCCTGGGCCACGATCGGGTCGTGGGCCAGCTGCCGGTAGTTCTTCAGGCCGACGAACGGCGTGCTCGGCGACAGCAGGTTGGACCGCTGGAAGGACATCAGCGCCGACCAGATCAGGGGCACCGCGCCGAACAGCAGGATGATCGCGACGCCGGGCGTGACGAACGCCCACCCGGCGAAGTGCTCCGAGGCCACCACCCGGCGGCGGATCGCGGCCGCCCCGGCGGGGCGGCCGGGGCGACCGCCCCGGCCGCCCCGCAGCCGGGCGCCGGAAGCCGCCACCTCAGCCCGCCGCCAGGATCTGGTTGACCTGCTGGGCCGCGGCGGCCAGCGCCGCCTGCGGCTGGCTCTTGCCCAGCAGCACCGACACGATCATCGTGCCGAGGGCCTGGGAGATCTTCGGGTACTGCGGGATCTGCGGGCGGGCCTGCTTGACGTTGCCGAGGTTGGAGATGAACGTGCTCATGCCGGGCAGCGTCGCGTCCATCTGCTGGCTGAAGCCGGGCGCCCCGGCCACCGACTGCCGGATGGGCAGGTCACCGGTCTTCAGCGAGAAGTACTTGACCTGCGCGGGCGCGGTGAGCCACAGGATGAACTTCACCGCCGCGGCGGTGCGGGCGCTGCCGTTGTTGAACAGCACCCAGTTATCCGGGCCGGAGATGGTCTGATGGCCGGCGCTGGCGCCCGGGTAGGACGGCATGACCTGGACCCCGTACTTCACGTTCGGGAACCCGGACAGGTCCCACGGCCCGGTGACCAGCATCCCGACCTTGCCGGAGTTGAACAGGTTGGCGTACGCGGAGTCCGTCGGGTCCAGGTACATCGACTTGTCCGTCACGGCCATGGTCTGCAGCGTGGTCAGCGCCTTCAGCCCGGCGGGCGAGTCGAAGGCGGCCTTCGTGCCGTCCGGCGACAGCAGCTGGCCGTCGGCCTCCCACAGCAGGGCCTCCCAGTGCCACACCGTGTCCTCGGTGCCGGGCGTGACGTACGCCGTGCCGAACTGCTTGGCGGCCGGGTCGGTCAGCTTCTTGGCGTCGGACTGGAACTGCGACCAGGTAAAGCCCGGGCCCGGCGGCGCGAGGCCGGCCTTGGCGAACAGCGTCTTGTTGTAGACCACGGCCAGGTTGTCCACCAGCGCCGGGACGCCGATCACCTTGCCCTTGACGGTGGCCACGTCGCGCTCGCCCACGAAGAAGTCGTCCCAGTTGACGCCCGGCCGCTGGACCACCTGGGTCAGGTTCACCACCTGCGGGATCTGCGCGACGTTCGGCGCCCACGACCCGTACAGGTAGGCGATGTCGGGCGGGCTGCCGCCCCGCACCGCGGTCAGCACCTTCTGCAGCGTGTTGTCGTTGTTCACGAACAGGCTGTTGATCTTCTGGCCCGGATGCTGCGCCTCGTACTCCTTCACCAGGTGCGCGAAGGTCTTCGCCTCGGCGCCGGTGAAGCCCTCCCAGATGCTGACCCCGCCGGAGCTGCCGCTGGCCCCGCCACTGTCGGTGCCGCAGGCGGCCACGCCCAGCGCCACCGCGGTGAGCGCCGCGAGGAGACCGGCCCGGGTGACGCGCTGCCGATGCTTCGCCATGCCGTACTCCGCTCGAAGATGCTCGGACTCAGCTCAGAATGCTCAGGAGTGTGCACCTAATCCCGGACCAGATGCAAGATCTTGCGTGAAAGTGCTCGAAATGGAACACTAACGAGCTGTGATTAAGGTGACGTTCATAGGCGCCGGCAGCATCGAGTTCACCCGCAACGTGGTGACTGACCTGTGCAGCTACCCGGAATTCCGCGGTGAGCTGCACCTCGCGCTGTACGACATCAGCGCCGAGCGGCTGGCCCACGCGGAGCGGCTCGCGACCCGGATCTCGGCCCAGACCGGGGCCGCGGCCACGGTGACGGCAACCCGCGACCGGCGCGAGGCGCTGGCCGGCGCCCGGTACGTGATCAACGAGGTGCAGGTCGGCGGGTACGACGCCACCCGTGCCGACTTCGACATCCCGGCCCGCTACGGGGTGCGCCAGACCATCGGCGACACGCTGGGCATCGGCGGGATCTTCCGCGGGCTCCGGACCATCCCGGTGGTGCTCGCGCTGGGCCGCGACATGCACGAGGTCTGCCCGGATGCCACCCTGCTCAGCTACTCCAACCCGATGGCCATGCTGCCGTGGGCGGTCTACGCCGGGACCCCGTTCAGCCGGGTGTTCGGGCTGTGCCACTCGGTCCGGGACACCCAGGCGTTCCTGACCGGGCTGGTCGGCGCCGACCCCGAGCGGGTCCGCTTCGTCACCGCCGGGTTCAACCACCAGGCCTTCGTGCTGCGGTTCGAGCAGGACGGGCAGTCCCTGTATCCGCAGCTGGCCCGCGTTATCGAGGACTCGCCCGAGCTGCAGCGGCGGGTCCGGGTGGAGATCTTCCGCCGGTTCGGCTACTTCCCGACCGAGTCCAGCGAGCACTCCGCCGAGTACGTGCCCTGGTTCATGCGCCACGACGACCAGATCGACCGGTTCCGCATCTTCGTCGGCGACTACCTGGCCCGGTCGGAGGAGAACCTGCGCGAGCTAGAGTCCCTGCAGCGCGACCTGGCCGGTGACGCGCCGCTGGACCTGGTCTCCGAGAACGAGCTGGCCTCGCTGTTCATCCACTCGGCGGAGACCGGCCGCGAGCGCGAGCTGCACGTCAACATCCGCAACGGCGGCCTGATCGCGAACCTGCCCGACGACTGCTGCGTCGAGGTGCCCTGCCTGGTCGGCAGCGGCGGCGCCAAGCCGGTCGCCGTGGGCGCGCTGCCGCCGCAGCTCGCCGCGCTGAACCGGACCTTCCTCAACGTCGTCGAGCTGACCGTCGCGGCCGCGCTGCAGGAGTCCCGCGACCACGTGTACCAGGCCGCGCTGCTCGACCCGAACACGGCGGCCACGCTGACCACGACCCAGGTCGTCGCGATGTGCGATGACCTGTTCGAGGCGCACAAAGACCTGCTGCCCGCCTTCGCCCGGTGACCTGACCAGGAGGCTGACCGGCCATGCCCGCTGACGGTCGCGTTCGAGGCAACGTTCTGGCTCGGGCCGGGGTTCGGTGGGGGCGGCTTTCGGGGACCACGGCCGCGGCCGTCGCGCTGGCCCTGGTGCCGCTGGCGGCGGGGAATGCCCCGGCCGGGGCGGCCGGGACGGCTCAGGTCGCCGGGGCCAGCGCGCCGGTCCCGCCGCCCGGGCACCGGGGCACGCTCCGGATCGCCGGCCGGCTGCGCGACGGCGCGCTGGTCAGGGCGGCCGGGCTGTCCTGGCACCCGGCCGCGCTGCCGCGGGGACAGTCGCTGCTGAGCTTCGAGGTCGCCTACTCCTGGCAGAGCTGCCGGGCGCGCGGCCGGCAGTGCCGGAAGGCGGCCGACTCCACCGTGACGCCGTTCGCCGCCCGGCAGTACCGGGTGGGGCACGCGGATACCGGGCGCTGGCTGCGGGTCACCGAGACCGCGGCCGAAGTGGTCGAGACCCAGCCGGCGACGTTCACGTTCCGGCTCGTCCAGGGCTCGGTGAGCGACGTGGCCCCCATCCGGGTCCGGGCTTACGCCCGGCACCGGCGCCCGGTCTCCGCGTTCGCCAACGGCCTGCCGGACCAGGTCACCGGCTCGGACGCCGAGTACTTCCAGGTCAGCCCGTCCCACTTCAACCAGGCCGACGGGCGGCCGGTCCAGCGCTACCGCATTGACGGCGGCCCGTGGCGCGCCCTGCCCAAAGATCACGCCTTCTACACCGGTCACCTGCGGCCCGGCCCGCACCGGGTGTCGGTCTCGACCGCAAACCGCGCGGGCTCGTCACAGCTCCAGTTCCGGTGGCACGTCACGCCGCTGGCCGCCCCGGTCCCGTGCCGCCCGGCCGCCGGCCGGGCCTGCTGGTACCCGCCGCACCTGGATGCCGATCACCGCCCGATGCGCTGGGACTGGCAGATCGGGCGCGTCGCGCCGCTGAAGCGGACCGGCGCCGGCGCGGTGGACATCTATGACCTCGACGGGTTCCTGACCACCGCGGCCCAGGTCCGCGCCATCTCCGCCACCTGGCCGGCCAGCACCCTCCCCCACCCCCGCACGGTCTGCTACATCGACCTCGCCTGGGAGGACTACCGCCCGGACGCGAGCGGCTACTTCCCGGCGGCCGCGCTCGGCGCGGTCTACTACGGCTACCCCCAGGAGCGCTGGGTGGACCTGCGCCAGCTCGACGCGCTCGAGCCCATGCTGCGCGAGCGCATCAGCATGTGCGCGCGCAAGGGGTTCAGCGCCGTCGAGCTCGACGACATCGACAGCTTCGACCCGCCGTCCGAGACCGGCTTCCGGCTCACCCCCGGCGACCTGCAGAACTTTTTGGCCTACGCGTTCAACGAGATCCACCGCGACGGCATGACCGGCCTGTGGAAGAACTCGCCCTGGCTGTCGTGGTGGGGCCGCCGGTACGCGGACGGGGCCGTCCTCGAGGAGTGCTATTTCGACCGCGGCTGCACCGCCGCCCAGCTCCGCGGCAGCCGCCAGTACGGGATCACCTGCACCGGGCTGCACGGGGCCACGCCGTGCGGCTGGGATGACTTCACCACCGACGTGACGGCGCAGCAGCCGGCCGGCAAGTGGGTCGGCGACGCCGAGTACACCGACGACCATTACGTCTGCAACCCCGGCCAGCGGTGCTCGGCCCGCCGGGAGTTCAGCGCCTTCTGCCGGTCGGTGTACGCGCCGCCGTCCGGGTTCGCCGCGGTCAAGTTCGACGTCGACCTGGACGGCAGGGTGTTCTACCCCTGCCCCAAGGGCACCTGACGTCCCGGTCCCGATTCACCCGGGGCGGGGCGGAGGGCCTCGGCGCGGCGGGCCAGGGCGGCGATGCGGGCGGCCAGGTCCGGCCACAGCGGCCGGGGCAGGCTGTGGCCCCGCAGCCGAGCGGTGCGGTCGCCGGAGGCCAGGACCGCGACGGCCGTGCGGGTCATGCCCCGTCAGCGAGCGGACTGTCGGACGCGCAGCGGGCCAGCTCGGCGCAGAACTCGTCCGGCCAGCTGATCACCTGCGCCCCGCCGCCCATCATCAGCAGCGCGGGCGGCGCGTCCGGGTCACCGAAACGGGTCCACGTTGAAAGCCTTTTCCTCGCCCACCCGCGCACCATCTCCTTGACGAAGGGAATGCGAGTTACTACCGGGGCAATGCGCAGAAGGCTAGCACGGCGGGCGGGCCAGGATCGACCCTGATCTCGGCCTGACCAGCGATGTCAGCCGAGTTACCGCAATCTGAGGCCCGTAATAAAGGGCAGCGGGCGGCTCGCTATATACTGAAAGCAGAAGGTACCCAGCGCGGTATTCAGGAATTCAGGTTCGGCTGACGATTCTGTCTCTTAGATTCCGGGGAGAGCGGTGGCCTTGAGGACGATGCGGCGGGAACGGGGAATGCCGCCTCCGGCAAACGGCCGCTCATGATCGGCAGCCCGGCCGAGCTCGACCAGGCGGGCCTGGCCTACCTGACCCGCCTGACGGACGCGGACCTGCGGGCCCTGGTCCACGCCGACCAGGTGTCGGCGGCGGAGGCTGACGGCCGCATCGCTGCGCTGCGCCGCGAGCCCGCGCTGATCCTCGACGTCCTGGACCGCCCGGCGACGTCGGCCGCTGTCCTGAACCTGGCCGACCGCCGGACCGGCGCCCGCCCCGGGCGCTTCGCGCTGATCTCCCCGTTCCTGATCTTCGCGGCCGCCATCCACCGCACCGCCGGCGACCTGTCGGCCTCGGCCTACGCGCCCGAGCGCACGGCGCCGCGGCTGCGGATCCCGCTCTTCGATGCCGGCCAGCTCAGCGCGTACCTCGGGCTGCCGCGGCACCGGCTGTTCCTGGCCGAGCTGCTCGCCTCCTTCGCCAAGATCTCCAGCGGCATGGTGCCCGTCCCCGGCCGCCCGGGACGGCGGCGGTGGAGCGACGCCGACCCGGCGCGCCTGGCCGTCCTGCTCGACACGGTCCCGGCCGCCCAGCGCCCGCCGGTGTGGCGGCGGCTCGGCGACCTGGCCCTGTTCCTGGCCGGGGTGTTCCCCGATGCGGCCGAGCGGGTCATTCCCGGCCAGGCCGCGGCGTCCCGCCTGGCCCGCCGGACGGGCCTGGACCCCGACGCCGCCCCGGACGCCGGCGCCGCCGACCTGCTGGAGTGGCTCGGCGCGGGCTGGTACCGGCTGGCGGCCGGCCAGGCCGGCCCGGCCGACGCTGCCGCGGCGGAGCTCCGGGAGCGGGCCGAGCAGTTCCGCCCGGCCCGCCGGGTGCTCAACACGGCGGCCGACCGGTACCTGCTCCCGCTCAATTCCGGCTGGCTCACGGCACCGGGCTGATCCGGCCGCGCCGGGACAGGATCGGGCGGGGACACGACACGAAGGAGGCGCCCGTGACGGGCGAGACGATCGCGGGCATCCCGGTGTCCCTGCACTGGCGCGGGCAGCCCGCGGCGGCGCGGATCACCGGCGATGGCCTGGCCATCGAGGCCGGTCCGGAGACGGACTGGTTCGCCGATCCGGCCACGGGCGCGCTGAAGGTCAGCGCGCCCGCGCTGCTGGGCTCGGCGGCCGGCGACTTCCTGCTCGCCGCCCGGGTCCAGGTCGCGTTCGCGGCGACCTATGACGCGGGCGCCCTCGTTCTGTGGCGAGACGACCGGACGTGGGCGAAGCTGTGCTTCGAGTACTCGCCGCAGGCCGAGCCGATGGTGGTCTCGGTCGTCACCCGCGGCGAATCCGACGACTGCAACTCCGCGGTCGTCAGCGGGAATGCGGTCTGGCTGCGCATCGCCCGCATGGGCGACGCGCACGCGTTCCACCTGTCGGCCGACGGCCGGCGCTGGCTGTTCGTCCGCCATTTCCGGCTGGCCGGGCCGGGACCGGTCAGCTTCGGCTTCGAGGCCCAGTCACCAGCCGGCCAGGGCTGCGAGGCACGGTTCTCGGGCATCCGCTTCGACCCGGTCACCCTGGGCGACCTGCGGGACGGCACATGACCGGCCCGAGCGAGCTGGACCCGGTGATCGACCAGCGAGTCCGCGCCAGCATCGCCCGCCAGACGATGCTGGGCACGCTCGGCGTCAGCGTGCTGGCGCTCGAGCCCGGCCGTGCCGAGCTGGGGCTGCGGCGCCGCGCCGACCTGTGCCAGCAGCACGGGTTCGTCCACGCCGGCGCCCTCACCGCCGTGGTCGACTCGGCCTGCGGCTACGCCGCGCTGACCTTGTTTCCGCTGGACCGCGACGTGCTGACGGTCGACTTCTCCGTCTCGCTGGTCGCGCCGGCCGCGCAGGAGACGTTCGTGGCGGTCGGCTCCGTGCTCCGCAGCGGCCGCACGCTCACGACCTGCCGGGGCGAGGTGCTCGGCGTCGCCGACGACGGCACGCGCAAGGTCGTGGCCCTCATGCAGGCGACCATGATGGCCGTGCGCGCGATGTCGGACTAGGGCGCGCCGGTCACCCGGCGGGCGGCGGCGCGGCGCAGCGGCGGATCTCGGCGATGATCGCGCGAGTGTCGGCGGTGGTGGTGGCCGGGTTGACGAAGCAGGCGCGGAGCGCGAACCGGCCGTCGACGCGGGTCCCGGCCAGGAACGCCCGGCCGGAGGCCTGCAGGGCATGCAGCAGCGCCTCGTTGTGGGCGTCGAGGCCGGGCTCGCCGGCCGCGGTCCCGAGATGGCGGAAGCAGACGACGGACAGGCCGTGCCCGAGGACCTCGAAGTCCCCGGCCCGGTCGAGCTCGCCCCGCAGCGCCTCGGCCACGGCGATGTCGCGGGCGATGAGCCGCCGGTAGCCGTCCCGGCCGAGGTGCTTGAGCTGCATCCAGACCTTCAGCGACCGGAACGGGCGGGTCTGCTCGAGGCCGTACTCGGAGAACCACACCGGCTCGTCGGCGTCGCCGCCGGTCCGCAGGTAGGGCGGGACGAGGCTGAACGTGTCGCGGGCCATGGCCTCGTCGCGGAACAGGATCAGGCCCGCGTCTACCGGTGCGTACAGCCACTTGTGCGGATCGAGCGCGATGCTGTCGGCCCGGGCCAGGCCGGCCCGCACCGTTTCCCACTCATCCAGCAGGAGGACGGCGGGGGCGCCGTAGGCCCCGTCGACGTGCAGCCACACGTCGTGCTCGGCGCACGCGGCGGCGATGTCCGGCAGCGGATCGACGGCGCCGGTGTTGACGGTGCCCGCCGACGCCACCACGGCGATGGGCAGCTTGCCCGCGGCGCGGTCGGCCGTCAGCCGGCGCCGCAGGTCGGCGGGATCCATGGCCCGGTCGGGGCCGGTGGCGATGACGGCGATGCGGGACGAGCCGATGCCCAGGATCTCGACCGCCTTGATGGCGCAGCTGTGCGCCTCGGCGGTGGCATACACGGCCGGGACGCCGGCCGCCGCGCTGACGCCGTCCCGGCGATCGTCGAGGCCGGCCCGGGTCAGGGCCCGGCGCCGGGCCGCGGCCAGGGCCGTCAGCGTCGCGGCCGACCCGCCGCTGACCAGCTGCCCCGCGTGCCCGCCGGCCCAGCCGAGCAGGTCGGCGAGCCAGCGGACGACCTGCCGCTCCAGGTGCACCGCGGCGTGGTTGCCGCCCGCCACGCTCGGGTTCATCGCCGCGGCCAGGGCCGACGCGGCCACGCCGAGCGGATGTGGCGGGGAGTTCACCCAGGCCGCGAAGCGCGGGTGGGCGCTGCCGAACGGGTACGGCGCGACGGTGGCGGCGAACTCGGCCAGCACCTCCTCGACCGGGACCCCGGCCTCGTTCCAGTCCTCGGCCGCCCACCGGTCCAGCAGCGGCCGGGGCGGACGCCGGGTGGCCGGGCCGGATCGGCCGGCGGCCATCAGCTCGGCCATCAGCCCGGCCGTACTCTCGGCGAGGTCGCGGAGCTGTGTCTGCGACCACGCCCAGCCCGGCTCGTCGGGGCTGGCCCCGGCCTGGCAGCCAGCGGGAGCGGCGGCCCGGTGGCCGGCGGGGGCGGGGGCCTGGTCGGCGGTCATTCGGCCGACCGGGCCCGGCCGGCCGGGCGGTGCGCCCCGGCGACGTCCATGGCCAGGTAGTACACGCAGGGCTCCGCCGCGGGGTTGGCGAAACCGTGGTGGCAGTCGCCGGGGTAGAAGATGCTGTCGCCCTCGCCCAGGCGGGACACCGCGCCGTCGAGGGTCAGCGCCAGGGTGCCCCGCTCGACCGCGACGTACTCGCGGCTCCCAGGTGCATGGGGCAGGTAGGTGCCCGCGTCGACCAGGCGCCCGAGGGTGGTCCGCATGAACTCGAACTCCACCCCGGGCAGCACCGGCGACAGGATCCGGCGCTCCCAGCCCGCCGGGTCTTCCAGGACCGCCTGGTCGGCCCGGGTCAGCAGGACCGGCGCGTAGCTGGACTCGTCCTGGGTCAGCCGGGCGATGCTGCTGCCCAGCGCGGTGGCGACGCGGTCGAGCACGAGCACGGTCGGCGCCCGGCCGCCGCGCTCGATCTCCGAGATCATGCTGCGGCTCACGCCGCTGGCCGTGGCCAGGCCGTCCAGGGTCAGGCGCCGCACCCGGCGCAAGGCGCGGATGCGGGCGCCCATGGCGACGGCTGGCAGCATTTCTCCACTATAGTGGATTCTCGCTGAGCCGCAGCCCCTCCCGGCTAGCGGCGGCCCGGCCCGGATCGGGCGGGCCGGAGCATGCTGTGGTAGACGCCCAGGAGGGCGGCCTTCTGCTCATCGTCGAGCCGGCCCTGGGCCAGGATCGCGGCCTCGACCGGATCGGCCTTCGGCTCGCCCTCGGCGCTCCCCGCCGCCCCGGCGCCGCCGTCGGCGGGGCCGGGCTTGATCAGGCCGGCCTGGGCCAGCAGCATCTCGGCCGACACGTCCAGCGCCCCGGAGAGCAGCTGCAGCACCCGGACCGACGGCTGGTGCATGCCGCGCTCCAGCTGGCTGAGGTAGGCATTGGACAGGCTGGTCAGCTCAGCCAGCTGGCGGAGTGAGAGGTTGGCCAGCTTGCGCTGGTTGCGGATGAAGGCACCCATCGCCTCCATCTGCTGGCCCCACGGATCTGCCATTTCTCTCCCGGGCGGCGGGCGGATGAGGCAGCCCGGCGACCTGACGCCGGGCCCTTGCTCAGTATCGCGCGGCCGCCCGTCCGGGCGGGCCGCGCGCACGGGGCGTGCTTGTTGGCCTACTTGGCCGCGGCGGCCTTCTTGGCCGGGGCGTCCGGCGCGGCGGGCAGCAGCGGCGCCGTGGCCTTCAGGACGTCCTCGGCGAAGGTGCGCTGGCTGGCCAGCAGCTGCTCGGCAAAGTCGTAGGCACTGGCCACCAGGTCCTGCGGCCGGGGCAGCTTGTCCGCGAACGGCACGTTCAGCTCGGGCAGCGACGGCGTAACCGACTGGACCGCACCGGCCCAGGTCTGGATCGCCTCGACGACTGCGGCCTGGCTCTTGCGGACCGTGCTCAGGATCTCATCCTGGACCTGGCCCAGGGGGCGGGACTCCGTCATGACTCCTCCTCAGGATCGACTCTTGTTAACTATAGTGCGCAAGTCTGATCGCTTTGTCAAGCAAGGCGGCGCGCACACGACCCGGGGCTGTCAGCCCAGGACGTATCTGCCGGGTGCCGGGGCTGCGGCCGGGTAGTGGCGGTTGCCCAGGCGCGGGGGCTTGACCTTGTCGCCGGCCCGCTGGTCGGCCCACCGGGTCCAGTCCTCCCACCAGGAGCCCGCCTGCCGGACGGCGGCCGCGCGCCAGGCCCCCGCATCGGCCGGGGAGCCGCCCTCCGGGTCGCCGCCCGCCGGGTCACGGTTCGCCGGGTCGCCGGCCGCCGGGTCACTGCCCGCCGGGTCGCCGCCGGGCGCCTCGTACCAGGCCCTCGGGCCCGGCGGGTTGACGATGCCGGCGATGTGGCCGCCGCTGGACAGGATGTACCGGACGGCGCCGCCGAGCAGGGAGGTGGCCTGGTAGGAGGACGCCCAGGGCACGATGTGATCGTTGACGGCGCCCACCACGTAGCTGTCGTTTTTCACCTGGCCGAGCGACAGCCGCTGGCCGGCGAGCTCGAGCCGGCCGGTGGCCAGTTCGTTCTTCATGTAAAGGGAGCGCAGGTAGAACGAGTGCATCGCCGCGGGCATCCGGGTGCTGTCGGCGTTCCACGCGAGCAGGTCGAAGGCGGGCGGGGCCTCGCCCATCAGCCAGCCCGACACCACGTAGCTGAAGATGAGGTCATTGGCGCGCAGCAGGTCGAAGGTCCCGGCCATCTGGCCGCCCTCGAGGTAGCCCTTCTTTGCCATCTCCCGTTCCAGCCGGGCGATGGTCGCCTCGTCGGTGAAGGTGCCGAGCACGCCCGGCTCGGTGTAGTCGAGCATGGTGTTGAGCAGCGTGATCGTGCCGAGCCGGTCGTCGCCGAGGGCGGTCAGGTAGGCGGCCAGCATCCCGGTCAGCGCGCCGCCCAGGCACAGGCCGACAATGTCGATCTTCGGGGCGCGGGTGATGTCGGCGATGGCATCGAGGGCGGCGCAGGGGCCGTGCACGAGGTAGTCGTCCAGGGTCACGCCGCGCATGGAGGCGTCGGGGTTGCGGTAGGAGATGGCGAAGACGGTGCGCTCGTGCTGGACGGCCCACTCGATGAAGCTGCGGCCGGGCGCGAGATCCATGACGTAGTACTTGTTGATCCACGGCGGGCTGGCCAGGAGCGGGACGGACCGGACCTTCGGCGTCTGCGGCGCGTACTGGATGAGCTCCATGAGCTCGTTCCGGAACACGACCCGGCCGGGGGTGACGGCGAGATTCCGGCCGACCGCGAACGAGCTGACGTCGACCTGCCGGGGGCGGCCGTTGTTGCGCAGCAGGTCATCCAGGAAGTTGCGGGCACCGGCGGCCAGGCTGGCGCCGCCGGTGTCGAGCGCCCGCTTCAGCGCCGCCGGGTTGGTGAGCAGGAAGTTCGTCGGCGCGAGGGCATCGAGCACGAAGCCGGCGGCCAGTTCCGCCTTGGCGTCGGCGACCGGATCGCCGGCGCCGGCGGCGAGCACGTCGCCGGTCAGCCGGGCGGCCGCCTGGTAGGCCTGGCGCAGGGCGAAGAAGGCGGGGTTGTCGCTCCACGACCGGTCGGCGAACCGCTTGTCGGCGGGCACCGGGACCGGGGGCGCCGCCTCCGCGCCCAGCCAGCGCGCCGCGGCCACGGGGCCGATCCGGGCCAGGTCGGACCAGAACCGCAGGCCGGCCATGGCGACGTCGCCGGGCTTCACCGCGGCCCGCAGGAGCACGGCGCGGGCCGACTGGCCCAGGCCCGCTGTGTCCAGGGACGCGAAGTGCCCCGCCTCGGGACCGAGCGCGTCGCCGGCCGCCTCTCCCGACTGCCCGGCCGTCTCCTGCGTCGTCATGTCACCTGCTCCTCCCTGACCGGCGCGGCCAGCGGCTGCTTGCGGCGCCGGGTCCCTTACCTCATCGCCAGCCACGGGCTGATCGCGGCCACGACCTCGCCGGGCGCCTCGAGCTGCGGGGTATGGCCGACGCCCCGCAGCAGCGCGGTGGCCCAGCCGGGATGGGCCGCCGCGGCGCGGCGAGCGGCCGCGGCCGGGACCAGGCGGTCCTGCTCGCCATGAATGACGAGCACCGGCAGGTTCAGGGCGCCGGCCAGCGCGCGGTACCGGGCGGGCCAGGCTGTCATCGCGCCCAGCGAGCGGGCGGCCTGCAGGAAGGCCTGCTCGGTGCCCCGCGCCGACCGCCGGATCTCGGCCAGCGCCACGCTGGCCTCGGTGACCTGCGGCGAGGCCCGCCGCGGGTCAGCGAAGCAGAGCGCCAGGGTCCGCTCGACCTGCTGGCGCGGCGTCAGGCGCCACCGGGCCGACCACAGGTAGAACTCGCCGGCGCCGGGCGTGGCATAGAGCGCGAAGTCGGCCGCCAGCCGCTGGTAGAGGGCGAAGTCGGCGGCCGGCGGCAGGTGCGGCCATGGCCACGATCCGGGTACCGGGGCGCCGATCAGGACCAGCCCGGCTACGGCGTGCGGGTCGGCGCCGGCCTGCAGCAGGGCCACGGTCCCGCCCATGGAGTTCCCGGCCAGGACGGCCGGCGCGCCGGCCACCTCGCGGACGAACCGGCCCAGCAGCGCGGCGCTGGCCGACACGGTGGCCGGGCGCCCGGCCGCGGGGGTGAGCCCGAAGCCGGGCAGGTCCAGGGCGAGGACGCGGCGCTGGGCGGCCAGCGCGGGAGCGACCCGCACCCAGTCCAGATGGGACCCGCCGAGGCCGTGGACGAGGACCAGCGGCGGTGCCGCGGTGTCGGGCGGCCCGCCGAAGTCGACCCAGTGCACGGGCCCGCCCAGGTCCGTGACGACATCCCGGCCGCCCCACGGCGCCGCGAGCGCCGGGGCGGGAGCCGCTGGCGCGGAGGGCAACGGGGCGGGAGGCGCTGGCGCGGGGACTCTCAGCGCGGCGCCGGGCGCCGGGGTCATCGCCGGGCCAGCGCGGGCCACCACGGCCTGGTGCGGCTGCTGGCCCGCGCGCCCATCGCCTCAGCCGCCCTTCGCCGCGGGAGGATCGTGTGCTGCTTCCATCTATGCAGCGTTGGGCGCTGCGCGCAATGCCGCGCTGCGCCAACATCACGCTTGATGCGGCGACGGGCCACGGGCCACGGGCCACGGGCCGCGGACCCCCGGCCGACGGCCACGGGCGGCAGGCGGCTAGGCGGCGCCGGGCGGCAGGCGCGAGGTGCTCACCCCGGCCGCAGCGGCGTCGGCTGGTACGCAATCAGCGTCCAGTCCTCGCCGTCCTGCGCCCAGACCGCCAGCGCGCGGCTGCTGATCTCGGCGGCCCGCCCGCCGACCTCCGCGGACGCGTGCATCTCGCCGATGACCAGGGCTGCGCCGGCCAGGATCTCGATCCGGTCAACGGGGTGCGCGACCGACCGGTAGACGAAGTAGCCGTCGCGGACCTTCTCCAGGTACGACTCCCGGGAGTCGCGGTCGCCGCTGGAATGCGTGTAGGTCAGCCGCGCCGACAGCAGGCGGCCGAGCGTCTCGACGTCGCCGTCGAGCATGGCCTGGTAGCGCTCGTCCTCAAGCTGCCGGATCCGGGCCTCCTGCGCATGCGCCGCGTCGGTCACGTCCACCGCCTCCGCTCGGTTGGCTGGCACCGGACTGACGGACCTGCTGGCCCGGCCGGGCCAGACCATTCTGCTCCTTGACAAATCATATGAACGTTCTTTTAATTTGGCTCAGGGGCTGGATCGCGGGCGTCAGCGACACCCCGGCCCGGCCCGGCTCGAGAACCAACTCGAGACAGACGGGAGCACGCAGTGAGAGTGCAGATCAGCTCCGAGCGCTGCCAGGGGCACGGCCGCTGCTACGACCTGGCCCCCGAGCTGTTCGGCGAGGACGACGAGGGCTACGGGACGGTACTGGCCGGCGGACCGGTGCCGCCGGACCGGGAGCGCGCCGCGCGGCTCGCGGCGGCCAACTGCCCCGAGCACGCGGTCGAGATCCTCGAGGAGAGCTGACATGGCCGTCGACGACCGGTTCGCCCGGGACTTCCGCGAGGGAACGCCGGACCGCCCCCTCGGCACGCGCAACGAGATCACCACCGGCCCGGTGGCCGACTGGGCCACCGACTTCTCCCACCTCGAGCCCGAGTGGTCGGAGGATCCCTACCGGATCCAGGACGACCTGCGCGAGCGCTGCCCGATCGCGCACACCGGCCGGTTCGGCGGCGGGTGGCTGCCGACCCGCTACGAGGACGTCGCCGCGATCGCCGCCGACACCGAGAGCTTCTCCTCGCGGTCGATCATCATGAGCAACTTCCGGCCGCCCCGCGAGCTGGCGCCGATCGGCGGCACCCCGCCGATCTCCTCCGACCCGCCGTTCCACCACGACGCGCGCAAGCTGCTGCTGCCGGCGTTCACCCGCGCGGCCGTGGGCAGGCAGGAAGCGGCGACGCGCGCGTTCTGCGACAGCCTGCTCGACGGGTTCGCGGGACGGGACGTGGTCGATGCGGCCGCGGAGTACGCGCAGCACATCCCGATGCGAGTGATCGCGGACATGCTCGGCTTCCCGCAGGAGGACGCACCGGAGTTCGCGCGCTTCGTCGAGAACACCCTCGAAGCGGTGAACCTGCCGGCCGAGGAACGAGTGGAGCGCAGCGCGCAGCTGTTCGACTACCTGTTCGTGCAGATCCGCGAGCACATCGCCCGGCCGCGCGACGACCTGACCGACCACCTGATCAATGCCGAGCTGTACGGGCATCGGCTCGATCCCACGCACGTCGCGGGGATGATGGCGCTGCTG
>DASYBB010000013.1:0-2629 GCA_036501025.1 Streptosporangiaceae bacterium
CGCCGAGCACCGGCTGCTGCGCCGCGCCGCCCGCGACTGGCCGCCGCTGACCCGCGTCATCGCCGCCGGCACGCTGAATGGCGCCGAGGCCGCGCAACTGCTCGGCGGTGCGGTCGGCCGGCTCGCGACGCACCAGATCACAGTCGAATGGCCGGCCGGACTGGTGGCCGCAAGCGGCCTCACCGCCCCCAGCCGCCTCGGCGAGCCCGACACGAGCGAAGCCACCGCGGCCGGGCTGCGGCTGAGCGCGGTCGTGCGGTCCCTGGCCGGCGGCGCGGGCGGGACGTTCTCGCTGGGCGATGCCGCCGAGCTGGCCTGGCGGCTGACGTTCGACGGCGAGCCACTGTCGGAGGAAGAGACGGCTGCCGCCGCCGCTGCGGTCGAGGGCGTGATCCGGTTGCGGGGCCGCTGGGTCGTCATCGACCCGCAGACCAGGCGCAAGGCGCAGGAACGGAGCGTGGCGCAGCGGCTCACCGGCACGCAAGCGCTGCGCGCGGTGCTGACCGGGCAGGTCGCCATCGACGGCGTCGAAGTCGCCTGTACCGCCGTCGGGCAGCTCGCGGACCTGGTCGCCGCGCTGCGCGAGTCCGGCCCGGCCGCTGCGAGCTCCGCCCCAGGTCCCGCAGACGGCACCACGGCCGGCCCGGTCATCGCCGGGCTGCACGCGACGCTGCGCGGCTACCAGCGGCGGGGCGTCGCGTGGCTGGAGCGGACGACGGCGCTGGGGTTCGGGGCGCTGCTCGCCGACGACATGGGCCTGGGCAAGACACTCACCGTCATCGCGTTCCACCTGACCCTGCGGGCAGGGCGGGAGGCTGGCCCGGCGCTCGTGGTATGCCCGGCGTCGCTGCTCGCCAACTGGGAGCGGGAGTTCGCGCGGTTCGCGCCGGGTGTGACCGTGCGCCGCTACCACGGTGCTGGACGCTCGCTCGACGGCCTGGCCGTCGGCCCCGGGTCCGGGCCCGGCGAGGTCGTTGTCACCACGTACGGGACGCTGCTCCGCGACGCAGGACCACTGGCAGGCATGACCTGGGATCTGGTCGTCGCCGACGAGGCGCAGCAGGTCAAGAACCACCGGTCGCAGGCCGCCCGCGCGCTGCGGCAGTTGCGCCCGGCGGTGCGGATCGCGGTCACCGGGACACCGGTCGAGAACTCGCTGTCCGAGCTGTGGGCGATCCTGGACTGGACGAACCCCGGGCTGCTCGGATCGCTCGCCGCGTTCCGCGACCGGTACGGGCGCGCTGCCGAGCGCGCGGCGGGGCCCCAGGCGCCCGGCGACACCGCGACCGACGGCGTGGCGGGCGGAGACGCGGCCCAGCGGCTCGGCCGGCTCATCGGCCCGTTCGTGCTCCGCCGCCGCAAAACTGATCCCGGGGTCGCCCCTGAGCTGCCACCCAAGGTCGTCAGCGACCGTTACGTGCAACTCGGCAGCGAGCAGACGGCGCTGTACCAGGCGGCGACGGCGCACCTGGTTGGCCGGGTCACGGAGAGCGCGGGCATCGAGCGCCGGGGCCAGGTGCTGCGGCTGCTGCAGTCGCTGCGGCAGATCTGCAACTCGCCCGCGCACTTCCTCCGCGAGCCCCCCGAAGGCTGGGACGCCGATGTCCAGGCCGCCCGCTCCGGGAAGCTCCAAGCGCTCGATGAGCTGATCGAGCCGATCACCGCGGCCGGCGAGGCGGCGCTGATCTTTACCGGGTACGTGTCCATGGGACGGCTGATCCAGGCGCACCTGGCCGCGCGGGGCGCGGCCGCCGAGTTCCTGCACGGCGCCGTCCCGGTCGCGAAGCGGCAGGAGATCGTCGACCGGTTCCAGGCCGGGCACGGCGACGTCCTCATCGTGTCGGTGCGGGCGGCCGGGACCGGGCTGAACCTGACCAGGGCCGGGCACGTGATCCACTTCGACCGGCCGTGGAACCCCGCCGTGGAGGACCAGGCCACCGACCGGGCGCACCGCATCGGCGCCAGGCACCTGGTGGCGGTACACCACCTGATCGCGGAAGGCACCGTCGAAGCCCGCATCGCCGAGCTGCTTGCCCGCAAGCGCGGGCTCACCGAGGCCGTCCTCACCGGCGGCGAAGTCGCGCTGACTGAATTGTCCGACGGCGAACTGCGGGCACTGGTCAGCATGAGCAAGGACCAGGGGGACGCGTGAGCGCCGATGCGAGGGATTGGACGGAGTGGGAGATACCACCGTCCGTTCCTGATAAAAGTGGGCTTGACCTGCTGATTGCGGATGCCGCCGCGCGGGCGGCATCGATGCTGGCCGACCCAGGCGCCGGGACCGCCGGGATCTTCGGGGCGGACGAGGCTGGCGAGCCCTTGATTGACGCGGTGCGGCTGCTCGCCACGCCAGCGGGGGCGCCGCGCGCCGCAGTGGCGGCGCGGCTGACCGGGCTGCCGGAGGACGAGCTGCGGCGGCTAGTGCTCGCCTACCGCCACGGCGGCGCCGGGGGAGTGGCGGCAGCGGCCGGGGCGTCGGCGTGCGGAGAGGCCGAGCTGGCGGCGGCCGTCGCGGAGGTCCGGGGGCGGCGGGTGCTCGCCGTCGGCGACCTCGCCGTCAGCCCGGGGTCGATCACGGACCCCGGCGCCGGGGTGCGCGTCCGGCTCGGGCCGGACGCCCACTGGCACC
>DASYBB010000014.1:0-1738 GCA_036501025.1 Streptosporangiaceae bacterium
CCCCGTACAGGTCCCCATGCCGCAGCCACACCTGGCTGCCGATCCGGTAGACGTCCAGGTCGATCCGGTACCGGCCGAACCCAACCCCGTGCCGCGTAACGGACAGCGAGTAGAACGCGACGGCCGCGAGGTTCAGCGCGATAAGCGCAGCACGCGCAACGGGTGGGGCGGTACGTTCAAGGCGCCCCAGCAGGCCGGGGGGCGCCGAAGGTGACGCTGGCTGGTCCAGGCCAACAGCCACGGCAACCATGGGCATTAGCCTCGCGGCCCGCCTCCGCCCGGGTCGATGGCCCTAGATTCCGAATTCGAGGTGTACCTAGCCCCCGCCCAGAGGCTGAACTCAGCCTCCCGCGGCGATCAGGAACCGGTAGCCAAGCAGGACCGCGTGGAACGTCCGTTCACCCCACGGCTGGTCGGCGAGTTTGGTGACCGATCCGGCGTTCCGGCGGTGCGCCTCGTAGACCGCGCCGACGTCCGCGCTGGGCACGGTGACGTCGAACTCTACCCCGGCGCCCTTATGCGGCCGGCTTTCGGGAGGCGGACTATCACAGCGCAGAAAATCTTGCCGACAGCCGCTCTGAGAGGCCTCGAATGTCGGACCTTCTCGATAAAGTGTTCATATAAGAAAAGCTCATTCGAACGGAGTGGCGTAGTGTCCGAAGCCTCGTTCCCCGGTCCCGGGCCAGACGGCGAGCAGCCGCCGCCCGGAGACCCGGCGCGGGACGAGACCGTGGGCGAGCCGGCCGGGGCGCCGGAGGATGACTGGGACGGCGACGCGGAGATGGCCGCCTACATCGCCGATCTCGACGCGGGCCAGGCCCGGATCCCCGAGGAGTGGGAGGTCGAGGGCCCAGCCGCCACCATAGGCCTCGGCGACGCCGCCGACGTCGACCTCGCCGAACTCGCGGCGATGCTCGGCCCGGACGGGCTCGGCGGGGAAGTGTTCGCCCAGGACCGGTCCGCGGGCGCGATGCGCCCAGGCCCGGTACTGGCCGCGCTGACCGAGCAGGCCGCCGGGGGCCTGGACCGGCTGACCGACAACCAGGTCATCGGCGCGATGTCCGCGGCCCGCCGGCTGGCCGCCCGCGCCGCCTACCTCGAACTGACCGCGGTCGCGGAGTTCACCCGCCGCCGCGAAGCCCAGCTGGCCGACGCCACGGCGCGTAGGGTGCCGCGCGGCTGCCGGGAGGGAGAGTTCCCCGACGCCGAGCTCGGCATGGAGCTGGTCACCTCACAGAACGCGGCCCGCGACACCATGGACCTGGCCACCGACCTTGAGACGCGGCTGCCCCGGACCTGGGCCGCGCTCGGCGCCGGGCTGATCGATGAGTACCGCGCCCGGCTGATCTGGCGGCCCACCCGCTGCCTGTCCGGCGCTGATGCGGCCTACGCCGATGAGGTGCTAGCAGGGCTCGCGCCAGGGCTGCGGTATGACCAGCTGGCCCGCAAGGCGACAGCGCTGGCCATGAAGCTGGACCCGGAAGCGTTCAAGCGCGGCAAGGAGCAGGCCCGTCAGGATCGGCAGCGGGTGGTGGCCGGCCGGGAGGTGTCCGGCAACGCGTTCTTGTCCGGCCGGGAGCTGGCGATCGAGGACGCGCTCGCTTCGAAGGCGTACGTCGACGCGCTGGCGGTCGCGCTGCGCCGCGGCGGGCTGCCCGGCACCCTGCAGCACCTGCGAGTGCTGGCGTTCAATGACCTGACCCAGGGCCGCGACCCGCTGGACCGCCTCACCAGCCCG
>DASYBB010000015.1:0-2450 GCA_036501025.1 Streptosporangiaceae bacterium
ACCGGCCGGGAGGCGCTGGCCACCGCGGCGGCCAGCCCGCCGGACGCGATGATCCTCGACCTCGGCCTGCCCGACGTGGACGGCACCGAGGTGATCGTCGCGTTCCGCGGCTGGTCACGGGCGCCGATCATCGTGCTGTCCGGGCGCGCCGGCCCCGGCGACAAGATCGGCGCGCTCGACGCCGGCGCCGACGACTACGTGACCAAGCCGTTCGCGATGGGCGAGCTGCTCGCCAGGCTCCGCGCCGCGCTGCGCCGCGACGAGGGGGCCGCCCATGACGCGGCGCCGGTCGCCGCGATCGGTGACTGGAGCATCGACCTCGCTGCGCACACAATTCAAAATCCAGCATCAGGAACGGTCCCGGCCGCCTCTTCCCCGCCACGCCTGACTCCCACGGAGTGGCGAATCCTGGAAATCCTGCTGCGCCGCCCGGGCCGGCTGGTCAGCTCGGCCCAGCTGCTGTCCGGCGTGTGGGGGCCCGGTTTCCAGGACAGGACGAATTACCTGCGCTTTCACATGACGCGGCTGCGGCGCAAGCTCGGGGAAACCCCGTCCCGGCCCAGGCACCTGCTCACCGAGCCGGGCATGGGCTATCGTTACCAGCCTTAGCTCCCGGCGTTCGCACAGCGATTTCCTGGCGGCTTCTTAGCGTCAGCCGGCCGCCCGCCAGGGGACTCATCGGGTAATCTCAGCGTGCGGTCTCGCTGGGCGTCTTGGGAGCAGGGATGGAACCGCTTTCCGCGAACGACCCTCGTAGTGTGGGGGAATTTCAGCTGCGCGCCCGGCTCGGCGCCGGCGGGATGGGCCGGGTCTACCTCGGTTACTCGCCCGCAGGACGAGCGGTGGCCGTCAAAGTGGTGCACTCAGAACTCGCGCGCGACGCCGAGTTCCGGCACCGCTTCGGCCGCGAAGTCGCCGCCGCCCGGGCGGTCGGCGGCATGTACACCGCGCCTGTTGTCGCCGCGGGCCTCGACGACGACCCGCCCTGGCTGGCCACCGCGTACGTGCCCGGCCCGCCGCTGGCCGACGTGGTGAACCTGCGCGGCCCGCTGGCCGAGGCCGCCGTCTGGCGGCTGGCGGCCGGCCTGGCCGACGCGCTGCGCGCGGTGCACGGCTGCGGCCTGGTGCACAGGGACCTCAAGCCCGGCAACGTGCTGCTGGCCGCCGACGGGCCGCACGTGATCGACTTCGGCATCTCCCGCGCGTTCGAGGGCACGGCGCTGACCTCGGCCGGGATGGTGGTCGGGACCCCTGGCTACATGTCGCCCGAGCAGGCCGAAGGGCAGCAAGCGGGCCCGCCGAGCGACGTCTTCTCGCTCGGCTGCGTGCTCGCCTACGCAGCGACCGGCAACGCGCCGTTCGGCGGCGGCAGCGCCGCCTCCATCCTCTACCGGGTGGTCACCGCGGAGCCGGACCTGGGCGGCATCCCGGCCGGCCTGCAGCAGGTCATCACGGCCTGCCTGAGCAAGGACCCGGCCAAGCGGATCGGGCTGGCGCAGCTCACCGCGATGATCTCGGCCCTCGGGCCGCCGCTGCCGGGCACCATCGGCGCCTTCTGGCCGGAGCCGCTGGCCGGCATCATCGCCGCCGACCAGGCCCCGCACCCGCCCACCGAGGTGAGCGCCCCGGCGGTCAGCCCGGGCATGGCGCCGGCCGGCCGCTTCCAGCAGGGACCGGCGCCGGCCGCCACCGGGCACGCGCCCATGGTGGCCGACGGCTACTACGCCGCCGCCGCGGGCAACATCGGGGCAGGCGCCGGGTCGCCCGGCCCCGGGCCGGCCCCGTACGCGCAGCCCGCCCAGCCTGCGGCGGGGCAGTCGTGGCGGCCGCAGTCCCCGGCCGGTCCCCAGCAGTACGCTTCCGGCCCGCCGCAGTCCCCGGCCGGCCCGCAGCAGTACGCTTCCGGCCAGCGTCCGGCTGCCTGGCGGCAGCCTGCCGGGGGGCAGGAGCCGGCCGGATGGCAGCAGACCAGCGCGGGCTCCCCGCCGGGGGCCATGCCGGACGGCGGCGCGCCGGGGTCGCCGTACGGAACGCCGTCGTGGCCGCAGCCCGCCGGGCCCGGGGTCGCGCCCGCGCCCGCGACGTTGCAGGCGACGTCCTGGCCGCAGCAGCAGCCGTCTTCCGGTGGTTCCTGGCCCGGCGGCGGGCAGCCGGGCGGGGGCAGCTTCCCCAGCGCCGGAACGCCACTGGCCCAGTACGCCCCGGGGCGGCGGCGCCCGATCAGGGCCGAGCTGCCGTCTCCGGTGCTCGGGGCGGCCCGGCTGATGTACCTGGGCGCGGTCGTCACCGCGCTCAACGTGCTCTTCGGCAGCCTCGTCAAGGTCCGCTACAACGACGCGGCGGCCGGCTATACGGCCCGGGCCGACACCTACACGACGGCCGCGGCCGCGCACCCGGGCACCATCGCGGGCAAGCACTACAGCGCGATCGCCAAGTCCGCCGCCGAAGCG
>DASYBB010000016.1:0-22915 GCA_036501025.1 Streptosporangiaceae bacterium
CCCGCCACCCCGAGGTTGGCGCGGCCGAACGCAGCCGATACCAGGTCGTGCTGCTCGACGAGTATCAGGACACCAGCCATGCCCAGCTCGTCCTGCTGCGCGCCCTGTTCAGCGGGGGCCATCCCGTCACCGCCGTGGGCGACCCGTGCCAGTCGATCTACGGGTGGCGCGGCGCGAGCGCCGGCAACCTGCGCCGGTTCCAGGCCGACTTCCCGGTGCACGAGGGCCGGCCGGCCCCGGTGCTGCTGCTGTCCACCAGCTTCCGCAACACCGGCCGCGTCCTGCGCGCGGCCGGCGCCCTCCAGGCCGAGCTGCGCGCCGCCGCCCCCGAGGTGCCGATGCTCGTCGCCCCGCCGGCCCGCGACGACCGCGGCCACGTCACCTGCGCCCTGCTGGAGTCCGCCGGGGCCGAGGCGGGCTGGGTGGCCGGCCAGGTCGCCGGCCTGCTCAGCCTGGGTCCCGGCCGCGCGCCGGACGGCCAGCCGTGGCCCGACGGCTCGGCGGAGCCGGTCCGCCCGTCCGACATCGCCGTGCTGTGCCGCAAGCGCGCCCAGTTCCCGGCCATCCGCGCGGCGCTGGAGGCGCGGGGCATCCCGGTGGAGGTGGTCGGCCTCGGCGGCCTGCTCACCGTCCCCGAGGTCGCCGACATCGTCGCGACGCTGCGCGTCCTGCACGACCCCACCGCCTCCGACGCGCTGGCCCGGCTGCTGGTGTCGCCCCGGTGGCGGATCGGCCCGGCTGATCTCGTCGCACTGGGGCGGCGCGCCCGCGCGCTGGCCAGCCAGGCCGGCGCCGGGCCGGCCAGTGCTGCGGCGCCGCCGGCCGGTCCAGGCGACGCGCTGGCGCAGGCGGTGACCGACCTGACCCGGGACACCGGGAGCCTGGTCGAGGCACTCGACGACCTCGACGGCCCGGCCCATTACTCCCCGGCCGCGCACGCGCGGCTGTCCCACCTCGCCGCCGAGCTGCGGGCGCTCCGCTCGCACGTCGCCCGGCCGCTGCCCGACCTGGTCACCGAGGTCGAGCGGGCGCTCGGCCTGGACATCGAGGTGGCGTCCCGGCCCGGCGTCGACCCGGCCAGCGCGCGGGCCGACCTCGACGCCTTCACCGACGCGGCGGCCACGTTCGCCGGCGCGCAGGACGGCTCCACACTGGGCGCGTTCCTGGCCTACCTCAGCGCGGCCGAGGAAGAGGAGTTCGGCCTGGAGGGCGGCCGGGTCGGCGAGACCGACTCGGTCAAGCTCGCCACCGTGCACGCGGCCAAGGGCCTCCAGTGGCCCGCCGTCATCGTCCCCGGCCTGTCGGCGGGCGCCCATTCCCGGGTGTTCCCGGCCCGGCCCCGGTCCACCACCCGGTGGACCGAGAACCCGCGCCTGCTGCCGTTCAGCCTGCGCGGTGACGCCGTCGACCTGCCCCCGCTGGCCGGCCTGTCAGCCAGCGAGCTGGCTGCCTTCACCGAGGCCTGCACCGCGCGCGAGCTGGCCGAGGAGCGCCGGCTGGCCTACGTCGCCGCCACCCGCGCCGCGTTCTGGCTGGGCTGCTCGGGCTACTGGTGGGGTGACGGCTCGTCCCGCCTGGGCCCGTCCGCCTTCCTGAGCGAGGTCGGCGACGCCTGCCGGGCGGGCGCGGGGAGTGTCACCGAGTGGGCGGCCGAGCCCGAGCCGGACGCGGCCAACCCGGCGCTGGCCGAGCCCGCCGTGGCCGCCTGGCCGGCCGAGCGCGCCGCTGACGCCCGGTCGCAGGCCGTCCGGGCCGCCGCCGGCCTGGTCTTCCAGGCCATGTCCGACCTGGCCTACCGGCCGCCCGCCGATGCCGCCGCCGCGCCCGGCCCGTACCAGGAGCTGATGGACTCCTGGTCCGGCGAGGCCGACCTGCTGCTGGCCGAGCGGGCCCGCCGCCGGGCGGGCGGCCCGGCCCAGGTCGTGCTGCCCAGTCAGCTGCCGGTCTCGGCGCTGGTCACCATGGCCCGCGACCCGGCGGAGCTGGCCCGGCAGGTCCGCCGCCCGATGCCGCGCCCGCCTGCGCCGCACGCCCTGCGCGGAACCGAGTTCCACCGCTGGCTGGAGGAGCGCTTCGGCCAGCCCCAGCTCATCGACGCCGACGAGCTGCCCGGCGCCAGCGACGACGTGGACGGCACCGAGCCCGACCCTGAGTTGGCCGGCCTGAAGGCCGCCTTCGAGGCCAGCGAGTGGGCTGACCGCCAGCCCGCCGGGGTCGAGGTCCCGTTCGAGACCCTGATCGGCGGGCGGCTGATCCGCGGCCGCATCGACGCCGTCTTCGCCGACGCCCCCGACGGCACCTTCGACGTCGTCGACTGGAAGACCGGCCGCCCGCCGTCCTCGGCCGCCGAGCGCCGCGCGGTCGCCGTTCAGCTCGCCGCCTACCGCCTGGCCTGGGCGGACCTGGCCGGCGTCCCGCTCACCGCGGTCCGGGCCGCGTTCTACTACGTCCGCCGCGACGTCACCGTCCGCCCGGCTGACCTCATGGACGAGGCCGGCCTGGCCGCACTGATCGGGGACATCCCCGCCGCCGGGTCCCTCCAGTAGCACCGTTCGGGGGCAGGCGCGGTGCGGTCGCTGATGGGCGCCGGCGCGGACCGGTCTCAACGGCCGGGTGGCAGTGGGCCCGCAACGTGATGGCCGCTCAGCTCGGCCATGCGCGTCGCGAGCGCGAGATTGACCTCTGCCTCGAGGTTGTCCAGGTGAAGCTGGATCAGGTTCAGTCGGGGGACCACGTTGGCGGTCATCTCCTGGCGCACATACCGGATGCAGGCCACGGCGCCAGCTAGCAGGCCAAGGAGCGTTCCGATGAAGAAGATCATGATGAGCATGGCCACCGCCTAGTTCAAGCCTCATCGCCAGTATGCGGTCGGACATAGGCACATGGCAAGGTACCAATCTGCCATGTTGCAGATTGACAGTTAGCGCTCCAGCGGCAGCTCCGTCGAGCTGTGCTTTCACCACGGGCCAGGCCGTGGCATGACCTGGCCACCCGCCAGCAAAGCCGCCGCTGTCTACCGCGCCCGCCTCGTCGTCGGCCCGGCAATCAGCTGGCTCACATGATCGGCCGGACAGCCGCCAGGGCTTCGCCGCCACAATGGCTGTCCCGGCGACGCTATTGAAAGATTCGTGTCTGAGAGGATTGCGACACGGGCGGCCAGGCGACGGGATCGCGGCCGTGAAGTCTCTGGGAGCGTGACAGATGGCCGGATCGGGCGGGGACCCGTCGTCGGAGTTTGAGGCAGCGCTGGCCTGGTTTGTTAAGGACAACAGGCTACCCGGCGCCGCGGCCGGGGTTATCTTCGAGGATGAGGTCGCCTGGTCCGGTGGGGCGGGGTATGCGGACACGGCAACCGGGATGACCGCAGACTCTGCGACGATGTTCTGCGTCGCGTCTATCACCAAGACCTTTACTGGCACCGCCATCATGCAACTGCGCGACGATAGCCGCCTCCGGCTGGATGAGCCGATAGCGACTTTCATCCCGGAGCTGCGGAAGGCCGCACTGCCCAGTTCCGAGATCGACGCAGTGACTGTCCGCCGCATGCTGGCCCATGAGTCTGGCCTGGCGAGCGAGCCACCGGGAACCGACTGGACCATTCCCTCGTACGAGGGAATGGCCGCACGGACGCTGGAGCGAATTGCGGATATCGCGACGCTGATTCCGCCGGACCAGCATCCGAAGTATTCGAATCTCGCCTACCAGTTCCTCGGCGAGGTAGTGACTAGAATAACAGGCTGTCCCTACGCCAAGTACATAGAGAACGAGATCCTCACGCCACTCGGAATGACGGCGACAAGCTTCGATCCCGCGACCGGATCCCTGCGGGGGCGCCGGGCGACCGGATACGCCCAGCGAGCATTCTCCGACGAGCTGGACGTGATTCCTGCCGTGCCGCAAATGTGGGCCGAAGGAGGCCTTTGGTCGTGTGTCGATGATCTCGCTACCTGGATCGCATTCCAGATGAAGGCGTATCGCGAAGACACACAGCCAGCCGTCCTGTCGGGTGCCTCGCTTCGCGAGATGCACACTCCGCGATACCTGGACGGGAGTGACTGGTCGCAGGCGTGGGGTCTTTCCTGGTTTTCGGTACGCCGGGACGACGTGGTGTGGATCCAGCATTCGGGAGCGCTCCCGGGATTCACGAGCAACATATGCTTCGACCCCGACCGCCAGGTAGGCGCGATCGCGCTTATCAACGGGAGCGGAGACGCGTCAGCGCTCGCGATGGACCTGGCCGCGATCGCCCGGCGGGCTGTCCGGGCTAAACCGCCGCGCATGCGGGCCCCAGCGCCAACTCCTGATGAGTACCGCCCGCTCCTCGGCCTGTACTCCAAGCCGTCTCACAGTCAGGTAGTACGCCTGGAGTGGCGCGACAGCAAGTTGACGTTCATTGACCTGCAGGCGCCCACCTGGCGCCTGAGCCTCGCGCCAACCGATGATCCCAGGGTCTTCATAGTGGAGCCCGGCTACCGTCAGTCAGGGGAGCCCGTCAAATTTCACCAGCTCCCGGACGGGCGGATCGACTCGGTCTTTCTGGCCGACGGGACCCTGCAGCGCCTCGAGCACCTCACGTCGCTGGACCAGCCCGTGTAGGAATAGCGCCGGTCCGTGCCGCCGGGCGTCGCGCCCGGCGGCACGGACCGTCAGGATGAGCGTGCAAGGCGTGCTCTCACAGGCAGCGCGACCGCCGAGGCGGCGCGGTGCTGGCGTGCCCGCCACTACGAGAAACTAGGGCTGAGTGAACTGGTCGTGGCGACCGAGCGCAGAGATGAACTCGCGCCAGATCGGCTCCGAAAAGGCCAGGGTAGCGCCAGCATCACGGTTCTTTGAGTCACGGACCAGAACTTCTTGTTTGACGAAGGCCACTTCGACGCAATTTGTACCACCGGATGCACTGCTGATCTTCCACTTAATATCCGAAGCGGGCATATCCAATGTTCCCTCCTGAAATGTGGCCGTGAGCGGACCGCCGGCCATAGCTGACGGTCCAATCACGGTGTTTCTTCTGCGGCCACTCTAATAAGATAGGCCAAACTTTTGCTGGGTCCAAGAGAAATCGACCGGAGGTTCTCGAAAATCTCACGGTACAGGCTGATTTCGTCGGCTTCATTATGGGTCAGCAGTGCGTCTCGGGCATTCTCGAAGTAGAGGACGTCATCATCTGCGGTGTCCTGAAATTCAAGGATCGAGAAGGTTTCGCCCAGGCTCCGGTGCAGTCCGGCCGAAAACGGCACGATCTCTATTGTCACCCGCGGCCGGTGCGCCATGTCGACGAGCTTCTGCAGCTGCTCGGCCCGGACGTCCCTATCGCCCACCAGGCGCTGGACGACCCCCTCGTCCAGGATGAAATGAAGGTACGGGGGGTTGGGCTGCTCAAGCAGCTGCTGACGGGCCATGCGTATCTCGACGCGAGCCTCGATGGTCCTGGGTGAGTAGTTCCCCTTATATTCCGATATGACAGTCGCCGCGTACTGCTCCGTCTGCAGCAGGCCGGGGATGAGGAAGCTCTCGTACTCTCGGACCACGAAGGCGGCGGCCTCATATTCGAGGAACTGGAAAAAGGCCGGAGGGATGCTATCCCGGTACTTGCTCCACGGCGACTGCTGGCGCGTTGCCTTAGCCAGATCGATGAGCCTGCGGACGTAGTCGACGTCTCCGATTTCGTACAGCCGCAGCAGCGCATTCAGGTCATTCGTCGAGACCCCCACGGACCCGGTCTCGATCCGGATGATCTTGGACAGGGACCAGTCCATATGCTGCGCCACCTGCTCCTGCGTCAGGCCGGCTTCCTGGCGAGCCTTTCTGAGCTCGCCGCGCAGGCGCCGACGCTCCACGCGAGTGCTCGGAGTCGGGTCCATCGCAGACTTTCACTTCGGGGCAACTGCCAGGTGGCAAGTAGCCAGGCAGCAGACAGCCTAGGCCATAGTGCCAGCTGATGGACGGACGACACCGCACTGGATGTTTATCCGAGGCCGATCCTGGGCACTCGCCTGCTGCGCCAGTGGCCCGGGCCATCCCCGTCGCCGGCTGGGCGAGTTGATACTCAGCCCGACGGCGACGTTCGAGCGTTACTCGCCGACCGTGATCTCGACCCGGTCGGCATAGAACGCGGCGTGCCCGGCGATGCCGGCGACCGCGTCGTAGGGCTCCGGGTAGGTCCAGATAGCGTCGGGGAACTCGCCGCCGGGGGTCGCGATCGTGTAGTACGACGCCTCGCCCTTGTAGGGACAGTACGTGTGCGTCTCGGTGGGGCGGATCGCGGCCTGGTCGATCTCGGCGAGCGGCACGTACTGGACGGCGGGGTAACTGGCCTCGCGCAGCGTGAGCGCCTTCTCGGTGTCGGCGAGAATCTGCCCGCCCGCGCGCACGACCACGCGGCCTGAGGTTCGCTCGACGGTGATGGGGTGGTCCGGTCCGGGGATCTTCGGCTCTCGGGTCATGCCGTCACAACCGGCGTCGGCCGGAGAACCTTCCCCGGACCGGTCCGCTACATCGGCAGCAGCTCGAAGATCTCCACCGCGCACTTCCCGTCCGCGCCGGACAGGAACGGGAGGCCGTCGGTCAGTGCCCTCGCCGCCGCGAGATCGCCGGCCTCGACGATCGTGTAGCCGGTCAGGTCGCCGGCCGCTCCCTCAGCGCCGTCATCGCGAACGGACGCGCTCGCCCCGAACGGGCAGCCGACGTCGACGAGCGCCGCGCCGGCGCGCTCCGTCCAGGCGCGGAACGCGGCCGTCCGTTCGGCGGCCTGCTCCGGCGTGAGGCCGGGCATCGAGGCGGCCGGGCCGCGGTGCAGGTAGATGAACCTCGCCATGCCAGTTGTCCTTTCCAGGGATCCGGTGGTGGTGGTGACGGTGGTGCTCAGGCCCAGCGGCTGACCTGGCCCTGCGGGTAGGCGCGGAACCCGGCGCCCTCGGCGCCGGCCTTCAGGCTGGTGAGGTACGCGCCCCAGTTGGTGCTGCAGCCGCTCATGAACTCGCTCGCCTCCGCCCAGCCGGCGTGGGTGAACAGCAGCGTCGTCCCGCCTTGGCCGGCCGGGCGCAGCGCGCGGGCGATGCCGTCAGTGGTGGCGACCAGGTCGTGGACGGCCTCGCGGGGGGCGTCGATGCTGATGCGGTGCAGGATGTCGGGCATTGCGGCGTCCTTTCGGTGGGTTACGCGCCGACGAGGGTGTCGGCCGCGGGGGTATCGGCGGGGGCGCGCGGCGGGCGCGGGCGGATGGCCGCCGAGGTCAGTGCGGCGAGCGCGGCGAAGGCAACGCAGGACCACAGCGCGGGCCGGAACCCGGCTGTCACCGAGGTCGGGCTGGCGAGGCTGCCGTAGGCCGAGAAGACCGTGCTGGCGAGGGCGACCGCGAACACGGCTCCGAAGCGCTGGGCCATGTAGCTGAGCCCGGAGGCCTTGCCCAGCTCGGCCTCGGCGACCGAGTTGAGCACCGCGGTGGGGACGGTGGGCACGGCCATCGAGACGCCGACGCCGGCCACCAGCAGGGCGATGACCAGCTCGATCCAGCTCGCGTGCAGGGACCCGCGGGCGGCGACCCAGGCGAACCCGGCCGCCTGCAGGGCGAGGCCGGTGACCATGATCGGACGGCGCCCGATCCGGTCGGAGAGCGCCCCGGCCAGCGGCGAGATGATCATCGGCGTCCCGAAGAACGGCAGCAGCCGCAGGCCGGTCGAGACCGGCGAGAAGCCGCGGGCGAACTGGAATTCCTGCGTGATCAGGAACGCAGCGGCGAAGGTGGCCCCCGTCATGAGGAACATCGTCACGGTGCCCACCGCGAACGTCCGGTTCTGCAGCAGCCGCAGCGGCAGCATCGGCGCCGGAGCCGCGCGCTCCCACCGCGCGAAGGCCGCCAGCAGCACGCCGCCGGATGCCAGCGTGGCCACGATCTCCGGGCTCGACCAGCCGGCGTCACCGGCCCGCACCAGGGCCCAGACCAGGCTGACGACGCCGGCGGTGACAAGGGTGACGCCGGGCAGGTCGAGTCGCTCCGCTGCGCCGTGGCTCTCCGGCAGCAGGCGGGTGGCCAGTGCGGTGGCGAGCAGCCCGATCGGGACATTGAGCCAGAAGATCCAGTGCCAGCCCAGCGCCTCGGTGACCACCCCGCCGACGACCGGGCCGGCCGCGACCGCGAGCCCGGCCAGCCCGCCGTAGATTCCCACGATCAGCCCGCGCCGCCGCGGCGGGTACGCCGCGCTGAGGATGGTGAGGCTGAGCGGCAGCACCGCCGCCGCGCCGAGGCCCTGAACGGTGCGCGCCACGGTCAGCTCAGCGGTGCCGGGGGCGAGCGCGCACGCGGCCGAGGACAGCGTGAACACGGCCAGGCCGAGGTTGAAGACCCGCCGTCGCCCGAACCGGTCACCGAGCGCCGCGGCGGTGAGGATCCCGGCCGCGAAGGCGATGCCGTAGGAATTCACGGTCCACTGCAGCGAGGCGAGGCTCGCGTGCAGGTCGCGCTGCATCCGGGGCAGCGCGGTGAACAGCGCGCCCGTGTCGAGGATGACCATGAAGTAGGCGGTCGAGGTCAGGACCAGCACCCAGCGCAGCGCAGCGGGCGGGGATTGGCTGTTCGTCATCTGTCCTCCAGCAGGTGGCCCCGTGCGGGGGCGGATCTGCCGTAACGACGAACGGGCCGGCCGGGAACGGACAGCACCCGGTCCGCGCGGATTTCCTCGGCCGGAGGTGTCCGCCGGCCACGATGCCGTTCGTCTCATACTCGAACGGGCATCTATCTGTTGACGGGGAGGGGTTATGCAGTACGCATTGCTGGCCTACGGCAGCCAGCGCAGCCAGGCCGGCCCGGTCGCGGGCCCGATCGCCGACGTGCTGGCCCGGCCGTGCGTGACCGGCTGGGCCCGGCTGCACGCCGACGAGTCGGCCACGACCGTGCGCAACGGTGACGGCGGCCGGACGCTGCTCACCGACGGGCCGTTCATCGAGACCAAGGAATTCCTGGCCGGCGTCATCGTGGTCGAGGCCGACAACCTCGACGCGGCCCTCGCCATCGCGCAGGATCTGCAGGACACCCGGTCCGGCGGGGCGATCGAGGTGCGGCCCGTCCTCGAGGCGCAGTTCGATGGCGCTTGACGGCGTCTTCCGCGAGCACTGGGCCCGGGTGCTGGCCACCCTCGTGGGCATCCTCGGCGACATCGAACTGGCCGAGGATGCCGCTCAGGAGGCGTTCGCGATCGCGGCCGAGCGCTGGCCGCGCGACGGGGAACCCGGCAATCCGGTCGGCTGGCTGATCTCGACCGCGCGGAACCGGGCCATCGACCACATCCGCCGCCAGCGCGTGCTCGCCGAGAAGACGAAGCTGCTCGCGCGCGAGCTCACCGCGGAATCGGAGGCCACCGTGCCGGAGCCGGCCAGCTTTCCCGACGAGCGGCTCGAGCTGATCTTCACCTGCTGCCACCCCGCGCTCGCGCTCGAGGCGCAGGTGGCCCTGACCCTGCGTACCCTCGGCGGCCTGTCCACTGAGGAGATCGCGCTGGCGTTTCTCGTCCCGACCGAGACCATGAGCAAGCGGCTGACCCGGGCGAAGCACAAGATCCGCGACGCGCGGATCCCGTTCGCCGTGCCGCCCGGCCACCAGCTCCCGGACCGGCTGGCGGCGGTGCTGGCCGTGGTCTACCTCGTGTTCAACGAGGGCTGGGGGGCCGGCCGGGTCGATCTCGGGGCCGAGGCGATCCAGCTCGGCCGGGCCCTGTCCGAGCTCATGCCCGACGAGGGCGCGGTCCTCGCGCTGCTCGCGCTCATGCTGCTGCATGACGCCCGCCGGGCGGCCCGCGCCCGCGACGGCGAGATCGTCCTGCTCGGCGACCAGGACCGCGCGCTGTGGGACGAGCGGCAGATCAGCGAGGGCCGGCGGCTCCTGCAGCGGGCCATCGGCCGCGGCGAGACCGGCCCCTATGCCGTGCAGGCCGCCATCGCCGACCTGCACATGCAGCAGCCGCGTGACTGGGGCCAGATCGCCGCGCTCTACGACACCCTCGCGGCCCAGACCGGCTCGCCCGTCGTCGAGCTCAACCGGGCCGTCGCCGTCGCCGAGCTCGACGGGCCCGAGGCCGGCCTGGCCATCCTCGACGGCCTCGACCTCGGCCACTACCGCTACTTCCACTCTGCCCGCGCCGACCTGCTGCGCCGCGCCGGGCGGGAGGACGAGGCCCGCCGCGCCTACCGGCGCGCCCTGGAGCTCGTCCAGACCGACGCCGAGCGGCGGTCCCTGGAGGGGCAGCTGGCCCGGCTCGCGCCGCCCGGCTAAGCGCGCGCAGCCAGAGCAGTTCCCGAGTCAGCCGCGTTCCGGGTGCGGCGCCCGCCCCGCCCGCCAGGCCCCGGCCCGGCCGGGGCCCGTGGTCTGGAAGATCGGCCAGCCGACCTCGGTGCGGTGCGCGGACTCGTCGCCGGTGTCCCACGGCGCGACCAGGTAGTACTCCCGGATCGGCCCGTCCACCCCCAGCTCCCGCTCCGCCACGTACGTGCCGAGGGCCCCGTAGGTCCGGTCCAGGTCCGGGAACGGCCCCTGGTGCAGCGCCACCGCCAGCTCCGCGGCCGGGACGTCGATCACCGCCGCCCGCCCGCCGCCCGCGAGGCCGCCCGCCGCGCCGGCGGGCACCGGCACGAACGCCACCACCTCGCCCTTCTCCACCTCGAACAGCTCGCCGGCGTACAGCGCGCCGCCCGCCCCGGCGGGCGCGATCCCCGCCGCCGCCAGCGCCGCGTGCAGCTCGCTGAACGCCGCGACCCACCAGTCCTGGACCTCGGCCTCGGTCACCACGTCGCGGACCGCCAGCGCCCGGGCCCGGCCCACCGAGCGGTACTCGACCGACACCGCCGGCGCGGGCCGCTCCAGCAGCGAGCGCAGCGA
The DNA here is from genome assembly GCA_036501025.1 of Streptosporangiaceae bacterium. Lineage (GTDB taxonomy): Bacteria > Actinomycetota > Actinomycetes > Streptosporangiales > Streptosporangiaceae > DASUBV01. Next base: position 10,868 of record DASYBB010000016.1, read on the forward strand.
GGCGACCACCGCCTGCGTCTGGGCCAGCTGCGACTCCATCCGCTCCAGGTGCGCGACGATGACGTCGTTGCGCGATCCCACGTCCGGCGCCTGCAGGACCGCCTTCACCTCCTCCAGCGGCATCCCGAGCTCGCGGAAGCGCCGGATGACCTGGGCCACCGGGATCTGGTCCGGCTCGTAGAACCGGTAGCCCGACCACGGGTCCACCTGCGCGGGCTCCAGCACCCCGACGTCGTGGTAGTGCCGTAGCGCCTTCACGCTGAGATGGGTCATCTTCGCGAAGTCCCCGATGGGCAGCCGCACCTGCATGCTCACGATTTTCTCCTACTCCCCGGCCCGCAGCCGCGGCATCAGCCGGGTCAGCGCGGCCACCGTCACCAGCAGGACGGCCAGCTCGGCCAGGCTCAGCACCATGGCGTGACCGTATCCGCCGGCCAGCGCCCCGAAGAAGATCACTCCGGTGACCGCCACCCCCAGCGCGTTGCCGACCTGCTGCGTGGTGGACATGGCTCCGGAGATGGCCCCGGCCGTATCCGGGGTCGCATGAGCCAGAACGCTGGCATTCAGGGCAGTCAGGCACAGTCCCATGCCGCCGCCGATCAGCAGCAGGCCAGGGGCGAGCCACAGGACGCTGCCGCCCACTCCCAGCCCGGCGATCGCGAGGAGCAGCACGCCGTGCCCGGCGGCCAGGATCAGCGCGCCCGCCGCCGTGAGGGATCGGCCGTACCGGGCCGTCAGGGCGGGCGCTCGCAGCGAGGCGACCAGGTAGGCGCCCGCCATGATCGAGACCACCAGGCCGGACTGGAGCGGGCCGAGCCCGCGGCCCAGCTGCAGGTACAGGGCGAGCACCACGAACAGCGATGCCTGCCCGCACCAGAACGCGAGCTGCGTGGCGAGCCCGGCGGCCAGCGCCCGCTGCCGCAGCAGGGCCAGGTCCAGCAGCGGGGCGCGGCCCCGCCGGGCCCGGCGCGCCTCATGGGCGGTGAAGGCGGCCAGCAGGACCGGGGCGCCGGCCAGGCTGGCCCACGTCCAGGCCGGCCAGTGCTGGGAGACGCCCTCGATCAGCGGCAGCACCAGGGCGGTCAGCCCGAGGGTGATCAGCGTCATGCCCGTGACGTCGAGCCCGCGGCCGCCCGCCGGGCCGGCCACGCGGGACTCGGGCACCCGCCGCCAGGTGCAGGCCAGCGCGGCCAGCCCGACCGGGACGTTGATGAGGAACACCGAGCGCCAGGCCAGGCCCAGGAGATCAGCCTGGATGAGGACGCCGCCGATGAGCTGCCCGCAGGCCGCGGCCAGGCCCATCGTGAGGCCGTACACCGTGATGGCCCGGACCCGGGCCGGGCCGGGGAAGGCGGTGCCGATGATCGACAGCACGTTCGGGCTGACCAGCGCGGCGCCGACGCCCTGGACCACGCGCGCGGCGATCAGGATCCCCGCGCTCGGGGCGAGGCCGCACGCGGCCGAGGCAGCCACGAACACGGCCAGCCCGGCCGCGAAGGCCAGCCGGCGCCCGTACAGGTCGCCGAGGCGGCCGCCGGCGATGAGCAGTACCGCGCAGGTGAGGCCGTAGCCGGCCACCACCCACTCGATGGCGCTGGCGCTGGCGTGCAGGCCGGCCTGCATGGACGGCAGCGCCACGTTCACCACGAAGAAGTCCAGGACGATCATGAAGGTGCCGCACATGAGCACGGGCAGCGGCGACCGGCGGCCGGCCGGCCGGGAGGGTACCCGCCCCGCGGGGGCGGCGGTGATCTGCTGGGTATCGGTCATGTCGCTGACCCTCAGCCCTCCGGTAACCGGAGAGTCAAGGCCAGGCCGGCCCGGCTAGGCCTGCTGCTCCAGGACGGTGCGCAGCGCGATCATCGCGCGGGCCGTGTGGCTCTTCACGGCGCCCTGGCTGATGCCCATGGCCCCGGCGATCTGGGCCTCGGACAGGTTGCCGTAATAGCGCAGCACCAGCGCCTCGCGCTGGCGGGGCGGCAGCGTGCGCAGCGCGGCCACCACGGCGGAGCGCTCCAGCAGCGCGATGGCGCCGTGCTCGGCGCTGGGCATGTCCGGCGCCGCCGCGGGCGCGTTCCGGTCGACCACGGCCCGGTGCCGCAGGACGGTGCGCGACCGGTTCACGACGGTCTGCCGCAGGTAAGACAGCGCCTTGTCGGTGTCCCGGATCCGGCCCCACCCGCCGTGCATGGCCACGAACGAGTCCTGGACCACCTCTTCCGCGGTGGCGACGTCCCGGACCAGGAGCGCGGCCAGCCGCACCAGCGACCGGTAGTGCTCCTTGTACAGGGCGGACACGGCCCGGTCGACGTCCCACTCGGCGGCGGCCGGGGCGGGCTCGTCGGGCGGGCGCGCGGCGCTGGCCGCGATCTGGCGGAGCCGGGCCTGCACCTCGTCGGGCGTGCGCGAGGCCGCCTCGCCGGCCAGGTCGAAGACCGACCCGAACAGGTCGCCCAGCGGTTCGGGCTCGGCCGGGGCACCCAGCAGGAGGTCGTCGCCGCTGCTCATCTGCCCTCGCCCGGGACCCGGAACTGGCCGGACCTGGTCGCGGCCAGGTAGCTCAGCAGGCCCTTGCGGGCCGCGAACAGGTTCTGTCGTACCGCGGCGTCGGTCTTCCCGAGCAGCTCCGCGATCTCCTTCGGCGGGAACAAGTCGACCATGCAGGCCAGCACCTCGCGCTGGGCCGGGGGCAGCGATTCCAGGAGCTGCATCACCCACTCCTGCTCCTCCCACACGGTCAGGCCGGGATCGGTGTCCCGCCCGGCCGGGTAATCGCCGCGCTGGATGATCCGGTCCCGGATCCGCTGCTGCCCGCGTTCCTTGTTCTTGATCAGGATGCTGATCGTGGCCTTGCGGGCATAGGCGCGCGGGTTCTCGATCTGGTCCCAGCGCCGGAAGACTTCCTCCAGCGCCGCCGACACCGCGTCCTCCGCCTCATGGGCGTTGCCGCCGGCGAAGATGGCATCGCGCAGCAGCGCCGGGTAGGCGTCCCGGAACAGCTCCTCGAAGGGAGTCGCTCGCACGGCATTCCCCTCCGTGAGCGGGGCCAGTGGGCTGAGCGGGCTTGCGTGTCGATTGGTCCGATTGGTAGGTCCGGCTGCGGGGCCGGGCGTGAGGCGTGCGGCCCGCCTTTCTCGGCCGGGCGAGCCGGGCCGGGGCTAGGCCGGCGAGCCGGCCACCGCCGTGATCTCGGCGTGGTGCCTGAGGGCGAAGTAGGACAGGGCGTCCAGCCCGTCCTTGATCTGGCTCGAGGTCAGCTCCTCGGTGGGCAGCTCGACGGTGAGCACGATGTCGCGGCGCTCGAGGGCGAACTTCGCGAGGTTGATGCTGCGGTTGAGCTCCAGCAGCCGCCGCAGCACGGCCGTCTCGGTGGCGGGGTCGTCCGGCAGCACGGCGAACGGCGCGACCGTCAGGAACAGCCAGTCGTCGGTCAGCCGCAGGAAGAAGGTGATGGGCTCGCCCGGCCCGGAACTCCGCTGGAACGCCGAGAACCACGTCGACTCGCCGGCCCGCTCGAACGGCCAGTCGTCCGCGGCCAGCACGGCCTCGAGTGCTTCGTCAGTGAGCGGCATGTCACTGTCCTATCCAGGGCCGCCGCCTTCCGTCAACTGGCCGTGTCCGCGGGCCGGTCAGGGCGCGATGCGGTAGTGATACCGGTGATGCCCGGTGAAGCCCATGCGCTCGTAGAGGGTCCGCGCCGCCGCGTTGCCGTCCTCGACCTGCAGGTACAGCCCCGTCGCTCCCTGCTCGACGGCCAGCGTGGCCAGCGCCGCGGTCACCGCCGTGGCCAGCCCGCGCCGCCGGTGCCGCGGGTCCGTCTCGATCGCGGTGATCCCGGCCCAGCCGGCGTCCGCCGCGACCCGCCCGATGGCAATCGTCTCGCGGTCCTCGCGCACGCTGGCGAACGCCTGCCAGGGCGCCGACATCAGCAGCCGCCGGGCCATCGGCGGCAGCTGCTGCCCGCGGTAGTGGTACATCCCGAGCCAGTCCGCGCCGGGCTCGCCGGACACCCGCACCGGCGCCAGGACCGAGGTCCCGGGACCGGGCGCCAGGGCCGCGATCGCTCCCGGCCGGGCCGTCATCACGATCGCCGGGCCCTCGCGCCGTGACCACCCCCCGGCGTCCAGCAGCCGGTCGAGCTCGCCGGCCGGGCCGGCCATCGGAAACGGGACGGCGATCATGGCCTGCTGCCCGAGCCGGGCGTACCAGGCCCGCACCGCCTCGACCGCCTCGGGCAGCGGCCGCCCGGGGTCGCCCGCCGCCAGCGCGCTGTTGGCCCGGCCGGTGAACCCGTCGGCCGCCCGCAGCAGCCAGTCGCCCATGCGCTCGAACCGCGGCGCCCGCCACGTCCCCGCCGCCCGCCACTCCAGCTCGTCGGCGGAGATCACCGCCGCCGCCGGGGTCAGGGTGCGTCCAGGTAGTGGTCGAGGGCGTCCAGCTTGCCCTGCAGCGCCCCCGTGACGCCGGGCCGGATGTCGGCCTTCAGCGTCACGCTGACCCGCGGCGCCCGCGCGGCCACCGCGTCGACGGCCTGCTTGACGACGGCCATCACCTCATCCCACTCGCCCTCGATCGTGGTGAACATCGCGTCGGTCCGGCTGGGCAGCCCGCTGTCGCGGACCACCCTGACGGCGTCCGCCACGTACTCGGCGACGCCCTCGCCGACGCCGAGGGGCGTCACCGAGAAAGCAACAAGCATCCAGGTTCCTCCTCTGGCGGGATTCCGTCTCGACCCTAACAGTGCTAGTCTTCTAGAACTCTAGAAGAAGGGTCGGACATGCGCTCAGCTGAGATCACGCACTCCCCGCCGGCCGGGCCCGCCGGGCCCGTCATGCCCGCCGGGGCCATGCGCGCCGATCCCGGCCCGCGCGGGCGGTTCGGCCCGTTCGGCGGCCGCCTCGTGCCCGAGGCCCTGGTTCCCGCGTGCGAGGAACTGGAAGCCGAGTTCCGGTCGGCCTGGGCGGACGGCGCGTTCCGCGCTGACCTCGACGCCATGCTCCGCGACTACGTCGGCCGCCCCACCCCGGTCACCGAGACCCCCACCCTGTCCCGGGCGCTCGGCCTGCGGATCCTGCTCAAGCGCGAGGACCTGGCCCACACCGGCAGTCACAAGATCAACAACGTGGTGGCCCAGGGCCTGCTGGCGCGCCGGCTGGGCAAGACTGAGCTGATCGCCGAGACCGGCGCCGGCCAGCACGGCGTCGCGGCCGCCACCATCGCCGCGCACCTGGGCCTGGAGTGCACCGTATTCATGGGCGCGAAGGACATCGAGCGCCAGGAGCTGAACGTCTTCCGGATGGAGCTGCTCGGGGCGACGGTGGTCCCGGTGACCACCGGCTCGCGCACCCTCAAGGACGCCACGTCGCAGGCGCTGCGGCACTGGGTCACCGTGACCGGCTCGGCCCACTACTGCGTCGGCTCGGTGGTCGGCCCGCACCCGTACCCGTGGATGGTCCGGGAGTTCCAGCGGGTCATCGGCGACGAGGCCCGGGCGCAGTGCGCGCGGCTGCTGCCCGCCGCGGTCCCTGACGTGGTGGTCGCCTGCGTGGGCGGCGGCTCCAACGCGGCGGGCACGTTCGCCGGGTTCGCCTCGACGCCGGCCCGCCTGGTCGGCGTCGAGGCGGCCGGAGGAGCCGCCGTGAGCCACGGCCGGCTCGGCGTGCTCCATGGCTTCCTGTCCACGTTCCTGCAGGACGAGCACGGCCAGATCACGGAGGCCCATTCCGTCTCGGCGGGCCTGGACTACCCCGGAGTGGGTCCCGAGCACGCGGCGCTGGCCCAGGCCCGCCGGGCCGAGTACCACACCGTCGACGACGACGAGGCGGTCGCCGCCGTCGAGCTGCTCGCCCGCGCCGAGGGCATCCTGCCCGCGCTGGAGTCGGCCCACGCGGTGGCCTGGGTGCACCGGGCCGCGCGGTCCGGCGACCTGCCCGCCGGGGCCAGTGTCCTGGTCACCCTGTCCGGCCGCGGCGACAAGGACGCCGCCCAGCTGAAGGAGCTCACCCGTGGCCGCCGTTGAGACCGCCCTGCACGCCGCCCGGGCCGCCGGCCGGCCGAGCCTCGTCACCTACGTCACCGGCGGCGTCCGCGCCGACTGGACCGAGCTGCTGGCCGCGATGATCGACGCCGGCGCCGACGCGGTGGAGATCGGGATGCCGTTCTCTGACCCGATGCTCGACGGTCCGGTCATCCAGGAGGCGTCGCACCGGGCCATCGCCCGCGGCGCGACCACCGAGGCCATCCTGGGCGAGCTGCGCGGGACGGCCGCCCGCGGCGTCCCGCTGATCGCGATGGGCTACGCCAACCACGCCTACCAGCGCGGCCTGGAGCCGTACTGCCGCGCCCTGGCCGAGGCCGGGTTCGCCGGCGTGATCATCCCCGACATCCCGGCCGGCGAGGCGGCCGATTACCTCGCGGCCGCGACCGCCGCGGGCCTCGACGCTACCCTGATGGTGGCGCCGGCCACGCCCCCGGAGCAGCTCCCGGCCATCGCCGCTCGTACCCGCGGCTTCCTCTACGTGATGGGCGTCATGAACACAACCGGCCCAGCCAGCCAGAACTCCGACGCCCGCAGCTGGGCCCTCGCCGACCGGGCGCGGTCGCTCAGCGCCCGCCCGGCCCTCATCGGCTTCGGCATCGACACCCCCGCCCGGGCCGGCGCCGCCGTCCGGCACGCCGACGGCGTGATCGTCGCGTCGGCCCTGATGCGCCGCGTCCTGGCCGGCGAGACCTCCGCGCAGGTCGGCGCCGCCGTCGCTGACCTGCGCGCCGCCGTGGACACCGCGCGGGCCGAGCCGGACACCGCAGGGGCCGAGCCGGACACCGCGCGGGGCGAAGCGGACACCGCGCGGGGCGACGGGACCGCCGGGTGAGGCCGGCCCCGGTGGCCGGGCCGGCCCGCCGCTCGGCGACGGAGCGGCAGCCGAAGTACCTGCGGATCTACACCGAGCTGCGGGACCGGATCATCGGGGGCCAGTGGCCGGCCGGCAGCTCGCTGCCCGCCCAGCGCGAGCTGGCCGACGAGTTCGGCGTGAGCATGATGACCCTGCGGCAGGCCCTGCAGCTGCTCGCCGACGAGGGCCTGGTCGGCACCCGGCACGGGCTCGGCACCTACGTGGCCCCGCGCTTCGCGCACGACCTCGGCCACCTGCGCAGCTTCGCCAGCGACCTCGCCGCCCAGGGCGCGGAGGTCACGACGCGGCTGCTGGACGCGGCCGAGGTCACCCCGCCCGAGGCGGTCGGCGCCCGGCTCGGCGGCCCGGCGCAGGTGCTGCGGCTGCGGCGCCTGCGCCTGGTCGGCGGCCGGCCCGTCATCCTGCAGGCGTCCTACCTGCCGGTTCCGCTGCCCGGCGGCCTCGATCCCCGGGACCTGGCCGGCCCCGGCGGCCGCGGCCTGTACACCCAGCTGGCCGAGCGCGGCCTGGCCGTCGCGCGGGCCACCGAGACGATCAGCCCGGCCGTGCTGACCGCCGCGGATGCCCGCGGCCTCGGCCGCCCCGCGGGCAGCCCGGCCCTGCTCAGTCACCGGCTCAGCTTCACCGCCGCGGGCGACCCGGTCATCGACGACCACGCGCTGCTGCCCGGCGACAGCGTCGCCATCACGGCCAACCGCTCCGCCGACCAGATCGAGGTCAGCTACGCGCTGGCCGTCGTCCCGCCCGCGTCCGTCCCGCCCGCGTCCGTCCCGTCCTGACCGGAGCCGGCGGGCAGCCAGCCGAGGTCCTCGTCGCTGCGGCCCTCGGTGCGGTAGCTCACCGCCCGGAGCAGCCGCCGGTCCTCCGGCCACAGGCCGGCCGGGTAGGCCTGATCCTGGCCGGCCCCGCCGGGCGTCCGCACCGCCTCATCGGCGAACGCGGCGATCGCGGTGAGCAGCGCGCGCAGGCCGGGCAGCTCATCGTCATCGCGCAGGACCGCCATCGCGGCGGCCGCCACCTCCGGGACGAGCGCCAGGACCTCGGGGCCGTGCGAGCCCTCGGTGAGCGTCGCCCGCAGGTACCGGGCGACGTCGACGGCCGGCAGCCGGCCCGCGTCCTCCCGCAGGTACCGGAGCGTCAGCGCCACGGCGCGCTCGGCGTGGTCGGCATCCCAGGTGGGCGGCGGGTCGAAGACCGACTGCAGGCGCAGGTAGGTGGCGGCCAGGTCATCGTCACTGTCCCCGGCCACCCGCAGCAGGCCGAGCCGGATCAGGTCATGCGCGACCGACGTGGCCGGCCCGTCGCCGACCCCGCGGAAGGTCGTGAGGCTGGAGCCGAGCCAGCTGAGCACCGGCTCCACGGCGTGCCGGAATACGGAGTCATTGGTGCCGGCCGCCAGGTCCAGCTTGTGGTCCAGCTCGCCCCAGTAGCTGCGCTGCCAGACCATCCGGCCCCGGTGCGGATGACCGGGCGGGTACCGGTAGTGCCAGTACAAGTCGACCGGCTCCGGCGGCGCCCAGGCCTCATCGGCCAGGCTGAGCTCGATCTCGCGGGATGAGCCGGCCCAGAAGCGCCGCAGGCGGAGCGCGAGCGCCAGGTCGGTCCAGTCCGCCTGGCTCAGGGCCGAGCGCCACAGCATCACGGTGCCGGTCCAGCGTCCGGCCGGGTCCCGCGATCCCGGGAACAGGCGGCTCCCGGTGACCGGGCCCGCCAGCGTGAGGACGAGCAGCACCAGGTTGGCTGCGTACACGCCGTGCCGGGAGGCGGTCGGGCGCACCGCGGGCGCGTAGTCCTCATGGCGGTGCCCGGTCCGGCGCTGGCTGTCGGCGAGCACGCCGATGAGCAGCTCAGCCAGCCGCGGCCGGTCGGCGGCCGGCACCGACAGCAGGGCGCTGCCCGCGACGAACCGCAGCATCTGCCGCGAGGAGAGCGGGGCGAACGACAGCAGCGCGTAGAGCAGGTCGTCGTCGGCGCGCGCCCGGCCCACGGTGAGCGCCGGCCGCTGGCCCAGGAGCCCGGCCGCCAGCTGCACCGTCAGCCGGGCGGCCAGGTACTCGCCGAACGTGGCGTGCAGGAACTCGTAGGTCTGCCGCCGGGTGTCGGCGCTGATGGCCTGGCTGCGCTGCACGAAGAAGAACCGGCCCACCGCGATCCCGGCCTGCGAGAGCGGGACCCGGAAGTCCGCGCTGGCCGCTTCCCGGTGACCGAGCAGCACGGCCAGGTCGCCGTCCAGCTCGGCCTCGGTGACCCACTGGCGGCCCCGGTTGAGCATGCTGAAGGCGGTCAGCGACAGCCGCTGCATCTCCTGCTCGACCTGGGCGGCCAGCTCGGCCGGGGATCCGGCCGGGGCGACCTTGGCCACCTCGCGGGCGGCGAAGGACCGCAGCAGTTCCTCGTAGAGCTGCGTCTCGTCCAGCGGGCGGCCGCCGGCCGCGCGCTGCAGGCCGTTGGCATCCGCGTCGTAGAGCGCCAGCATGAGGAGCAGGAGTGGCTCGCCGGCCAGCGTTCGGTACCGGCTGACTATCTCCGGGGTGAGCGGTGTCAGTCCGCGGGCCCGAAGGTGCTGCTCGTTGCTCTCGTTCCACAGGTCCAGCCAGCCCCGCACCTGCTCATCGCGGAACGGCTCGAGCCGCAGGGCGACGGTGCCGTCCGGGTACCGGGCCCGGTCGGCCACGGCGGTCCGGGTGGTCACGATGACCACGGCCGGACGGCCCAGGTCGGCCTCGCGCTGCTGGAACCGGGCGGCCTTGAGCAGGTAATCCGACTGGGCCACGCCCGTCGCCTGGAGCAGCTCGTCAAAGCCGTCCAGGATCACGACCGGCGTCGCGCCGGGGGCGGCCGTGGCGACGGCCGGCCAGTCGAGGCGCAGCCCGGTGGCGGCCCGGATCGCATGCTCGACCTGGTCCTGGATCTCCGCCTCGGCCGCCACCTCGCGCAGTACCACCCGCACGGGCAGGAACCCGGCGGCCGGCAACCGGGCCGCCAGGACCTTGGTCAGCACCGACTTGCCCGCGCCGGGCTGGCCCAGCACGACGAGCGGCGCGGCGGTTGCCTCCGGGGAGGTGAGCGCCCCGGCCAGGTACTCGGTGAGATCGCGGCGGACCGGGACGCTGGGCCACCACCCCTCGTCGGACGGCAGTTCCCCGCCGGCGACGGCGCTCACGCGGAAGTCGGGGTCGAGATAGCCCTCCTGGAGCGTCGGCAGGCGCACCCCGCTGGGCGTGTCGCCCTCGGCCAGGATCGGCCGCCGCAGCACCGCCCGGTAGGCCGCCGCCAGCGCGGCGGCCCCGCTCGCCCCGGCGCTGGGCGCGCTGTCGGTCACCAGCCGGGCCAGCAGCGTCTCGACGCCGGCCAGGGCGCGCCGGACCTCGGCGCGGGTGGCCTCGTGCTCGGCCCGGGCCGCCCAGAACCGGAACTCCGGCACCTCCACCGCCAGCTGGGCGTACAGCTCGCCGTACCGCCGGACCGCGCTCCCGGTCAGGCCGCCGCCGAGCGCGTGGCCGGCCGCCGCCCGCTGCGCATCGTCCAGGCGGTCCCACACCGCCAGCCCGCGGGTGAAGGCCAGCAGCCGGGCCGACAGGCCCTGGTACCAGTCGGCCAGCACGGCCGCAAAGCGATCGGGCGGCAGGTCCGGCGTCGGCTGCGGCGGCGCCGCGGCCAGCACCGCGTCCAGGAAGTCGCCCGCCGCCGGGCCGGGCGGCCCGCCGCCGGGCGGCCCGCCGGGCGGGCCGGCGCCGGCCGCCAGTGCGAGCTCGTCGGGCCGGCGGAGCCGCAGGTCGCCCGCGGCGAACGGCAGCTCCGCCCCGGCCAGCGCCTCGAAGTAGGCGGTGATCACGATGACGGCGTGCGCGGCAGCCAGCCGCTGGGTCCGGTCCGCGCGGCTGGCCCCGGCGAGCCGGTCCCGCAGCTTGCGCACCAGGTCCCGGCCGAGCAGCACGATCCGCGGCTGGCCGTCGAAGACGCTGAGCGCCACGTCGCTCACGCCGGCGGTGCCCAGCGACAGCGCCCCGGCCAGGACCCGGTCGAGCGCGGCCAGCGCCGGCGGGTCCCCGCCGAGCAGCACGACAGCGTCCCGGTAGCTCACGGTCCTGCGCACGGCCCAACTATAGGGACGGGGGAGCGGCCCGCGAGGCCGGAAATGTCGGCCGTAGTGTCGGTCCCCGGTGGGAGGCTAAGCGGAGCTGAATCAAGCCAGGGGGAGGGCCCGTGTCTGCCCAGTCGTTCGTGATCCGGCCGCGGGGGCCGTTCTCGCTCGCCGAGTCCGCCACCTTCGGATTCGGCCAGCGCGACGAGGGCCAGTTCGACGGCGTCATGCGGCTGGCCTTCGGCGTGGACGGCTACGCCGACCAGGCCGGGGTCGAGCTCCGGCAGGACGACGGCGGCGCCGTCCGCGCCGTCGTGCACGGCGGCGCTTCCGACCTGGCCGCCGTCCAGCGGCAGGTCGAGCGGTTCCTGTCCCTCGACCACGACGGCGACGAGTTCCTGGCCGTGGGCCAGCGCGACCCGGTCATCGGCCGCCTGCAGGCGGCCGCGCCGGGCCTGCGGCCGCCGCTGTTCTACTCGCCCTACGAGGCCGCCGCCTGGGCGGTCCTGAGCGCCCGGCGGCCGGCGGCCCAGATGCGGCAGGTCCGGGACCGGCTGGGCCAGGCCCACGGCGCCACCTTCGACCTGGCCGGCCAGCAGCTGACCGCGTTCCCCGTCCCCGAGGCGCTGCTGGCCGTCGAGTCCTTCCCCGGCCTTCCGCCGGAGAAGATCGAGCGGCTGCACGGCGTGGCCCGGGCCGCCCTCGACGGGCTGCTGGATCCCGCCCGCCTGCTCGCCCTCGGCCCCGAGCGCGCCGCGGCCGAGGTCCAGGCCATCAAGGGCATCGGCCCGTTCTACAGCGAGCTCATCGTGATCCGCGCCACCGGCTTCGCCGACGTCCTGCCCGCCAGCGAGCCCAAGGCCCTGGCCCTGGCCGGCGACCTCTACGGCCTCGGCGGCCCGGCCACCCCCGACCAGCTCCGTGAGCTAGCCGAGCCCTGGCGCCCCTTCCGCACCTGGGCCGCCGTCCTCATCCGCGCCGTCACCGGCCGCCTGGCATCCGACGCCTCGACAGCTGCCGCGTCATGAGATATCTTGGATACCTAATCGG
>DASYBB010000017.1:0-35996 GCA_036501025.1 Streptosporangiaceae bacterium
CCCGGCCCGTGACTGGCGGCCCGTGACTAGCGGTAGGTCACGGGCAGCCGCTTGATGCCGTTCAGCCAGCCCGAGCGCAGCCGCTGCGCCTCGCCGGCCCGCTTGATCTGCGGCATGCCGTCGGCGATGGCGCTGAACATCAGCTCGATCTCGAGCCGGGCCAGGTTGGCGCCCAGGCAGTAGTGCGCCCCGCTGCCGCCGAAGCCCAGGTGCGGGTTGGGGCTGCGGGTGATGTCGAACTGCCCGGGGTGGTCGAACACGTCCTCGTCGAAGTTGGCCGACCGGTAGAACAGCCCGAGCCGCTGCCCGGCCTTGATCTCCTGGCCGCCCAGGGTGGTGTCGGCCCGGGCGGTGCGCTGGAACACCGTCACCGGCGTCGACCACCGGACGATCTCGTCGGCCGTGGTCTCCGGCCGCTGCTCCCGGAACAGCTCCCACTGGGCGGGGTCATCCAGCAGGGCGGCCATCCCGTGCGTGATCGCGTTGCGGGTGGTCTCGTTGCCGGCCACCGCCAGCAGCAGCACGAAGAAGCCGAACTCGTCGGCCGACAGGTCGCCGCCGTCGACCTGGGCGTTCATCAGCTTGGTGACGATGTCCTCGCGCGGGGCGCCGCGCCGTTCCTCGGCCAGCGTCATGGCGTAGGTCAGCAGCCCGGTGGCGGCCTCGATCGGCTCGCCCTCGTAGTCCGGGTCCTCGGCGCCGATCATCTGGTTGGACCAGTCGAAGATCTTGCGCCGGTCCTCCTGGGGGACGCCCAGCAGCTCCGCGATGGCCTGCAAGGGCAGTTCGCAGGCCACATCCGTGACGAAATCCCCGGAGCCCTCAGCGAGAGCCTCGGCCACGATGCGCTCCGCCCGGGCCGTCAGGGCCTCGCGCAGGTTCCCGATGGCCCGCGGCGTGAAGCCCCGCGAGACGATTCCGCGCAGCTTGGTGTGCTGGGGCGGGTCGATGTTCAGCAGGATGAGCCGCTGCCCGTCGATGTCGCTGTCGATGCCGCCGTCCGGGGACCGGCGGATGATCGCGGTGTTGTCCCAGCTGGAGAACAGGTTGCTGTCGCGGGACACCGTCACCACGTCGGCGTGCCTGGTGACGACCCAGTAGCCCTCGTCGTCGAAGCCCGATGACATGCGGGGCTGCGCGCTCCACCACACCGGGGCGGTGCGCCGCAGCTCGGCCAGCTCCGCGACCGGCAGCCGCTGCACGCACAGGTCGGGGTCCGTGAAGTCGAAATTCGGCGGGAACGTCGGCACGGTCATGGCTGCCTCCACTGGGGCGCGGCTCGCAATGCAACGTGTTCTAGTTGGATTCAACCATCACCGGCTGTTTTCGTGAACCACGCCAGGTGGCACAGTAGGAACACGTTCTATGTCACGAAACGCTGGCCGGCAAGGGAGACTCCGTCGTGGGCGCTGCAGTCATCGTAGAGGCCGTCCGGACCCCGATCGGGCGGCGGGGCGGCGCCCTGTCGGGCCTGCACGCGGCGGAGATCCTGGGCGCCGCGCAGGCCGCCGTGCTGGAGCGGGCGGGCCTGGCGGCGGAACAGGTCGAGCAGGTCGCGGGCGGCTGCGTGACCCAGGCCGGCGACCAGTCGAACAACGTGACCCGGACCGCCTGGCTGCACGCGGGGCTGCCCTACCAGGCCGGCTGCCTCACCCTCGACGCGCAGTGCGGGTCAGCCCAGCACGCCGTGCACCTCATCGCCGGCCTGATCGCGGCCGACGCGATCAGCGTCGGCATCGGCTGCGGCGTCGAGGCGATGACCCGGGCGCCGCTCGGCGCGGCCGCCCGGGCGGGCACCGGCACGCCCCGGCCCGCTTCCTGGGACATCGACATGCCGGACCAGTTCACGGCGGCCGAGCGGATCGCGCAGCGCCGCGGCCTGTCCCGCGCCGACACCGACGAGTTCGGCCTGCGCTCCCAGTCGCTGGCCGCCGCGGCCTGGGCGCAGGGCCGGTTCGACCGCGAGATCGTCCCGGTCAAGGCCCCGGTGCTGGCTCCGGACACGAATGGGGACCGGCAGCCGACCGGCGAGACGCGCTCGGTGGACCGGGACGAGGGACTGCGCGCGACCAGCCGTGAGGCGCTGGCCCGGCTCCGGCCGGTCCTGCCGGACGGGCTGCACACCGCGGGGACGTCCTCGCAGATCTCCGACGGCGCCGCCGCGGTGCTGGTGGCCGAGGCCGGCCGGGCCCGCGACCTCGGCCTGGCCCCGCGGGCGCGGATCGTGGCCCAGTGCCTGATCGGGTCCGAGCCGTATTACCACCTGGACGGGCCGGTCGCCGCCACCGAGCGGGTGCTGGGCCGCAGCGGCATGTCCCTCGGCGATATCGACCTGTTCGAGGTCAACGAGGCCTTCGCCTCGGTGGTGCTGTCCTGGCTGAGCGTGCACCGGGCCGACCTGGACAAGGTCAACGTCAACGGCGGCGCCATCGCCCTCGGCCACCCGGTCGGCAGCACCGGGTCCCGGCTGATCACCACCGCGCTGCACGAGCTGGAGCGGCGGGACGCCAGCACGGCGCTGATCACCATGTGCGCGGGCGGCGCGATGTCCACGGCCACGATCATCGAGCGCCTCTAACTGTCACTCAACCGTGAGGTGCCCCGCCGGGTCCCGGGGTTAAGCTGCTGGGCAGGATTTCGGCGGCGCTGAGGGATTTGACCAGGGCCGCCCTCGTGGTTGACAGAGACGGGGATGCGGGTGCGCGGTCCGGCGACCTCGTTCCTCGCCCCCAGGATGAGATCATCCTGGCTGCTGCTGTCCAGCCTGATGCTGACCACCTTCATCGCCGCCTCGCTCCTGGCCGGCCTGGCGACCTTCGACGCCCAGGCCCTGCCGCAGGCGATCCGGAGCCAGCTCGTGCGCTCCTCCGGCATGTCGGTCGTGGTCATCGGCCTGGTCGACGCGCGGCTGGCCGCCGCCGACAGCGCGGCGGTGGCCGCGTCCGTGCGGACCGCCTTCCGCGGCGTGCCCTACCGCCTGGACGGCGCGGTCTGGTCCGGGCCGCTCGCGCTGACCGCGCCGGGCGGCACGGCCCGGGCCGGGGCCGAGGTCGCGGCCCCGGCCCGGCTGCGGGCCAACGCGCGGCTGACGGCGGGCACCTGGCCCGGCGCCCCGCGGGCCGGCGGGCCGATCCCGGCGGCGCTGCCGGCGGCGGTCGCGGCCCAGCTGGACGCGGCGCCCGGGGCGGTGCTGGCGCTGCGAGACCCCAGTACCGGCGCGCGGCTGCGGCTGCGGGTCACCGGCCTGTACCGGCAGCGCGATCCCGCCGCCCGGTACTGGGGCATCGACCAGATCTGGACCTGCGACGGCGACTTCCAGCGCTGCTTCACCAGCCAGGGCCCGATCGTGGTCAGCCCGGCCGCGTTCGGCCGCGGCGGCCTGGTCGTGGACCAGGCGTCCTGGGTCGCGCTGCCCGACGCCTCGCGCATCGGCACCGGCCAGCTGGCCGGCCTGGCCGCCCGGACCCAGCGCGCCGAGGCGCACCTGCAGAAATCGGCGGCACTGGGCGGCCTGGTGGCCGACAGCGGCATGCCCGCGGCGCTGGCCGGCGCCCGCACCGACCTGGCCGTGGCCCGGTCCCTGCTGGTCATCGGCGGCCTGCAGCTGCTGCTGCCGGCCGCCGGGGCGCTGCTGCTCATCGCCGGGCTGCTGGCCAGCCACCGGGACGAGGAGCACGCCCTGCTGAGCGCGCGGGGCGCGGCGCGCTGGCAGCTGGCCCGCCCGGCGCTGGCCGAGGCCATCGCGGCCGGGGCGGCGGCCGCGGCGGCGGGCGCCGTGGCCGGCCCGCAGCTGGCCGCGCTGCTGGCGAACCGCGGGCTGCTCCGCTCGGCCGGACTGCGCCTGTCCGGGGTGCCCGCGCAGGCCTGGTGGTCGGCCCTGGCCGTGCTGATCCTGGGCGTGGTGATCATGGTCTGGCCCGCGCTGCGCCCGGCGGCGCCGGGCGCGGCGCGGACGCGCCGGGGCCGGCCCCCGGCCCGGGCCGCCGCCGTCCGGGCCGGCGGCGACCTCGCGCTGGTCGCGCTGGGCGCGGCGGCCGTGTGGCAGCTGCACTCCTACGCGGCCGGAGCCCGGCCGGCCCCCGGCGGCCTGATCCTGGTCTTGGCGCCGGCGCTGGCGCTGGCCGGGATGGCGGTGATCCCGCTGCGGGTGCTGCCGCTCGCGGCCCGGCTCCTGGACCGCGTCGCCAGCGCCGGCCGGCACCTGAGCGCCGCCCTGGCCAGCTGGGAGATCAGCCGGCGCCCCATCCGCCAGGCCGTCCCGGCGCTGCTCGCGATCCTGGCCGTCGCGACCGGCACGCTCGCCCTGGCCCAGTACCAGAGCTGGCGGCAGTCGGCGCTGGACCAGGCCGCCTTCTCGGCCGGCGCCGACGTGCGGGTCGACACGGCGGTCCCCGTTCCGCTGGGCACGGCCGCCACGATCACCCGGGCGCGCGGCGTCACCGCGGCGGCCCCGCTCGCGGCGGCGGCCACCGGGTTGGGCGGCGACGTCCTCGCCCTCGACGCGCAGACGGCCGGCGCCACGGTGCTGCTGCGCCGCGACCTGTCGCCGCTGCCGGCGGCGGCCCTCTTCCGGCGGATCACGCCCCGCGGCCCGGCGGCGGGCCTGGCGGTGCCCGGCCGCCCGGCGCGGCTGGAGATCACGGCCGCGCTCGCGCCGGGGGCGGGGGCCGGGAACGGTGCGGCGGGGGGCGCGGGCGGTGCTCCGGGAGGCGCGGGCCGCGCGGCGGGCGGCGCGGGCGGCGCGGGCGATGCGGGCGGCGCGGGCGGTGCGCCGGGCCCGGCGGGCGGCGGGCCGGCCGGGCTGGGCAGCGCGTCGGTCACGGCGTCGGTCCAGGACGCGTACGGCGCCGTCTACGCGGTGCCGGCCGGCGTGCTGCCGGCCGACGGGCGGAGCCACGCCCTGACCGTCGTGCTCTCGCCCGCCCGGCAGGCCAGCTACCCGCTGCGGCTGCTCGGGCTGTCCCTGTCCTACCTCATGCCGCCGGCGACCCCGGGCGGTGCCGTGCCGCCGCCCGCGGGCCTGGCCGTCTCGAGCATCGCCGCGGCGGCCACGCGGGCCGGCCCGCTCGCGGCGCCGTTCGCGGACGGGCGGGTCCTGGCCGCCTGGCGGCCCGCTGCGGCCGCCCCCGACCTGAGCAACCTGGCCGCCCCGGCGACGGCCGCGGCCCCCACCCCGAGCGGGGCCGAGCCGTCTGTGACCAGCTGGCAGGCCGCCCCCGGCGGCGCGCGGCGGCTGACCTTCCGCCCCGGCAGCGGGCCCGCGGCCGCCCGCGGCTCCGGCGCCACCGCCACGGTCACGCTGACCGCCCCGCTGCGCGGCGGGCCGGTCGCCGGGATCGCGACCCGCGCCTTCCTGCGCAACAGCAGCGTCGGCGTCGGCGCGACCCTGCCGGTCACGGTGGGCGCGGCCACGGTTCCCGTGCACATCGTGGCGGCCGTCGCGGCCTTCCCGACCGCGACCGGCGGCGGCGGGGCCGTGATCGTCGACCTCGCGGCCGTCCAGCAGGCCCTGGTCGGCCGGCTGGCCGAGCCGCTCCCGGTGACCTCCTGGTTCCTGCACACCGCCGCGCCCGGCGGGCCGTCCGGGCTGCCGTCCGGGGCGGTCGTCACCAGCCGCGCCCGGCGCGCCGCCGGGCTGCTGAGCGACCCGGTGTCGGCCGCGCCGGAGCAGGCCGCCCTGGCCGTGGCCGGGGCCGGGGCGCTGCTGGCCGCCATCGGCTTCTCGGTCAGCATCGCGGCCGGCCTGCGCAGCCGGCGCCCGCAGAACGCGATGCTCGCGGCGCTCGGCGTGTCCCGGTCCGGGCAGGCCCGCCAGCTGTGCCTGGAGGAGCTGATGCTGTGCCTGCCCGCCGCCGCGGCGGGCCTGCTGGCGGGCGCCTGGCTGGCTCATCTGCTGATCCCGGCCGTTACCATCACCCCGGCCGCCACCACCCCGGTCCCGCCCGTCCTGGTCGAGGTGCCGCTGGGCTGGGCCATCGGGCTGGCCGTCGCCGTGGCCGTCATCCCGGTGCTGGTCGCCGCCCTCACCGTGGCCGGGCGGCCCGACCCGGCCGCGCAGCTGCGGGCCACGGAGGCGGCATGAGCGCCCCCGCGGCGCGCGGCCCCGGGCGGCGGGCGGCGGCCGGCTGGCGGGCGCTGGCCGGGACCGGCGGCGCGGCCGCCGCTGGCCTGGGTGTGCTCGTGCTGGCCTGCGTGTTCCTCGCCGTTTCCGCGCCGCGCCAGAGCCTCGGCGTGCGGACCCGCGCCCTGCAGCACGAGCTCACCGCGGCCGGCCCGCTGGAGGGATCGGTGACCGGCGGCCTCGAGTACACCGCCTTCGCGTCCGCGGTGCGCACCGTGCAGGCCAGCTCGTTCGCGGCGGCCCGCACCGGCCTGGCCGCCAACCTGGCGCGGGCCGGGCTGCCGCTCGCGCCGCGCGGGACTGACTGGGCCGGCCTGGCCACCGGGCTCATGCCGGTGACCGGGGCGGCCCGGCCGCTGTACAGCAGCGGCCTGCCGCCGCAGCTGGAGCTCCTGTACCGCAGCGGGCTCAGCCGCTACCTCCGCCTGGCCGCCGGCCGGCTTCCGGGCGGCGCTCCGCCGGCCGGCGCTCAGCGGGCCGGCCGGGGCGCGGGGTTCGAGATCGCGGTGACGAAGGCCACCGCCGCCCGCTTCGGCCTGCACCCCGGCAGCCGGATCGGCACCGCCGCGGGCGTCACGCTGGTCGTCACGGGCATTGTCCGGCCCGTCGACCTGCCCACCGCGTTCTGGGCCGCCGACCCGGTCGCCTCCGCGCCGCGGCTGACGCAGCAGGATCCCAACGCGCCGCCGTACTGGACCGGAGCCGGGTTCATCAGCCCGGCGGCGCTGCCCCGGCTGCAGGACAGCCTCGATCCCGCGGCGATGACCGTGTCCTTCGACTTCCCCCTGGCGCTGGGCTCGGTGACGGCCGACCAGGCCCGCACGCTGGGCGGGCAGCTCACCCACGCGGACGCCCAGGCCGGGCTGATCGGCGGCCGGCCCGGCGGCCCGCTCGGCGAGCTCGCCGTCACCATGTCGTCGGGCAGCAGCGGCATCCTGGCCGGCTTCCTGCAGGCGGATGCCGCGGCCGGCCAGGTGCTCAGCCTGCTGTCAGTCAGCCTGACCGTGATCGGCGCCGCCGTGGTCCTGCTCGGGGCGCGGATCCTGGCCGAGCGCCGCCGCGCCGAGTTCGCCGTGATGCAGGCCCGCGGCGCCTCGCGGTGGCAGCTGGCCCGGTATGCGCTGGAGCCGGGCGCGGTGGTCACGGTGCTCGCCGCGGCCGCGGGCAGCGCCGTCGCGGTCGCGCTGACCCCGGGGTACGCCGCGCCGCTCGGATGGTGGCTGGCGGGCCTGATCGTGGCGGCCGCCCTGGCCGGCCTGCCGCTGATCACGGCCCGGTCGCACCGCCCGGCCCGCCGGCCGCCGCAGCCGGGCCAGCCCGCGGCCGGCCGGCGGACGCCGCGGCGGCTGCTGGCCGAGCTCGCGCTGATCGCCGCCGCCGTCGGCGGCCTCGTCGCGCTGCGCCAGCCGGGCCCGGCCGCCGGCAGCAGCACCTACGTCAGCCTGGCGCCGGTGCTGGTGGCCATCCCGGCCGTGATCCTCGTCCTGCGCTGCTACCCGGTCGCGCTGCGCGCGCTGGTGCACCTGTCCCGGATCCGGCCCGGGGCCAGCGCCCTGGTCGGGTTCGCCCGGGCGGCGCAGGGCCTGCGCGACGCGGCCCTGCCCGTGTTCGCGCTCGTCCTCGCGCTGGCCGTGGTCGCGCTCGGCACCATGATCCGCGGCGCCGTGGTCCGCGGCCAGGTCGCCGCGTCCTGGCAGCGGACCGGGGCGGACGCCGTGATCAACGCCTCGGCGTCGTCGCGGCCGCTGACGCCCGCGGTCGAGCGGGTCATCGCGGCCGTGCCCGGAGTGCAGCGCACGGCCGCCGTCATCGTCACCTCCGGGTCGGCCCGCGGCGCCGCGCTGACCGTCGCGGCCGTGCGCCCGGCCCAGTACCAGGAGCTGATCGCCGCCATCCCCGGGGGCGCCGTCCCCGCCTTCGCGGCGGCCAGGCTGACCGGGCCGGCCGGGAAGACCGGCGCAGGCCGGGTCGTCCCGGTGCTGGCCTCGCGGGCGGCCGCGGCCCGGCTGGGCCGGGGCGAGCACACGCTGGACATCGGGATCAGGCCGATGACCGTCCGGGTCGCGGGCACGATCGCCGGCGTCCCCGGCGTGCCGGCCGGCCCGCTCGTCGTGCTGTCCGGGCAGGCGCTCGGCGCCGGCCCGCCGCTGCCCAGCCTGCTGCTGGCCGTCGGCCCGCACCTCGACCAGCGCCGGCTGGCCGCCGTCATCCGCCGCGCCCTGCCCGGCGCCACGGTCGCGTTCCGGTCGACCGCGCTGGCCGCGCTCACCACGGCCGCGCTGCCGCGCAGCGCCTACCGGGCCATCGCGGCGGGCTCCGCCGCGGCCGCCGTCCTGAGCCTGCTGGTCGTGCTCATGACGGCGATGCTCGGGGCGCGCTCCCGGGAGGTCACCCTGGCCCGGCTGCGGGTGATGGGCCTGGGACCGGGCCAGGCCAGATGGCTGGGGGTGACGGAGGCGCTGCCCCCGGTCCTGGCCGCCGTGGCCGGCGGGATAGCGGGCGCGCTGGCGCTGGCCCCGCTGGTCGGGCCGTCCATTGACCTGTCGGCCTTCACCGGCAGCGCGGTCAGCGTGCCGATCCGGCCCGAGCTGGCCCTGCTCGCCGCGGCCGCGGCGGGCCTGGTGGTCGTGGCCCTGGCCAGCCTGGCCGCCGAGACCCTCATCGCCAGCCGGGGCCGCGTGCTCCGGGCCCGTGAGTAAGCACCCGGGCCGCCACGCGGCTGAGCCCGCAGGACGAGGAGAGACAATGCTGACGGGGAAGGGGCGACGCAGATGACGGCAGCGGCAGGAACCGGGCCGGCCACGGCCGCGGCCGGGCACGCGGCCCCGGCGTCCGGCATCGGCGAGCTCGCGGCCGAGGCGCAGCGGGCCCGGGCCTCCTACGGCGGCGACGCGCTCATCGTGTGCGACCGGCTGGTGCGCATCTACAGCACCGGGGGCATCGAGGTCCAGGCGCTGCAGGGGCTCGACCTCCTGGTCGCCGAGGGCGAGCTGACGGCGCTGGTCGGCGCGTCGGGCAGCGGGAAGTCGACCCTGATGAACATCCTCGCCGGGCTGGACGCGCCCACCGCCGGCACGGTCCGGGTGGCCGGGCACGACCTGGCCGCGTTCAGCGGCCGGCAGCGGCTCGGCTACCGGCGGTCAGTGGTCGGGTTCATCTGGCAGCAGGCCTCCCAGAACCTGCTGTCCTACCTGACCGGCCGCCAGAACGTGATCATGCCGATGCGGCTGAGCCGGGTCGGCCGCGCGGAGCAGGGCCGGCGGGCCGGCGAGCTGCTGGCCGCGCTCCGGGTGAGCCACTGCGCGGACCGCCGGCCCGACCGGATGTCGGGCGGCGAGCAGCAGCGCACGGCCATCGCCGTGGCCCTGGCCAACCGGCCGCGCGTCCTGCTCGCCGACGAGCCGACCGGCCAGCTCGACACCGGGACGGCCGCGGACGTGCTCGCCGCGCTCAAGACGGCCAACAGCGAGTTCGGCGCGACCGTCCTGGTCGTCTCCCACGACCCCGCGGTGGCGGCCGGGGTCGGCCGGACGGTGGCCATCCGCGACGGCCGGACCAGCACCGAGACGCTCCGGCAGGCCACCACCGACGAGCTCGGCAACGCCGCCCAGCACGTGGTGGAGTACGCCGTGATGGACCGCGCCGGCCGCGTGCAGCTGCCGCGCGGGATGACCCGGGCGCTCGGGATGCGCGACCGCGTCCGGCTGGAATCCCAGTCCGATCACATCGCCGTCTGGCCCGACGCGCCGGGCCGGGCCGCCGCGCCCGGCCAGCCCGGCGCCGCGGGGCCGGAAGGGCCGAGATGACCGGGCCGGTGAGCACCGCCCCGCCCGCCGGCCCCAAGCCGGGCCCGGCCCTCATGGTCACGGCCAGCGGCGTGTCCCGCACCTTCGGCAGCGGCGACACCGCCGTGCCCGCGCTGCGCGACGTCTCGTTCGGTGTCCGGCCGGGCCAGCTGGTCGTCGTGTACGGGCGGTCCGGCTCCGGCAAGACGACGCTGCTGAACATCGTGGGCGGCCTCGATGCCCCGACCAGCGGAACCGTGCACGTGGCCGGGCGCGACCTGAGCGCGATGAGCGAGCACGACCGCCGGATGATGCGCCGGACCACGGTCGCCTTCATCTTCCAGTCGTTCGGGCTGATCCCGATGCTGTCCGCCGCCGAGAACGTCGGGATCCCGCTGCGCATCGCCGGGTCCGCCCGGCGCGAGCGCGAGGAGCGGACCCGCCTGCTGCTCAGCGTCGTCGGCCTGGAGGACCACGCCGGGAAGCGGCCCGCCGAGCTGTCGGGCGGGCAGCAGCAGCGCGTCGCCGTCGCGCGCGCCCTGGCCGGACGGCCCGAGCTGCTGATCGCCGACGAGCCGACCGGGCAGCTGGACTCCGAGACGGGACGGCAGATCATCCGCCTGCTCCGGACCGTGATCCGCTCCGAGGGCATCACCGCGCTGGTGGCCAGCCACGACACCGAGCTGATGGACCTGGCCGACGAGGTCCTGCGGCTGGAGGACGGGCGCCTGGTCAGCTAGCGCCCTCACGGGTGCTGGCTGCTGACCGACACCACCTCCCCGGTCAGGTACGAGGCGTAGTCGCTGGCCAGGAACACCATCACGTTGGCGACCTCCCACGGCTCCGCGGCCCGCCCGAACGCCTCGTCGCGGGCCAGGCGGGCGAGCAGCTCCTCGCTCGTCACCCTGGCCAGGAACGGATGCGCGGCCAGGCTCGGCGCCACCCCGTTCACCCGGATGCCGTGCGCCGCGACGTCCAGGGCCGCGCACCGGGTCAGCGCCATCACCCCGGCCTTGGCCGCCGCGTAGTGCGCCTGGCCCGCCTGCGCGCGCCAGCCCAGCACCGAGGCGTTGGTCACCACCGCCCCGCCGCCGCCCTGGGCGACCAGCTGGCGCAGCGCCGCCCGCAGGCAGCGGAACGTGCCGGTGAGCGTGACGTCCAGCACGCGCAGCCACTCCTCGTCGGCCATCTCCAGCACCGAGCTGGTGCCGCCGAGCCCGGCGTTGCAGATGAACACGTCGATCCGCCCGAACTGCCGCACCGCCCCGGCCACCAGCCCGTCCACGTCGGCCTGGTCGGTGACGTCGCACGGCGTCGCCCACACCCGGTCGCCGTGCGCGGCGGCCAGGTCGTCCCGGGCCGCGGCCAGCCGCCGCGCGTGCTGGTCGCTGATCACCACCCGGGCGCCCTCCTCCAGGCAGCGCCGCGCCGCGGCCGAGCCGATGCCGGTGCCCGCCGCCGCGGTGACCACCACGACCTTGCCGTCCAGCAGGCCGTGGCCGCCCGGCGGAGCCGGCGGCGCGCCTGGCCCGCCGGTCACGGCCGGCCCGCCGCGTTCAGGCCCGCCGGGCTGATCAGCACTCGTGCCTCCGTTGCGGGCCGGCCGGCCGCGCAGCTGGCCGGCCGGTGTCAGGCCTTTCGGGCGAGCGGCCCCGCGCGTACGCTCAACCTACCAAGCGGGTCGATTTCGGCAGAGGAGTCCCGTGGAGGGCGCTATCCCGGCCGCGGTGGCGACCGCGGCGCGGGAGTTCGGCGACGTTACGGCGCTGGCCGGGCCGGACGGCCCGCGGCTCAGCTACCGCCAGCTGCACCGCCGGGTCATGACCGTGGCCCGCGGCCTAGCCGCCGCGGGCGTGGCCCCCGGCGACCGCGTCGCCATCTGGTCCCCCAACACCGGGCACTGGGTCCTCGGCGCCCTCGGCGCCCTGTCGGCCGGCGCGACGCTGGTCCCGGTCAGCACCCGGTTCACCGGGGGCGAGGCGCTCGACGTCATCCTCCGCAGCGACGCGCGGGCGCTGCTGGTGGCCGACTACTTCCTCGGGGCCGACCGGCTCGCCGCGCTGCGGGCCGCCGCCGCCGAGTACGACGCCAGCTCTCCGGAACGGGGCCGCGCCGGAGGCTGCCTGAGCCGAGTGCGCCTGATCGTCCGGGTTCCGGTCAGCGGGGCCGGGGCGGCCGGCGCCGCGTCCCGGGCCGGGGCCGCCAGGGCCGGGACGACCGCTGACCCGGGCCGGGTCATCGACTGGGCCGGGCTCGATGAGCTGGCCGGCGGCGTGCCCCCGGAGGCCGCCGACCGGCGGGCCGCGGCCGTCCGCCCCGCGGACGTGAGCGACATCCTGTTCACCTCGGGCACCACGGGCCAGAGCAAGGGCGCGATGAGCAGCCACCGGCAGTCGCTGGCCGTCGCCCGGGCCTGGGCCGAGTGCGGCGGCCTCAGCGCCGGTGACCGCTACCTGGTCGTCAACCCCTTCTTCCACAGCTTCGGGTACAAGGCCGGCATCCTCGCCTGCCTGGTCAGCGGCGCCGCCCTGGTGCCGCTGCCGGTGTACGACACCGACCGGGCCATGGCGCTGGTGGAGTCCGAGCGGATCACCGTGCTGCCCGGCCCGCCGACGCTCTACCAGACGATCCTCGATCATCCCGGCCGCGCCGCCCGCGACCTGTCCAGCCTCCGGCTCGCCGTGACCGGTGCCGCGACCGTGCCCGTGGCGCTGGTCGAGCGGATGCGCAGCGAGCTGACCTTCGACACGGTGCTGACCGCCTACGGGCTGACCGAGGCCGTCGTGGCCACCATGGGCCGGCCCGGCGACGACCCGCAGACCGTGGCCCGCACCTGCGGCCGGGCGACGGCCGGCTTCGAGGTGCGGGTCGCTGCCGACGGCGGCAGGACCGGCGAGATCCTGCTCCGCGGGCCGAACGTGATGCTGGGCTACCTGGACGACCCGGCCGCGACCCGGGACGCCGTCGACCCGGACGGCTGGCTGCACACCGGCGACGTCGGCGCCCTCGACGAGGACGGGAACCTGACCATCACCGACCGGCTGACGGACATGTACATCAGCGGCGGCTTCAACGTCTACCCGGCCGAGGTCGAGCAGGTGCTGGCCCGGCTCGAGGGCGTCGCCGAGGCCGCCGTGATCGGCGTGGCCGACACCCGGCTCGGCGAGGTGGGGCGGGCCTACGTGGTCCCCCGGCCCGGCCACGCCCTGGACGCGGGCGACGTACTGGCCTTCTGCCGGGACCGCCTGGCCAACTACAAGGTGCCCCGGCAGGTCGAGTTCCGCGCCGCCCTGCCCCGCAACCCGGCCGGCAAGACCCTCAAGCGCCTCCTCCGAGAGGAACCGGGCTGACCAGGCCGTGGCCAGGGACTGAGAACGGGTTCCGCCAGGCAGGACTGTCCTACTGCTGTGCTACCGTGATCGCATGGCTGTCCGCAAGAAGCGCTCCATCTCCATGCCACCCGACCTCGACGCGGAAATCGCCGCCGCCGCCGAGCACGCCGGGATGAGCTACAGTTCCTGGCTTGCGGCGACCGCGCGCAAAGAGTTCACCATCCGGGCCGGCCTCGCCGCCGTGGCCCAGTTCGAGGACGAGCACGGCGCCTTCACGGCAGCCGAACTGGCCGACGCCGACCAGTGGGCGTCCCAGGCCGCCGACCGCGCCCGCCGCACCGGCACCAGCCGGCGGCGCAGCGCCTGATGGGCATCACCTACGACACCGGCGCCCTGGTCGCGGCCGACCGCGGCGAGCGCCGCCAGTGGGCCCGCCACCGCGCCCTGCTGGCCCGCCGCGAAGTCCCCACCGTGCCCTCCCCCGTCCTCGCTCAGGCCTGGCGCGGCGGCGGCCGCCAGGCCCTGCTGTCCCGCGTCCTGGCCGGATGCGACACCGAGGCCCTCGACGACCCCCGCGCCAAGGCGGCCGGCGCGCTCGCCGCCCGTGCCGGTATTACCGACATCGTCGACGCCTGCGTCGTCGAGGGCGCGCTGCGCCGCCGCGACGTGGTCATCAGCTCCGACCCCGGCGACCTGACCGCCATCGCCGCCGCCGTCAGCTGCCACCTGGAGATCGATCACCCCTGATGGCCGCCGGCTAGCCGGCCTGGCTGGCCCGCTGCATCAGCCAGCTGGGACGGCGGACGGTGATCGATCCGCACAGGACGTCGCAGCGGACCACGAGCACCGGCGCTCCGGGCCGCGGCTCGCCGCGCAGCTGCGAGGACTTGGCCCCGAGCACGGCCCGGCCGGTCATGCGCACGTCGATCCCGTCGGGCACGAAGATGGTCACCGACCCGAAGCGGACCGTCGCGTCGATGGTGGTGACGTGCTGGCCGATGACCGCCTGCTGCATCTCCAGGTGGCAGTCGCCCAGCACCGAGCGGACGGCCAGGTGCGGCGGGACGACCCAGGCGCCCTTGCGCGACTCGTTGCCGAGCACGGCCGTGATCTCCATGGCGGCCGGCCCGAGGTCGCCGCCCGGCGCCGCGGGCAGGTCGGCGGTCAGCCCGGCCAGGTCACCGAGGGTGCGCGCGAGCAGGGCGGCCTCGCTGCGCTGCGCGTACTCCTCCAGCGTGAGCCGTCCCTCAGCGCTGGCCGCGGCGAGGGCGTCGACGGCCCGGTCCCGGTCGGCGTCCGACGCGCGGACCGGGCTGTCCGCGGCCGGGAGGTGCCCGCTGCCAGGGCTGATTGCTGTCATAGACAGCTACTGTAGCCCATAGGATATGCCAGATGGAGGCACAGCCGGCGCTGCAGCAGCTCATGGCCGATCCCGGGTTCCTGCTGTCCCGGGTCGGCGCCGCCGTCCGCGCCGGGTTCAAGGAGGTCCTGGCCGGCTGGGGGCTCCGCCCGCTCCAGTACCTGATCCTGCTGATCCTCGACACGGCCAGCGGGTCCTCCCAGCAGGAACTGTGCGCGGCGGCGGGCATCGACAGCGGCAACATGGTGGAACTGCTCGACGGCCTCGAAGCGCTGGGGTACGCGGCCCGGGCCCGGGACCCCCGTGACCGCCGCCGGTATCTCGTGACCATCACCGGGCGCGGCCGGACGGCCCTCGGTGAGCTGCGCCAGGCCGTGGCCGAGTACAACCGCGGCGTCCTCAGCCCGCTCACCGAGGCGGAGCGGCGCCTGCTGGCCGGCACCCTCGGCAAGCTCTACGCGCAGGCGGCCGGGGGCCAGCCGCCGCCCCCCGGCCGGGAGCCCGCGGCCGGGGGAGCTCAGCGCCCGTAGTCGATGACCAGCCGCTCGATGGTGCGAAGCTCCTGGTCGATCTTCGCCAGTGCGGCCGGGGCCACGGCTGGCGGGCCTGGGCTGGCCGCCGCGGCCGGCCCGCGCCAGAGCTCAAGATGGGCCAGCAGGGTCTCGCCGTCCACCGGGCGGGCCGCGAAGGCGATGACGAGGATGGCGGACTGCATGACGCACCAGCCGGGCCGGAGCCGGGCGTCCATGGCCATCTCCCGGCCCGCGCTGTCCTGCACCAGCAGGCGCAGGCTCTCGCCGTGCTGCTCGGTGATGCGCACCCGGGCGACGCCGGGCTCGTAGCGGGGGGTGGCGTTCTCCAGGTCGGCGATGACCTGCCACACGGCGGGGAACGGGGCGGCGATGCGGCGCTGCCCGACCGCGGCACCGGGCAGCGCGGCCGCGAGAATGGCGAGCCGGTCGAGCGGGTCGAGGCCGGCGGGCACCGCGGGATCGGTCATGCTTCCCACACCTCCCGGAACGCGGCCCTGGCCCGGTGCAGCCGGGACTTCACGGTCCCGGCCGGGATCCCCAAGGTAGCGGCAATCTCCTGCTCGGTGAGGCCCTCGCGGACCCGCAGGACCAGCACGACGCGCTGCGGCATCGGCAGGCGCGCCAGGGCATCATCGATGTCCACCAGCCCCTCGGGCGAGGCGGCCGAACGGTCCGGGGGCGTTCCGACCGGGGCGACCGCCGGGTCATGCTGGCCGGCGAGGCGGGTCGCCGTGCGGACGGTGACCGACCGGACCCACGTCATGATCGCCTCCGGGGCACGCAGCGCGGGCAGGCCGCGGAAGATGGCCAGCAGGGCCTCCTGCGTCGCGTCGTCGGCCGTGGCCGGCGCGATCCGCGCGCACAGCCGGCGGACGTACGGGGCCAGCTCGTCCAGCAGGCGGTCCAGCGCGAGCGCGTCACCGCGCTGGGCGGCGGCGACGTCCTGCGGGTCCACTCCCCGAAGATTAGCCGGAACCTTTGCCCGGTTCACCGCCACTTTCTGGTCAGGAGGACATCACGCAGGGAGGCAGTCTCATGCAACCAGACCTGACCATCGTCGGCGCCGGCCTGACCGGGCTCACCGCCGCCATCGAGGCCGCCGAGCGGGGCTGGCGGGTATCCGTTTCCGAGGCCCATGCCCGGCCGGGCGGCCGGGCCCGCTCGCTGGCCGGCCCCTACCGGGCCAACCAGGGCCCGCACGCCGTCTACGTGGACGGGCCGTGGTGGGCGTGGCTGGAGCGCCGCGGCCTCACGCCGCCCATCGTGCCGGCGCCCCGCCTGGCCACCCTGGTCCGGGCCGCGGGCCGGCTCGGCCCGTGGCCGGCCGAGCTCAGCGCGGCCATCGCCGCGCTGCCTGCCGACGCACCGGTCGGGGAGTCGTTCCGGTCCTGGCTGCTCCGGCACGTCGACGCCCAGACGGCGGAGGCCATCGTCGGCGTGGCCTTCGTCGCCACCTTCGACCACGACCCCGGGCGGCTCTCGGCCGCGTTCGCCCGGCACCACCTGCGCCGGGCGCTGGCCGGCGGCGCCCGGTACGTGGCCGGCGGGTGGTCCACCCTGGTCGACCTGCTGGCCGAGCGGGCGGCCGGCCTCGGCGCGCAGGTCCGCACCGAGGCGCGCGTGCCGGCCCTGCCCGCGGGCCCGGCCATCGTGGCCACCAGCCTCGCCGCGGCCCGCCAGCTGACCGGCGACAGGTCGCTCACCTGGCCCAGCGCCCGGCTGGTCACGGTCGACCTGGGGCTGCGCCCCGGTCCGGCCCCCGACTGGTTCCGGGTCATGGACCTCGACCGCCGGATCTACGCCGCCCGCTACAGCCGCGCCGACCCCGCGCTGGCCCCGCCCGGCCACGAGCTCATCCAGGTCAGCGCCGCGTGCACGCCGGGCGAGCGCAAGGAAGACGCCGAGCGCCGGGTGCGGCGCCTGCTCGACCAGACCTGGCCCGGCTGGCGCGCCGCAGTGCAGTGGCAGGCCAGTGCCATCCGCACGGCCTGCACCGGGGCTCTGGACCTGCCCGGCACCACCTGGCAGGACCGCCCGGCCGTCAGCCGCGGCGCCGCCCTCGCCGTCGCTACCGACCAGTCCGCGGCACCCGGGCTGCTGGCCGAGGTCGGGATCGCCGCCGCGCAGCTCGCCATCGAGCACCTCACCGAGGCGCCCCGGCCCGGACACCCTGTGGCGGCCAAGGCCGCCCTTGCGCGTGGCCGATGACGCGCCCTCCAAGCCAGGTAGCCGGCGTCAGAACGCCAGCACGGCCGACGCGTGACTCGCCGCCACCGAGTGCGTGACGCAGCCGGCTCCGTCGAGCAGGTGCAGGAGGAAGCCGGTCGGCTCGGCCAAGTACCCGGGCGGCTCGGCGTACCCGGCGGGACTGGCGTCGAGCCGGGAGTCCGCGGCGATGATTGTGGCCTCCGGGTACTCGATTGCGTAAGAGGGCGACCCGCCGCCGCCCAGGTACGGAGTCCCACCGAACTCCGCGAGGAGCGCCTCCGGGTCATCGTGATTGCCGGTCATCAGATGCACGGGCACCGGGCAGCGCCGCATGATGGCGTGCAGGGCGGCGTACTCGTCCGGGCTGCCGGTGTCAGCCCAGGTCGCCGGTGATGACGACGCAGTCGGGCCGGGGCGTGATGGCCAGCAGGCGGCCGATCGCCTGGGTCAGGCCCGCGGCGGGCTCAGCCGCGAACGGCCCGGTCATCAGGTGGGTGTCGCTGAGCTGGGCGATCCGCATGAGGCCGAACCTAGCAACGCCCGTCCGCTTGGTGGTCCTTGCGGCTGACCTGGGCGAGATCCAGGAGATCTGCGCAGTCAGGTCAGTTCAGTAACGACGGTAGATGGCATGACTGCCCTTCGTCCGCTCGTAGGCGAAGCCTATGGACTCCAGAGCGCGCGTGACCTTACGGACCGGTAGGTCCGACAGCGCTGGACTCACGCGGCGCCGGGCACGGGCCTCATCGATCGTCTGGCCCTGGCTGGCAACGTCGACTTCCAGGCATTGCGCGACGTACCAGTCCTCTTCTCGGTGCACAGCCGCGGTAAAGCTGCGGGACATAGGCACGCAACGAGGATAGCGCTCGCGACGCAACGCGACCGCTGGCCGGCGGCGCGTGCCTCAGATCCAGTCGTCGTGGCGGGGCCAGGCCAGCAGGGTGTCGACTACCTCGGGCGGGCCGTCGCCGGCCGGGGCGGCCGGGACGTCGAAGCGGCCGCGGTAGAAGAGCAGCGGGGAGCCGGGCCGGCAGTCGCCGAGCTCGGTGACCCGGCCGACCACCAGGTAGTGATCCCCGGCCGGGTGGACGGCCTCGACGGTGCCGGCCACCCAGGTCAGGGCACCGTTCAGGATGGGAGCACCGGACGCCGATGGCGACCACGGCACGTCGCGGAACTTGCCGGGCCCGCTGGTCCCGAAGCGCCGGGCCAGCTCGCGCTGCCCGGCGGCCAGCACGCTGGCGCCGAAGAACCCGGCCGCGGCGATGCGCGGCCAGGTGGCCGATGAGCGGCCGGGGCAGAACAGCACCAGCGGCGGCGCCAGCGACAGGGCGGCGAACGACTGGCACGCGAACCCGGCGGGCCCGTCCGCGTCGGCGGTCGTGATCACCGTGACGCCGGTGCAGAAGTGCCCGAGCACCTGGCGGAACCGGTCGGCGGCCGGGGCGGGCCCGTCCGGCGCGACGTCGGGCAGCGCCGTCATCGCGGCACCGGGCCCACGTCAGTGGGCGCCGGGCGCGCTGAACCGGTGGCCCCACAGGCTGATCGCGGTGGTCTCGCGGCTGGCCCAGGTCGCGTCGTCGACCTGGCGGCCGTCGGTGCCGTACTCGATGTCGAAGCCGCCGGGAGTGCGCACGTAGAACGACACCATCAGGTCGTTGGCGTGCCGCCCCAGGGTGGCGCTGGCCGGGTAGCCGCGCCGGGCGCAGCGGTCCATCGCCTGGCCGACGTCGTCCAGCTCGGCCACCTCGATCATCAGGTGCACGATCCCGGCCGGCGCGGGGAACGGGGCCAGCGCGAGCGAGTGGTGCCGGGGGTTGCAGCCCAGGAACCGCATCCACGCCGGCGGCCCGCCGGCCGGCTTCCCGAACAGCTCCGGCGCCATCCGCATCGAGTCCCGCAGCCGGAAGCCCAGCACGTCCGCGTAGAAGCGCAGCGCGGCGTCGTCGTCATCGGGGACCGGCAGCACGACGTGGCCCAGCCCCATCCGGCCGGTGACGAAGCGGTTCCCGTAGGGGCTGACGGCCGGGTGGTGCTCCAGCGCCGCGCCGCAGAACACCTCGACGGCGTTGCCCGCCGGGTCGTCGAAGCGGAGCAGCTGCCCGACCCGGCGGTCGGCGAGCTCGGCGGCGGTGCCGGCCTTGACCGCCACGCCGGCCGCCGCGAGCGCCCGCTGCACCCCGGCCAGCTCGGGCTCGCCGGCCACCTCCCAGCCCGCCGAAAGCAGCCGGTCCCGCTCCCCCGGCACGATGACGAGCCGGGCCGGGAAGTCATCCATCCGCAGGTACAGGGCGCCGGACTCGGGGCCGCGGCCCTCGACCAGGCCCAGGGCCCTGACCCCGAGCTCCCGCCAGGCGGGAAGGTCGGCCGACTCGATGCGCAGGTACCCCAGGGACTGGACCGGTGTCATGCGGACGCTCCCTCCAGGAAGCTGATCGTCAGGCGGTTGAACTCGTCGAGCTTCTCCAGCTGGGCCCAGTGCCCGCAGCGGCTGAACACGTGCAGCTGAGCCCGGCGGATGACCTTGAGCGCGACCAGCGCGCCGTCGAGCGGGTTGACCCGGTCCTCCCGGCCCCAGATCAGCAGCACCTCCTGGCGCAGCTGGTGGGCCTCGCGCCAGAGCATCCCGTCCTGCGCGGTGGCCGGGTCGAAGAACGACGCACCCAGCGACGCCATCGCGGCCAGCGCCGCGGGCTCGCTGGCGGCGGCGAACCGCTCGGCCACCAGCTCGTCGGTGATCAGCCGCTGGTCGTAGACCAGGGTCCGCAGGAACGCGGCCATCTTCTCGGGAGTGGGCCCGGGCGGCGCCGCGAACTCGGCCAGCCGCCGGACGCCCTCGGTCGGGTCGGCGGCGAGCACGTTGAGGCTCAGGCCGCCCGGCCCCATCAGCACGAGCCGGGCCGCCCGCTCGGGGTAGCGCAGCGCGAACCGGACGGCCGTGCCGCCGCCGAGCGAGTTCCCGACCAGGTGCACGCGTTCCAGGCCGAGCTCGCTCAGCAGGCCCGCGACCGCGTCGGCCGCGAAGCCGAAGTAGTTGCCGGTCACCGGCGGCCGGTCGGAGCGCCCGAAGCCGGGCTGGTCGATCATGAGCGTGCGGAACCGCGCTGCGAACGCGGGCAGGTTGGCGGCGAAGTTGCTCCACGCCGAGGCCCCGGGACCACCGCCGTGCAGCAGTACCACCGGCAGCCGCCCCTCGGCCGGGCCGGCCGGGCCGGCCTCGTGATAGTGCAGCCGCATCCCGGCGGCTTCCGCGAAGCGGCTGGTCGCGGCGGCGTCGGGCGGCGCCAGGGTCATCGGTGCTGCTCCTTCCTCGCGCTTCCTCGCGCTTCCTCGCGGTCGTGAGCCGGCGGCTCAGACCATGGCGTCGGGTCCGACCTCGAGGCCGAACTCGCCGCGGCCGAACATCGACAGCGCCCGCTCGGGATCGTTGATGGCGTGCACCCGGCCGGCGTGCGCGTCGCGCCAGAACCGCTGGATCGGGGTGCCGGACCGCAGCGCCCGCCCGCCGGAGTTCTCGAACAGAAGGTCCACCGCGCTGATCGCCTGGCCCGTGCCGCGGACCTGGTCGCGCCGGACCCGCAGCCGCAGCGCGAGGGGGATCTTGGTCCCGGCCCGGGCGCAGGCCATCAGGTCGGTCATGTTGCGCTCCAGCGCGAGCCACGCCCCGTCCAGCTCGGCCGCCGCCTGCGCGACCCGGACCTGGCCGAACGGGTCCTCGGCGGCCTTCTGCCCGATGTAGGCGGCCCGGACCCGCTCGCGCTGGTAGGCCACGTGCGCGTCGTAGGCGCCGGTCGCCATCCCGATGATCGGCGTGGTGATCGCGTAGGAGAAGACCGAGCCGAACGGCACCCGGTACAGCGGGGCGGGATTGGCCGCCTGGCCCGGCCCGGCGCAGCGGGAGACGTCGGTGAAGCTCAGCGACCGGTGCTCGGGCACCATCGCGCCGTCCACGACGATGTCGTTGCTGCCGGTGCCGCGCAGGCCGACCGTGTCCCAGACATCGTCGATCACGTAGTCACGGGCGGGCAGCAGGAAGGTGCGGAAGTCGGCCGGCCGGCCCTCCGCGTCGGTGACGATGCCGCCCAGCAGCACCCACGTGGCGTGCGCGGACCCGGAGGAGAAGCTCCACCGCCCGCTCAGCCGGTGGCCGCCGTCGACGGCCCGGGCCCGGCCGGTCGGCGCGTAGGACGACGACATCCTGGTCCCGGCGTCGGCGCCCCACACCTCCTCCTGCGCGGCGAGCGGGAACAGGGCCAGCTGCCAGGGGTGCACGCCGAGGACCGAGGCGACCCAGCCGGTCGACCCGCACGCGCTGGCGATCAGCCGGACGGCGGCCAGGAAGGTCAGCGGGTCGGCCTCGAGCCCGCCGAACCGGGCGGGCTGGAGCAGCCGGAAGAAACCGGTCTCGGCGAGCGCCTTGACCGACTCGGCGGGTACCACCCGGGCGTCCTCGGCGTCCTGGGCCCGCTCGCGCAGCGCCGGCAGCAGGTCGCGCACGCCGGAGACCACCGCGTTCTCGCTCACCGGGACCTCCGATCACGCCGCCGGGCACGCTGACCATCGCCACTAGACTAGAACATGTTCTAGTCTAGTGGTACGGCCACGCGCTAGGAGGGTCCTCATGACTGACACGGGCGGCGTCCGGACCATTGAGCAGGGCGCCCCGCCGGCCAGGTTCGCGCGCGGCTGGCACTGCCTGGGGCTGGCCGATGAGTTCCGGGCGCCGGGCCCGCACGCGGTGCAGGCGTTCGGCACCAGGCTGGTGGTGTTCGGGGACTCCGCCGGCCGGCTGCACGTCCTCGACGGGTACTGCCGGCACATGGGCGGCGACCTGACCCGCGGCACGGTCAAGGGCGATGCCATCGCGTGCCCGTTCCATGACTGGCGCTGGAGCGGGGACGGGCGGTGCCGCCAGATCCCCTACGCCCGGCGGGTGCCGCCCGCGGCCCGGACCCGGTCGTGGCTGACCCTCGAGCGCAACGGGCAGCTGTTCGTCTGGCACGACCCGCAGGGCAACCCGCCGCCGGACGAGGTGGCCATCCCCCCGATCGAGGCCGTGGGCTCCGCGGAGTGGACCGGCTGGACCTGGGACCGGGTCCTGGTCGAGAACGCGAACTGCCGCGAGGTGGTCGACAACGTGGTGGACATGGCGCACTTCTTCTACATCCACTTCGCCTTCCCGACGTACTTCAAGAACGTGCTCGAGGGTCACGTGGCCACGCAGTACCTGCGGACCCGGTCCCGCTCGGACATCGGCGGCGGCGCCAGCTACGCGCCGGGCACGGAAACCACCACGCTGCGCTCTGAGGCCTCCTACTTCGGGCCCTCTTACATGATCAACAAGCTGTCGCACGACTACCACGGGACGACGATGGAGAGCGTCCTGATCAACTGCCACTACCCCGTCACGCCGACGTCGTTCCTGCTCCAGTGGGGGGTGATGGTGCGGCGGCCGCCCGGCCTGTCCGACGCCCGGGCCGGCCAGGTCGCGGCCAAGTTCGCCGAGTTCATCGGCCTGGGCTTCCGGCAGGACGTGGAGATCTGGCAGCACAAGAGCCGGGTCGACAACCCGCTGCTGTGCGCCGAGGACGGCCCGGTCTACCAGCTGCGGCGCTGGTACGAGCAGTTCTACTGCGACGTCGAGGACATCACGCCGGAGATGGTCGCGCGCTACGAGTTCGAGGTCGACACCACCCGCGCGGTCCGGGCGTGGGAGGCCGAGGTGGCCGGCAACCTCGCCCGCCGGGAGGCAGCCGGGGCGGGCACGGGCGCTTCGGGCACAGCCGGGGCGGACGGGGCCCGTCCGGCATGACCGGCGGCGGCGCCCGGTGAGCCGGCCCGACGACCGGCTCGCCGGGTCCCGGCCGGTCGCCTGCGAGCGCTGCGGCGCGGCCGTCCAGGTCGCCAAGTTCAGCCCGGAGCACACCAGCGTGCAGTGGAGCCAGGCGTCGGTGCGGGCCTGCGCCGAGTTCGGCGCCCGGGCCGCGGCCGGCGAGCGGACCGCCCTCATCGACACCTGCGCCAGCCTGCGGGCCAGCATCGACCGGGCGGTCCGCGGCGGCCGCCTGGCGGTGTCGCCGCCGTGGTCGCCGCCGGACGGCCCGGGCGAGCGCGCCGGGAGGCCGGGGTGACCGCGCCCCGCCCCTGCTACCAGCTGCGCGTGGCCGAGGTGATCACCGAGACGGCCGACGCGTGCTCCCTGGTGCTGGACGTCCCGCCCGAGCTGGCGGAGACGTTCGCCTACCGGCCGGGGCAGTTCCTGACCGTGCGCGTGCCGCGCGGCGACGGCTCGGTGGCCCGGTGCTACTCCCTGTCGAGCTCGCCGCACGCCGGCGACCGGCCCGCGATCACCGTCAAGCGGATGCCCGGCGGGCATGCCTCCAACTGGATCGCCGACCGGCTGGCGGCGGGCGGCGTGCTGGACGCGCTGCCGCCGGCCGGCACGTTCAGCCCGCGCTCGCTGGAGGGCGACTTCCTGCTGCTCGCGGCGGGCAGCGGGATCACCCCGGTGATCTCCATCCTCAAGTCGGCCCTGGCCCGGGGGCACGGCCGGATCGTGCTGGTCTACGCCAACCGCGACGACCGCTCGGTCATCTTCGGCGCCCGGCTGCGGCGGCTGCACGCCGACGCCGGCGGCCGGCTGCTCGTGCTGCACTGGCTCGACTCGGTCCAGGGCCCGCCCACCGGGGCCGCGCTGGCCGCCCTGGCCCGGCCCTACGCCGGACACGAGGCGTTCATCTGCGGGCCTGACCCGTACCTGGCCGTCGTCCGGCAGGCCCTCGGCGAGCTGGGCGTGCCGGGCCCGCGCGTGCACGCCGAGCGGTTCCTGTCCCTGGCCGAGAACCCGTTCGAGGCGGCCGAGCCGGCCGACGGCCCGGCCGCCACCCTGCGGGTCACCCTCGACGGCCAGACGCGGCGGCTGCCCTGGCCGGCCGGGGCGCGCATGCTGGATGTCCTCATCGACTCCGGGCTCGACCCGCCCTACTCCTGCCGCGAGGGGATCTGCGGCGCCTGCGCGTGCCAGCTCACCGGCGGGAAGGTCGAGATGATGCATAACGAGGTGCTGGAGGCGGAGGACATCGCCGATGGCTATGTCCTGGCCTGCCAGTCCGTCCCCCGCACGCCCGCCGTCGAGATCACCTACGGCTGACGCGGGTCAGAGCAGGCGCTGCAGGTCAGCCACCGTCAGGCCGGTGTCAGCGAGGATGCCGCGGCGTCCCCTTGGCGACATCGCGTCCGGCGTGGACGGGGACGCTAGTGCCTCGCCCGTTGGGATGGCGCATGACGTAGTGGCTCCCAGCCACCCGCGCGATCTTGAACCCTGCTCGCTCTAAGGCGCGCACCACACGCTCGCCGCGTACGGCAGGTACTGGAGGCATCAGGCAACATCGACCAGCAGGGTCAGCTCATCGGGGATGCCGAACTCGGCGATGACCGCCGTCAGAGCTTCCCGCAGGTCGGCGATGGCAGCCTCGGGACTGTCGCCTTCTCCGTTGGCCCCGACGCCGGGGCGCAACTGGGCGTGAGCACACCAGACACCGTCCTCGTCCTGTTCGACGGTGTAAGGAACGTGCACGGCCTGGGTCATCGCTGCTGACTCCCCGTTATCTGGTGGTTGCCTTCTCAATCGTAGCGGGATCTGCTAGGCCGCAGCTTCCAGCGCTTCGAGATCACCTCGGGCTGAGCGGCTAGCCGGCCGTCACGGTGCGGTCGGCGGTGGCGGCGTGGCGGCCCGCGCGGCGGCCGGAGAAGACGCAGTCGGCCAGGGAGAGCCCGCTGACGTAGGAGCGCGAGCAGAGGCCGACGGCACTGCGGCCCGCGGCGTACAGGCCGGGTACCGGGGTCCCGTCGGCGCGGCGCACGTGGCCGGTGTCCTCGGCGACGACCAGCCCGCCCAGGGTCAGCATCGGCGCCGGGAACCACCGGCTGGGCCGGATCGAGCAGTCGATGAGCGAGTAGGGCGGCCGGACGACCGGCCGGACGAGCGCGGCCGCCTTGCCCGCCGGATCGGGCTGTCCCGCGGCGGCCGCGGCGTTGTGCGCGGCCACGGTGGCCGTGAGCCCGGCCCGGTCCAGGCCGGCCCGGTCGGCCAGCCCGGCCAGCGTGGCCGCGCTGACCCGGCCGCCGGTCAGCAGGTACAGCGCCTGCAGCCGCTGGAACCACAGCGTCGTGCCGCGCAGCTCGCGGCGCGCCCGGGCCAGCGTGTCCCGGTCGACCAGCAGCCAGGCCTGACCGTGATGGCGGTTCATGATGGCGTCGCCGACCGCCGCGCCGTACCGGGACTCGTCGCACACCCGGGTCCCGTCGCGGGCGGCCAGGATGCCGCCGAGCAGGGCCGGCGGCGGGCTGAGGAAGCGCCAGACGGTGACCCGGTCCAGGAACCTCGTCGTCCCCCCGGCCGCCGCGCCGAGGCGGATCCCGCTGCCGTCGTCGCCGGGCGTGCCCAGCGGCAGGCCGCCGCGGTAGGCAGGCGCGTGCTCGCGCATCATCTCCCGGTTCGCCACGAACCCGCCGGCTGCCAGGACGACTCCGCGGCGGGCCCCGACGAGCAGGGGGCGGCCATGCCGGCGCTCCAGCCCGGCCACCGGCCGGTGCAGGACGCGGCCGATGCGCGGCGCGTACACATACGGCTTGGCCGACCAGCGGTGCAGAACCCGGTGGGCGATCCGTGCCCAGCCCGGCGCGCCGCGCAGCGTCCGGCACTCCAGGCCAACGACCGCGCCGGCCGCGTCGGTGACCAGCCGCTGCGCGCTGGTCTGCCGGACGACCTCGGCGCCCGATGCCGCGACGGCCGCGGCCAGCCGGGCGAACAGGAGTCCGCCCGAGGTCCCCCGCCCGCGGGCGCGGTGCCCGCGCGGCGCCGGCGGCGCGGCGCCCCCGGCCGCCAGCTCGCTGCCGGAGTAGTAGAGGTAGTGGCGGTTGGTCGGATAGGAGGTCTTGTCCGGGCACAAGCTGCCCTCGAACGGCACGCCGTGGCCCTCCAGCCAGGCCAGCATCGCCCGGCTGCCGTCGCAGAACTCCCGCAGCGTGGCCGGGGACACGGCGTCGCCGACCTCCCCGCGCAGGTACTCGAGCATCGCCTCCGGTGAGTCGCTGACGCCCGCCTCGTCCTGCTGGCGGGTGCCGCCGCCCGCGTAGACGACGCCGCCGGACAGGGCGGTGGCCCCGCCGCCGCCGAACCGGTCGAGCACGATGACCCGCGCGCCGGCGCCGGCCGCCTCCAGGGCGGCGCACGCGCCCGCGGCGCCGAAGCCCACCACGGCCACGTCGGCCTCGGTGTCCCAGGCCGGCTGGCCCGGCGCCTGGCCCGGCGCCTGGCCCGGCGTCTGCGGCACGGGCGCCTCCGCGGCCTCTCGCCAAAACTGCAACGTGTTCTAGTATGGTCGCCAGGAGGCGACATGACAACGGAGCGGGCCGAGTTCGACGTCATCGTGGTCGGCAGCGGCGCCGCGGGGATGACCGCCGCGCTGGCGGCCGCGCAGCACGGCCTCAGCGTCGTCGTCCTGGAGAAGACCGGCTTCTTCGGCGGCTCCACCGCCCGCTCCGGCGGCGGCATCTGGGCGCCCAACAACGAGGTCCTGCGGCGGGCCGGCGTGCGGGATACCCCCGAGCTGGCCCGGGCCTACCTGGCCCACGTCGCCGGGGACCAGGTAGCCGCGGCCCGCCAGGAGGCCCTGCTGGCCCGCGGGCCGGCCATGCTCGCCTTCGTGCGGTCAGCCGCCCCCGTCGACTTCGCCTGGGTGCCGGGCTATGCCGACTACTACCCCGAGGCGCCGGGCGGGCTGGCCGCCGGGCGCAGCGTCGAGCCCGTGCCGCTCGACGGGCGGGTGCTCGGGGCTGAGCTGGCGCACCTCAACCCGGCGTATCTCCCGGTGCCGAACGGCATGGCCATCACCCAGGCCAACTACCGGTGGCTGAGCCTCGGGCCCGGTCACCCGCGGGCCATGCTGGCCAGCGCGAAGATCGGCGCCCGGCTGGCCCGCGCGCGCCTGCTCGGGCACCGGCCGCTCAGCATGGGCCAGGCCCTGGCCGCCGGCCTGCGGGCGGGCCTGGCCGCCAGCGCGGTCCCGGTCTGGCTGAACACGCCCCTGACCGGCCTGTGCGTCACCGATGGCCGCGTCACCGGCGTCGAGGTGACCCGTGACGGCGCGGCGGGCATGGTGACCGCCCGGCGCGGCGTCCTGCTCGCCGCCGGCGGCTTCGAGCGCAATGAGCAGCTGCGGCAGCGCTACCAGCGCGCGCCCATCGGCACCGAGTGGACCACCGGCTCGGCCGGCAACACCGGCGACGCGATCATCGCCGGCGCGGCGGCCGGGGCCGCGCTCGACCTGATGGACGACGCCTGGTGGGGCCCGGCCATCCCGCTGCCCCGCGGGCCCTACTTCTGCCTCGCCGAGCGCAGCCTGCCCGGCTCCCTGCTGGTGAACGCGGCCGGGCAGCGCTTCGTCAACGAGGCCGCGCCGTACGTCGACGCCGTGCACGCCATGTACGACGGCCACGCCGCGGGCACCGCGCACATCCCGTCCTGGCTGATCTTCGACCAGCGCTACAAGAGCACCTACGTGTTCGCGGGCCGCCCGCCGGGCGGCCCGCTGCCCCGCCGCTGGTACGAGGCGGGGGCGGCCTACCGCGCGCCGGCGATCCCCGGCCTGGCCGCCCAGCTCGGCCTCGACCCCGCCGCCCTGGCCAAGACCGTCGCCCGGTTCAACGAGTTCGCCGACGCCGGCGAGGATGCCGACTTCCGCCGCGGCGAGTCGGCCTACGACCGCTACTACGGCGATCCCCGGCAGCGGCCCAACCCGTGCCTCGCGGCGCTGCGGCGGCCGCCCTTCTACGCCGTGAAGATCGTCCCGGGCGACCTCGGCACCAAGGGCGGCCTGCGCACCGACGAGCGCGCCCGGGTCCTGCGCGCCGACGGCACCCCGATCGCCGGCCTGTACGCGGCCGGCAACACCAGCGCCGCGGTCATGGGCCACAGCTACGCCGGCGCCGGCGCGACCATCGGCCCGGCCATGACCTTCGGCTACATCGCCGCCCTCGACCTGGCCGAGTCGCCAGGAGCCGGCCGCCCGGAAGCACCTCCGTGACGGCCGCGTGCTGGCACCCATCGCCCGCCGGATGATCGTGACCGGTTCTCCGGCAGACTCCGTGGTAATGCGGTCACGATCATGACCGAAACCGGCGCTACCGACCCGCGCAGCGCCCGTCGCCGGAGACCTGAGTGCGATGGCGCCGGGGGCCGCTGGTCATCTAGCCGGACAGGCCAAGGGCGTTCCGCAGGCCGTCCTCGACCTGACGCATGGTGGCCGGGGTGACAGCTCCCGACATGGCCCGGATCTCGTCTTTGAAGATCGGGTAGATGTCGTCACAGAGCACGCTGCCGACCAGTGGATGGTCGTCCGGGGCCAGCTCAATGACCGATCTCAGGTGCTCGGGCTTGCGGGTGGTGGTTATCCGCGCGCCCAGAACGTCATCAAGCTGCCGGTTCCGCTGATTGTTGGACACCACGAGATACGGCTTCCGGCCCTCGACCCCGGCCAGCTCGACCCAGACGACCTGGCCGCGCACGGGCTCTGTGGTCACTGTTCAGCGAACCGGGCTGGCGAGCGGCGCGCGGCCCGGCGCTCGGCCCCCTCGGGAGTGTTCCTGTACTGGTCAGCCAGCTCAGCGTAAGCGCGCTCCTGCATCATCGCCTCGATGGCCTGCAGGCCGGCGGTGAAGATCGCGTGCAGCAATACTGCCTCGCTGATCTCTCCCTCGGGCAGGTCCAGCTCCGCTCGGATGGGCAGGTCCCGGAGGCGGGCGAGGTCGGCGACGTCACGCGGCGACAGCGGCAGCGAGGCGCGACGCTCTACTTGCGTCATCCTGGTCGTGGCCATGCCCACGATTGTGCCACACACTGTGCTGCACATTCCCATGCAACAGGGTTGTCCTACATCAGGCCGGGCCGATGCCTGCGGCCGGACTCTCGATTCCAGGTGATCGTGGGAAGGCTGCTCACGCCAGGATGTGAGCGATCTTCCCACGATCATGTACTCGCCCCGGCCGGGGGGCGGGGGCGCAGGGCGTCGATGAGCAGGTCGAGCAGGCGGCCGGCCTGGTCGCGGCGCTCCGGGTCGGTGGCCAGCGAGATGCCGCTGAGGCCGACCAGCACGTCGTCGGGGCTGACGTCCGGGCGCAGCGTGCCGGCCTCCGCGCCGCCCCGCAGCAACGTCGCGATCGCGGCGGTGAGCCGGTCCTTGCTCTCGGAGAACGGGTCGCCGCCGGAGGCGATGAGGGCGCGCAGCGCGTCGCCCATGCCGCGCTTGGTGGTCATGTAATCGGCGAAGCTGTCCATCCAGGCGCGCAGGGCCTGGTCCGGCGGCAGGTCCCGGGCGAGATCCCCGGCCGAGTCGCACAGCCGGGCCAGCTCGTTCCGGTAGGCGGCGTCGACGAGCGACTCACGGGTGGGGAAGTGGCGGTAGAGCGTGCCGATGCCGACGCCCGCTTCCCGCGCGATCGCGTCGAGCGTGACCTCCGGACCGTCGCGCGAGAGCGCCCGGACGGCGACGTCCAGCAGCCGGTCCCGATTGCGCTGCGCGTCGGCGCGCAGCGGGCGTGCCGTGGTCATCGCCGCCTCCCGGGGAACGAATCGGAGGAGACTCCGGTTAACCTAGGAGACCGGAGGAACCTCCGGATCGAGTCTACCCAGGCGGGACATGTCATGACCGAACGCATCACCACCCCCTTCGGCGCCGAGTCGACCGCGGCTGAGGTGATCGAAGGCATCGACCTCACCGGCCGCCGCGCCCTTGTCACCGGCGGCGCGTCCGGCATCGGCATCGAGACGGCACGCGCCCTGGCCAGCGCGGGCGCTGAGGTGACCCTGGCGGTCCGCAACCTCGAGGCCGGCCAGCGCACCGCGGAGGACATCATCCACGGCACCGGCAACAAGCAGGTCCTGGTCGCGCCGCTCGATCTCGCCGACCAGGCGTCCGTCGCGGCCCTCGCGGCCGGGTGGGACGGCCCGCTGCACATCCTGGTCAACAACGCCGGCGTCATGGCCGCGCCGCTCATGCGCACGCCGGAGGGCTGGGAGATGCAGTTCGCCACCAACCACCTGGGCCACTTCGCCCTCGCCGCGGGCCTGCACCGGGCGCTGGCCGCGGCCGGCGGAGCCCGCATCGTGTCGGTCAGCTCCAGCGCGCATCACCGCTCGCCGGTGGTCTTCGAGGACATCCACTTCGAGCATCGCCCGTATGAGGCGTGGTCGGCCTACGGGCAGTCCAAGACGGCCAACGTGCTGTTCGCCGTCGAGGCCAGCCAGCGATGGGCCGGGGACGGCATCACCGCCAACGCGCTGATGCCCGGCGGCATCCGGACCAACCTGCAGCGGTACGTCAGCGACGAGGAGCTGGAGCGGATGCGCGCCGCCGCGGGCGCGGCCAGCGCCCGGTGGAAGACGCCCGAGGAGGGCGCGGCCACCTCCATCCTGGTCGCGACGTCGCCGCTGCTCGACGGCATCGGCGGACGCTACTTCGAGGACGGCAACGAGGCCGAGACCGGCCAGCTCAGCGCCCGTAACGGGGTGGCCGCCTACGCGCTCGACCCGGAAGCGGCGGCCCGGCTGTGGCAGGTATCGGTGAAGACGCTGGCCGGGTAGCGGCTGACGGGCCGGCCGTTCATCCAGGCGGGCGGGTGACCGGGACGACGGCCAGCAGGTCCTCCAGTCCGGCGAAGTCATCCGGGTTGGTGGTGAACAGCGGGAGGTCCTCGGCGATGGCGATCGACGCGATCATCAGGTCGGCGATCCTGCGCCGGGGCTTGCGCCCGGCAGCGATCACTGCGGCGGCGAGCCGGCCGTAAATCCGGGCCGCCTCGGCGTCGAACGGGATGGGCTCAAACTCGCTCTCGGCGCGCTGGAGCACGTCCAGCCGCCGGGCGCGCTCCGCGTGCTCGTGGTAGTCGCCATCGTCACCGGCGGAGCGCACCTGGTGCACACCAGCCGACAGTTCGGCGAGGGTGACGGCCGAGATCGCGACCTCGGCCGGCAGCTCGGCCGGGTCGATCCCGCCGCGCAGGATCATGATGTTGGTATCCAGCAGCCCCCGCGGATAGGCCTCAGCGGTCATACGGGCTGTCTGAGTCCTGATCGAGCGCAGCTTCCTGGTCGGCGCGGAATGCGTCGATGTCGATGCGCGGGGCGGTGCGGGACAGCGCGCCGAATTCCTGCCGCGGGACGAACCGCCGGCGGTGCCGCAGCGGGACCAGCTCGCCGATGCGGTGACCGTCGCGGGTGACGGTGAACGCCTGCCCGCTCTCGACGGCGTCCATGATCTCTTTCGACCGATTGCGCAGATCGCGCTGGGTGATCTCCGGCTGCGCTGTCATGGACTCATGATACCGGGCGGTAGCACGCGGTGCTACCTGGCGCCAGGCACGTGACCGGGGCGGGGACGCCGGCTCAGCCGGGCGGGCCGGGTCAGGGCGGGCCGAGGATCAGGGCGGGCCGAGGATCAGGGCGGGCCGAGGATCAGGGCGGGCCGAGGATCAGGGCGGGCTGAGGATCAGGGCGCTGGTCGGGACGCCGGTGCCGGCCGTGACGAGCACCGGGCCGTCGCCGGGGACCTGGTTGACCGAGGTGCCGCGGACCTGGCGGACGGCCTCGGCGATGCCGTTCATGCCGTGGATGTAGGCCTCGCCGAGCTGGCCGCCGTGGGTGTTGAGCGGCAGGCCGCCGCCGCGCTCGATCATCCCGCCGGAGATGAAGTGCCGGGCCTCCCCGCGCGGGCAGAAGCCCAGCTCCTCGAGCTGGAGCAGGACGTACGGCGTGAAGTGGTCATACAGCACTGCGGTCCGCACGTCGGCGGGGCCGATGCCCGC
Organism: Streptosporangiaceae bacterium; assembly: GCA_036501025.1. GTDB lineage: Bacteria > Actinomycetota > Actinomycetes > Streptosporangiales > Streptosporangiaceae > DASUBV01. The sequence continues at coordinate 32,199 of DASYBB010000017.1, forward strand.
CTGCTGCCATAGCTGCCGGGCCACGACGCCCATCTCGGGCAGGCCCAGCTCGTCACGGTAGTAGCTGGTCATCACGAACTGACCGGGGCTGCTGCCCTGGGCCGCGGCCCGGATCACCGCCGCCGGGTGGCGCAGGTCGCGGGCCCGCTCGGCGCTGGTCACGACGATGGCGACGGCGCCGTCGCTCTCCTGGCAGCAGTCCAGCAGCCGCAGCGGCTCGGCGATCCAGCGGGACGCCTGGTGGTCGGCGAGGGTGATCGGCCGCCGGTAGAACCAGGCCCGGGGGTTGACCGCGGCGTGCCGCCGGTCGGCGACGGCGACCAGGCCGAAGTCCTCGCTGGTCGCCCCGTACTCGTGCATGTAACGCCGGGCGATCATGGCCACGGTGGCGGCCGGGGTGCCCAGGCCCATCGGGTAGTGCCAGCCGTTGTCGACGCCCGCGGAGGTCGGCGTGGCGACCGCGCCCCGGGAGACCTGGCCGAACCGGTGGCCGGACCGCTCGTTCAGCGCCCGGTAGCAGACGACGACCTCGGCGATCCCGGAGGCCACGGCCAGGGCCGCCTGCTGGACGGTGGCGCAGGCGGCGCCGCCGCCGTAGCCGACCTGGCTGAAGAACGACAGGTCGCCGAGGCCGAGCTCGCGGGCGACGGCGATCTCGGCGTTGCCGTCCATGGCGAAGGTGACCAGCCCGTCGACGTCGGACGGGCGCAGCCCGGCGTCGGCCAGGGCGGCCGCGGTGGCCTCGGCCGCCAGCTGCAGCTCGCTGCGGCCGGAGTCCTTGGAGAACTCGGTCGCCCCGATCCCGGCGATCGCCGCCGCGCCGGAGATCACGCCGCTCCCCCGCCGGCGAGGCGGACCGTGCCGGTCACGTGGTCGCCGAGGCGGCACCGGCCGACCACCTCGACCACGCAGTCACCGCCGGAGCCCGGGCCGGCCGCCACCGTCCCGGAGAACGTGAGGGTGTCGCCGGCGTAGCAGGGCACGCCGAGCCGGATCGCGATCTTCCGCACGATGGCCTCCGGGCCGGCCCACTCGGTGACGTAACGCTGCACGAGCCCGGTGGTGGTCAGGATGTTGAGGAAGATGTCCTGGCTGCCGCGGGCGATGGCCCCGTCCCGGTCGTGATGCACGTCCTGGAAGTCGCGGGTCGCGATCGCGCTGGCGACCACGAACGTGGTGGTGACGTCGATCGCCAGCTCCGGCAGGACCTGTCCGGCCTCGACGGTCATCGCGGATCCTCCCGCCAGGCGGGCAGCGTCAGGTCGTCGTCGACCCGGACGAAGGAGACCGTGACCGGCAGCCCGACGGCCGCCCGCTCGGGGCTGACGCCGAGCAGCTCGCCCACCATCCGGACGCCCTCGGGCAGCGCGACCAGCGCGATCACGATCGGGAGGTCGCGGCCCGGCACGGGCGGGTGATGGTGCACGACGTAGCTGTAGACCTCGCCGGTCCCGGCCGCGACGACGTAGTCCGGCCGGGCCGCGCCGCAGGCCGGGCACATCGGGCCGGGCGGGTGGCGCAGCGCCCCGCACTCCCCGCAGCGCTGGATCCGCAGCTCGCCGGCCGCGGTCCCGGCCCAGAAGAACCGCGTGTCCGGCGAGACCGCCGGCCGCAGCACGTCCCCGGCGGCCGGCCCGCTGGCAGCAGCGGCCGCGTCCGGCGGGCGGTACTTGAGCAGCCGGAACAGCATCGTCGCGACGGCCTCGGTCCCGACGTACCAGGTGCTCCGGGTGGTCACGAACCAGCCCTCGCCGAGCGCCGTCCGCTTCGGCCCGGTCACGCTCTCCAGGGTGGCGCTCACCGCGACGTGCTCGCCGTGCCGCAGGTAGCGGTGGTACTCCTGCTCGCAGTTGGTCGCGACGACCGAGGTGAACCCGGCCTCATCCAGCACCGCGGACATCAGGTGCAGCGGATCGTCGTCGGCCCCGTCGCGGACCGGGTGCAGCCCGCCCATCGTCCACACCTGCGCCATCGCCGGCGGGGCGACCAGGCCGCCGTGCACCGAGCGCGCCGCGGCCCCGGCGTCGGCGTAGACCGGGCTGGCATCGCCGATCGCCTCGGCCCAGTTGCGGATCATCGGCAGGTTCACCGGGTCCCGGGCCGGCCGCAGCCGGCTCGACCCGGCCGCGGCGATCCGCGCGGCGGCCGCCCGGATGGCCTCCCCCGCGTCCGGCGCCGCGGCGCCCGGCCCGCCCGCGGTCGCGAGAGGCCCGCTCACCGGGGCACCCGCGGCAGCCCGAGGCCCGCGCTCGCGATCAGCTCGCGCTGGATCTCGTTGACGCCGCCGCCGAACGTCAGCACGGTGTTGCGCTTGGCCTGGGTGTCCAGCCAGGCGGCCAGCTCGGCGGTGTCCGGGTCGGCGGGATCGCCGTGCCGGGCGACGACCTCCTCGAGCAGCTGGCCGAGCTGCTGGAGTCGCTCGGAGGAGAACACCTTGGTGGCCGAGGCATCGGCGATGTCGACCGTGCCGGCCACGGCGACCTGCCAGTTGAGCAGCTCGTTGACGCGCAGGGCGGCCCGGGCCCGGGCCAGGGCGCGGGCGACGTCGGGCCGGGCCAGCAGCACGCGTCCGTCAGGTCCGGCCCGGCCGGCGGCCCAGTCGCGTACCCGGTCGTGCAGCGCCGCGATCCGGCCGGCCGGGCCGAGCATGACCCGCTCGTGGTTGAGCTGCGTGGTCACCAGCCGCCAGCCGGCGTTCTCGGCGCCGACGCGCCGCGCGACCGGGACGTGCACGCCGGCGTAGTAGGTCGCGTTGGTGTGGTGCGCGCCGTCCTGGGTGATGATCGGCGTCCAGGAGAAGCCGGGGTCGGCGGTGTCCACGATCAGGATCGAGATCCCCCGGTGCCGCGGGACGTCGAGGGCGGTGCGGCAGGCCAGCCAGATGAAGTCGGCGTCATGCGCTCCGGTGGTGAACACCTTCTGGCCGTTGACCACGTACTCATCGCCGTCCCGGACGGCCGTGGTGGACAGCGCCGCCAGGTCAGTGCCCGCCGAGGGCTCGGTGTAGCCGATCGCGAAGTGCAGCTCGCCGGCCAGTATCCGGGGCAGGAAGAAGTCCTTCTGCTCGTCCGTCCCGTGCGCCTGCAGCGTCGGCCCGACCGTCTGCAGCGTGACGGCGGGCAGCGGCACGTCGGCGCGGGCCGCCTCGCTGGCGAAGATCTGCTGCTCCAGCTGGCCCAGCCCGCGCCCGCCGAACTCCTTGGGCCAGCCCAGGCCGAGCCACCCGTCCCGGCCCATCCGCCGGATCACCGCGCGGTAGGCCGGGCCGAACCGCTCGGTGGCCATGGCCGCCCGCTCCGGGCCCGTGATCAGCCCGGCGAAATAGCCGCGCAGCTCATCGCGCAGCAGCCGCTGCTCGTCGGTGAGGTCAAGGAACATAGTCGCCTTCCGTGGCGGCGAGCCGGTCGAGGCTGTAATCCGCGCCGCCGACGAACCGCACCAGGTCCTTGACCAGGGCGGAGTAGCGGTGCAGCGGGTAGCTGATGTCCATCCCGAGCCCGCCGTGCAGGTGCTGGCAGGTCCGCATGGCCGCCGGGGCCTCCTGCGCGAGCCAGTACGCGGCCACGTCCAGGTCCGGGCCGGCCGCGCGCCCGGCGTCCAGCCGCCAGCACGCCGACAGCGCGGCCAGGTGCAGCGTCCGCGCCGCGATGTACACGTCCGCGACCTGCTGGGCCACGGCCTGGAACGCGGCCAGCGGCCGCCCGAACTGCTGCCGGGACCGCACGTGCTCGGTGGTCAGGGCGAGCGCCGCGGCCAGCGCGCCGTCGGCCAGGCAGCACGCGCCGGCGACGGCCAGCT
>DASYBB010000018.1:0-22757 GCA_036501025.1 Streptosporangiaceae bacterium
CCCCTAGCCCTCAGCCGAGCTCGATCAGCTTCTCCCGGACCGCCACCATCACGGCCTCCATCCGCGAGTGAATCTGGAGCTTCTCCAGGATGTTGCGGACGTGGTTCTTGACCGTGTTCTCGGAGATGAACAGCTCCTTGGCGATGTCCCGGTTGTTCATCCCGCGCGCGATGAGCTTCAGGACCTGCATCTCGCGGTCGGTCAGCTTCGGCGCCGGGACCTGCTGGGGCGGCTCGCTGGCCGCCTCCCGGCGAGCCAGGACGGCGAACTCGGTGAGCAGCTTCCCGGCCATCGACGGGTTGATCAGCGACTGCCCGCCGTCCACGGCCCGCACGGTGTCCGCGACCTCGTCGAGCGGGATGTCCTTGAGCAGGTAGCCGCTGGCGCCGGCCCGGATCGCCTCGAACAGGTCGGCCTCCTCGTCGCTGATCGTCAGCATGACGATCTTCGCGCTCGGCACGACATCCTTGAGCGCCCGGCAGGCCTCGATCCCGCTGCTGCGCGGCATCCGGATGTCCATCAGCACCACGTCCGGCAGCGTCTCGCCGGCCTTCTCGACCGCCTCGGCGCCGTCGCTGGCCTCGCTGACCAGCTCGATGTCCGCCTCGGAGTTCAGCACCATCTCCAGGCCGCGCCGGAACAGCGCGTGATCGTCGACGATCATCGTGCGGATGGGCTCGGTCCGGCGTGGCCGGGCCGGGGGCTGGCCTGGCTCCTGGCTGACCCCGGCGCTGGCGCCCATGCTGTGTTCCTCCCTGACCTCGACGGCCCGCGGCAAACGCCCCGGGACCGTCGGCTGCCTAGCGGTGGCAGTGCTCAAACTCTCGCCGACGCGGGCCTGTGGTGCAACCCCGGCCGGGCGCGGGGCCAGATCCGGCCGGCCCGATCTGGCCCCGCGCGGGCCTAGCCCGTAGCGAGATTAGCCGCCTGCCGGACCGCCCCGTTCGCCAGCCCGGCGCTATCGGCCGCCATGGCGTCGGCCACCAGCCGGATCACGCCGTACTCGTAGCCGCGCCGCCGGTAGACGACGCTCGGCAGCCCGGCGCCGGTATCGGTGAACAGGAAGAAGTCGTGGCCGACCAACTCCATCTCGAACAGGGCCTGGTCGACCGTCATCGGGCACGCTACGTGCGTCTTCTCCCGCACGACCAGCGGCCCGTCACCCTCCACCTCGATGCGGATGATGGTCTCCGCCTCGCTTTCGGGCACGCCGTCGGCCGCCTCGGGGGCCGCCCGGCTGGCCGGCACGGAGCCGGCGAAGGCGACGACGGCGGGACCCTCCGCCGGCTCGGCGGACAGCGGCTCGTCGGGCCGCCCGGGCTCGGTGTCCAGGTCGATCTCCATGACCGGCTCGCCGCCTACCTCGGAGCGCCCCGCGGCCGCGTAGTGGCCCTTGCGCCGGTCGCAGGCGCGCCGCAGCCGGGACTCGAGCTTGGCCAGGGCCAGGTCCAGGGCCGAGAACCGGTCCTCCGCGGCCGCCTCGGCCCGGATGGCCGGGCCCCGGGTGGTGATCGTCAGCTCGACGCGCTCCTTGCGCCCGGACTGGCGCGGGTTGCGCTCAGTGGTGACCTCCACGTCGACCCGGATGGCCTTGTGGTCCAGCTTCTCGATCTTTGCGAGCTTGCTCATGGCATGCACGCGGAACCGCTCGAGCACATCGGTATGCCGGCCTTTGAAGACGATGTCCATCTACACCGAACCCCTTCCGGTCGCTCGTCCAAGAAGTGACACCCGCCCGGCCGACCTGGTCTTCTACCCCACATCCGCCTGCTGAGAGGTTCGCGGCCTGTGCCACTACTGCTCTTCTCCCTACCCGGGCGACATCTGATCCCCCGGCGGGGCAGGACTTACTTCTAAGCCGCACCGTGATCGGTCGACGAGAAGTCGCCTTACGTGGGCCGCTTCGCCTGCGGCTGGCATCGGCTAGCCGGGGCGGCCGTCCCGCTTGCGGGACGGCCAGCCCAGCGCAACCACGGACCCGGGCGGGTGCCATGTGATGACGCTAGCCTTCCGAGCTGAAGATGTCAGGACTAGACCCGCAGAGACCTCGCGCGGCCGCCCGTCCCGGCGGTCATAACGATCCAGAACGGATAGCTCGGCCTATTCCTGATATGCCGCGCTGTTCCCCTCCGGCCTGATCGGCTGCATGGCCTGATCGACGCCGGACGAGGTCCAGATCTGGTTGCCGCCCGAGAGCGCGATGTGACCCCCGCCGGCCGCCGCGACCGAGGCCGCGCCTGCTGGCGACACGGTGATGGGGTCCTGGGCGCCGCCGTTCACCGGGACCGAGTAGAGCTCCGAGCGCGCGAGCACGACCAGGTCATCGGCGTCGAGCCAGCTGATCGCGGACGGGTCCTGAAGGGTGGGGCCGACCGCGACCGTGGAGCCGAGCACGAACTGCCCGTGCGTCTTGGTGACGGCCGCCATCACGACCTGGGTGGGCCCGCCGGGCTTGCCGCCCGGGCCGTCCACCTGGACGAGCATCGCGACCCGCACCGCGTCCGGCGCGAGCCGGACGGAGAGCACGTGGTAGCTCGCCGGGCTGTTGCCGGGCAGCAGCGGCAGGCTGCCGCCGTCCTCGCTCAGGATCGGCAGGAACTGCGGTGTGCCGGGCGGCAGCACCCAGATGCCGTGGGCCGTCACGGCCCAGATGTCGCCATTGCTGTCCCAGCTGACCGAGGTACACGGCCCCGACCGCAGGTCGGGCAGGGCGGTAGGCGTGAGCGGGGCCGTGCCAGCCAGGGCGCCGTGGTAGACCGTGCAGCTCGCGCCCGTGGAGACGGCGCCGGCGAGCAGCTGGGTGTCGACCGTCGGCTCGGTCAGGACGGCCAGCTGGCTTTGGCTGAAGTGGATCTGGCTCCGGCCGACCGGGTTCCGGAGGGCCTTGCTGCTCTGGCCGTTCCACTCGCTGACGGTGCCGTTGCTGGCCAGGTAGTACAGATAGCCGTTGTACGGCGTCGGGCCGGGCGGGAGGGGCTGCTCGTTGCTGTCCAGCAGCTTCCCGTGGACGAGCAGCTCGACATGCCGGGCGATGGCCGGCGCTCCGTAGGACGTGCTGGTCAGCGTCGTGACCAGCTGCTGGGCCATGTAATGCACCTGCTGCGAGCTGGCCCTGGCCGCGGCCCCGCCCAGGTTCACGATGGCGGTCTGGCCCGCGATCGTCACCTTGTTCCCGATCAGGGTCGTGCCGGGCGGGAAGCCCGTCTGGGTCGCCCCGGCCAGCCAGGTCCGGTCGCGCTCGTTGTCCCCCCGGTCCTGGTTGGTCCGCAGCAGCGCGGTCACCAGGCCGGCGGCCGCGGCGGCATAGGTGTCCTGCTGCGGGGCGAACACCGGCTCGGGGACCAGGGCCAGGTAGGTCGGGGACCAGAAGTACAGGTTCCGGGGCTGGTAGACGTCCTTGAAGGCGTCCTGGCTCAGCAGCAGGGCCTGGGACGACATATGACTGATGCGCCACTGGCCGCCGGTCTGGACCAGCGTGAACGAGTACGGGCGGGTGGCCGGGTGGTAGACCTCCTGGCCGATATCACTGATCGTGGCCACCTGCTTGGCCGGGAGCGTGGCCTCCATGGTGTTCTTCCCGGTCGAGCGCATCTTCACCTTCAGCGACCCCTGCACCACCGTGACGGGCCAGTTGCCCAGGCGGAATGTCGCGCGGGCGGCGGGAGAAAGGAAATGCTGGGCCGCGGCGTAGTGGTCGGCGAAGCTCGCGCTGGCGGCCACGAAGCCCAGGACGATGTCTTGCGGTTTCCAGCCGGGCTGCGGCACGGGCGGGATCGGCTGGACGAACTGCGGGTTCTGGCCGGCCGCGCCGATGACGGCCCGGGGCTGGCCGACGGTCGGCACCGTGGCACAGCCGGCCGCCAGCACCGCCGCGGCGGCGGCGAGCCCGGCCAGCCGGAGCACGCGCCGCCTAGCCACGCGCGGAAACCTCGGTCTCCCGGCCCGGATCGGCACCGGCCGGGTCAGCACCCGCCTGCTCAGTGCCCGCCGCGCTGGCCGCCGGCGTGTCGGCCGGGCCGGGGTCGTCGAGGTCCGGGCCGGGCGGCAGGCCGACGACCACCGCGTCCAGATCGGCCTGGATGGGGGCCAGCGGCAGCGGCGAGCCGACGAGTTGCTCGCCGACCACGCGCGGCAGCGTGAGCCGGAACACCGAGCCGCGGCCAGGCTCGCCCCAGGCCTCCAGCCACCCGCCGTGCAGCCGTGCGTCCTCCAGGGCGATGGACAGCCCCAGGCCGGTCCCGCCCGTCGTCCGGGCCCGGGCCGGGTCGGCCCGCCAGAACCGGTCGAACACCAGCTGCTCCTCGCCCGGCCGCAGGCCCACGCCGAAGTCCCGGACCACCACCGCGACAGCCGCCGAGTCCCCGGCCACGGTCACGATGGCCTCCCGGTTCTCGCCGTGCTCCACGGCGTTCACCAGCAGGTTGCGCAGGATCCGCTCGACCCGCCGGCGGTCCATGTCGGCGATGCAGGGCTCGGCGGGCAGCCGGAACTCGATCTTGGTGCCGCGGCGCTCGGCGAGCTGCTGGGCCACGTCCGCCGACTGCCGGGCGACATCGCACAGGTCCACGGGCTCGGGGTCGAGGGTGGCCGCGTTCGCGTCGTAGCGGCTGATCTCCAGCAGGTCGGTGAGCAGCGACTCGAACCGCTCCAGCTGGCTCTGCAGCAGCTCGGCCGACCGGGCCGGGGCGGCACTCAGGTCGTCGCGGGCGGCGAACAGGACGTCGGCCGCGAACATGATCGTCGTCAGCGGCGTGCGCAGCTCGTGCGACACGTCCGAGACGAACTGCCGCTGGACCTGGGACAGGTCCTCCAGCTCGCGCAGCTTGTCCTGCAGGCTGGCCGCCATCTGGTTGAACGACGTCGCCAGGGCGGCCAGCTCGTCCGAGCCGCGGACGGCCATCCGCTGGTCCAGCTGCCCCGTCGACAGCCGCAGCGCGCCGTGCGCGGCCAGCCGGACCGGGATCACCACCCACCGGGTCACCAGCCAGGCGATCCCGGCCAGCAGGACCACGACGGCCAGCCCCACCAGCAGCATCGTGTGCTGGGCCTGGGCCAGGCTGGCCTGCTCGTCGGTCAGCGGGAAGTAGTAGTACAGCTCATACGCGGACCCGGCGCCGAACGGGGCGCCGAAGACCAGCCCCGGCGCCCGCGGCTGCCCGGCCAGCGCCATCGCGGCCGGGACGAACTCCATCTGGCTGGGACTGTTCCGCCGTTGCTCGACCCGCGCGACCAGGCTGGCCGGGACGGTCGGGGTGGCGCCGCCGAATCCGAAGGCCGCCCCGCGGGTGTAGGCCGGATTCCCCTCGTCCGAGGGCCGCAGCGTGACGAAGACCGCGAAGTCCGTGCCCGAGTTGCTGGCGCCCGACTCCAGCCGCCTGGCAATGTTGAACGTGAGCTGGCCCGCCCCCGAGCCGGGCTCCACGGCCGAGACGCCCGGCCAGTTCTGCGCGGTGGCCAGGCCGACCGCGGCGACGTTGGCGGCCGACTTCTCCTTGCCGGTGATGATGTTCTGCGCGATCTCCTGCATGAGCACGAAGCCGAGCACCACCACGACCAGGCAGGACACCAGGAAGGTGGCAGTGATCACGCGCAGCTGCAGGGACCGCCGCCACCGGTCGACCAGCCGCACGACGATCCGCCGCCCGCGGCGCCGCAGCCGGAACGCCAGCCGGATCAGCCACCGGGACCGGGCCAGCACGTAGCCGGCGGTCGCGCGGCCCCGCCGCTCGGCTGCCTCCCCGCCGACGACTGCCCCTCTCATCGTCCTTCCCCGCGTGACAGTTATCCCGGTCCCGCCTTATAACCCACGCCACGCACCGTGACCACGATCTCGGGCCGCTCCGGGTCTTTCTCGATCTTCGCCCGCAGCCGCTGGACGTGCACGTTCACCAGCCTGGTGTCGGCCGCGTGCCGGTAGCCCCAGACCTGCTCGAGCAGGACCTCCCGGGTGAACACCTGTCGGGGCTTGCGGGCCAGCGCGACCAGCAGGTCGAACTCCAGCGGCGTCAGGCTGATCGGCTCCCCGGCCCGCCGCACCGCATGCCCGGCCACGTCAATGGTGACGTCACCGATGGTCAGCATCTCCGGCGCCGGGTCGTCGGTCCGGCGCAGCCGCGCCCGCACCCGCGCGATCAGCACCTTTGACTGGAACGGCTTCACGATGTAGTCGTCGGCCCCGGACTCCAGGCCCAGTACGACGTCCACGGTGTCGCTCTTGGCCGTCAGCATCACGATCGGCACGCCGGATTCGGCGCGAATCTGCCGGCACACGTCGATACCGTCCATGCCGGGCAGCATCAAGTCGAGCAGCACGAGGTCCGGTTTCGAGTCCCGGAACGCCTCCATGGCCTTATCCCCGTCGGCGACGAACGTGGGCTCAAATCCCTCGCCACGCAGGACAATGCCCAGCATCTCGGCAAGAGCTGCGTCGTCATCGACGACCAGCACGCGACCTTTCATATTCCTCATCGTTCCACGTCGGCGGCGGCTCAGGACCGGCAGATTTGCTCGTGTCCCGCGCCCAGGTCTCGCAGGTTACCTGCAGTTACCGGTTTAAGGACCCCTCGTTCTGTGACGATGGCGGTAATCAGGGACGGCGGCGTCACGTCGAAGGCCGGGTTGTAAGCGGGCGTCGCGGCCGGCGCGACGGGCTGGCCGGCCATCATGGTCACCTCGCGCGGCGATCTTTGCTCGACCGGAATCGCCGCGCCATCCGGGGTATTGAGGTCCACCGTCGACACCGGCGCGGCCACGACGAACGGGACATTATGGTGGCGGGCCAGCACCGCCAGGCCGTAGGTACCGACCTTATTGGCCACGCTCCCGTCGGCCGCGATCCGGTCGGCGCCGGTGATCACGAGGTCGACCTGGCCCGCGGCCATGAGCGAGGCGGCGGCGCCGTCGGCCAGCACGGCGTGGTCGATCCCGGCGCGGCCCGCCTCGTAGGCGGTCAGCCGGGCGCCCTGCAGCAGCGGCCGGGTCTCGTCGACCCACAGCCGGGCCAGCCGCCCGGCCCGGTGCGCGGCCAGGACGATGGCGAACGCGGTCCCTTCCCCGGCCGACACCAGCGCGCCGGTGTTGCAGTGGGTCAGGATCCGGGCGCCTAGCGGCACGAGCCCCAGGCCGTGGGCGGCGATGGCGGCGCTGGCCGCCGCGTCCTGGGCCGCGATGGCGCGGGCCTCGGCCAGTGCCGCCTCGGCGCCCGGCAGCGCCGCGCCGGCGTCTGGTCCGGCGCCCGGCCCGCCTGCGGCCGCCTCGTAGGCGGCCAGCGCCCGTCCCGCCCCCCAGGCCAGGTTGACCGCGGTGGGCCGGGCGCCGGCGATGGCGGCCGCCGCCGCGGGCACATCGTCCCCGCGCCGGGCCGCGAGCGCCACGCCGTAGGCCCCGGCCACGCCGAGCAGCGGCGCCCCGCGAACCACCAGCCGCTGGATTGCGTCCACCAGGGTGGGGACGTCGGCGCACCGGACGACGGCCTCGCGGGCCGGGAGCCGGGTCTGGTCCAGGAGCTCGATGGCGGGCCCGGCCGGCGGATCGAGCCAGCGAAGTGCAGGGATGCTCACCTCACGAGTGTGCGTCGACGGGCGCTGGTTGGCGAGCGCGCGACCCGGCCTGGGGCCCGCCGCCGGGACTAGCAGCTCAGAAATCGGCGCCGCTGGACCCGTCGGAACGGAGTTACGCTATGCACCGCCAGCCGCCGGGCGCCCCCGTCAGGCGGCGGCCCGGCGAGAGCCCCGGCGTGCGGCCGGGCGCCCGGACCGCCTGGGCGGCTCGCGGTGGGTAGCCGGATTCCTCAGGTCGCTCGTCCCGCTTGCGGACCGGCGTGCATGGAAGTATTGGGCCGGGCCGGCACCGAACGCGGGCTCGATGACAGGAGCGGCGGCCACCCAGCAGCCGCCAGGGAGCGGAGATGACCGACAACACGCCCTGGGGGGGCGCTCCGGAGGAGCCAGATCCTGGCCCGGAGGACCGGTCCGACGGCAGTTCGCCGCCCGACGGCCGGCCTGAGCGCGGCCGCCGCGCGACTGGCTCACAGCCGCCGTCAGCTCACGATCAGGAAACTCAGACGTGGGTCGCGCCGGCTCCAAGGCCCCGGTCCCCGCAGTCCCCGCCTCCGCCGTCCCAGCGCCCGCAGCCCCAACCCCCGCAGTCCCAGCCTCCGCCGTCCCAGCGCCCGCAGTCCCAGTCCCCGTCGCCCGGCCGACCGTCTCCCTCCGGTTACCCGCCGCCCGCCTACGGCCCGCCGCCCGGCTACGGCCCGCCCTCCCCTGGCGAGCAGGCCTTCGGGCAGTCCCCCGACGGCCAGGAAGCCTCAGGCCAGTCCGCTCATGGGCAGCCGGCTTCGGCGCAGTCCCCGTACGGGCCGGCACCCGCACAGCCTCCTTACGGGCAGCCGGGCGCTTCGCCGCCTGGCTACGGCCAGCGCCCGGCTGGGCAACAGGGCGAGTCCGGGGCGGCCCCTCCCTACGGCCAGCAGGCTGGCGGCCAGCAGGGCGGGTACGGGCCGCAAGCAGGCAGTCCGCCCCCTGGATACGGACAGCCGGCCGCCGGCCAGCCGCCGGCCTACGGCCAGCAGGCCGGATACGGCCAAGCCCAGGGACACGGCCAAGCCCAGGGACACGGCCCGCCTCCCGGGTACGGCCAGTCCCCCGGAAATGCCCAGCCTCCCGCGTATGGGCAGCCCCCCGGCCACGGGCAGCCACCCGGCCACGGGCAGCCTTCCGGATACGGGCAGCCCCCCGGATACGGGCAGCCCCCCGGATACGGCCAGCCACCCGGATACGGGCAGGGTCCGGGGTACGGGGCCGGGCAGGCCGGCTACGGCCAGCCCGGATACGGCCAGCCCGGATACGGTGCGGCGGGCGGATACGGGCCGGCCGGCTGGAATGCCGCGGGCGCCCCGCAGCCGGGAGGCATCCCGCTGCGCCCGCTGGGGCTCGGGGACATCTGGTCCGGAACCGTGACCGTCATCCGGCGCAACCCGGTGGCGACGGTCGGCCTGGCCGCGATCATCCTCGGCATCGTGGGCGTGGCCACGACCGCGCTGGAACTCGTCCTGCGGCATGGCCTCAGCGGCGCCGCCGGCGGCCTGACAGTCGTGACCATCCTGCTCGACCTGGTCGGCCAGGTCGTCCTGGCCGGGCTGCTGACGATGGTGATCGGGCGGGCCGTGCTCGGCGAGCAGGTCAGCATCAGCCAGGCCTGGAACCTGGTGCGGGGCCGGTTCGCGGCGCTGCTCGGTGTCACCCTGCTGACCGCGGCCATCTTCATCGGCCTGGTGCTCCCCTGGGCGATCATCCTGGCCATCCTGATCACGTCCGGCGCCGGCGACGGGCCAGCGGCCGCCTGGGGCTTCTTCGCCGGCCTGGCCACGCTGGTCATCGTCGCGATCGCCCTCATCCGGCTCGGCCTCGCGGCTCCGGTCACCGTGCTCGAGCGGTGCGGCCCGGCGACGGCGCTGCGCCGGTCGTGGCACCTCACCCGGGGGAGTTTCTGGCGGATCTTCGGGATTCTGGCGCTGACCGCCATCGTCGTGGGCCTGGCCGGATTCATCCTCGAACTGCCGTTCGTCATCCTCCGGGGAGTCATCGGCGGCGGTTCCGCCAACCCGGTCAGCCTGTCCGGCGTCGCCGCCAGCGTGTCGGCGGCGGGCATCATCGTCGGGGGAATCGGCGGCATCATCGCCAACGCCATCGTGCGGCCGGTGTCCTCCGGCGTGATCGTCATGCTCTACCTGGACATGCGGATGCGCAAGGAAGGGCTGGACCTGGCCCTGCGGCACGCGGCGCAGAACCGTCAGCTGACCGGCGAGGAGTTCGCGGCGCTGTGGCAGCCGCCCGCCGGGCCGCCCCCGGCTGTCATCCCCGGATCGCCGGCCGCGCCGTGGTGATCGGCGCATGGTGATGAGCACGGACCGCCGGCTGTGCGCAGCGACCGCGCGGCGGCGGTCGCCGTGCTGGCGGGCGTAGCCGTGCTGGCGGGCGCAGCGGGCGGCACGCCGCTGATCGGCCGGGGGCCGGCCCAGCGGCTGGCCCGGCAGGAGCTGGCCCGGTCGATGTACCGGGCCTCCTGGCCGCGCCGGGTGCTGAACGCGATCGGCCGGTGGCTGAACTCGCTGCTCGATGGCGGCTCGGGCGGCGCGCACGCGGTTCAGTGGTGGGCCGTGGCCGCCCTCATCGCCGTGACCGTCCTGCTCGTTGCCGGGGTGCTCTACTGGCTCGGCCCGACGCGGCGGAGCCGGCGCCGCGCGGCGGCGTCCGTGCTGGGCGGCAGTCAGCTCGGCGCCGCGGACCACCGGCGCAGCTCCGAGCAGCTCGCCGCGGCCGGCGACTTCGGGGGCGCCATCGTCGAGCGGGTCCGGGCCATCGCCGTCGGCCTGGAGCAGCGCGGCGTCCTGGCGCCGCGGCCGGGCCGGACGGCCAGCGAGCTCGCCGCCGAGGCCGGCAACGCGTTTCCGGCCACCGCCCTGCCGGGCGGCGCCGCCGCACTGCACGCCGCGGCCCGGCTGTTCGACGACGTCCGGTACGGCGGGCGGGCCGGGACGGCCGCGGGCTACGAGCAGGTCCGGGACCTCGACGCCGCTGTCATGGCGGCCCGCACGGCGTCCGTCGCCGCAGGATCCCCGTGACGGGCGGGGGCGAGGCCCGGGCGCGGTGGCGGCGGTGGCGAACGCCGGCCGCGATCGGCGGCTTCGTCCTGGCGGCGGTCATCGCGGTCGCGGTGCTGCGGCCGCCGGTCCCGGTGACCGGCTACCTCAGCCCGCAGGGCACGGACGCGTTCGGCGCCCGCGCGCTGGCCGACATCCTGGCCGCCCGCGGGCACCGCGTGCAGCCCGTCACGACCGTGAGCGCGGCCGTCAGCGGCGCCGGGCCCGGCGCTACGCTCCTGGTCACGAGCCCTTACCTGCTGTCCAGAGGGCAGGCCCGGGCGCTCGGCCGGACCCGCGCTGACCTCGTCATCATCGAGCCGGACCAGACGACGCTGAACATCCTGGCCCCCCGGCTCACGCTGGACGGCGGCGGCTCGATCAGCACGCTGGCGCCGGGCTGCGGGCTGGCCGCGGCGCGGCTGGCCGGCCCGGCCAGCATGGGCGGCCCCGGCCTGCGGGTGCGGGACCCCGGCCGCGGCGTGCCGGCCGGGCCGGGCGTGACCCAGTGCTACCCCCAGAACGGCCGGCCCGCGCTGGTCCAGTACCGGTCGGCGGGCCGCCTGGTCACCGTGCTGAGCACCGGGGTGCCGCTCGCCAACACCTACCTGGCCCGCCAGGGCAACGCCGCCCTGGCCGTGAACCTGCTGAGCGGCGAAGGTCCGGTCGTGTGGCTCGTGCCCGCGATCCCGCCCGGCGGCCCGCCGGCCGGGACGCCCAGGTCGTTCGCCAGCCTGGTGCCGCTGACCGCTTACCTCGTGCTGGCCCAGCTCGGCGTCGCTCTCGCGCTGACCGCGCTGTGGCGGGCCCGGCGGCTCGGCCCGCTGGTGACCGAGCGGCTGCCCGTCATCGTGCGGGCGTCCGAGACGGTCGAGGGACACGCCCGGCTCTACCAGTCCCGGCGCGCCCGGGACCGGGTGGCCGCGACCCTGCGCGCCGCCGCCGCCGGGCGGCTGCTGCCCGCCGTGGGCCTGCCCGCCGGCGCGGCGCCGGGCGCCGTGACCGCCGCGCTCGCGGCCCGGTCCGCGCTGGACGAGGCCCGGCTGGCCAACCTGCTGTACGGTGCGGTGCCGGCCAGCGACGCGGCGCTCGTCACGCTGGCCGCCGAGCTCGACGCCCTCGAGGAAGAGGTACTCAGGAAGTGAACGCGGAATACGCCGCCGGCCCGGCGGTGGCCAGCGACCTGCGGGCGCCGCTCGGGGCGGTCCGGGCCGAGGTCGCCAAGGCCGTCGTCGGGCAGGACCAGGTGGTCACCGGGCTGGTGATCGCGCTGCTGTGCCAGGGGCACGTGCTGCTGGAGGGCGTGCCCGGCGTGGCCAAGACGCTGCTGGTCCGGGCGCTGGCCGCGACGCTGTCGCTGTCCAGCAAGCGGGTCCAGTTCACGCCCGACCTGATGCCGGGCGACATCACCGGATCGCTGGTCTACGACGCGCGCACGGCCCGGTTCGAGTTCCGCGAGGGACCCGTGTTCACCAACCTGCTGCTGGCTGACGAGATCAACCGGACGCCGCCCAAGACGCAGGCCGCGCTGCTGGAGGCGATGGAGGAACGCCAGGTGTCCGTCGAGGGGACGCCGCGGCCGCTGCCGGTCCCGTTCCTGGTCGCCGCGACCCAGAATCCCGTGGAGTACGAGGGCACCTACCCCCTGCCGGAGGCCCAGCTGGACCGGTTCCTGCTCAAGCTCACCGTGGCGCTGCCCGAGCGGGCCGACGAGATCGGCATCCTGAGCCGGCACGCGGCCGGCTTCGACCCGCGGGACCTGGACGCCGCCGGGCTGCGCCAGGTGGCAGATCCGGCCGACCTGGCCGCCGCGCGGCAGGCCGTCACCCGGGTGCGCGTCGCGGCCGAGATCGCCGGCTACATCGTGGACATCTGCCGGGCCACCCGGCAGTCCGCGTCGCTGCAGCTCGGCGTGTCACCGCGCGGCGCGACCGCGCTGCTGTCCACCAGCCGGGCCTGGGCCTGGCTGTCGGGCCGGGACTACGTCACGCCCGACGATGTCAAGGCGCTGGCCCGGCCGACCTTCCGGCACCGGCTGCAGCTGCGGCCCGAGGCCGAGCTGGAGGGCGGCACGGCCGACGGCGTGCTCGAGGGCGTGCTCGCCTCCGTCCCGGTGCCCCGGTAACCCAGGCGATGGCGCTCACCGGGCGCGCCGCCATCGTGGCGCTGATCGGGACGCTCGCGGCGCTGGCCTTCCGCAGTGCCTGGGCGGTCCTGGTCGTCGACGGCCTTATTGCGGGCGGAATCGTGGCCGACTGCGTTCTGGCTGGTGGGATTCGGCAGCTGCGGGCGACCCGGTCCGGAGATACGCGGATCCTGCTGGGCCAGCAGGGCGCGGTGACGCTGACGATCGGCAACCCCGGCCGCCGGACGCTGCGGGGCGTCGTGCGCGACGCCTGGCCGCCGAGCGCCGGGGCCGCGCCGGACCGGGCGGCGGTGCTGATCCCGGGCGGCGGCCAGGCCACCCTCACCACCACGCTGGTGCCGCAGCGCCGCGGGGACCGCCCGGCCGGCCGGGTGACGGTGCGCTCGCTGGGGCCGCTGGGACTGGCCGGGCGGCAGGCCGGCCTCACGGTGCCGTGGTCAGTCCGGGTGCTGCCACCGTTCCTCAGCCGTCGGCACTTGCCCGAGAAGCTGGCGCAGCTGCGCCAGCTGGACGGGCAGCACCGCAGCCTGGTGCGCGGGCCGGGCACGGAGTTCGACTCGCTGCGCGAGTACGTGGTCGGCGACGACGTCCGTTCGATCGACTGGCGCTCGTCGGCGCGCCGGACGGAGGTGATGGTGCGGACGTGGCGCCCGGAACGCGACCGGCGCATCATCATCGTGCTCGACACGGGGCGGACCTCGGCGGGGCGGGTGGCCGGGCTGCCGCGGCTGGACACGTCGATGGACGCCGCGCTGCTGCTGGCGGCTCTGGCCGTGCGCGCGGGTGACCGGGTGGACCTGCTGGCCGTCGACCGCCAGCTGCGGGCCCGGGTGGTCGGCGCCGGGCGGGGCGAGGTCCTGGCCGCGCTGACCAGCGCGATGGCCGTGCTGGATGCCGAGCTGACCGAGTCGGACTACGGGGTCATGGCCAGCGCGGTGCTCGCGACCGCGCGTCAGCGCTGCCTGGTCGTGCTGCTCACGGACCTGAGCCCGGCGGCGCTGACCGCCGGGCTGCTGCCCCGGATCGGGCTGCTGTCGTCCCGGTACCGCCTGCTGATCGGGGCGGTGTCCGACCCGCGGGTGGCGCAGCTGGCGGCCGGGCGGGGCGACGCCGAGGCCGTGTACGCGGCCGGGGCGGCGGCCCGGGCGCAGGCCGACCGCGCCCGGATCAGCGCGCTGCTGAGCCGCCGCGGGGTCGAGATCGTGGACGCCCCGCCGGACCGGCTGCCCTCGGCCCTGGCCGACGCCTACCTGCGGCTGAAGGCCGCGGGCCAGCTCTAGCCGGGCCGTCCGGCCCGGATCGCCGACAGGTCACCGACCTGCTCCGCGTACCAGGGCTCGGCGAGATGCTCCGCGATCGCGCGCAGCGTCCAGTCGGGGTCCCGGGGGCGGTCCCACTCGGTCTCGCCGGCGGCGGCGAAGCGCATGACGTAGAGCTGCCCGAGGCGCCGCAGGCGCTGGGTGGCCTCGTTCAGGTCCGCTTCGGTGAAGGCGGCCCAGTCGCTGGGCACGGTGACCAGGCTGGCGTGCCAGCGGTCCGGCTCGTTCGGCAGGCCGGCCAGCAGCGCCTCGATCTGGGCCAGGTGATCGACGAGGTGATCGGCCTGACGGCGGACGGCCTTGTTGGGGGTGTAGACGCGGTCGCCGTCCTCGCTGACCAGCGGGCGGCCGTCCCAGGCCAGCCAGGTGCGCGCCAGCTCGAGGAAGCGCTGGACGCCGGCGGCCACGAGGTCAGCCGGGTTGCCGCCGGCCGCGGGTTGGTTGTCTGTCATGCCCGAACCGTAGGGCTCCGTTACTTCGCCCCCGGCCGAAGTTTCGGGCGCCAGCCCAGGGCCGGCCCGAGCTTCCCGGCCAGGTCGGACAGGATCTGGAGGTAGTCCTCGTGGTCGAAGCTGAACGGCAGGGCGAAGGCGGCCTCCCGCACTTCCCGGAAGCCGGCGTGCGCGTAGAGCGCCTCGGCGATCTGATCGGAGGACCCCAGCAGGTCGGGTGCGAACATCATCCGGGCCGGCCCCTGCGGGCGGGCCGTCCGCGGGCTGCGGGCCTGCACGTAGGCCTGGTACTTGGCCCGCTGCGCCGGGGTCGCGCTGTCGGTCGGGATCACCACCAGGCCCTGCGACACCCGGGCCGCGTCCCCGTCCGGGTGGGCGGCCCGGAACACGCCGATCTGGGACTGCTGGACCGCGGCGAAGTCCTCGGACTCCTCGGCCCGGATCACGCTGCTGGTCAGGAAGTTCATGCCGTGCTCGCCCGCCCAGCGGGCCGAGGCCAGGCTGGCGCCGCCGTACCACATGCGGCCGCGCAGCCCCGGCGCGTGCGGCTGCACCCGGTCAGAGAACTGCTCGATGCCCTCGGTGCCGTGGAACGTGCTGGCCCGCTCGCCGCCGACCAGCGCCAGCAGCCGGGCCACCCGCTCGTAGCTGAAGTCCTCGACGTCGGCCGTGTCGGGATACAGCGCGGCCCTGACCTCGTCGAAATGCCGGGGCGGCCCGACGCTGACCCCCGGGTTGAGCCGGCCGCCGGACAGGACATCGACGGTGGCCAGGTCCTCGGCCAGGCGCAGCGGGTTCTCCCAGCCGAGCGGGATCACCGCGGTGCCCAGCTCGATCCGCGTGGTGCGCTGCGAGGCCGCCGCCAGGACGGCGACCGGCGAGGAGATGCCGTACTGCAGGTGCCGGTGCCGGACCCAGGCGCTGTCGAACCCGAGGCGCTCGCCCAGCTCGATGA
This sequence comes from Streptosporangiaceae bacterium, assembly GCA_036501025.1. Taxonomy (GTDB): domain Bacteria; phylum Actinomycetota; class Actinomycetes; order Streptosporangiales; family Streptosporangiaceae; genus DASUBV01. The sequence continues at coordinate 15,515 of DASYBB010000018.1, forward strand.
TCTCCAGCGTCGTGCGGTGGCCCGGCCCGGGATCGCCGGCGTCGAACAGTCCGATGGTGAGGAAGCCGAGCCTGTCCAGCGCGACGCCAGCTGACGGCATGGTGCATCCCTTCCGAGCGTCAGGGGACCGGGCAGAGGATCTCGCCGCTGGGAATCATGAACCAGCCGTCGGCGGCGGCGGCGAAGCGCAGCCAGGCCGCGCCCAGCCGCTCGAGGTCGCTGCGGGTGGCCAGGCCGTGCTCCAGCGCCCGCTCGGCGAAGCTCGACTGGGTGACCCGCTCGGCCCAGCTGCGTCCCCACCAGTCCCGGTCCTGCGGCGAGGCGTAGCACCAGGTGCTGGCGGTCGCCGTGACGTCGGTGAACCCGGCGGCGTGCGCCCAGGCCAGCATCCGCCGTCCGGCGTCGGGCTCACCGCCGGACGCACGGGCCACCCGCTGGTACAGGGCCCGCCACTCCGCCAGCTCGGGATCGTCGGGGTACCAGAGCATGCCGCCGTAGTCGCCGTCGCGGGCGGCGACCAGGCCGCCGGGCCGGGCCACCCGGCGCATCTCGCGCAGGGCGGCGGCCGGGTCGGCGAGGTGCTGGAGCACCTGGTGGGCGTGCACGACGTCGAAGGAGGCGTCGTCGTAGCCCAGGTGGTACACGTCGCCGGCCTCGAACCGGACATTGCGCTGGCCCGCCGACTCGGCTTCGTGGCGGGCATCCGCCAGCACGTCGCCGGCCAGGTCGATGCCGACGACCTCGCCATTCGGGACCCGGCCGGCCAGCCCGATGGTGATGGTGCCCGGGCCGCAGCCGACGTCGAGCACGCGAGCGCCGGGTTGCAGCCGGGCCAGCAGGAACCCGGCCGAGTTCTCGGCGGTCCGCCACCGGTGGGAGCGCAGCACGCTGTCATGGTGGCCGTGCAGGTACCGCTCAGGAGCAGATGACATCCGCCCATCATGCCCGCCCCGCGCCGCGCCCAGGGGCACGGGCCGGCGACCGGTCAGCCCGCGACGGGCGCGAAGTCCGGGGCTTCGGCGATGTCCGACGAGAGCCCGGCGCGGGCCGCCCGGCGGCCGAGCACCAGCACGTAGGCCAGGAAGGCGGCCTCGGCGGTGACGCCGATCAGGATGCGCGACCAGGTGGGCAGCGGGGACGGGGTGACGAACGCCTCGATCACCCCGGAGACGAGCAGCACCACGATCAGGCCGAGGGCGATCGTGATCGTGGCCCGGCCCTCCTCGGCCAGCGCCCGGGCGCGCGGCCGGGACCCGGGGTCGATGACGGCCCAGCCCAGCCGGAGCCCGGCCGCGGCCGCGAGGAACACGGCAGACAGCTCCAGCATCCCGTGCGGCAGGATGAGGCCGAAGAACTCGGCCGTCTTGCCGTGCCCGATCAGCAGCCCGCCGTCGACGCCGAGGTTCAGCGAGTTCTGCAGCAGGACCCACAGGGTCGGGATGCCCAGGAGCACCCCGAAGATGAGGGCCTCGGCGGCGACCAGGACGTTGTTGGTCCACACCTTGAAGGCGAACGCGGACGGGGCGGCCTGGGAGTAGTAGCTGCGGAACTGGTGGTTGACCACGCTGGACACCTGCGACTTGGACAGCAGGCTGGCCTGCACGGCCGGCGTCCGGGCGATCCACCAGCCGCTGATCAGGGCGACGGCCAGGGAGATGACGGCGGTGCCGAGCCACCACCACCGGGCGCGGTAGGCCATCGCCGGGAACCCGACCGCGGCGAACGCGCCGACGCTGCGCCAGGCCGGCACGTGGGCGCCGCTGATGGCCGCGCGCGCCCGGGCCAGCCGGGACGACAGCTGCGCGGCCAGGGCCGGGTCGTGCCCGGCGCTGCGCAGCTCGGACAGGTGCGTGGCGGCCCGCTGGTAGGTGCTGACCAGCTCGTCGACCTCGGTGCCGGACAGCTTGCGCCGGCGCCGGACCAGGTCATCGAGGCGATTCCACTCGGCCCGGTGGGCAGCGACGAACGCGTCTACGTCCACCGCAGGAGACTATCGCCGCCCAGCGCAGCAGGAGGCCGGCCAGCGTCTCGGGGGGACGAGATTCGCTGGCCGGCCCGGACCCCTGTGCCCCGGCCGGGAGGGGCTAATCATCAGCGGGCCCGCATTTCGCGTCCGGGCTTCGCGTCCGCCTTCGCGCACGGCCTTCGCGCCCGGCCGGAGACGGCGGCCGCGGCTGGGTAGCCTTGGCCCGGCAGCACGCCGCGACAGCGGGCGGGAGGCGGGGCAGTGAGCGAGGTCGTGACCGGCGAGGCGGTTGTCCTCGACGTCCCGGTCGCCCGGTTCCCGAGCCGGATGGTGGCCGCGCTCCTGGACATGGTCGTCCAGCTAAGTGTCCTGGCCGCCGTGCTGGTCGGCACGTTCCTCGTGATCACCCCCGACGACTCGGCCGTGGCCGCCGGGATCACGGTGACCGCCTACGCGCTGGTGGTGATCGGCTACACGACGGCGTTCGAGACCCTGAGCCGGGGCCTGACGCTGGGCAAGATGGCCTTCGGGCTGCGCGTCGTGAGCGACGACGGCGGCCCGGAGCGGTTCCGCCAGGCGCTGGTCCGCAGCCTGACCGGGGTGATCGAGATCTGGAGCATTGTCGGCGCGCCGATCGGCCTGGTGACGTCCATTGTCTCGGCGCAGGGGAAACGGCTCGGGGACATGTTCGCGGGGACCTACGTCATCCAGGAGCGGTCGCCGCGCCGCGCCCGGCTGGCCCCCGTGTTCGCCGCAGTGCCGCCGCCGCTGCTGGGCTGGGCGCAGGTGGCGCAGACCTCCCGGCTGTCCGACCAGACGGCCGAGGCCGCCGGCAGCTACCTGCGCCGGTACTACGAGCTGACCGAGGCGGCCCGCGCCGATCTCGGCCAGCGGCTGGCCAGCGCGGTCCTGGCCCAGGTCAGCCCGCCCCCGCCGCCGGGCACCCCGCCCGCGGCCTTCCTGGCCGCGGTGCTCGCCATCCGCCGGGATCACGAGCACGCCCGGCTCGCCGGCCAGCAGCGCCTGGTCCAGGAAGCCAGCCGCCCGGACGGAGGGACCGCGGGTGCGGGCACTGGGAACCCGGGTCCTGCGTGGCCGCCGGCCGGCCCGGCCCCAGTCGCCAGCGCCTGGGCGCCGCCGGCCGCAGCAGCTCCCGCGCCGGGCTGGTCAGCTCAGCAGCCAGGGTGGCCCGGCGCCCCGCCGGGCATCCAGTGGAGCGGTCCCGGCGCCGGGGCGCCGCCGACTGCCCCGCCCGCCGAGCCCAGCTCCCTGCCGCCCGCAGCAGACCAGCCCGGCTACGGGTTCGCCCCGCCGGCTTAGCCCCGCCGAGCGGCAGCTGGCCGGAACGCCCTTTCCCGCACCGGGCCGCCGTCACCCTCGGGGTTAGCGGCTCGGATCGCGGGTCAGGGGGTGAGCGGTTCGGATCGTGCGCCGATTTCGGCAATGGCCGGAACGTAAGGGCCGGCTTGGGGGTGCTGGGGTGGCTGTCGGGGACTGTGGATCTTAGCGAGATAGTCCCTCAGGCTGTGGTGCGGAAGGGACTGATGAGGTCTGGGGTGGCCGTGGTGGCCAGGTCGAGGGCGGTCGCGACCGGGACGTCGTGGGTGGTGTAGTGCTGCCGGCCCGCGGCCGTGGTGGCGGCCAGCGAGGCCAGGCCCTGGCGGCGCTGGAACCAGCTCTGGTGGATCCGCCAGCCGATGATGCCCTCGGTGGACAGGACGCTGCGCCGCCGGATCAGGCTGCCGGTCCGGGTCACCAGCCAGCCGCCGGCCAGCCGGTGGCCGAGGCTCGCGTACCGGTCGGCGGCGAGGACCGCGCTCAGCGGCAGCAAGATCAGGGAGCCCAGCCCGGCCCAGGCCGGAAAGGGGCCCGCCGCCCACGCTGCGACGCCCGCCGCGGCCAGCGCGCCGGCGCCGCCGGCCGCGCGGACGAAGCGGCGCCGCCGCGCGGCGGGGCCGTGCCGGACCAGTTCCCCGGTCAGCAGCTCAGCCGCCCATCCCCCAGCCCCAGCCGCTGCACCAGCCGCAGCCGCCGCACCCGCGGACGGCCCGGCACCCGCCCCAGCTGCCCCGCCCGCCGAAAGCCCCGCACCCGCCCCGGCCGCCTCGATGACCGCTGTCTCCAGCACCGCGCTGGCGACCGCGGCGGCTACGGCGCGCGGGGCGGGCGGGAGCAGCAGGGAGCCGCCGCGCTCCGCGCCGTGGCCGACCCGCAGGCCGGTGGTGATGGCCAGGCAGCGGGCGCCGCCGGCGCCGCGGAGCAGCAGCGGCTCGCTGAGCTCCGCGCCGCGCAGCCGCCGGGTGTCGATCGTGGTGGTGCGGGTGGACAGCAGGCCGCGGGACACCCGCAGCATGCCGGTGCCCACCCGGACGAGGCGGAAGTTCCAGAACAGGGCCACGTAGCCGGCGACCGACAGCAGCACCAGCAGGGCCAGGACGGCCAGCGCCACCTCCAGGGCCCGCTGCAGCAGCGTCAGGTGGCTGAGCGTGACGGTGAGCCGGTGCACCGGCCCGATCGTGGTGATGTCCACGTGGGTGGCGTCGATGAACTGGAACGCCGTGCCGATGACGACGCCGACGATGACCAGCCCGGTGAGCGTGAGCGGCGCGTAGCGGATCCAGCCCGGCGCCAGCCGGGCCAGCTCCCGCTCGGCGGGCGAGACAGGCGGGGCCGGCCGAGCAGGCGAGTCCGGAGCCGCAGGCGACGCCGGCGCGGCCGGCGGCGGGGTGGCGAGCAGCGCCGCGCGCAGCGCCTCCGCGTCGGCCAGCCTCAGTGCGTCCAGGTGCAGGCTCCCGCCCTCGCGGCGATCGTTTCGCCCGGTTCCGAGATGCACCTTGCGCAGCCCGAGCATGCGGTAGACGACATGGGCGGACAGGTCCACGCTGCGGATCCGGTCCCGGGGCACCGACAGCACCTTCTGGCTGAGCAGGCCGTGGCGCAGGTAGACGCGCTCGCCGGTGATGCGGTACCGGGTGGTGCAGTAGCGCACGATGCTGGTCGCGATGGCGAGCCCGGCGAAGGCCAGGCCCCACAGGTTGGCCGCGCCGTGCCGCGACCCGAAGAAGAGCAGGCCGGCGACCACGGGCAGCGCCCGGATCAGGTCGGTCACCGGGCGGACGACGAGGCTGCGCGGGCTGAGCCACTGCCAGCCGGGCCCGGCCTCGGCCTCGGCGCTCGGCCCGGCGCTGGCCTCGGAGATCACGTAGCGTCGCCGGGCAGCGCGCCGGTGGCGGCGGTCAGCTCGTCGAGCAGCCGGTCCGCGGTGGCGGTGTCCAGGCCGCGGATGTGCACCGGGCCGGCCGCGGACGCCGTCGTGGCGGTCACGTTGGCCAGGCCGAACAGCCGCTCCCCGAACCAGCGATGGCTGTCGATCGTCTGGATCCGGCTGATCGGCGCGATCCGCCAGGTCACCGACAGCCACCCGGTCCGGGTGTAGACGGCATCGGCGGTCACCTCCCAGCGGTGCACCCGGTACCGCCACCGCGGCATGATCAGCACGTAGCCGGCCGCGGCGAGCAGGGTCAGCGCGAGCGCGGCCACCCACCCGGCGCTCAGCCCGGTGCCGGCCGCCGCGGCCCCCTCCGCGGCCAGCAGGATGAGCCCGTCGAGCGCGGCGCGCACCGTCCAGTAGGCCACGGCGCGCCGGCTGACCCGGTGGCTCGGATCCCGGAGCCCGGGCAGCATGGGGACGGCCGCGTTCTCGGGTGTCATGCGCCCAGGGTGCCATACCGGGCGAGCCGCGCGGCAGGTCGCAATCAGCTGCCCTGGCGCCAGGAATCCAGGTACTGCTGCTGGGCGGCGGTGAGGGTGTCGACCTCGGTCCCGAGCGCGGCCAGCGTCAGCCGGGCCACCTGGGCGTCGAGGGCGGCGGGCACCGGGTGCACGGCGGGCGCTGGGCTGGCCTCGCCGCTGGCCAGCCAGGCCAGGGCCAGCGCCTGCACGCTGAACGACACGTCCATCACGGCCGGCGGGCTGCCCTCGGCGGCGACCAGGTTGACCACCCGGCCCTCGGCCAGCAGGATCAGCCGCCGCCCGTCGGGCAGCACGTACTCGTCGGCCTGCGGCCGGACGGCCGGGTTGACCTCGACGGCCAGCCCGGCCAGCGCCCGCACGTCGATCTCCACGTCGAAGTGGCCGGCGTTGGCCAGGATGGCGCCGTCCCGCATCGCGTCCAGGTGCTCGGGGCCGATGACCTCGCGCGAGCCGGTCGCGGTGATGAACAGCTCGCCGGCCGGGGCCGCCGCGGACATGGGCAGCACCCGGTAGCCCGCCATCATGGCGGCCAGCGCCCGGACCGGGTCCACCTCGGTCACGATGACCTGCGCGCCCAGGCCGCGGGCGCGCTCGGCGACCCCGCTGCCGCACGGGCCGAAGCCGGCCACCACCACGGTCTTGCCGGCCAGCAGCATGTTGGTGGCCCGGATCACGCCGTCGATGACCGACTGCCCGGTCCCGTACTGGTGATCCACCAGCCGCCGCGTGACCGAGGCGTCGGCCGCGACGACCGGGAACGCCAGCGAGCCCGCGGCCGCCATCCGCCGCAGCCGGGCCACCCCGGTGGAGGTCGACTCGCAGCCCCCGCGCACGCCGGCCAGCAGGTCGGGCCGTTGCTCGTGCAGCGTGTTCATGAGGTCGCCACCGTCGTCGATGACCAGGTCCGGCGGCGCGCCCAGGGCACGATGCAGATGCTCGTAGTAGCCGTCGCGGTCCACTCCGGACCGCGCGTAGACACAGACCCCGGGCTCGGCGGCCAGGGCGGCCGCGATGTCATCCTGCGTGGACAGCGGATTAGAAGCGGCCAGATGAACGCGGCCGCCCCCGGCCGTCACCAGCCGGACGAGGCCGGCCGTCTCCGGGGTGACGTGGAGGCACGCCGCCACGGTCAGCCCGGCGAACGGCCGCCGGTCGGCGAACGCGGCGGTCAGCAGGGCCAGCACCGGCATGGTGCGCTGCGCCCAGCCGATCCGGGGCTGGCCGGCGCTGGCCAGCCCCGGATCGGCGACGTCCGACGTCATCGGGCCGGAGGCACCCGCCTCAGTAGCGGTAGTGATCGGGCTTGAACGGGCCATCGACCGGGACGCCGATGTAGGCGGCCTGCTCCTTGCTCAGGGTGGTGAGGCGGACGCCGAGCGCGTCCAGGTGCAGCCGGGCCACCTTCTCGTCCAGGTGCTTGGGCAGCACGTGCACGCCGAGCGGGTACTCCTCGGCCTTGGTGAACAGCTCGACCTGCGCGATGACCTGGTTGGTGAAGCTGTTGGACATCACGAAGCTCGGGTG
>DASYBB010000019.1:0-5272 GCA_036501025.1 Streptosporangiaceae bacterium
TCCGTCCGCGCGCTCAGCCCCGGCTTCGACACCCAGATCAACCGGGAGCGGTCGACCGCGCCCGCCGGCGGCGGGCCGCCGCCCCGCGACCCCCGGTTCCGCGGCCGCGTCCAGCGGGCACGCGGCTACCTCGAGGAGGACGCGGGGCGATGACCGTTGCCGAGTCAGCCGTCTTCGACGCGCCCGCCCGCCCCCGGCGCGGCCCGAGGCATGCCTACGGCCTGGTCACCGCCTGGGCGTTCCTGGGCATCATCCTGTTCCTGGCCGTGGCCGCACCGCTGGTTGCCCCCTACAGCCCGACCAAGCAGGACACCAGCGTCGGCGGGCAGCTGCAGGGCCCGTCAGTGGCCCACCTGCTCGGAACCGACGCCGACGGCCAGGACGTGCTCAGCCGCCTGATCTGGGGCTCCCGCCCAGCCCTCGAGGGCCTGGCAATCGGGCTGCTGGTGATGCTCATCATCGGCATCCCCTGGGGCCTGGCCGCCGGCTACCTGGGCCGCTGGGTCGACGAGGCCCTGATGCGCACCGCGGACGCGCTGCTGGCCTTCCCGGGCATCGTGCTTGCCGTTGCCATCACCGGCGTGCTCGGGCCGACGCTGATCAACGCCATGGTGGCGGTCGGCGTGGTGCTCTCCCCGTCCATCGCCAGGCTCCTGCGCGGCTCGGTACAGCCGCTGCGGACAGCGGACTATGTCCGGATCCCCGCGCTGTTCGGCGTCGGCAGGCTCCGCATCGCCCTGCGGCACGTCCTCCCGAACGCCATGGCCCCCGTGCTGGTGCAGACCTGCGCGATAGCCAGCATCATGCTGATCATCGAGGCCGCGCTGAGCTTCCTCGGAGTCAGCGGCAGCCTCACCGCGCCAGCATGGGGAGCGCAGCTATCCGCCGCCTACTCGTACTTCGTCAGCGCGCCGCTCGCGACCGTCGCCCCGGGGCTGATCATCACCCTCACCGCGCTGAGCCTGAGCCGGGCAGGCGACGGGTTCCGGGCGAGACTCGGCGTCGGATGACATCCACGCCCAGCACCTGAGCACAGGGGAGCCAGCCAATGCCGTCACCCGGGCGCTACCGCGCCGTCAACGCAACAGATCAAGGGATCCACAACGACGATGTCGCTGCCGCCCTCGGCTACCGGGGCGGACTGGTCACCGGCCACGCCATAATCTCCTGCGTGATGGATCACGCCCAGGCCTGCTGGCCCGGGCGGTGGACCTCCGCCGGGTCGCTGCGGATGTGGTTCGGCCGGCCCGTCTACGACGGCGACGACATGTACATCACCATCAAGGACGACGGCACTGTCACGGTCACGACCGGCGCCGCCGACTCGGATCCGCGGGCGACCGGGAAGATCGCCGACCTGGACCAGTCCGTCTTCACTGGCTCGCGGCGCACGTTCGCGGCGTCTCCTCCGGAGCCCCGCCGGCTGACGCCGGACACCGCCGCCACCACCGATGCCCTGGGCTCGACCGAATTCCTCGTCGACGAGGAGGCCTACCGGTCACAGCTCGCTGCGATCGGGCTCACGCCGCCCCGCTCCGGCGTGGTTGACGGCGCCGGCATCGCCTACCTGTACCGCTACTACGTTACGCACAGCCGGGCCAATTTCATCACCGACCAGCCCATCATCCATATCGGCGCGGAACTTGAGTGGCAGCGCCCGGTGGCTTTCGGCGAGCGGATCTCGGTCCGCGGACGGGTCGACCGGGCATACTCCCGCCGGGGCGTCTGCTACCTGGTCAGCGATTTGGCCTGGTGCGACGAGAACGAAAGCCCCGTTCTGCGCGCCATCCACACCGTCGTCTACGCCCGGACCCCCGAGCGAATGAAACTCGCCGTCTGAAGCCGCTCTAAGCGGCCGGCAGCCCAAGGCTGCGTCCTGCCCACCACCAGGTGGGACCCGACCAACCTGCCGCCTCCCAGCCTGCTGCCAGGGCGGCTTCAGGCCCACGATGGCGGGCTGGCGGCTGCTGCTGCCAGGCGTGCCTGGACAGCGAAGTCGTGCAGGGCCAGGCGGGTGCGCCCGGTCTCCAGTTCCTCGTCGGTGAACAGGTGCTGGAACCACGGGAGGTTGGCGGCGAACTCGACGCTCCGGCCGAGCTCGCCCATCTCCCATAGGCGCTCGAAGCCGTAGAAGGTGTGACGCGGATCGACGAGGAGATGCTTCGCCGCGGCCACGGCGCTGCCCGCCGGCGCGATCAGGCCGATGAACCGCGCCGGGTCATAGCCGCGGGTCTTGAGGTAGTCCACATCTGCCAGGACATGCTGGTGGAACCGGCTGGCCAGCCGGCCGCTGCGGCTGGGGCGGCCCCGGTCAGGGCCGCGCCCTTGTCGCCGCGGCGGGCTGCGCAGGTGACGAGGTCGCGAGGTGAGGGCATTCCGGCGAAGAACAGCTGGTGGTGCTGGACCTGCTGCACCCAGTCCAGGAGGCCGCGGTGCCGGGGCCGGGGGGCCGGCGGGCGGCCCAGGCGGGCCTGGCACCAGCACAGCCGGCAGTGCCCCTTCTTCAGCGGCTGCTGCCGCCCGCAGGCACCGCACTCGCCGGCGGGACCATGGCGGGCCGCGAATTCCCCGCAGGGCCGGCAATACCGGCGGCTCAGAACGCCCAGGCCAGGCACCCGGGCAGCTGGCCGGGAGCTTCCCGGGTGCGGGAGCACGGGTCATGAGCGGTCAGGCCGGGGGCAGCGACCGGCTGTCGCGGCGCCGGGGCACCACGGCCGGGCCCGCGGCCGCCGCCTGGGCCGCGGCGCTGTCAGCCGGTGCCGGGCTGGTGATCGCGCCTGGCTCGGGGATGAGCAGCTCGCCGGGCTCGCATCCCAGGACGGCGCAGATGACGTCCAGGTCGGTGAGCTTGGTACTGGCGGGCTGGCCGGACCACAGCCCGGACATCTTCCCCGCGGAGATCACCAGCCCGCGGTCGGCCAGGGCGCGCTGAAGCTCGGAGGCTTTCCAGATGCCGCGGTTCGCGGCGGCCAGCCGCAGGTTCCACCTCACCGATCACAGTCCCTTCAGCCGCGCGGCGGCGCGCTGCTGCCCGGCAAGCCAGGCGTCCTCGATGTGGGTGCGGTGGACGTGGATGTACGCCATCGTCGTCGCCACCCACGCATGGCCGAGGATCTCCTGGATCGCGATCAGGACCATGCCCTCGGCATACAGCTGGCTGGGCGCAGAAATGGCGCAGCACGTGCGGCGTCAGCCTGGCTGTCCAGTCCGGCAGGTGCGCACCGGCGGCCTCGGTCAGGGCGTCGCGGATCCGGTCATCGCCGAGCCGGCCGCAGCTGCCGTCACGGCTGCGGCGCTCGGAGGGAAACAGCGGCGCTCCGGGCCGGGCGTGGTCGGTTCCGAAGTGCCCCCACACGTCCTCGACGAACCACCGCAGGGTCCGGTCCGCACCGTTGATGAGCGGGATCATCCGCTCGCGCGGGCCCGAGCCGCGCGATCCCTTGCCGTAGCGGACGTGCCGCTTGCCGAACCGGCCCAGCTCCCACTTCACGTCCGCCAGGTCCAGGCAGCGGGCCTCGTTCACCCGCAGCCCTGTCTCGGCCATCAGCCGGGCCGCCGCGTAGTTCCGCGCGGCCGGGGCGAATTTCCGGCAGGTCGCCAGGTCGGCCCGCCACCCGGCGAACAGGACCGCGACCTGCCCGGCCGACGGCGGGATCCGCAGCGCGGCCTGGCCACGGCCGCGGGGCCGGTTCACCGCGTCGACCGGGCACCGGGCCACGTGGCCGGTCAGCTGGTGGATCTCGGCCGCGTGCCGCAGCTCCAGGAACTCGAAGCAGGTCTTCAGCGCCTGCGCCCGGCCGCGGCGGGTGTTCGGCGCCGCGCTGCGCAGCGCCGTGCCGAGGTAGGCATCGGCGTCCGCGGGCTCCATCTCCCACAGCGGCCGGCCGAGCCAGTCCCGGACCAGCCCCAGGTTCGCGACATCCGACCGGATCGTCGAGTCGGCCAGCCCGGCCGCCGCCCGGGTGAGCACGAACTCGGCCAGCACGCCGGTCTCGAAATCCGCGATCTCCTCCGGGCTGGACGGCGCACGCGCCTCCCGTAAGCCCCGGACTCCTGCCAGCCCCAACCCCAGCGCACCGGGTCACCAGCCCGGGCAGCCCCAGCGTCCGCGACGCCCACTACCCGCCGCCGCCCGCCGGGCCGGCGGCGAGGGTCCCGCGGGCCCGCACGGCGGCGGAGGCCGAGTTCCTGGCCATCGGCGACGGCGCCGGCCTGTGGCTGGCCGAGGCCGCCGCCACCGGTGCCAGGCGGGTCCGGGCCAAGATGGCCAGGGCCGTCCAGCTGGCCCGGCTGCACCCGGCCGCCGACGTGGACCGGGCGCTGGGGCAGGCCGCCGCGGCCGGCCGGCTCGGCGATCAGGACCTGGACGCGATCCTGGCTCACCAGGCCGTCGCCGCCACGGCCGGGGAGGCAGCACGGGCCAGCGAGGATCACACCCTGGCCCAGGGCACCGGGCGGTGGGCTGCGCTCGGCGGCGGCGAGGTGGCCCGGTGACCACCCGCGCTCCTGCCCCGCCGCCGCCGGACGAGGGCCTGGAAGCGCTGCTGCGCCGGATGCGGCTGCCGCACATCCGCCGGGCCGCCCCCGAGGTCCTGGCCACCGCCAAGGCCCAGCGCTGGGACCCCGCCGAGGTCCTGCGCGTTCTGCTCGCCGAGAAAGTCGCCGGCCGCGACCGCTCCGCCCTCGCCACCCGCCGGGCCCGGGCCGCGTTCCCGACCGGCAAGACGTTCGACGCCTGGGACGATGCCCTGTCCTCGATCCCGGCGCCGACGCAGGCGGCGCTGCGGACCCTGGAGTGGATCGGCCGCCACGAGAACCTCGTCGTCTGCGGGCCGTCGGGCAAGACGTTCCTGCTCGAGGCCCTCGGCCAGGCCGCCGTCGAGACCGGGAAGCACGTCGCCTGGTTCACCCTCGAAGGCCTCGGCGTGCTGGTCCTCCGGCACCGCGCTGACGACTCCCTCGCCAAGGCCATCAGCCGGATCCTGCGCGCGGACCTGGTCATCGTCGACGACATCGGCCTGCTGCCCGTCAGCACCGACGCCGCCGAGGGCCTCTACCGCCTGACCGACGCCGCCTACGAGAAACGCTTCGTGGCGATCAGCTCGAACCTGCGCCCCAGATGGATTCGACGAGCTCATGCCCAAGACCCTGGCCACCGCCACCCTCGACCGGCTCCTGCACCACGCCCACCTCTGCCAGACCACCGGCGACAGCGTCCGCCTGTCCCAGGCCCTTGCCGGGAAGGGAGTCAAGCCCCTGGAGTAAAGAACCC
>DASYBB010000020.1:0-36161 GCA_036501025.1 Streptosporangiaceae bacterium
GGCAGCACAGCCAGTCGATGGAGCCGGACCGGCTGACCAGCGCAGCCGAGCGGCAGTCCGACAGCAGCGCATAGTCGCCGATCGGCAAGCTGTTCATCCCGGATCCCTTCCCGGTGACGGGAAATCTCCAACGCTGCCACCTGATCGGCGCGCGCCGGCGTCTCGGCCGTGCCGGCGCACCGCGACTTCATGGTCCCGGACTACCCGACGGGGGGCAACAGGCGTGGCTGTCACAGGCTGCGGGCGGTGATGTCGCCGGTGGTGGTGGTGGCGTGGATGGTGAGGGCGGGCACGCCGGCGTTGGCGAGGGTGAGGGCGCCGCGGGTGGCCCGGGTGACCTCGATGTCGCCGCGGACGGTGCGGATCTCCCCGTCGGCCCGGTGGTGGTGAGCTGGGCGGCGGCGGCGCGGGCCTGGACGCGGGATCGGGCGGGGAGGCGGAGGGTGATGTCGAGGGCGCCGGTGCTGCCCAGGATCTTGCGGCCGGCGCGGGTGGTGATGCGCAGGGTGGCGTCGCGGCAGGTGGCGGTGGTGGCGGCGGCGAGCTTGACGTCGCGGGCGCTGGCGGGGTCGGCGGGGGCGATGTGGACGGTGGTGGTGTCGGAGTCGGCGGCGTACACGTGGATGTGCCCGGCGGGGATGTTGAGGTGGGCGGTGATCGGGCCGGGGGTGGCGAAGGCGTGCATCGTGGTCTCCTGTGCGGCGCGTGCGGTTGTCATGTCCCCAACCATCCAGGCCGTCCCTGACACGGCCCCGCCACGCCGCTGACACCACCCCTGACACGGCGCAGGGTGAAGCCGCCGGCCAGAGCGGGTATCGGAGCCTTAGCCGGGTCTGACAGCGGCTAACCGGGAGGCGGCGCGAGGAAGGAAGGCCCCGAGATGGGCGATGACGGCAGGAACCACCACGAGTACGAGCGCGTCGTGGTCAGCGGTGAGGGCGCCACGGCGCGGGAGATCCGCATCTACGGCACCGGCGGCACGCTGATCCTGGAGGGCTGGCAGGTGGCCGACGACGCCGGCCAGACGGCATGGATCAGCGACGCCGGGGCCATCGCCGTCTTCGGCGAGCCGCTGAGCCCGGGGGAGACCACCCAGGCCGGCCCGCTGTGGGTCTTCGACAACTTCGGCGAAGTCAAGGAGATGGGCTCCTGCTCACCGCCGTTCATGGCGGAGGTCGCCAAGGCCCTCGGCGAGCGCTACGAGTCCGCTTAGGCCCACGGTGCCCGCCAGGCCCATAAGCTGCGGTTAAGTTACGCTGGCGGGATGCTGCCGCCGTCCGTGCCGGACCTGATCGCGCTGGACCTGCTTGACTCCATCGCGGAGCTGGGCAGCCTCGGCCAGGCGGCCGGGCGGCACGGCATGTCGCAGCCGGCCGTCAGCATGCGGATGAGCCAGCTCGAGCGGCGGCTGGGCATCAGCCTGCTGCAGCGCGGCCCGGCGGGAACGTCGCTCACGCCCGCCGGGGCGCGGGTCGCCGCGCTCGGCCGCCGGGTGCTCAGCGAGGCGGAGGCGCTGATGGCCGGCGTCCGGGCCCTGGTCGCCCAGGAGAGCTCGCACCTGCGCGTCGCGGCGTCGCTGACGGTGGCCGAGCACCTGCTGCCGGGCTGGATCGGCGCCCTGCACCGGGAGTCGCCGGACGTGATGCTGGCGGTGGAGGTGACGAACTCCTCGAAGGTGCTGGCCCGGGTCCGCGACGGGAGCGCCGACGTCGGGTTCGTCGAGGGGCACGAGTCCCGGCCGCGCGGGATGACGGTCATCGTCGTGCGCAGCGACCGGCTGGTCGTGGTGGTCGACCCCGAGCATCCGTGGGCGCGGCGGGAGTCCCCGGTCGGGGGCGCCGAGCTGGCCGCGGCCGAGCTCATCGTCCGCGAGCCGGGCTCGGGCACCCGCGAGGTGCTCGACGACGCGCTCCGCCCGTGGGGCGGCCCGCGCTCCCGCCTCGAGCTCGGGTCGACAGCGGCGATCCTGGCCGCGGCCCGGCGCGGCGAGGGGCCGGCCGTGCTCAGCGCGCTGGCCGTGGCCGAGGACATCGGCGCGGGCCGGCTGGCCGCGGTGCCGACCCGCGATCTCGACCTGACCCGGTCGCTGCGGGCCGTATGGCCGGAGGCCCGGCCCCTGGTCCCGCTGGCCCGGCGGCTGCTGAACGTGGCCGTCTCCTGAGCCCGCCGGCTCGCGCTGCCCGCCGTTCCGCGCCCAGGCATAAGCAGACCTTATGGGCTGCCAAGCAGCGAGCCGCTAGGCCGCGGGCCGCCCGGCCCGTAGCTTGATCGTGTGATGCCCGATGCGCCGGCCGTGCCGCCCGATGACCTGCTGCAGCGGTGGGTGAAGGTGCTGGACCAGGACAAGTGCATCGGCTGCCACGCGTGCACGACGGCGTGCAAGAGCGAGAACGAGGTGCCGCTCGGGGTCACGCGGACGTACGTCAAGTCGGTCGAGGTGGGCACGTTCCCGCAGGTCCGCCGGGCGTTCCAGGTCACCCGGTGCAATCAGTGCGCGGACGCGCCGTGCACCGCGGCGTGCCCGACCGAGGCGATGTTCCGGCGCCCGGACGGGATCGTCGACTTCGACAAGGCGGCGTGCATCGGCTGCAAGGCCTGCATCGCCGCGTGCCCGTACGACGCGATCTTCATCAACCCCGAGGACAACTCGGCCGAGAAGTGCAACCTGTGCGCGCACCGGATCGAGATCGGCCTGGAGCCGGCCTGCGTGACGGTCTGCCCGACCGACGCGATCCTGGTCGGCGACCTGAACGACCCGGCGTCGGAGGTGGCCCGGATCGTGGCGCGGGAGCCGGTCACGGTCCGCCGGCCGGAGAAGGGCACCCGGCCGGGCCTGTTCTACAAGGGCGCGCACCAGGCCACGCTGGACCCGCTCGCGGCCCGCCGGCCCGACGGGGGACTGTTCGCCTGGGCGACCCAGGGCGGGCACGGGGCCGGCGATGTGACGGGCGGTCATCCCGGCCGGCCCAGTTCCAGTGCCGAGGCACTTTTGTCGTATGACATCCCGCACCATGCGCCGTGGGGATGGCGGGTCAGCCTGTACACCTGGACCAAGGGCATCGCGGCGGGCGGGCTGCTGGTGCCGCTGATCCTGATCCTGGCCGGGCAGCTGTCCTGGGGCAGCCCGCTGGCCCGGTGGGCGGCGCCGGGGGTGGCGCTGGCGTTCCTGGGCGCGACCGGGATCCTGCTCATCTGGGACCTGCGCCACCCGGCCCGGTTCTACCTGATCTTCACCCGGCACCAGTGGCGCAGCTGGCTGGTCCGGGGATCGTTCATCATCGGCGGCTACGGCGGCGCCGCCGCGCTGTACCTGCTCGGGTCGCTGGCCGGCTCGGTGGTGGTGCGCCAGGTCGCGGCCGGGCTGGTGCTGCCGCTGGCCCTCGCGACGGCGTGCTACACCGCCTACCTGTTCGCGCAGGCCAAGGCCCGGGACCTGTGGCAGAGCCCGCTGCTGGCGCCGCACCTGGCGGTGCAGGCGGTCCTGGCCGGGGCGGCCGCGATCCTGCCGTTCGCGGCGTGGCTCGGGCCGGCGGGCGCGCTGTCGGCGGCCGAGGTGCTGCTGGGCGGCGCCGCGGCGGCCCACGTGCTGCTGGTCCTCGGGGAGATCACCATCACCCACCCCACCGAGCACGCGCACCTGGCTGCCGCGGAGATGACCCGCGGCCGCTACGCTCCGTATTTCTGGCCGGGCCTGGCCGCGGTCAGCGTCGCGGTCACGGCGCCGTGGATCGGCGTGGCCGCCGTCCCG
The DNA here is from genome assembly GCA_036501025.1 of Streptosporangiaceae bacterium. GTDB lineage: Bacteria > Actinomycetota > Actinomycetes > Streptosporangiales > Streptosporangiaceae > DASUBV01. The sequence continues at coordinate 3,749 of DASYBB010000020.1, forward strand.
CTCGCGCTGGCCGGGCTGCTGGCCCACGAGCACGCCTACGTCCAGGCCGGCCAGTCGGTCCCGCTCGCGTGAGGAGCTGACGTGTCCCCAGCCGGCGATGTCCCCCCGGACCTGACCGCCCTCGGCGCGCGCGTCTCCGCGGCGCGCGAAGCGGTCGAGGCCCGCGGCGAGACGTTCTACCAGGGCTCCAGCCGCATCCACCTGGGCGCGTTCCCGCCGCGGGAGCGGTGGGACGACTGGGTCGAGCTGTCGTCGCGGGCGTGGCCGGCCCGCGAGGAGCACCACTACATGCTGGTGCCCACCACCTGCTTCAACTGCGAGTCCGCGTGCGGGCTGCTGGCCTACGTCGACCGGGACACGCGCCAGGTGCGCAAGTTCGAGGGCAATCCCGAGCACCCCGGATCGCGCGGCCGCAACTGCGCCAAGGGACCGGCCACGATCAACCAGGTCACCGACCCCGACCGGGTGCTGTACCCGATGAGGCGCGCGGGACGACGCGGCGAGGGCCGGTGGGAGCGGATCAGCTGGAACGAGGCCCTGGACGCGATCGCCGCCCGCATTCGCCAGGCCCTGGCCCAGGGGCGGCAGAACGAGATCATGGTCCACATCGGCCGGCCCGGCGAGGACGGGTACACCGAGCGGGTGCTGGCCAGCTGGGGCGTCGACGGGCACAACTCGCACACCAACGTGTGCTCCAGCGGCGGCCGGGCCGGGTTCCAGTTCTGGATGGGCATCGACCGGCCCAGCCCCGACTACGCCCACGCGAAGGTCATCTACCTGATCAGCGCCCACCTCGAGGCCGGGCACTACTTCAACCCGCACGCCCAGCGGATCACCGAGGCCCGGCAGAACGGGGCGAAGGTCATCGTGCTGGACACCCGGCTGTCCAACACCGCCACCCACGCCGACTACTGGCTGTCGCCGCAGCCGGGCAGCGAGGCGGCCATCAACCTGGCCATCTGCCGCCACCTGATCGAGACCGGCCGGTATGACGCCGGCTTCGTGCGGCGGTGGTGGAACTGGGAGCAGTACCTGGCGCAGTGCCGCCCGGACCTGCCGCGCACGTTCGAGGCGTTCGCCGGCGCCCTGGCCGAGCTGTACGCCGGGTTCACGTTCGAGTTCGCGGCGGCCGAGTCCGGCATCGACGCGGCCGTCCTGGCCGAGGTGGCCGAGGTCGTGGCGGAGTCCGGGACGGCCTTCGCGTGCCACGCGTGGCGGTCGGCGGCGGCGGGCAACCTCGGCGGCTGGCAGGTGTCGCGGACCCTGTTCCTCATCTCTGCGCTGCTGGGCGCGGTCGCGACCGAGGGCGGGACGTTCCCCAACGCGTGGAACAAGTTCGTGCCGCGGCCCATCCACATGCCGCCGCACCCGGGGGTGTGGCAGGACCTGTCGTGGCCGCCGGAGTTCCCGCTCGCGCAGAACGAGCTGAGCTTCCTGCTCCCGCACTTCCTCAAGGACGGCCGGGGGAAGCTCGACACCTACTTCACCCGGGTCTACAACCCGGTGTGGACCAACCCCGACGGGCTGTCCTGGATGGAGGTCCTGACCGACGAGGAGAAGGTCGGCTGCTACGTCGCGCTGACCCCGACCTGGAACGAGTCCGCGTACTTCGCCGACTACGTGCTGCCGATGGGGCACGGCTCGGAGCGGCACGACACCCACTCCTACGAGCAGTACGACGGGCAGTGGATCGGGTTCCGGCAGCCGGTGCTGCGCGCGGCCCGCGAGCGCCTCGGCGAGGACATCACCGACACCCGCCAGGTCAACCCGGGCGAGGTGTGGGAGGAGAACGAGTGGTGGATCGAGCTGTCCTGGCGGATCGACCCGGACGGCTCGATGGGCATCCGGCAGTACCACGAGTCGCGGGCCCGGCCGGGGGAGAAGCTGACCGTCGATGAGTACTACGGGTGGATGTTCGAGAACTCGGTGCCGGGCCTGCCGCAGCGGGCCGCCGCCGAGGGCCTGACCCCGCTGGCCTTCATGCGCCGCTACGGCGCGTTCGAGATCGCGCGCGGGCAGGGCGGCCTGCACGAGCGCGAGGTCCCGGCGGCCGAGCTGCGGGACGTCGCCGTCGGCGACGCCGGGCAGGTCTACACCGCGGCGCCCGCGCCGGCCACGGCCAACATCGTCCCGGTGGGCGCGCCCGCCGCCGACAGCGCCGGCCGCCGGCCGGCCGGCGTGCTGGTCGACGGGGTCGTCCGGCGGGGCTTCCCGACGCCGTCGGGGCGGCTGGAGTTCTGGTCGGGCACGCTGGCCGCCTGGGGCTGGCCCGAGCACGCGCTGCCCGGCTACATCCGCAGCCACGTGCACCCGGCCGAGCTGGCGCCCGGCCAGGTGGTGCTGCTGTCGACCTTCCGGCTGCCGACCCAGATCCACACCCGGTCGGCCAACAGCAAGTGGCTGGACGAGCTGTCGCACACCAACCCCGTCTGGGTTCATCCCGCCGACGCGGGCCGGCTCGGCATCGCCGCGACCGGCGACCTGATCCGGGTCGAGACCGAGATCGGCTACTTCGTGGCCAAGGCGTGGATCACCGAGGGCATCCGGCCCGGCGTGGTCGCCTGCTCCCACCACATGGGCCGCTGGAAGCTCACCGGTCACGACCAGGTCGGCGCGGGCGGGATGATGGCCACCGTCGACCTGCAGCACGGGCCCGGGGGCTGGGCCATGCACGCGGCGCAGCGGGTGCAGCCCTACCGGTCCGCCGACCCGGACACGGCCCGCATCTGGTGGTCCGACACCGGCGTGCACCAGAACCTGACCTTCCCGGTCCACCCCGACCCCATCTCCGGGATGCACTGCTGGCACCAGGCCGTCCGGGTCCGGCCCGCCGAGCCCGGGGACTCGCACGGCGACATCGCGGTCGACACCGCGAAGGCCCGGGCCGCCTACCGGGACTGGATGACCCGGACGCGGCCGGCCGGGCACGTGTCGCCCGACGGGACGCGGCGGCCCCGGTGGCTGATGCGGCCGCTCAAGCCGGCGGCGTCGGCGTTCGCGCTGCCGGGCGGGCCCGCGGCGCCCCGGGGCGTCGAGTGAGTGCGGAGCGGCGGGAGCTGCTGCGGGCGCTGGGCGCGTTCGCCGACAGCCCGGCCGACGCGCGGACGGCCGCGGCGGTGCTGGGGCTGGCCCCGCCCAGCGCCGCCGAGCACACGGACGCGTTCGTGCTGAACTGCCCGCCCTACGCCGCGGTCTACCTGGGGCCGGACGGCGCACTGGGCGGGGAGGGGGCGGACCGGGCGGCCGGGTTCTGGCGGGCCATCGGGATTACCCCGCCCGCCGAGCCCGACCACCTGACCGCCCTGCTCAGCCTGTACGCCAGCCTCGGCGACGCGGCCGCCGACGCCCGCCGCCCGGCCACCGCCGCGGCGCTGGCCAGGTCCGCGGCCGCGCTGTTCGCCGAGCACCTGTGGCCGTGGCTGCCGGCCTACCTCGACGCCGTCGGCGACCTCGCGATCCCGGCCCTGGACGGCTGGGCCGCGCTCACCCGCCGGGCCATCGCGGCCGAGCGTGCTGCCCGGCCCGCCCCGGCCGAGCTGCCGCTGGCCCTGCGGTCTGCGCCGGAGCCGGCCGGCCCCGGCGGCCGGCTCAGCGACCTGACCGCCGCCCTCACCACCCCGGCGCGCAGCGGCATCATCCTGACCCGCCGCCGCCTGGCCCGCGGCGCGGGCGAGGCCGGGGTCGGCCACCGGATCGGCGAGCGCCGCTTCGCGCTGCGGGCCATGCTCGACCAGGACCCGGCCGCGACGCTGGACTGGCTCGGCCAGGAAGCCGCCCGCTGGCAGCGGCGGCACGCCGGCCGGGTGCCGGGCGACGCCGCCGGGCGGTGGTGGGGCGCGCGGGCGGGCCACACGGCGCAGGTGCTGGGGGAGTCGGCCGGGCTGGTCCGCGACCGCGGCGGGGAGGCGGTCCGGGCCGGCTGATGGCCGCGCCCGGCTCGCGGAGATCTGGCCCTGAGCCGCGTTATACGGTGGGCCTGCAGCCTGATCGAGGGCGGTGAGGTGAGGGCATGGACCTGGATCAGGTCACGACGTTCCTGACCCTGGCGGACGAGCTGCACTTCGGGCGCACGGCGGAGCGGCTGCACGTGGCGCAGTCGCGGGTCAGCAGGCTGATCGCGGCGCTGGAACGGCAGGTCGGGGGCCAGCTGTTCGAGCGCCGGCCGGCCGCTGCGCCTCGAGCCGCTGTCCAACCAGGCCGCCTACGAGCAGATGAGCGGCCAGATGCCGGCCGCCTATGTCGACGCGTTCTTCGACTTCTACGTGCACGGCTCCCTCGACGAGTCCGTCGTCCACCCGGCCGTCGCGGAGGTCACCGGCCGGCCGGCAGCTTCCGCGACTGGGCGCTGGCGCACGCGGGCGCGTTCAAGTGAGCCCGGCGCCGGCGCGCCTGACCCGGCGGACCTGGTGAGGCGGACGCCGCGGTCACGACCGCGGCCGCTCCTTGATCCCGGCCGCGAGCAGGTCCACGACCTCGGCGATGCGCGCCGCGCGCAGGTCCGGGCGGCGGGTGGTCGCATCGATCCAGCGCAGGTAGGCCGTGCGGTAGAACTGGGCCAGCGTGTCGAAGAACGCGCCCGCGGCCGGGGTCGCGGCGAGCGCGGCGGAGATGTCGTCGGCCAGGTCGGCGCGCTGCGGGCCTTCGGGCTCCAGTTCCACGGACACGTCATCGCCGATCGCGGCGGTCGCCGGGCGCACGGTGAACGCCCATCCGCTGTCGCCCGGCGAGATGGTGGTGCGGATGCGCTTGCCGTCGATGGTGCCGCCGACGTGATGCACCGCCTTGGCGCCCCACGCCTGGTCGGGGTCGAACGGCACCACGATGACCGGCCGGCCGCGAGGATCAGCAGCGACGACGGCACGGAACCGCTGCATGCGCATGCCCCTGATCGTATGGCGAGCCGAGTCTCGACTCGGCCCGACGAACCCCGCCGGCCCTGTCCTAATGTTGACGCATGCCTGTCAGGGAACAGCCGACCGAGCAGGACGCCGCTGCCGCCCGCCGTATCCTGCTCGACGGGCTCGCCCGCGGCGCTGACATCCTCGAGTTGGCGGGCGGGATCGCGCCTCTGCACCCGGCTCACAACACCTTCCCCGGCGAGGTGTTCCTCCACGTCGCGGCGGACGCGCTGAACTGGTGCCGGGCCAGCCGGGCTGATCCGCTAGCGCTGGAGGGGCTGCGCCAGCGTTTCCTGCCCGAGTGCGCCTTCCGGGGCCGGGAGAACAGCAGACTCCAGTACGCGGTGCTGGCCGCGGCGGCGCTGCACGGCGGGGCCGAGCCGGACCTGCTCGATGAGGTCGCCTGGTGGACGGCCGACGACTTCTGGCGGTATGCCCTGTTCGCAGCCGTCGCCTACATTCGCGCCGCCGCCAGCCGGGCCGGCGTTCCGGTGAGCCAGGCCTGCCAGGACCTGGCCCGGTTGCCCGTCCACCTGGCGTCGTGACGACCGCAGCGCCGGGAAACAGGCCTTCTGACCGTCCGGCCGGCCCGTTCCAGCGCGGCGATCTCGTCATGGAGGCCGCCCGTTCCGGTCACAGGGGCGGGGCGTGGCCCAGCCACGGGCGGGCCGCCTCGTAGGCGGCGGCGAGGGCCAGGCAGCGCCGGTCCTGGTGCCAGGGGGCCACGATCTGGAGCCCGAGGGGGAGCCCGGCGGCGGTGAACCCGCACGGCACCGTGGCGGCCGGCCACCCGGTGACGTTGAAGCTGTAGACGAGCGGCCACCGGCCGCCGGCGACGGGCGTGATCCGGGTGCCGCCCACCGGGTCGGGCGCCTGGCCGTATGGCCAGGCGCCGCACGGCATGGTCGGCGTGAGCAGCCCGTCGTAGCCGGCCATGAACGCCTGGGCGCGCTGGTAGAACTGCGTCCGCTCGCCCTGCGCGGCCACGAACTCCGCGGTGGTGATCTTCCGGCCGAGCTCGATGATCTCGGCCGCGCTCGGGTCGACCCACTCGGGCCGCTGGTCGAACAGCGGTGCCAGGCGGGCCGCGGCGCCGCCGCGGAACAGCGTGGTGTGCCATCCGCTCGGGTCGCCCCAGCCGGGGTCGCCGACGTCCTCCACGGTCACGCCGAGTTCCGTGAACGCGGCCGCGGCGGCCCGGGCGGCGCCGGCCGCCTCGGCGTCAACCGGCGCGTAGCCCAGGTCGGCGCTGAAGGCCAGGCGCAGCCCGGCCACGCTGTCGTCGCAGGCGGCCAGCAGCCCGCCGGGCGGCTCGTCGATCGACAGCGGGTCCCGCGGGTCGGGGCCGGCCATGACCTCGAGCATGGCGGCGGCGTCCCGGACCCGCCGGGCCAGCGGGCCGATCATGATGCGGGCGCTCCAGCTGTCCGGGGTCGGCCACAGGGGCACCCGCCCGAGGGAGGGCTTGAACCCGAACACCCCGCACCAGGCCGCGGGGATCCGCACCGACCCGGCCCCGTCGGTGCCGTGAGCCACCGGCCCGTACCCGGCCGCCACCGCCGCGGCTGCCCCGCCGCTGGAGCCGCCGGAGGTCCGGGTCAGGTCCCACGGGTTGCGCGTGGGCTCGGCGACCAGGTTCTCGCACATCTCCTTGAGGCCCCAGGCCGGCGTGTTGGTCTTGCCGATGACTACGGCGCCCGCCGCGCGCAGCCGGGCCACCTCCGCCCCGTCCTGATCGGGGACGCTGGCGGCGAAGAACGGGGAGCCCTGCGTGGTCCGCAGCCCGGCGGTCGGGACGAGGTCCTTGATGCCGACCGGGATGCCCTCGAGCGGGCCCGGCTCGGCGCCCCGGGCCAGGGCGTCGGCGCGCCGCGCGGCTGTCTCGCGGGCCCGGCCGAGGTCGAGCGTGATGAAGGCGTGCACCTGGTCCTCGACCGCGCCGATGCGCGCCGCCACGTCGTCGAGCAGCTCGACCGGTGACAGGTCCCGGGCGGCGACGGCCGCGGTGAGCTCCGCCACGGACCGGAGGCGGAGCGGCTCACTGCCGGTCACGGGCGCGCCCCGGGCGCCGCGCTGGCCGCCGTCCAGGGCGCGACCCGGTCCGCGTCCAGCAGGTCGGGCCGGCGCAGGTACTCGATCATGAGCTGCACCGAGTCCAGCGCGTCGCGGGTCAGCTGAAAGCACTCGGCGGCGGAGCGGCAGCGATCGGGACCGAGCCGCCGGGCCTGGGCGACGATGACGTCGGCCAGGCCGCGCAGCTCGCCGGCGTCGGCGGGATCCAGCGGCCACGGCTCCCGGCCCGGGCCCGCGCCCAGGCGGGCGACCTGATCGCCGAGCCACTGCCACGGGTTCGCGGTGAGCGCCGGGTCCCAGGCCCGGCCGCACGGCTCGTTGCCGTCGAACTCGGGGTGGTAGTGCGCCACGCCGAAGCTGCCCGGGGCATCGGCCAGTCGGTCAAACAGGTCGGCGCGCCACAGCGGGCGGTCGGCCGTGACGAGCTGGGCCGCCGACTCGCTGCCGCGGTGCGACCGCGCCGCCAGCTCCCGCAGCTCGATCCGCACGCCGTGCTCCATGGAGGCGTCTTCGAGGTCGATCTCGAACCAGTGCCGGATGATGACCGCATGCCCGGACAGGGCCACGATGGTCTGCAAGGGCGCCTCCTGCCAGCCTCGCGGCCCGTGCGGACGGACCGGGTCAGTGCTCCGTCCATTTCAGCACCCGGCGCCGGCGCACGCTAGGCCGGGCGCCGCGGTGCGGGGATGGCCTGGTGGTGGTACGCCGGTGATCAGTAGTAGTAGGGGAACCTCTCCCAGTCCGGGGATCGCTTCTCCAGGAACGCGTCCCGGCCCTCGACCGCCTCGTCGGTCATGTAGGCCAGCCGGGTGGCCTCGGTGGCGAACACCTGCTGGCCGACCAGGCCGTCGTCGATGAGGTTGAACGCGTACTTGAGCATCCGCTGCGAGGTCGGGCTCTTGCCGTTGATCTTGGCGGCCCACTCCAGCGCGGTGCGCTCCAGCTCGGCGTGCGGCACCACGGCGTTGACCATGCCCATCCGGTGGGCCGCCGCGGCGTCGTAGGTGTCGCCCAGGAAGAAGATCTCCCGGGCGAACTTCTGGCCGACCTGGCGGGCCAGGTAGGCGGAGCCGAAGCCGCCGTCGAAGCTGCCCACGTCAGCGTCGGTCTGCTTGAACCGGGCGTGCTCGGCGCTGGCCAGGGTGAGGTCGCAGACGACATGCAGGCTGTGGCCGCCGCCCGCGGCCCAGCCCGGCACCACGCAGATGACCACCTTCGGCATGAACCGGATCAGCCGGTGGACCTCCATGATGTGCAGGCGGCCGGCCCGGGCCGGATCGACCGTCTCGCTCGTCTCGCCCTCGGCGTACCGGTAGCCGTCGCGGCCCCGGATCCGCTGATCGCCGCCGGAGCAGAACGCCCAGCCCCCGTCCTTGGGCGACGGGCCGTTCCCGGTCAGCAGGACGCATCCCACGTCGCTGCACATCCGGGCATGATCCAGCGCGCGGTACAGCTCGTCGACGGTGTGCGGGCGGAAGGCGTTCCTGACCTCGGGCCGGTCGAACGCGATCCGGACCGTTCCCGAGCTGACGCTGCGGTGGTAGGTGATATCGGTGAAGCTGAACCCCTTCACGGGGGTCCACTGCTCGGGCTCGAAGATCTCGGAGATCATGGCCTTCATTCTGGCCGGCCCGGCGCGGGCTGCCGGCTCCGGGCACGCCGCAGGATGGTGGCATGGAGATCCTGAGCAGCCGGGTCCTGCTCCGCCCGGCCGACCTGGCCCGGACCCAGCGCTTCTACCGGGACGTGCTGGGCCTGGCCGTCTACCGCGAGTTCGGCCCGCCGTCAGCGCCGGGCATCGTGTTCTTCCTCGGGCCGGGGCTGCTGGAGGTGTCCGGGTCCTCCGACGGCGCGCCCGGGCACGCGCTGATGCTCTGGCTGCAGGTGCGCGACATTCACGCCGAGCACGAGCAGCTGGCAGCCGCCGGGGTCCCGGTCGTGCGCGGGCCGGCCCGCGAGCCCTGGGGGCTGACCGAGATGTGGATCGAGGATCCAGACGGCGTCCGGATCGTCGTCGTCGAGGTTCCCGGCGACCACCCGCTGCGCCGCGACCCGCGGCCCGCGCCGGATTCGGCCGGCTGGGAGTAACCCGGAGCTACATGAGCGAGACCGCCGTGACCGGCGAGACGACGGCAACGCGCGACATGGCCGCCGCGCATCTCGATCGCCGGACCAGGAACCCGACGCCGTGGCCGCCGGAGATCCGTGCGGCGGCGGCGCGGCTCGGGGGAGCGGAGGCCCCGGCCGCCGGATGGCCCCGGCGGCCCGGCCGCACCGCGGGCCGGCGCATTGCTGCGACCGGCCCGCGACACCCGGCCGAGGGAGCGACCGGACGGCAGGCCATGCGCTCCAGGGGCCCGGGTCGCATGGCCTGCCGTAACTTAGGTGGACAGTTCCTCGAGGACGCCGGCCTTCTGGCGCTTGCCCAGGTAGAAGATGAGCAGGGACGGGAAGATGGCTCCGGCGATCGTGACGTAAAGGATCCAGCCGTAGTAGCTGTGGTCGGAGGTCCAGGCGAACAGCCGGCCCACCAGCAGGCTGGTGCCGACGATGGTGCCGAGGTGGCCGACGCCGTCGGTCCACCCGGTGCCGACCGACCGGACTCTGGTGGGGTAGGCCGCGGAGGTGTAGTTGTAGGCGGTGAACAGCCAGATCCCGACCGCCGGGGTGGCCACGGAGATCAGCAGGGCCTGGGCCGCGAAGCTGTGCGGGAACGCGAACAGCAGCAGGAAGCAGATGCTGTACAGGATGCTCGAGACCAGCATCCACGTCTTGCGCTCGTAGCGCTCGCCGAACGCGGCGACCAGGAAGAACACCACGATGCCGATGGGCGCGGCCAGGATGCGGCTGAAGAAGAACAGCTGGTGGGCGGACCACCCGTGGGCCACCGCCCAGGTCGGGAAGAAGCTCGCGCCGCCGTAGACGAGGCCGGAGTAGCCGAAGAACCACACGGCCAGGAGCAGCAATGTCGTGGCCCGGAACCGGGGCCCGAACAGCTCCCCGGCGGGTACCCGCTTCGTCTGGATGACCGTGTGCTGCTCGAGGTTGGGCGCGGCGAGGGGGCCGAACCGCGCCTCGGCCTGCGTCTCCCACTTGGTCACGATGCGGTCCGCGGCCTCGACGCGGCCCTTGCCCTCCAGCCAGCGCGGCGACTCGGGCATCATCAATCCCAGCGGGATGCACAGCACGATCGGCGCCGCGGACAGTGAGTAGATCCACCACTGATAGTGCAGCGGGACCCAGTAATAGGAGGTCACGCCGGCCAGCAGCCCGGCCGAGGCCGGCGCGATGGCCTGGGTGCGCATGGCCAGCCGCTGCCGGTGCTGGGGCGGGGCGAGCTCGTGCAGGTACACCGCGTGCACCGACAGCAGCATGCCCATGCCGAGCGCGAACAGCAGGTTCCACAGCAGCAGCCAGCCGAAGCTGTTCGTCAGCGCGATCGGCCAGATGAACAGGCCCTCGACCAGCGCCGCCAGGATCAGGGTCATCTTCCGGCCGATCAGGTCGGACATGAACCCGCCGATGTACTCGCCGATCAGGATGCCGACGCCGATGTTGGCGCCCAGGATCAGGTCGAACTGGAACGAGGTGATCAGGTTCTTGGGCGCCCAGATGAACGGGTACAGGCCCGCCACCAGGCCGTCGGCCGCGATCATGATGCCCCAGAACCACTGCGTGATCCCGGCGTAGGTGTACTGCGTCCGCGTCAGCGGAAGCCGGTCGATGCGCGCGGCGATGTCGCCGGCTACCGCCCGTTCACCGGCCCCTAGCGTTCCGACTGCGCGCTGCTCACTCGCGTCTGTCACTGCTCCCCCTCCAACCGATTCCGTTCCCCGGCCGCCACAGGGATGGTTTGGTGTCTGCTGGACCGCTCACCCTGATCCGGGCGCGCGGGAAAGACGTGCGGGATGAATAGAATCGTCCGGGTCCTGTGATTTCAGGCCGCGATGAGGAAACGGTGTCGGCCGCGAGAAACGACGAGAGCGGATGGCATGACGCACTAATCAGCGGGTGCTGCGTCCGTCTCGCGGGCTTCCGCAGTGCCCCTGGCCCGGTGAATATTCACCGGCATTAACTCCGGATTAGCTCAATGATCACCTTGGCCGTCAGGCTGTCAAGAGGCCACTTTCGTGATCATCAGTGACACTCCGTAATTGCACACTGTGGGAGCAGGCGCCTATGCGGCAGCTGACCTGCGGGTATTGGTGAAGCTGACGCTCCGGGCGGCCGCCTCGCACGCGGGCCGCTGGGATGGATCTTGCCCGTCTCGATCCCGGCGCGCCCCCGGCCGGCACCGCCGGGGCGCGGAAAACTGGTTGCGGACGGCCGCCCGGCTGAGCGCTAATTGACCGTCCGCGAACGGCTCTCTCCAGGAGGTAACAGCGATGGGTGCGGCAACTGCTCTGCCGACAGTCCGCCCTCGACTCCCGGAGCAGTTGTCCCTTGCACACACTCAACCTCGGAATCCTGGCCCATGTTGACGCGGGCAAGACCAGCCTGACAGAACGCTTGTTGTTCGAGGCCGGCGCCACCGCCGAGCTGGGCAGCGTCGATGCCGGCACCACCCGGACCGACTCGATGGACATCGAGCGCCGCCGCGGCATCACCGTGCGCACGAACGTGGCGTCCTTCGCCGCGGCCGACGTGCAGGTCAACCTCATCGACACCCCCGGCCACTCCGACTTCATCGCCGAGGTCGAGCGCAGCCTCGCCGTGCTGGACGCGGCCGTCCTGGTGGTGTCCGCGGTCGAGGGCGTCCAGCCGCAGACCGTCGTCCTGTGGCGCGTGCTGCGGCGCCTCGGCGTGCCCGCCGCGGTGTTCATCAACAAGATCGACCGCCAGGGAGCGGACCCGGCCCGGGTGCGGGCCGGGATCGGCCGCCGCCTGGCCGCGGGCTCCGGCGCGCGGCTGCTGCCGGTGACGGACGTGCTGCGCGCCGGGCTCCCCGCCGCGGCCGCCAGGGCGGTCCCGCTGACCGACCCGTCGGTGATCGACGTCCTGACCTCCGGCGACGACCGGCTGCTCGCCGCCGCCCTGGACGGGCCGCGCGTGACCGCGGCGATGGCGCTGCGCTCGGCGCGGGCACAGGTGGGGCGGGGCACCGTGGTGCCGGTGGCGGCGGGATCGGCGCTGACCGGGGCGGGCGTGGCCGACCTGCTGGCGATGCTGCCGCGCCTCCTGCCGTGGGCGCGGCCGGCCGCGCGCTCGCTGTCCGGGGTCATCTACAAGATCGAGCACGGTGATCACGGCACGCTGGCCCACTGCCGCATGTTCGGCGGCGAGCTGCGCGTCCGGGACCGCGTCGGTGCGGCCGGCGCCCGGGCTGAGGTGGTCACGTCCCTGGAGCGGTCGACGCCGGACGGCTGGGCCCGGGCGAGCGTCGCCCGGCCGGGCGACGTCGTGCGGATACGCGGGATCGGCTCGGCGCGCACCGGCGGCTGGGTCGGCGCGGCCATCCCCGGCCGGGTGACCCGGCAGTTCCCGGCCCCGGCGCTGGAGTCGGTCGCCGACCCTGCTGACCCGGCCCAGCGCGGCCGGCTGTTCGCGGCCCTCCGCGAGCTGGCCGGGGCCGACCCGCTGATCAACCTGCGCGTGAGCGAGGACTCTGGCCAGATCGCGGTCAGCCTGTACGGCGAGGTGCAGAAGGAGGTGATCGCCGACCTGCTCGCCGCGCAGTACGGCGTGGCCGTCACGTTCCGCCCGACCGTGACCGTGCACATCGAGCGGATCGCGGGAACGGGCGCCGCGGCTGCTGTGGTGTCGGAGCAGGGCACGCCGTACCTGGCCACGCTCGGGTTCCGGGTCGAGCCGGCCCCGGCGGGCTCTGGCCTGGCCTGCGACCTGGAAGTCGAGCGCGGCTCCATGCCGCCCGCCTTCTTCGCGGCCACGTGGGAGGGAGTGCGGGCCGCCCTTTCGGAGGGCCGGTCCGGCTGGGCGATTCCCGACGCCCGCGTGGTGCTCACGCAGACGGGCTACTGCCCCCGGCAGAGCGCCATGCACCAGAAGTTCAACAAGAGCGTCTCCTCCGTCGGCGCCGACTTCCGCAACCTGGCGCCGGTACTGATCCACCAGGCCCTCAGCCAGGCGGGAACTGTCGTCTGCGAGCCGGTCGAGACGTTCCGCCTGGAGATCCCGGCCAGCGCGCTGCCGGCTGTGACGGTGACGATGGCCCGCCTGTCCGGTCTCATCACCGGCGCCGGCCCCGCGGCCGGGAGCCTGGCGCTCACCGGCACGCTGCCCGCCAGGAGCGTTCAGTCCCTGCTGGCGCAGCTTCCCGAGCAGACCAGCGGCGAGGGCGTCTTCACCTCAGAGGTCACCCACTACGCGCCGGTCCGGAGCTCGCCCCCGGCCCGGGCCAGGACCGGCCCCGACCCCCTGGACCGGCCCGGGTGGTTCCGCGCCCACCCCCGCTGAGCTGCGGCCCGGTCGCCTACCATCAGGGCGTGGCGGGCTGGCTGAGCGGGGACGAGCTGCGGATCGGCCTGGGCTGCATGCGGATCGAGCCCGCGCTGATTCCGCCGGTGGTCGCGGCCGCCCTGGCGGCCGGCATCACCGTGTTCGACACCGCGCACGCCTACGGGGAGCGGCCCGGCGACAACGAGCGGCTCGTCGGCCAGGCGCTGCGGGGCACGCGGGCGCGGGTCGTCACCAAGGGCGGCATGACCCGGGCGGGCGCGGCGTGGGTTCCGGACGGCCGCGCGGCCGCGATCCGCCGGCACTGCGAGGCGAGCCTGGCCGCCCTGGACGGCGTCGGCATCGACCTTTACCTGCTGCACGCGCCCGACCCGAGGGTGCCCTGGCTGACGTCGGTGCGGGCGCTCGCCCGGCTGCTGGATGAGGGCCTGGTCCCGCGCGTCGGCCTCTCGAACGTCAGCCGGGACCAGCTCGACGCCGCCTTGTCGGTCGTGCCGGTCTCCGCGGTCGAGGTCGCCCTCAGCCCGTCCGACGACGCGGCCGTCCGCGGCGGGGTCGTCGGGCGCTGCGAGGAGCACGGGATAACCGTGCTCGCGCACTCGCCGCTGGGCGGCCCGCGGCGGGTCCGCCGGGAGGCGGCCCGGCAGTCCCTGGCCTGGGTGCTCTCCCGGTCACCGGTCGTGGTCGCGATCCCCGGAGCGCGCAGCCCGGAGGCCGTGCGCTCGGCGGTGGCCGCGCTGGCGCTGGAGCCGCCCGCCAGTCCCTCCGGGCCGCCCCCGGAGCCGTCCGGTGCCGAGGTGCTCCTGGTCATGGGCATTCCCGGCGCGGGCAAGAGCCGGCTCGCCGCGGGCCTCGAGGGGTACGAGCGGCTGAACCGCGACGACCGCGGCGGCTCGCTGGCCGCCGTGGCCCGCGACCTGGACCGCCGGCTGGCGGCCGGCGCCGGGCGGCTGGTCCTGGACAACACCTACCTCACCCGCGCATCCCGCAACCTCGTGGTGGAGACGGCGGCCCGCCGCGGGGCCCGCGTGCGGTGCGTGTGGCTCGACACCCCGCTGGCCCAGGCGCAGGTGAACCTGGTGCTCCGCCAGCTGCGCCAGTTCGGCCGGCTGCCAGAGCCGCCGGAACTGCGGAGCCTGGCCAGGAGCTACCCGGGACTGATGGCGCCCACCTCGCAGCTGCGGGCGGCCCGGCAGCTCGAGCCCCCGACCGGCGACGAGGGCTTCGCCGCAGTGGAGCAGGTGCCGTTCTGCCGGGTTCCCGCTCCGGGCGGGCCGGGGGTGTTCGTGGCCGCGGACGCGGTGCCGGGCTTCCGGGTACAGGACCCGTCGGTGCCGCACCTCGTGTTCGGCTGGCACGTGCCGGACGACGTCGCGCTGCCGGGCGCGGTCGTGGCCAGCTGCCCGCACCCGGGCGGCCCGCCGGCCTGCTGGTGCCGCCCGCCGCTGCCCGGGCTCGTGCTCGCCTTCTGCCACCACCACGGCGTGGACCCGGCGCGCTCGGTGCTCGTGGGGACGAGCTCAGCCCACCGCGCCCTGGCGGCCGCCGTCGGCGCCCGGTTCACCAGGCCCGGACAGGCTGACTAGGGATTCAGGCCGAGGAGGCGCCTGGCGTTCTCGATCAGGATCTTGGGACGGACCTCGTCCCGGAAGGCCACGGTCTCCCAGTCGCGCAGCCACCTGTCCGGCGTGATCACCGGGAAGTCACTGCCGAATAGGGCCTTGTCCTGTAGCAGCGTGTTGCAGTACTGGACGAAGTTAGGCGTGAAGTACTTCGGCGACCAGCCGGACAGGTCCAGCCAGACATTCGTCTTCACGCTGCAGATCGAGAGCTGCTCGTCCACCCACGGGAATGACGGGTGAGCCAGGATGATGGTCAGCTGCGGGAAGTCGGCGGCCAGGTCGTCGAAGTACGGGTAGGGCCGGGCGTACTTGTTCTTGAGCCCGGTCTGCCCCGGCTGGCCTGCGCCGACTCCCGTCTGCCCCGAGTGGAACAGGGCCGGCACGCCCAGCTCGCTGATCGTTCCCCATAGCTCGCGATACGCGGGATCATTCGCCTCGAATGCCTGGGTTATCGGATGGAACTTAAAGCCTTTCAGCCCGAGCTCGGCTACGCACCGGACCGCCTCGCGGACGGCGACCTTGCCCTGCCGGGGATCGACGCCGCCGAAGCCAATGAATGTGTCGGGATGCGCCTGGGCCAGTTCGGCGGACCAGTCATTGTGGTTCGGCTCGCCGTCTTCGGAGGTCGCGCCGGTGACCAGCAGGACGCCCATCATGTCCCGGTCCTTGTAATAGCGGTAGAAACCCTCGGGATCGGAGGGCGTAGGCTCCCCGCGGAAGTACTGCTGCATCTGCCGCTGGCGCTCGGTCTCGGCCTCGCTCGGCCGGTTGACCGGGTGGACGTGCATGTCAATCGCCCTTACCATGCTCAGCTCCTTCGCCTGCCTGATCAGCCCGGCCGCCTGTCACGACCCTAACCGCACGATCATGCGGCCAGACAGGGCGCGCAGGACGCGGTGTGCTGATGCAGACCGCCTACCGGACGGCTGAGACCCCGGCCAGGCGGGCCGCGAGCGCGCGGAAGGTCAGCGCGCCCTCGCCGCCGGCGTCGAGAATCTCGATCGCGGCCGCGACGATGCGCCTGTGAGCGGGCGCTCTTCCCGCGCAGCGCGGCCCCCGGTGGCTGATCCTGGGCACGGCCGGCGGCGCGGCCACCAGTTTCGTCATGCTGGTCGCGGCCCGCGCCGCCCAGGGCGCATTCGGCCCGCAGCAGACCCTGGGCTACCCGCCGGTGATCAGCGGCGTCGCCTTCCTCCGATGATCGCGATGGTGGCCGTGGGCGCCAACCCGGCCAACGTGGTGCTGCTGCTGCGGCTCGGCCCCCGGCGGGCGGCCCGCTGGCCCGGCCCGCCGTCCGGCCCGGGCCGGGCGATATCGTGGGGAATGTGTTGCTGACGTGAGCGAGGACTTCCGCCTCCGCTCGATCGCGGTAGCCGCGTACGGCCCGGCGACCCTGTTCGGCCTGGCCGAGGGGTCCATGCTCCCGGTCATCACGCTGAGCGCGATCGACCGCGGCGCCAGCACCTCGATCGCCGCCCTCGTCGGCGCGCTGCTCGGCATCGGCTCGATCGTGACGAACATTCCCTCCGGAATCCTCGCCACCCGGATCGGCGAGCGGAAGTCGATGCTGGTGGCCGCGATGGCCACCGCGGCCGGCCTGGCCCTGTGCCTGGTCAACCTGGGCCACGGCGCGGGATCGCTGGCGGCCTTCGGCGCGGGGATCCTGGTCATCGGCGCGGCCAGCTCCGTCTACAGCCTGGCCCGGCAGTCCTACCTGACGGAGATGGTGCCGCCGCACATGCGGGCCCGGGCGCTGTCGACCCTCGGCGGCACCCTGCGCATCGGGGTGTTCCTCGGCCCGTTCCTCGGGGCCGGCGCCGTCGCCCTGTGGGGCCTGCCCGGCGCCTACTACGTCAGCCTCGCCGCCATCGCCGCCGCGGCCGTCATCGTGCACCGGGTGCCTGACCTGGAGCTGAGCGCCGAGCACCGGGCGGCGGCCGCGCAGGTGACCTCGTGGAGCGTCCTGGGCCGGTACTGGCGCACGTTCGTCACCCTCGGCTCGGGCGTGCTGCTGCTGTCGGCCATCAGGCAGACCAGGCAGGTGGTCATCCCGCTGTGGGCCGCGCACATCGGGCTGTCGCCCACCGCGAACTCCGTCATCTACGGCGTCGCCGGGGCCATCGACGTCCTGACGTTCTATCCCGCGGGAAAGGTCATGGACGTCCACGGCCGCCGGTCGGTCGCCGTGCCGTGCGTGATCATCATGGGGATCTCGTTCGTCCTCATGCCGCTCACCCACGGCGCCATCACCCTCGCGCTCACGGCGATGATCATGGGCTTCGGCAACGGCATCGGCTCGGGCATCGTGATGACGCTGGCCGCCGACATCTCCCCGGCGATCGGGCGGCCCACCTTCCTCGGCCTCTGGCGCGAGCTGGCCGATGCCGGGTCCGGCGTCGGCCCGGTCATCCTGTCGGCCGTCACCGCCGCCGCCGGGCTCGGTGCGGGCATCGTGGTCAGCGGCTGCGTCGGCTTCGCCGCCGCGGCCGCCCTGTGGGCGTGGATCCCGAGGTCACCGGGCCGGGCGCGCCGCCGGAAGTCCGCGACGGCGGGCGCTCGCTCCTGAGCGCCTGGGCCCTCCTGGCATATGGTGATCACATTTCGTATGAAAGGGCGGACCGGCGGGCATGACAGGAGAAATGGCGAGGAAGACGGTCGGCATCCGGCTGCCGCGGCATGTGACCGCCCAGGGCGCCGGGCAGCGCTGGGCGCACGAGCTGGAGGCGCTGTCCCCGATCGCGGACATCATCGAGATCCCCGCCGACACCCCGGCCGAGTTCGCCGCGGGCGCCCGCGGCCTGGACGCCATCATCACCTCCTGGGGCATGCGCATTGACAAGCAGATCATCGGCGCCCTGGAGCGCTGCGTGGTGATCGGCGTCGGCAGCGTCGGGACGGACATGGTCGATGTCGAGGCCGCGACCGCCGCCGGGATCGTCGTGACGAACGTCCCGGACGTGTTCATCGAGGAGGTGGCCGACCACGCGATGATGCTGCTGCTCAACGTCGCGCGGATGACGCCCCTGATGACGCGGATGGCCCGCGACGGCGAGTGGTACGAGGCCCGGCCGATCCTGAGCCGCCGGGACCGCCTGCTCGGCCAGACGCTCGGGCTCTACGCCTTCGGCAACGTGGCCCGGTGCACGGCCCGCCGGGCGATGGCCTTCGGCATGCGCGTCATCGCCCACGACCCGTACGTCAGCGAGCTGGAGATCAGCGGCGCCGGGGTCGAGCCGGTGGGCTTCGGCGAGTTGCTGGAGCGCAGCGACTACCTGTCCGTCCACGCGCCCCACAACGCCGAGACCGAGCATGCCATCGATGCCGCCGCCCTGCGCCAGATGAAGCCCACCGCCGGCCTGATCAACACCGCGCGCGGATCGATCGTGGATGAGGCCGCGCTGATCGAGGCGCTGCGCGCCGGCGTCATCGCCGGGGCCGGCCTGGACGTCACCGAGCAGGAGCCCGCGGACCCCGGCAATCCGCTGCTGACCATGGACAACGTGATCGTGACCCCGCACGTGGCCTCGGCCAGCACCCGCATGCGGCCCGAGACGCGCCGCCGGGCCGGCCGCGAGGTGGCCCTGGTGCTGCGCGGCCGCTGGCCGATGAGCTGCGTCAACCCGACCGTCCTGCCGCGCGCGGTGCTCGAGCGCTGGCAGCCCTACCCGATGAACAGGGGGCCGAACCGATGAGAGTCGCCACCGCCATCGCCCGGGCGATGAAGGCCGAGGGGGTTGACATCCTCTTCGCCTACCCGGTGAATCCGCTGATCGAGGCGGCCGCCCAGGAGGACATCCGCACGGTCATCGTGCGCCAGGAGCGCACCGGCCTGCACATGGCCGACGCCTACTCGCGGATGAGCTCGGGGGCCAAGTTCGGGGTCTTCTGCATGCAGCACGGCCCCGGCGCGGAGAACGCCTTCGGCGGCGTGGCCCAGGCCTTCTCCGAGTCCTCGCCGATCCTGGTGGTGCCGGGCGGCTACCCCCGGCACCTGGCCCACTACTACCCGAACTTCAGCTCCACCCTGAACATGCGGAACATCACCAAGTGGGCGGAGCCGCTGACCTCCGGCCGGTCCACCCCGGATGTCCTGCGCCGGGCCTTCTTCCAGCTCCGCAACGGGCGGCCGGGCCCGGTGCTCATCGAGGTGCCGGCCGACCTGTGGAACGAGGAGGTCCCGGACGGCTGGGTCCACGTGCCGAGCTTCACCGCCCGCAGCGGCCCCGATCCGGCCGCGGTGGCCGAGGCCGCCCGGGTGCTGGCGGCGGCGCAGCACCCGGTGATCTACGCGGGGCAGGGCGTGCACTACGCGCGGGCCTGGGCCGAGCTGAAGGATCTCGCCGAGGCCTGGAACATCCCGGTGACCACCTCCATCGAGGGCAAGAGCGCCTTCCCCGAGGATCATCCGCTGTCGCTCGGCAGCGGCGGGCGCGCGAACCCGCGGCCCGTCAAGCGCTTCCTGGCCGAGGCCGATGTCATCCTGGGCATCGGGTGCAGCTTCGCGCTGACCGGCTTCGGCGTGGGCATGCCGGCCGGCAAGACGATCATCCACGCCACCCTCGACCCGATGGACCTGAACAAGGACGTGGCCGCCCAGCACGGCCTGATCGGTGACGCGCGGCTGACCCTGACCGCGCTGAGCCAGGCGATGGCCGGGCTCGACAAGTCGCCGGCGCTGGCCCGCCAGGACGTCCCGGCCCAGATCGCCGCGCTGCGCAGCGCGTGGCTGGCGGAATGGGCGCCGAAGCTGGCCAATGACGCCGCGCCGATCAGCCCGTACCGGGTCATCGCCGAGCTGAACCGCCTGGCCGACAAGGAACGGACCACCATCACCCACGACGCCGGCAGCCCGCGGGACCAGATGACGCCGTTCTGGGAGTCGACCGCGCCGCTCACCTACATCGGCTGGGGCAAGACCACCCAGCTGGGCTCCGGCCTGGGCTTTGCCATGGGGGCCAAGCTGGCCCGGCCCGACCACCTGTGCATCAACGTCTGGGGTGACGCTGCCATCGGCTTCACCGGGATGGACCTGGAGACCGCCGCCCGCGAGCGGATCCCGATCCTGTCGATCCTGTTCAACAACTTCTCCATGGCCATCGAGATCCCGATCATGCCGGTCTCGCAGGCGAAGTACGGGTCGACCGACATCTCCGGTCACTACGCCGACATGGCCCGCTCGTTCGGCTGCTACGGCGAGCGGATCACGGATCCGGGCGAGATCGTCGCGGCCCTGAAGCGCGGCATCGCGGCCACCGAGCAGGGCCAGCCCGCCGTGCTGGAGTTCATCACCGACAAGGAGACCACCGTCTCCAGCGAGTAACTGCCCCGGGGAGAGGCTCACATGGCCGTGTTCAGGCGTGGCATCCACTTCGGCTCCTACGGCACGGTGGATGACGGCCCCGCCGTGTTCGGCCGGCTGCGCGCGGCCGCGGCGGCCGCCGAGGCGGCGGGCTTCGACGCGATCTCGGTTCCGGATCACGTGCACCAGAACCGGGTGGGCGGCGGCCCGGACTCGCCGATGTTCGAGGCGTACACGCTGCTGGGCGCCCTGGCCGGCCACACGTCGTCGGTGCGGCTGCTCGCCCTGGTCAGCCCGGTGACCATGCGCAGCCCCGGGCTGCTGGCCAAGGCCGTGACGACGCTGGACGTGCTGTCCGGCGGCCGCGCGGTGCTGGGGCTCGGGGCGGGCTGGGACGCGGCCGAGGCCGCGGCCTACGGAATCGGCTTCCCGCCGGTGGGCGAGCGGATGGACCGGCTGGACGAGGCGCTGCGGGTCTGCCGGGCACTGTTCCGCGAGCCGCAGGCGTCGGTCGCCGGCGCGCACTACCGGATCAGCGACGCCCGGAACTCGCCGCGGCCGGTCCGCGGCACGATCCCGATCCTGGTCGGGGGCGGCGGCGAGCGCCGGACCCTGGAGCTGGTGGCCCGCTACGCCGACGCCTGCAACGTGGGCGGCGACGCCGCGACCGTGGCGCACAAGCTGGCCGTCCTGGCGCGGCACTGCGAGCGGGCCGGGCGCGACCCGGCCGAGATCACCCGCACGGTGTTCGCCACGGCCATCCCGGCCGACCTGGCCGAGTTCGCGCAGCAGCTGGCGGCCTACGCGGCGGCCGGCGCCGACGGCGTGGTGATCCTGGGCCGCCCGGACGACGTCGGGCGGATCACGGCGCTCGGGCAGGCCGTCATGGCGGCCTTCCCCCCATGACCCGGCCGGCTCGTCACGCTAGGCTCGATTCCCTTGGCCCCTGATCGCGGCGGTGCGTGAGTGAACGTCTTTTTCGACATGGATTACACGATCTTCGGCATGGACGGGTCGCTGCGCCCCGGCACGATGGAGGTGTTCGAGCAGCTGGTCGCCCGCGGGCATGACGTCTACGTGTGGTCGGGGATGGGCGGCGTGCGCTGGGACGAGGTCCGCCGCGCGGGCCTCGAGCCGTTCGTCAGGGGCGTGTACCGCAAGCCGCTCTCCGACTTCCGGGCCGGGCTGGAGCGCTGCGGCGTCCCGGTCGTCCCGGATTTCGTGATCGACGACTACCCGCAGATCGTGGCGTTCTTCGGCGGGGTGTGCATCAAGGAGTACCAGAGCCGCCACCAGGAGGATGCGGAGCTGTACGCGGTCCTGGCGAAGATCGACGCCCACCAGCTGCCCGCTCCGGGCCCGTCGCCGGCCGCGGCGGACTGACGCGGCTGGTTCAGCCCTGGCCGTCCTGCTCGGCCTTGCGCGCCTCGTAGTGCTCGAAGGCCTTCTGGACCATGGGCCGGCGCCGGCCGTCGGGGACCCGCAGTGCGTAGTCCGGGTCGGCCTCGCCTGCCGAGGACATCAGGTGCATCAGGTGCGCGGCGGTAATGTGCGCCTGGAAGCCCTGACCGTCCTGCTTCTGGTTGACGGCCAGCTTGGTCATGCGGAGCTGGAGCGGGTCGTTGGCGGCGATGCGGCGGGCGTAGGTCATCACCGCGTCATCGAGCTGCGCCCGCGGGACCACCCGGTTCACCAGGCCGAGCTCCTTGGCCTCCGCGGCGTCGATGAACCGGCTCTCGTACAGCAGTTCCTTGGCCAGCCGGGGCGACATGTCCCACGGGATGGAGAAGTACTGGAAGTTCGCGCCGAGGAACATCGCGTCGTCGGCGGCGTAGATGATGTCCATCGCCGAGGCGACCATCCAGCCGCCGAAGATGCAGTATCCCTGGACTCCGGCGATGGTCGGCTTGGGCAGGTCGCGCCAGCGCAGCGTCTTGTTGATGAAGCTCTCGCGGGAATGGTGGAACCGGCCGCGCACGCCCTCCTGGCGGGGCCGGCGCTCGCGGTCGGCCTTCTCCTCGGGCGTGCCGAGGTCGTGCCCGCCGGAGAAGTGATCGCCGTCGCCGAGCAGCACGACGACGTGCACGCCGGTGTCGTCGGCGGCGTCGGCGAAGGCGTCGTCGAGCTCCTCCAGCAGGCGCCGGCTCTGGGCGTTGCGGTACTGGGGCCGGCTCGTGATGATGCGCCGGACGTGACCGTCGTCCTCGGTGCGGATGTCGTGGTAGTCCATCAGTTCCCCTTCACCGGGCCGCGGCCCGTGATGCCGGCGGCGGCGAGGGCGGCGTACGCCTCCTCGCTGAGCCCGAGTTCCTGCTGCAGTACCTCCCGCGAGTGCTCGCCGTGCTGCGGCGCTGCTTCCCACCGCGGCAGCGGCAGGCCGGCCATCCGCAGCGGCAGGCCCGCCTGGATGGCCTCCCCGGCGAGCGGATGCGTCACCGGGCGCAGCACGCCCCGCGCCGCCAGCCCGGCATCGGCCAGCACCTCGCCGACGTCCAGCACCGGGGCGGCGATGACGCCCGCCGCGGCCAGGGCGCCGGCCAGCTCGCGCTTGTCCCGCCCGGCCGTCCGCGCGCCGATCGCCGCCTCGAGGTCGCTCTCGCCGGCCAGGCGGCCCGCCGCCGCGGCGAACCGCCCGGCGGCCAGCTCGGGGCCGCCCAGCACCCGGGCGGCGGCGGCCCAGGCGGCGTCGTCGGGCGCGGCCAGCGCCACCCACTGGTCGTCCCCGGCGCAGCCGAAGACGCCGTGCGGCGCGTACGCGGGGTGGCGGTTGCCCCGCCGGGCCGGCGGGACGCCCGTGTCCTGGTAGCGCATCCACTCGTCGCCGATGAACGTGGCGCACGCTTCCTGCATCGACACGTCCGCGTACTGTCCCTCGCCCGTGCGGCGGCGGTGGGCCAGGGCGGTCACCACGGCCCCGCACCCGTACAGCCCGGCGACGGGATCGGGATACATGTGGCCGGAGTTGAGCGGCGGCCCGCCCGGGTAGCCCAGCAGCGCCGACATGCCCGACGACGGCTCGATCGTCCCGCCGATGCCGGGCACCGGTGACCACGGACCGGTGGCACCGTACGCCGACATGCTGACCAGCACGATGTCCCCGCGCAGCTGCCGCAGGTCGGCGTAGGCGATCCCCAGGTTGCCGAGCACCCGGGGGGAGAAGTTCTCGGCCACGAAGTCGAACCGCGGCACCAGGCGGCGGAACAGGTCGACCCCCTCGGGCGCGGCGAGGTCGAGGGTGACCGAGCGCTTGCTCATGTTGACGGAGTTGAACAGCGGGTTCAGGTCCCAGGGATCGCCGGGCGTGCCGCGCCGGGCGAGCGCCGCGGGCACCTGGCTGGTGCCCGAGCCGCGCCAGCTGTCCAGCCGGCTGCGTGCTTCCACCTGGACGATCTCCGCACCGAGCAGGGCGAGCAGCTCCGTCGCGTAGGTGCCGGCCCAGGCCTGGGTCAGGACCAGGCCGCGGTAGCCGGCCAGCGGGCCGGCGGCCGCCGGCCCGGGGGAGGGCGGCCCGGGCCGGCGCAGGCTCAGCCCGGGGCCGGCGAACCGGCGGGCCGCCTCGGCGGGGTCGCCGCCCGGCGCCGGGCGGGCCAGGCGCCAGCGGGTGCGGCCGTAGCGCACGGGCGGCCCCGGCAGCCGCGTGCCGCCCGCGGCGTCATCCGGGGCGCCGAAGAACTCCCGCGCGACGAGCTGCGGGTTCTGCTCGAGGTCGGCCAGGTCGAGGACCGGCCCGGCGATGACCCGCCGCGCCGCCAGGGCGTCGAAGAGGTCCTCCCGCTTCCACCCGAGCATGGCCTGCTGGACCCGCTGCGCCCACTGCTCCTTGCGCTCGGCGCGGGACGCCGCCGTCTGCAGCTCGGGCACCTCGGCAAGGTCGTCGAGCCCGAGGATGCGCATGGCGCTCTGCCAGAAGTGCGGCCGGCTCATGGTCAGCGCGAAGTACCCGTCGGCCACGGGAACCGGCCCGGCGGTGATGTCGGCGAGCTGGCGGCGGCGCTCCGGGAGGCCCGTGTACTGCTGGCGCAGGAACGCCGGGGACAGGGTCGAGCACAGGACGTCACGCTCGGCGATGTCGAGCACCTCGCCGCCCGGCTCGCCGAGCAGGGCCGCGGTGACGGCCGCCCAGGCGAACGTGCCGGCCTGGAACGACGCGTTGTAGCCGGGGCCTTTCAGCGGCGCGCGCCCGGCCAGCCCGTTCATGCTGGCCCACCCGCTCGTCGCATAGGCGGTCAGGTCGTTGCCGCGCTGCCCCGCCGGCGCGCTGCCGCGGCCGTAGGCGGTGATGCACGCGATCAGCGCGGTGCCGGAGCGCTCGCGCAGCGCGGCCACGCCCGTCTCCGGTGACGACTCGCTGGTCAGGATCACCTCGGCCGCGGCGGCCAGGCCGAGGGCCGAGGGCAGGTCGGCCCGCCGCCGGTTGGCCAGGAGGTAGGCCGCGGCGGGCGGGTCGCGCCGCAGCGGGTGACCCTCGGCCGGCTCGGCGCCGATCACGTCCGCGCCCAGGTCGGCCAGCAGCCGGCCGCACCAGGCGGTCGACGGGCGGTCCCCGACATCGAGCACCCGGAGCCCGGCCAGTGTCGCCGCGCCGCCGGCGCCCGTGCTTGTCTCACCCATCGCCGCCATCCGACCTCCCGCTCCGATGCTCTACGCGGGCGGCCTTTTCCGCAAGATCGTTATGTTCTGTCCCGGAGCCCGTCATCGCCGGCCTGGCCGGCGGCGAACACGTCAGCGGTCCAGGCGCTGGGTCCCAGGGCGTCCAGGGCCTGGGCCAGGCGGCGTTCCTCATAGCTGAAGTGGGACTCGAGAATCGCCGTGAGCCCGTCGAGTTCCCGGGTGAGCGCGCCGGAGCCGGACGGAGCCCGGCCCGGTGCCAGCAGTTCGCGGATCTGCGCGAGAATGCCGGCGACCAGGGCATGGTCCTCGATGAGGTTGTCGATCGCCGGCCCGAGCTCGGGCGCGGTGGCGCGCAGCGCCGGCAGGAGCTGGTCATCCTCACCCGCGTGATGGGTGCGGATCGCGGCGCAGAAGCTGAGGCAATGGCTGAGCAGGTGCCCGGGGATGGCGTCCTCCGCGGCATGCGGGCTGGTGCCGCCGGCGGCCTCCCGGCGCAGCGAGCTGAGCTGCTCCCGCAGAGCCTGGTGAACCTGAGTGAGCTGCTGGCTGAGCGCCGCCATGCGATCAGGCGCAGTCAACGGCGATGTTGACCTTCCGCTGCGGTGCCTCCATGCCTGGCGCGGTCCGCCACCGGCACGCGGCACTGCGTGCATGCTAGCGCGTGAAGATCACAGCCGCACGATGGCCGCCGGCGTCCTTGAGCTTGCGGTCGCCGGTCAGCAGCTCGCAGCCAAGTGCCTCAGCCAGCGCTCTGCAGCCGGCGTCATCGGCGCCCAGGTTGTGGCGCAGTTCCCACATCCTGGGGTGGTACGGCCAGACCGGGTGGCGAGTGATCCGCAGGCGGGCGTAGTCGGCGAGCATCCGCTCATGGCGCGTAGGCTCCATCGATCATGCACCATGCATGAACTGAGATCGCCGACTGCTTACCGGGTGGTGAAGTCGGTGCGTTCGGCTGACTCGCCCCGGCCGACCAGGACCGTGGCCACCATCTGCGGGGGGAACAGGCCGTGCGCGACCACGCCCGGCGTCGACGAGAGCCGGGCGGACAGTGCCGCCGGGTCCTCGACCGGGCCGTGGTAGTCAGCGATCACGCCGCCGTCCGGGCTCAGCGGGATGTCGCGCAGCGTGGCCGGGCTGACCCGGCGGAGGGTGGCGCGCAGACCGAAGGACAGCAGCTCCAGGGGGACCGGGCCGTGCAGGGCCGGGACCGGCTTGGAGGAGTCCGCGATGACGACGAACCGGTCCGCCGCCCCGGCCACGATCTTCTCCCGGGTTTGGGCGCCGCCGCCTCCCTTGACGAGCCAGCCGTCCGGGGCGATCTGGTCGGCGCCGTCGATGGTGATATCGAACCGGTCGATGCTCGTGACGTCCTCGATCCGCAGGCCCAGCTCGCGCGCGGCGTGCTCGGTGCGCGGCGACGTGGCGGCGCACAGGATGTCGAGGGACCGCTTGGCCAGGGCGGGCAGCAGGTAGGCCACCGTCGTGCCGGTGCCCAGGCCGACGGTCATGCCGCTCTCGACCAGCTCGGCGGCCGCCTCCGCGGCGACCTGCTTCTCTCGCTCCGTGCTCATCGGCTCATGCCTCCCCGTGGTTACCGCTGCCGGGCGGCGCGTACTTCCCGGCGACCTGCGGCGTGGGTCCCTCAAGGCCGGCCCGCTGGCGGTCGAGCCGGGTCTGGCGCTGCCAGGTGCGCTTCAGGTCGTCGCGCACCCGGACGCGCAGCCGGCCGAGATGCTCGATCTCCAGCTCGACGCGGTCCCCGTCCATGAACGGGTTCAGGCCCCCGTGGTTCGTGCCCGTGGCCAGGATGTCACCCGGCTCGAGGGCGTGCACCGACGACGCGAACTCGATGCAGCGCGGGATCTTGTGGGCCATGTCGCTGGTCCGGAAGTCCTGCATCAGCGCGCCGTTGTTCCACAGCCGGACCGCCAGGTCCTGCGGATCGCGAACCTCGTCCGCGGTCACGATGAACGGCCCGATCGGGCAGAACGTGTCGCGCGACTTCATCTGGAAGAAGCTGTTGGCCGCCGGCGGCAGGCCCCGGGCCGAGCCGTCGATCAGGTTCGTGTACCCGAAGACGTAGTCCATGGCTTCCGCGGCCGGGACGTTCGCGCAGTGCCGGCCGATGACGATGGCCAGCTCGGCCTCGCCCTCGAAGATCGTGGCCGGCACGTCCGGCAGCACCATCTCGTCGCCGTCCCCGATGACCGCGCCCGGCGACTTCTGGAAGGCGTTGATGGGCGGCGGCGCGGGCAGCGTCCCGTTCTCCAGGTAGTTCACCGCCATGCAGTCGATGGTGGCCGGCCGGGGCAGCGGCGGGCGGGCCCGGACCGAGCTCACCGGCACGCCGGCGCCGTCCGCCGCGGCGCGCTCCAGGACCGGGCGGTAGTCGCGCCATTGCTCGATCACCCCGCGGATCACGTCCTGCGGGTGAGCCCGGGGGACGGCCGCCACCTCCGCCGACACGTCCACCACCGAGTCACCCGTTACGACGCCCAGCCGGTATTCGTCGAAAAACATGAGTCTCATGGAACGTCAGCATCCTTCCTCGGCGCACGGCACCGGTCGCCGGCCCCGGCGCCCCGGTTACCATGATCATGCCCGGCCCCCCCGACCGGAGTTCCGTCATGTGCAGTGCCTGCGGCATCCCTACCCACATCATCGACCTGGACGAGCCGGCCCCGCCCGGCGCCCCGGTCCCGCTGGGCGCCTCGCCCGCGGCGCCGGCGGCGAGGTTCGCCGCGCTGCGCAACCGCGACTGCCGCCCCTACCTGTTCGGCGCGGGCCTGGCCATGATGGCCGACAACATCGAGCACGTCATCACGTACTGGGTGCTGTGGCAGAGATTCCATTCCCCGGCGCTGGCCGGCTTTGAGGTCATCAGCCACTGGGTGCCGTTCCTGCTGTTCTCGGTGTACTTCGGCGGCCTGGCCGACCGGCACGACTGCCGCCGGCTGATCCAGGCCGCGCAGGCGCTGTTCATGGTCGTCTCCGCGCTGTGGGGCGTGCTGTTCCTGACCGGCACCCTGCACGTGTGGGAGGCGTGCGTGCTGCTGGTCCTGCACGGCACCGCCGGGTCCCTGTGGGGGCCGGGCGAGCAGCTCATGCTGCACGACTTCGTCGGCCGGGAGGAACTGCCGAGCGCGGTCCGGCTCAACGCGACGTTCCGCAGCCTGGGCGTCCTGTTCGGCCCGGTGGTCGGGTCGGCGCTGCTGCTCGGCCTCGGCCCCACCCGCGGCATCTTCGTCAACATCGCGTTCTACCTGCCGCTGACCCTGTACCTGTTCCGGACCAGGTTCACCGGCCACGTCCGCGACGGGAACGTGCGCCGGCCGCGAATCGGCATCCTCGACGCGGTCCGCGTGGTGCGCCAGATCCGCTCCGATCACGTCCTGATCAGCATGATCGTGCTCGGCGGCCTCGGCTCGTTCTTCATCGGCACGTCCATGCAGACGTCAATGCCGATCTTCGCCCACCTGCTCGGCGCCGGCGGCGCGGGCACCGCCTACGGGGTACTGCTGTTCGCCAACGGCGTCGGCGGCGTCATCGGCGGGGTGCTGCTGGAGGCCACCGGCCGGATCAGGCCCAGCCCCCGGGCCGCGGTCATCAGCACCGCCGTCTACGGCGTGACCACGCTGTTCTTCGCCCTGTCGCACAGCTACCCGCTGGCCGTGGGCCTGCTGGTGATCGGCGGCATCGCCAACCTGGCCTCGATGTCCATCACCCAGACCGTGGTCCAGCTGCTGGCCCCGCCCGCGGACCGGGGCCGGGTCATCGGCCTGTACGGCGTGTCGGCCAACGGACTGCGCGCGGGCAGCGGCTTCACCGTCGGCCTGCTCGGCGCGGTCATCGGCATCCGCTGGTCGCTCGGGTTCAGCGCCGCCGCGCTGTTCGTGGGCACGCTGACCGCCGGCGTGTGGATCCTGCGCAGCCGGGCCGGCGCCGGGGTTCAGCCGGGCCGGCCGGAGCCGGACTCGCCCGGCTAGCCTCCGCGCGCGGGTTCAGGCGGCCTGTCTGCGGGCACCCTCAGTTACTTAGGGCCGGCTAGTTCCACCGGGGGGATGATCATGGCCGTAGGCACTGAGCTTCGCGAGGGCTTCGCCGATGTCGGTGGCCAGCAGCTGCACTACGTCGAGGCGGGCGAGGGGCCGCTGGTGGTGCTGCTGCACGGCTTTCCCGAGTTCTGGTACGGGTGGCGGGAGCAGATCGAGCCACTCGCGGCGGCGGGATTCCGGGTCGTCGCGCCGGACACGCGCGGCTATAACCTGTCGTCGAAGCCGGACGGCACGGGCGCCTACGACATCGGCCAGCTGGCCGGCGACATCCGCGACCTGATCCACGAGCGCGGCGCCGAGTCGGCGCTGCTGGCCGGCCACGACTGGGGCGGCTCCATCGCCTGGGCCACCGCGATGAACCACCCCGAGGTCGTCGACCGGCTCGCCATCCTCAACGCCGCCCACCCCCGCAAGCTCGCCCAGGGCCTGCACCACCCGGGCCAGCTCCGCAAGTCCTGGTACTTCTTCTTCTTCGACCTCCCCGAGCTGCCCGAGAGCGTCGTGCACGCCGATCACTGGCGGTTCTTCCGGCACTTCCTGCGCGACGCCCGCCCGGCCTACACCCCCGAGGAGATGGACCGCTATATCGAGGCGTGGTCACAGCCGGGCGCGGCCACCGGGATGATCAACTACTACCGGTCCTCGGTGCGCACCCCGCCCAAGCAGGCCGACGCTGCGATCCGCCCGGTCCAGGCGCCCACCCTGGTCATCTGGGGCCAGAAGGACCGCTACCTCGGCGACGAGCTCGCCGAGCCCGACCACGCCGACGTGCCCAGCCTGGACCGCGTCGAGCGCCTGCCCGACGCCTCGCACTGGGTCCATCACGACGAGCACGAGCGCGTCACCCGGCTGCTCACCGACTTCTTCGCGCCGGCCCGGCCCGCCATGACCTGACCGGGGCGCGCGCAGACCGAACCCGGCCGGGGTCAGCGCGGCTGGATCTCGCCCATCGGGCCGAAGCCGTCATGCGGCGTGTCGATGTAGATGATCTGCGGCTGCGCGGCTACCAGGTCGGGGGCGGTCTCGAAGAACTTCTTCACGTACGGCTGCTGGACGTGGGCCGCGCCCGCCTCGGCGTCCTTGAAGCCCTCGATGCAGACGAACTCGTTCTCGCTGGCGAGGCTGCGGGCGAACTGGAAGAACAGGCAGCCGTCCTCGGAGTTGACGTCCCTGGCGTAGGCATCGGCCACCGCCAGCCACTCGTCCATCTTGTCGGGCCGGATCGCCATCGTGATGTTGATCAGGATCATGCGGCCGCTCCTTCGAGGTGGCTGTCGGCACAATCGTGGTGCGGCCGTCGGCCGCAGTCAACCGCCGCTGTGGGCGCGCTGGCTGATCCATCGCTACCGGGCGTCGCGGTGATCGGCGATGATCTTGCCGATGACGGCCTTGGTGAACTCGGCGTCGTCGGGGTCGGTGTCGAGCGCGCGGGCCAGGACGATCATCGCCTTCCAGATCGCCCAGCCGCGGCCGCGGGCCCAGGTCGCCTCGTCGGCGGGCAGCCGCTCCTGGAAGCGGCGCTGGCCCGGCCCGGAGAAGAACGTCCACGCGATCGTCGTGTCGCAGGCCGGGTCGCCGATCCCGGAGGTGCCGAAGTCGATGACGGCGCTCAGCCGGCCTGAGGAGTCCAGGAGCAGGTTGCCGGGCTGGGCGTCGCCGTGGAACCACGCCGGCGGGCCGTCCCGCGGGGCGGCCAGGGCCGTCTCCCAGACCTCGGCGGCGCGGCCGGTGTCGATGTGGCCGTGCAGGGCGGCGAGGGCGGTCCTGGTCTCGGCGTCGTAGTAGCCCGGTGATCCGCCGCGGAAGAAGTTATGCGGTCCGGGCTCCGGGCCGCCGGACGGGTCCGCCCGGTGCAGGGCGGCGAGGAAGCCGGCCAGGTCGGCGGCGAGCTCGGGGAGGCTGGCCACCGGGCCGGCCTGCGCCGTCTGGCCCTCGATCCACCGGTACACCGACCACGGCCGCGGGAAATCGCGGCCCGGCGCGCCCATGGCCAGCGGCTCAGGGATGGGCAGCGGCAGCTGCGGGGCCAGCACCGCCAGCCACCGGTGCTCCTTGGCGACCTGCCCGGCGTAGGCCGGCGAGCTGGGCAGCCGGACCGACAGGCGCTCGCCGAGCCGGAAGGTGGCATTGTCCCAGCCGTCGACCTCGACGCGGCGGACCGGCAGCCCGGCCCACTGCGGGAACTGGGCGGCGACCAGCCGCGACACCAGCCCGGGAGTTATGTCCGCCTTCTTCACGGGCACGCATTGTGCCACGGCAGTCCCTGGCCGGCACCTCAATAACGGGGTCCGCTAATGGCATCAGAGCCTCGTAAGAACGCATAAGTCGCCTGCGACACTCGCTGGGTGCAGGCTTAGCAAACGCAGGGAAAGGCACGTCATGGGGCTAAGATCGGGACCAGCATGTCTTTGCGGATGCTCGCATGAGATGCTTTCTGGCCGGTATTTCCGGCGTTAATCAGCCGCCGTGTCTCAGCTGGCTGGCCGATGAAAGGGAAAGGATATCGCAGGTGATCCTTGCCGTTAGCCGCAATCGCGGTGCCGTCACTGGCGGGCCGCAGCGCCCCGCCCGGAACAGGACGTCAGGGGGTACCCGGATTCGCCTGGGTGCCGCCGCGGCCGCGTCGGGAATCCTGGCCGCCGCGGTCGCCCTGACCGGGGCGCCGGCCGCCGGCGCCAGCGCGAGCAGCGCCGCCGCTCGCCAGCCGTCGGCCGTGATCGCCCTGCACCTGCGGGCGATGCCGAGGGGAACCGTCAGCTTCGGCAGGAACCGGGGCCTGCTGACCGTCCGGGCGGTCCTGTCCGGCCTCACGCCGGGCTCGTCGCACGCCGTCATCGTCCGGGTTCCGGGCCGGCTGCGGGCCGTCCAGTTCAGCACGCTCACGGCCAGCAGCGTCGGCCAGGCCAGCGCCACCCTGCGCAGCAGCTTCGCGGGCCGCCTGACCAGCGGGAGCCAGCTGGTGGTCCGGATGGGAGCCGGGAGCAGCAGCCTCGACCGGTCGCCCATCGCGGTGACCGGCCGGCTGCGCCATCCGGCGGGCCGGACGCACCTGCTGACCGCCGTGGAAGTCACGCCGCGCGGCTTCAGCTACGGCACCCCGAGCGGCCACGCCACCATCTCCTACTCGGCGCGCCGCCGCACGCTGACCGTCACCGTCAGCGCCAGCGGGGTCACGCCCGGGCCGCACGCCGCCCACATCCACCTCGGCAGCTGCCTGAGCCAGGGACCGGTCAAGTACATGCTGCGGGACCTGGTCGCCGACCACCGGGGCCGGATCGTCCACGCGGTCCGCGTGTTCACCAACGTGGCCGCGCCGATCCCGGCCCGCGGCTGGTACCTGAATATCCACCAGGGAAACAGCGGCAACATCCAGTTCCGCAACGGCCAGCCGACCATCTTCTTCCGCCCCCTCCTCTGCGCCGATATCAGGGGCCGCTAGCG
>DASYBB010000021.1:0-36132 GCA_036501025.1 Streptosporangiaceae bacterium
ATACTGACCGGCGTGCTCAAAGCAACAGTGCAAGACCCTTGAGGTCAGGCCCCAGCGCCAGGCTAAGGGACGGGCTCACGCCCAAGCGAACACCGGCGTCGGCGGGCAACCCTCACCCACATTTTCCCCGCCTGCAAGACGGGACGCCAGACTCATGTGGAGCTATGGGGATTCGAACCCCAGACCTCTTGCATGCCATGCAAGCGCTCTACCAACTGAGCTATAGCCCCGCCGTCGCGCCGCCGCCTCCCGGCAGCAGCGCCACGCCAGCATACAAGAAACCGGTCACTCCTCGCGCCGCGTACCGCCCTCAGCGCCCGCTTCCACCGGAACCTCCGCTTCCACGTCCGCTACCGGCTCCGGCAGGCTGCCCGCGTTGTGCTCCAGGAGCCGCCACTTCGAGTTCCGCCGCCCCAGCACTGACCAGCGACAATTCCCCAAAGTCCCCAGCATCCGGACCCCCTCGGGGATCCCCAGCAGCCGCGAGGTAGCCAGCCCGAGGGCCCCGCCGTGGCTCACCACGACAGCGGTCGATCCTGCCGGAACGCTGTCTGCCACGCGCAGCAGCGCCCCCGAGGCACGCTCGGCCACGGAATGCCCCGACTCCCCGGCCGGCGGCCCCCAGGACGCGGGCGCCGAGGTCCAGTTCGTGTAGGCGTCGCCGTACTGGTCCCGCAGCTCGACGTCCGACAGCCCCTCCCACTCCCCGCCCGCCCGCTCCCGCAGGTCGGGGTCGAGCTTGACGCTCAGCCCCGTCAGCCGGGACAGGGCGGACGCCGTCTCGGCGGCCCGGCTCAGGTCGGAGGAGAAGATGGCGCCCGGCCCCATCGCCGCGATGTACCGCGCGGCGAGCGCGGCCTGCTGCCGGCCGCGGTCGTTCAGGGGCACATCCAGCTGCCCCTGGAACCGCCGCTCGGCATTGAACGTGGTCTGCCCGTGCCGCCATAGCACCAGGGTGACAACGTCTGAGCTGGCCTGTCCCGGCCATGGGTCGGACAGGGTCCCGCGGGCCGGGGTGGTCAGCGCCGGCCCCGGTCGGCCTGGCCCTGGTCCGCCGCTCCGCCGGCCCCTACGGGCTGAGGCAGCGGGATGACCGGGCAGTCCTTCCACAGCCGCTCGAGGGCGTAGTAGACCCGCTCCTCGGCGTGCTGGACGTGGATCACGACCTCGACGTAGTCGAGGAGGACCCAGCGCCGCTCGGTGTCGCCCTCGCGGCGGACCGGCGAGCCGGCCCCGGCCTTGCGCAGCCGGTCCTCGATCTCGTCGACGATCGAGCGCACCTGCCGGTCGTTGCCGGCCGAGCAGAGCAGGAAGGCGTCAGTGATCACGAGCTGGTCGCTGACGTCGTAGGCAATGATGTCGGAGGCGAGCTTGTCAGACGCGGCTGCGGCCGCGATCTCGATCAGCTCGACGGCCCTGTCGGTGGCAGTCACGGGTGCTGGCAGTCCTCCTTTGGCAGGTGACCAGAGCTTCTACGATCTCACGATTCACCTTGAACGGATATCAGGCTATCTCCCGGGCCCGACAGCAGGGGCCGCTCAGCCGCGCCGCGCGGCCAGCACCGTGGAGGTCAGCCACGTCGCCGCCAGCAGGGCCAGGGCGACTAGCAGCGGCAGGCCGGTGAGCCAGCCGGGGGCCTGGGCGACGCCGCCCGAGCCGCGCAGGGCCGCGTTGGCCGGGGACACGGTGGCCACCAGCGCGGCGATGACGGCGCCGATCGTCCCGAGCAGCCCGATCCCCCGGTTGCGGACCAGCGGCGGGTTGCACAGCGCCCCCACGGCCGAGCCGACCAGCAGGCAGATGACGGCGCCGACCAGCCCGGCGGCCACGGCCAGGGCCACGCCGGACGGACGAGCCGGCCAGGACGAGATGGCCACCTCGTACCCGGCCCCGGCCGCCCCCAGCAGGACACCGCCGGCCAGCGCGCCGGCCAGCGCGGCCAGGTGCGCCCGGTGCGGACCGCCGGCCACGGCCACGCAGGCCCGGGCGGCGGGCGGCTCGGCGGTCAGGGCGGACCGGGTCAGCCACGCGACGGCCGGCACCAGCATCGCGGCGCTCCAGTTGAGCCCCTCGCGCAGCGACTGAGCGGAGCCGTCCGCCACGAACGTCAGCAGCGTCGCGTACAGCAGCAGCGGGCCGACCCAGCGGTGGCCCCGCAGCAGGACCGCGATCTGGTACCTGATCAGCGCGATCACGACGAGGCCGCCTCCCCGGAACGAACGGACACAACGTGCGAAACGGGGCCGTCCGCCAGCACTCGCCGCAACACGGCGTCAGATGCCCCCGGCTCGACCAGAAGGACCAGCCGCTCCCCCGCCACCTGCACTGACCGCACGCCGGCCAGATCGCCCAGGGTCCCCGCGCCCACCCCGGACACCTCGATCCGCACCGCCGGCCCCGGCCCCGCGGGACCCTCAGCCGCGTCCAGCCCAGCAACGTCAGGCGGGGCCGGCGCCGCCACCGGGATCAGGCCTCCCCCGGCCACCGCCCACCGCTCGCTGACCAGCCCGGCCAGCCGCCGCCCGTCGTGGTCGACGAAAACCACGGCCGTGCCGCCGGCCAGCCGCTGCGCCACGGCGCCGTCCAGGACGCCGCGGGCGGCCTCGTCCAGCCCGGTCCACGCCTCGTCGAGGACCAGCAGGCCCGGCCCGGGCAGCAGCGCCTGGGCCACCGCGACCTTCTGGCACATGCCCTTGGACAGCGCGCGCATCGGCACCCGGGCGTACTCGGCGGCGCCGACGCGCTCCAGGGACTCATCGACCTGGGCGGCCAGGCCGGCCCGGCCCAGGCCGTGGATCCGGCCCAGGTGGGTGAGGAACTCCCGGCCGGAGAACGGGAGCCCCGGCGGGAACCGCTCCGGCACGTAACCGGTGCTCGGCCGCCCGGTCACCCGCCCGGCGCTGGGCAGGCACGCGCCGGCCAGCACGCGCAGCAGGGTGGACTTGCCGCTGCCGTTGCGGCCCTCCAGCCGGATCAGCCGCCCGGCGGGCACATCCAGGCTCACGTCCCGCACGATCCACGGCTGCCTCAGGCCGTACCGCTTGCCGACCGCCTCCAGCCGCACCCGCTGCCTCCTGCGGATCTCAGTCCCGGTAGAGCTTGCGCTTACTGATGTACTGCACGATCCCCTCGGGCACCAGGTACCAGATCGGGCCGCCGGAGCGGACCCGCGCCCGGCACTCGGTCGACGAGATGGCCAGGGCCGGGATCTCGATGAGGCTGACATTCTCTCGCGGCAGCCCGGACAGGGACAGCTGATGCCCAGGGCGGGTGCAACCGACGAAGTGGGCCAGCTTGAACAGCTCGTCGGCGTCGCGCCAGGTGAAGATCTCGGTCAGGGCGTCGGCCCCGGTGATGAAGAACAGCTCGGCGTCCGGGCCGCGCTCGGCGCGCAGGTCGCGCAGCGTGTCGATGGTGTAGGTCTCGCCGGGCCGGTCGATGTCGACGCGGCTCACCGAGAACCGCGGGTTCGACGCCGTCGCGATGACGGTCATCAGGTAGCGGTCCTCGCCGGCCGACACGGTCCGGCCGGTCTTCTGGTACGGCATGCCCGTCGGCACGAAGATGACCTCGTCCAGCGCGAACACGTGCGCGGCCTCGCTGGCCGCGACGAGGTGGCCGTGGTGGATCGGGTCGAACGTGCCGCCCATGATCCCGATCCGCGGGCACGGCTCGTCCCCGCTGATCGTGCCGCTCACGCCGAACCGCTGCTCATGAGGCACAACCGTTCATGAGCCGACTGTAGATGGCGCCGGTCAGACGGCGAACGTGACCCCGGTCAATTCCTCCGAAACGGCCCACAGGCGCCGCGCCGCGGCCTCGTCGTGCGAGCGCGAGCTGGACCGGACGAGCCGGGGCGGGCCGGCGAACTCGCCGAAGCCGGCCGGCCCGTAGTAGTCGCCGCCGGCGGCGGCCGGGTCGGTCGCGGCGCGCAGGGTCGGCAGGGAGCCCATGGCGGCCGGCTGATTCGGCACCAGCCGCGAGCCGACCTGCGCAAAGGCGGGCAGGTGGCGAACCAGCGCGGTGTCGGAGGTG
This sequence comes from Streptosporangiaceae bacterium, assembly GCA_036501025.1. Taxonomy (GTDB): domain Bacteria; phylum Actinomycetota; class Actinomycetes; order Streptosporangiales; family Streptosporangiaceae; genus DASUBV01. The sequence continues at coordinate 4,036 of DASYBB010000021.1, forward strand.
CCGGGATGCGCGGCGACGGCGATGGCCGGTGCCGCCGCGGCGGCCAGCTTGCGCTGCAGCTCGTAGGTGAACAGCAGGTTGGCCAGCTTGGACTGGGCGTAGGCCCCCATCCGCCGGTACCCGTGCTCCCACTGCAGGTCGTCGAAGTGGATCCGGCCGACCTTGTGCCCGTTGCTGCTGACCGTGACCACCCGGGCGCCGGGCACGGCCAGCAGGCTGGGCAGCACGAGGCCGGCCAGCGCGAAGTGGCCCAGGTGATTGGTGCCGAACTGCAGCTCGAAGCCGTCGGCGGTCCGGCCGAGCGGCGGCATCATCACCCCGGCGTTGTTGACCAGCAGGTCCAGCCGGGGGTACCGGGAGCGGATCTCGGCGCCGGCGGCGCGCACGGACTCCAGCGACGACAGGTCCAGCCCGACCGTCTCGGCCTGCGCGCCCGGCACCTCGGCCGCGATCGCCGCCGCGGCCGCGCCGGCCTTGCCCTCGTCCCGGCACGCCAGCACGACCCGCGCCCCCCGGGCGGCCAGGTACCGGGCCGCCTCCAGCCCGATGCCGGAGTTGGCCCCGGTGATGACGGCGGTCCGGCCGTGCTGGTCGGGAATGTCGGACGCTCCCCATTTCGCCGCCGACCGCGACCGCTCCCGCGTGCCCTGCTGGCTCATCCGCTCTCCTCCGGCCTGATGATCATCCGGTCTGGGCCGCCCGGCCCGGACCAGCTATAATCGGAACTACCGTCCCGGTACGGGACCACTATACGGAACGATCGTCCCGCTTGTCGAGCCCGGCGGGCACGGCGGCGAGAGCAACGGGGGTGACGGCGTGCGGGCAGACGCTGAGCGGAACCGCGCGCGGATCCTGGAGGTCGCGTTCGCGGCGTTCGCGGCGGACGGGCTGGGGGTCTCGGTGCATGAGATCGCGCGCCGGGCCAAGGTCGGCACCGGGACGGTCAGCCGCCACTTCCCGACCAAGAACGCGCTGATCGAGGCGATCATCGTGGACCGGGCCGGGAGCCTGATGGACCTGGGCCGGGCCCTGCGCGAGCAGCACGCCGGCGATCCGGCCGCGGCCTTCTTCGGGTTTCTCGCCACGCTGGTCCAGGAGATGGCCGTCGACCGCGGCCTGGCCGATGCCCTGGCCGGGGCCGGCATCGACCTGGAGGCGACCGTCGCGGGCAGCGGCTACGACGTGACCGGCATGCTCGGTGACCTGCTGGCCCGCGCGCAGCACGCGGGCGCGATCCGCCCGGACGCCACCCTGGCCGACGTCAAGGCCCTGATGAGCGGCTGCCTCTACGACGACCCGACCTTCGCCGGCCGGGCGGCCGACGGCGGCTGCGCGGCCGACGTCGCCCGGCGGCGGGTGGAGATCGTCTGCGCCGGCCTGGTCTCCCGGTAGGCCTCGGGCGGAGCGATCCGTTTCGTATTCAAGGATTCCGGCGCTGGCTGCGTCCAACCCTTGCGCGTGCCGCCTACCATGGCTCCATGACCTCTGTGCCGGACCGTTCCCGGGTACGTCTGCCGGGTATCAGCTCACGTGCCTACGAGCACCCCGCCGACCGCTCCGCGCTGGTCGCGCTGCGCAAGCTCACCGGGTTCGACGTCATCCTGCGCAACCTGGCCGGCCTGTTCAGCGACCGGGCCCTGCGGCTGATGTTCCTGGCCAGTTCGGTGCGGGCCTCGGAGGACCAGTTCCCCCGCCTGTACCACGACATGCTGGACGGCTGCTACATCCTGGACCTGCCGCGCGTCCCGGAGCTGTTCATCTCCCAGGACCCGACGGTCAACGCGATGGCACTGGGCACGGACAAGCCGTTCCTGGTCATCACGACCGGGCTGCTGGACCTGATGGACGAGGAGGAGACCCGGTTCGTCATCGGGCACGAGCTCGGCCACGTCCTGTCGGGCCACTCGGTCTACCGGACGATGCTCTTCCACCTGGTCAACCTGGCCTCCCGGCTGGCCTTCATCCCGTTCGCGTGGATCGGGTTCAAGGCCGTCATCTGGGGCCTGGAGGAATGGTTCCGCAAGTCGGAGCTGTCCTGTGACCGGGCCGGGCTGCTGGCCGGCCAGGACGAGGCGGCCGCCCGCCGGGCGCTGATGAAGCTGGCCGGCGGATCGCGGCTGTCGGAGTTCAGCCACGACGCGTTCCACGAGCAGGCCAAGGAATACGACGCGGTGCCGGACGTGCGCGAGAGCCTGCTGAAGCTGCTCCAGCTTCAGGGCACGACGCACCCGTTCGCCGTGGTCCGCTTCGCGGAGCTGGACCGGTGGGCGTCCGACGGCGAGTACCGGGACATCCTGGCCGGGAACTACCCGCGCCGCGAGGACGACTCGGACACGTCGGTCGGCGACGAGTTCAAGAACGCGGCCAAGTCCTACCAGGACTCCTGGAACCGCAGCGCGGACCCGCTGATCGGCGCGGTGCGCGGCGTGGCCGGGTCGGCCGTCGGGGCCGGGGAGCGGCTGTTCAACCGGTTCGGCGGCGGCGGAAGCCGGCCGAGCGACGAGGACTGAGCGCCCGGCGCGCTGCTCTGCTCGATGATCGCGGAGTCCCCGGTCCGGCCCGGGGACACCGCGATCACGTGTCTCTAGACCTCGCGCTCGGGCTCGCGGGGGGCGAGGCGGGCCAGGACCTTGGGGATGGCGCCGGGGTGCACCACGGACAGCCGCTGGGTGGCCCGGGTTAGGGCCACGTACAGGTCGCCCAGGCCGCGCGGCGACCCGTCGATGATCTGGGCCGGGTCCGCGATGAGCACGGCGTCGAACTCCAGGCCCTTGGCCTGCGAGACCGTCACCACGACGGCCGGGCTGGTCAGGTCCGGGTCGTCGCCGACGGCCGTGCCGGGCAGTGCCGCGGTGACCGCGCGGGCCAGGTCCTCGAGCCGGGCGGGCGGCACGATCACGGCGAGCTTGCCCTCGCCGCTCTGCTCGGCCAGCTCGACCGCGGCCCGGGCGACTTCCCCGGGCAGGTCGGCCGCGCTCACCTCCAGCCGCCACGGGGCGTGTCCCGAGGTGCGGACCGAGCGGGGCGTTTCCAGCGCGGGGTCAATGCCGGCCAGCACGTCGGCCGCGACGTCCATGATCTCGGCCGGCGTGCGGTAGTTGATGGTCAGCCCGGCCAGCCGCCACCGGTCCCCCACGTACGGCGCGAGGGCCTGCTCCCACGAGCTCAGGCCGGCCAGGTCACCGGTCTGGGCGACGTCGCCGACGATGGTCATCGACTTGACCGGGATGCGGCGCATGAGCATCCGCCACGCCATCTCGGACAGCTCCTGCGCCTCGTCGACGATGACGTGGCCGAACGCCCAGTTCCGGTCGGCGGCGGCGCGCTCGGCCGGGGTGAGGTTCTCCTCGTCCTCGTACCGGGCGGCCAGGGTGCTGGCGTCCAGGACGTCGGCGCCCATGAGGACCTCGGGATCGTCGTCATCGTCGCGGCCGATGATGTCGAGCACGCCCTGGGCGTAGGCCTCGCGCAGCCGCCGCTGGCGGTCCCGCTCGGCGGCGATGGCGCGCTCGTCCTCGCCGAGCAGCTCGGCCGCCTCGTCGATCAGCGGCACGTCGGCGGGGGTGAACGGCGCGTCCGGGGCGCGGAGCAGCGCGTCGCGCGCCCCGTCGCTGAGGCTGGGCGCCGCGGCGGCCAGGCGCCGCTTGGAGCCGAACAGGCCGGACACGAGCTGCTGCGGGGTCAGCACCGGCCACAGGCGCTCGATGAGCGCGATGACGGCCGGGTCGCCGCGCAGCTCGGAGCGCAGGTCGTCGACATCCTGCGCGCCGAGCAGGTTCGGCCCGCCGAGCACGTTGTGACCGAGCTGGGCCACGAACTCGTTGGTCAGGGCGCTGACGATCTCGCGGGCGAATACGGCGCGGGCCAGGTTGTGCGGGCGGCGCGACCGGCGGGCCCGGTCCCGGGCCTGTGCGACCGCCCCGGCGGGCAGCGTGAGCGGCCGGTGATCGATGGTCAGCCGGATCGGCTGGCGCGGCGCCTGCTGGCGGTCACGGATCGCGGCCGCGATGACCCGGGTCATGCCCAGCTGGCCCTTGATGGCCGCGACCTGCGCCGACTCCGCGCCGGTGGCGCTGATGCCGGGGTACAGGTCGCCGATGGTGGACAGCAGGACGCTGGTCTCGCCCAGGGACGGCAGCACCTGCCCGATGTAGCGCAGGAAGGTCGGGTTCGGGCCGACGACCAGCACGCCGCGCTTCTCGAGCTGGCGGCGGTAGGTGTAGAGCAGGTAGGCGGCGCGGTGCAGCGCGACGGCCGTCTTCCCGGTGCCGGGGCCGCCCTGGACGACCAGGATCCCGTCCATGGGCGACCGGATGATGTGGTCCTGCTCGGCCTGGATCGTCTCGACGATGTCGGACATGGTCCCGGTGCGGGACGTGTTCAGGGCGGCCAGCAGGGCGGACTCGCCGGTCAGCCCCTCATGCCGGCTGGGGTCGGCCGCGGCCAGGTCGAGCACCTCGTCGTCGAAGCTGATCAGCGCCCGGTCCCTGGTCCGGATGTGCCGCCGGACCCGCACGTCGCCCGGCGAGGCGGCGGTGGCCAGGTAGAACGGCCGGGCGGCGTCGGCCCGCCAGTCCATGAGAAGCTGCACATAGTCATCGGAATCGGAGTGAATCCCGATTCTGCCGATATAGCGGAGCTCGCCGTCATTAAATTCAAGTCGCCCGAAACAGAGGCCGTGACCGGCCGCATCCAGCTGGGCCAGCCGCTGCCGGTAGGTGGCGCTGAACACGTCGCGCTCAGTGCGGGCCTGGGGCGTTCCGCCGACCATGCGCAAGACCCCAGCTAGCCGGCCTGTGGCCTGCTCCCGGAGCGCGTCGAGCCGCCTATAAAGCAGGGAAATGTATTCCTGCTCGCGGGCGGTTTCGTCGTTTGACAACCTGGCTCCAATTCCGATACAATGCACAGGTCAGGTTAAGAGGAACGCCGTTCAATTGTGAGGCCCGTTCGGGTCGTCATAATATCTTAGCGGTTCGTTCGCGCAATTCAACCTGTGGTGCGCGCTATTACGAGTAGCGCGCTTTTTTGTTGCCCGGACCGGGTCGTGGCCGGCAGCGCCGCTGCGGCGGACCCCGGCGCCGGGGCCGGGCGCCCGTGCTGGGTCCGGGCGCCAGCGCTGCGCGTCCCGGGCTTCGACGGCGCCGGGGCGGCCGGTTCCCGGTGCCGGATATCGGGCCGGTCAGCCGACCCGGCTGTCGGTCCCGCGCGGGCCGACCCGGGCGGCCATGTTGACCGTCGGGTCCCAGTCGAAGACGACCGCGTTGTCCTCCGGGCCGATCAGCACCTCGGCCCCGGCCTCCGCCCCGGCCTGCGTCAGCGCATCCTCGATGCCCAGCTTCTCCAGCCGGTCGGCCAGGTAGCCGACGGCCTCGTCGTTGCTGAAGTCCGTCTGCCTGATCCACCGCACGGGCTTGCTGCCCCGGATCGAGAAGCTGTTCTCGCCGATCCGGACGACCTCGAACTCCGGGCCCGAGGTGGGCTCGGGCCGGAGGACCAGCCGGGTCGGCTCGGGCGGCGGGGCGGTCGCGCGGGCCTCGGCGATCACGCCAGCCAGGGTGAAGGCCAGGTCGCGCAGGCCCTCCCGGGTCGCCGCCGACACCAGGCGGACGGTCAGGCTGCGGGCCTCCAGGTCGGGCAGCACCAGCTCGGCCAGCTCCCGGGCGGCCGGAACGTCGACCTTGTTCAGGACGACGATGCGGGGCCGGTCGGACAGCCGGGCGCCGGTCTCCGCCTCATAGGCGGCCAGCTCGTCCTCGAGCATGTCCAGGTCGCTGATCGGGTCGCGGCCCGGCTCCTCGGTGGCGCAGTCCAGCACGTGCACCAGCACCGAGCAGCGCTCGACGTGCCGCAGGAAGTCCAGGCCGAGGCCCTTGCCCTGGCTGGCGCCCGGAATGAGGCCGGGCACGTCGGCGACGACGAACTGGACCTCGCCGGCCTCGACGACGCCCAGGTGCGGGATTAGCGTGGTGAACGGGTAGTTGGCAATCTTGGGCCGGGCCGCCGACATGGCCGCGATGAGCGAGGACTTGCCGGCGTTCGGGTAGCCGACCAGGCCCGCGTCGGCGACGGTCTTCAGCTCCAGCACGAGTTCCTGCTCGTCGCCGGGCTCGCCGCGCAGGGCGAAGCCCGGCGCCTTGCGGCGGGTCGAGGCCAGCGCCGCATTGCCCAGGCCGCCGCGGCCGCCGGTGACGGCCATGTACCGGGTCCCGGTGCCGGTCAGGTCGGCCAGCTGCCGGCCGCCTGCGGTCTTGATGACGGTGCCGTCGGGGACCCGCAGGATCAGGTCGTCGCCCTCGGCGCCGTTGCGGTGGTTGCCGGAGCCGGGCGTCCCGTTGCCGGCCCGCCGCACCGGCCGGCGGTGGAAGTCCAGCAGGGTCGTGATGCCGGGATCGACCTCGACGATGACGTCGCCGCCGCGGCCGCCGTTCCCGCCGTTGGGCCCGCCGAGGGGCTTGAACTTCTCCCGGTGAATGGAGGCGCAGCCGTGCCCGCCGTCGCCGGCGCGCACCCGCACCTCGGCCTGATCGGCGAACTCCGCCACGTCACTCCCCTGCCCTAAGTCCGTGCTGCTGATGTTCCCGCTGCTCGCGTGATGTTCCCGCTGCTCGCGTCGTCCGCACTAGCGCCGAGCCGGCGCCCCGTTGCGGCCAGGACCCGACCGGCCCTCGCCGCACATGAGCCTGGCCGGCCACGCAGCCGGCCCTCGCTACACAACAGCGCCGCCGGAAGCCCTCGGATTCCCGAAACCCCGGCGGCCCCTCCATGATCGTGGGAAGGTAGCTCACCTCAGAGGGTGAGTAGCCTTCCCATGATCATGGGGAGACCGGCTGCGACGAGCCACCGACGGGCCGATTCGCGTTCTTTGTCCGGTTTTCCGGACGAGATAGCTGGCGAACGCGAAGGGGCGGGCCGCAACCGGCCCGCCCCTTGCGCGCTAGCTCTGTCCCGCTGTCGCGGGGCCGGCTCAGCTGGCTACTGCGGCCGGAGCCGTCTCCTCGACCGGGATGATGCTCACGGCACGGCGGCCGCGGCGGGTCCCGAACTCCACCCGGCCGGGGATCAGGGCGAACAGCGTGTCGTCGCCGCCCCGGCCGACGCCGACGCCCGGGTGGAAGTGCGTGCCGTGCTGGCGCACGATGATCTCGCCCGCGCCGACCAGCTGGCCGCCGAAGCGCTTCACGCCCAGGCGCTGGGCGTTCGAGTCGCGCCCGTTCCGGCTGGAAGATGCACCCTTCTTGTGAGCCATCTCAGCCCTTCTCCCCTGCACTCGCGCTGGCCTTAGCCGTGCTGGCCTTGGCGCTGGACTTCCTGGCGGTGGCCTTGCTGGCCCCGCCGGCGCTGATGCCCGTGATCCGGACCTGGGTGTACTTCTGGCGGTGGCCGATCCGACGCCGGTACCCGGTCTTGTTCTTGTAGAGGATCATGTTGATCTTGGGACCTGCCGCGGCGCCCAGGATCTCGGCCGTGACCTCGTAGCGGCCAACCTCGGCCGGGTCGCTGACGACATTGTCGTCATCGACGACCAGGACGACGGGCAGCGTCACGCTGGACCCGACATCACCGGCGAGCTTGTCCACGGTCAGGACGTCGTCGACCGACGCCTTCTCCTGCCTGCCACCGCAGCGCACGATCGCGTACACAGCGAACTCTTCTCCCTTGCACCGGCCCGGCCGCGGTCTGCGGCTACAGCACACCTGTAGTCGGCAATTCCGTGCCAGGGGGCCTGTCTAAGTCGCGCACCGCCTGTCCAGCCGCAGTGCAGCCAGAGCCAATCCATGCGCCGAGCACCCAGGATACCAGAATCGGGATGCCGTAAGGCCGCCCGCATCACCAGGCCGGGCGGCCCCCGGCCTCAGCTGTTCCGGTCGTAGTCGGCGACCACCGCGGCGGCGGCCGGCTTGGCCGCCCGGGCCGTGCTGTCAGCCGGCTCGGCCTGCGACCGGGACCGGCCGCCCCGGCGGCGCCGGCCGCCCGAAGTCGCCGGGGCCGCCTCCCCGGCCGCGGCACTGCTGTCGCCGCCCGCGGCACTGCTGTCGCCGCCCGCGGAAGCGCCACCGCCCGCGGAAGCGCCACCGCCCGCCGAACTCGCGTGACCGCCCGCGGCACTGCTGTCGCCGCCCACAGCACCATTGGCGTCAGCCGGGGTCCCCGCCGGGGTCTCGGCCGGGCCAGCCTGGCCGACCGCGCCGAAGCTGGCCGCCGCCGAGCCGGAACTGTCACCCGTGCCCGAACTGCCCGCCGGCCCGCCCGGCTGGCCGGAACCACCGGCGGCGCCTGAGCCGCCCGGCTGGCCGGAGTCCTCCGACTGGCCGGAGTCCTCCGGCTGGCCGGAACCGCCCGGCTGGGCGGAGGTGGTGGATGCGACTGAGATGCGCGCGTCGCCGGCGTCGTCCGGCGGCCCGGCGGCCCGCACGGCGACAGCGCGGGCCACGCGGCGCGGCCCGGCGCCGTTGGACTGCGTGGCACCTTCCTGCGCGGCCTGGCCCTCGCGGCCGGTGCTGTCGTCGCGGGTGGCCGCGGCCGACCGGCCGGCGCCGCTGTCATACGCGCCGCCGCCCAGGGCGTCGCCGGCCCCGGCGGGCTCGCGGGACGAACCGCCCTCGCGAGACGAACCGCCATCGCGGCCGGAGCCGCCATCGCGGCCGGAGCCGCCGTCGCGCGAGGAGGCGTCCTCGCGAGAGGAGCGGGCGTCGCCGTGGTCGCGGGCCGGGCTCTCGTCGCTGCCGGAGCCTCCGTTGCGGCCGTTGCCGTTCCGGCCCTGGCGGCCGTTGCGGGATCCGCGACCCCGGGACTTGCCGTCGTCCCGGCCCCGGCCGTCCTCGTCATTACGGGAGTGGGCGTGGTCCACCGGCTCCATCGACACCAGGACGCCGCGGCCGTTGCAGTGCTCGCAGGTGACCGAGAACGCCTCCAGCAGGCCGGAGCCGACCCGCTTGCGGGTCATCTGGACCAGGCCGAGCGAGGTGACCTCGGCGACCTGGTGCTTGGTCCGATCCCGGGCCAGGCACTCCAGCAGCCGACGCAGGACCAGGTCCCGGTTGCTCTCCAGGACCATGTCGATGAAGTCGATGACGATGATCCCGCCGACGTCGCGCAGCCGGAGCTGGCGGACGATCTCCTCCGCGGCTTCCAGGTTGTTGCGCGTGACGGTCTGCTCGAGGTTGCCGCCCTGGCCGGTGAACTTGCCGGTGTTGACGTCGATGACCGTCATGGCCTCGGTGTTGTCAATGACCAGGGAACCGCCGCTGGGCAGCCAGACCTTCCGCTCCAGGGCCTTGGCCAGCTGCTCGTCGATCCGGTAGCTGGCGAACACGTCGCCGTCGTCGGTCCAGCGCTCCATCCGCTCGGACAGGTGCGGGGCGACGTAGCGGACGTACTCGTCGACCAGGTCCCAGTCGCCGTCGCTGTCGATGACGAGCTTGGTGAAGTCCTCGTTGAAGATATCGCGGACGACCCGGATGGTCAGGTCCGGCTCGCTGTAGAGCAGCTCGGGCGCGGACGCGGTCTTGGCCTTGCGCTCGATGGCCTCCCACTGGGCGGCCAGGCGCGAGACGTCACGGGCCAGTTCCTCTTCCGAGGCGCCCTCGGCCGCCGTGCGCACGATCACGCCCGCGCCCTCCGGCATGACCTGCTTGAGGATCGCCTTCAGCCGGGCGCGCTCGGTGTCGGGCAGCTTGCGGCTGATCCCGGTCATGCTGGCCCCCGGCACGTACACCAGGTAGCGGCCGGGCAGGCTGACCTGGCTGGTCAGCCGGGCGCCCTTGTGCCCGATGGGGTCCTTGGTGACCTGCACCAGGATGGACTGGCCGGACTTGAGCGCCGACTCGATCCGCTTGGACTCGCCCTCCAGGCCGCTGGCGTCGAAGTTGACCTCGCCCGCGTACAGGACGGCATTGCGGCCCTTGCCGATGTCGACGAACGCGGCCTCCATGGAGGGCAGCACGTTCTGGACCTTGCCGAGGTAGACGTTGCCGACGTAGGCCTGGCTGCTGGCCTTGTCGACGTAGTGCTCGACGAGGATGCCGTCTTCCATGACCGCGATCTGGGTCCGGTCGCCGCGCTGGCGCACGACCATGACCCGCGAGACAGCCTCGCGCCGGGCCAGGAACTCGGACTCGGTGATGATCGGCGGGCGGCGGCGGCCGGACTCGCGGCCCTCGCGGCGGCGCTGGCGCTTGGCCTCCAGCCGGGTGGAGCCGCGCACGGCGCGGACATCGGTGACGTCGGTCGTGCTGGCCGACCGCGGGGCGCGGACGTGCACGACCGTGTTCGGCGGGTCGTCCGGCGTGTCGGCGCCATCGCCGCCGGAACCGCTGCGGCGCCGGCGCCGGCGCCGGCGGCCGCCGGTGCCCTCGCCGTCGTCGCCGGACTGGTCCGGGCCGCCCGCGCCGCCATCGGCGGCCTCGTCGGCCTGGCCGGCCGGCTGGTCGGCAGTCTCGGCGGTGTCCTCGGTGCCCCGGGTCTTGCCGTGGCCCCGGCCGCCCCGGCGGCGCCGGCGGCTGCCGGTCTCGGTGCCGTCCTCGGAGTCGGTGCTGGCCTGCGGCTCGGGAGCGTCCTCGGCCACGGGCTCGGGCGCCTCGGCCGGCGCCTTGCGGCGACCGGCCGCGGCCGACGGCTGAGCGGAGCTGATGTCCGGCGGCTGGAAGATCACCACCGGCGGCTGGAAGGTCGCCACCGGGATAGCCGGGGCGCCCGGCTCGTCAGCAGCACCGGCCGGCGCCGTGGCCGGGCTGGCCGCAGCCGGCCCGGGTGCGGCCGGCCCGCTGCCGAACAGGACCGCCGCGGCGGCCGGCGCTGTCCGGGCCGGCCCGGACGCGGCCTCTGCGGTCTCAGCGGCCGTCGCGACCTCAATGGCGCTCAGCGGCTGAGCGGCCGCCGGGGACTCAGGCGGCGCGGCCGGGGACGCGGCGTGAGGCGACCCGGCCTGAGGCGACCCGGCCTGAGGCGACCCGGTCTCGGCCGACGCGGTGTCAGCCGGGCCCGCGGCACGCCGGGCGGACCGGCGCCGGGTGGACGCCCGGGGCGCGGACTCAGCCGTGACTGCCTCAGCCTGAACTGCCTCAGCCGTGACTGCCTCAGCCGTGACTGCCTCGGCCTGGGCAGCCCTGCCCTGAGCAGCCCTGCCCTGAGCAGCGCCAGCCTCGACCGGCTCGGGCTGTCCCGAGGCAGCGGCCGCGGGACTGTCGGCCGCGGTCGCGGCCGCGGCGGCCTGGGCCGCCTTGGTCCGGCGGGACCGCGGAGCCTTGGCCGCGGGCGCCGCCTCGGAACCGGCGGCACTGCTCTCCCCGGCGGCTCCCGCCGCCGGGCTGGCCGGCTGGGCGGCACCATCGGCGCCATCGGCCGGGCTGGCCGCATCCGGCGCCGCGGCCGTCTTGGCCGTCGCCCGCGACCGGCGCCGCTTGGGCGCGGCCGACTCGGCCGGGGCGCTATCCGCCGGCGCCGCCGGGCCACCCGGTACCGCCGGGGCGGACCCCGGCGGCGGGGCGGCCGCGAACTGCGGCATCCCAGACTCCGGTGCCCCGGACTCCGGTGCCCCGGACTGCGGCACCGCGCCCGGCTCGGCCGCGCCCGGCTCGGCCGCGGCCGACTGGGCCGTGGCCGGCAGCGGGTCGGCTACGCCGAGGCTGGGGTCGGGCGGGCCGGCCGGACGGCCGGCGGCGCGACGTGGCCGTCGCGCCGGGGCGCCCTGCTTCCCGCTCTCCGGGCCAGCCGCAGCCTGCCCATCAGGTACTTCCTTGCTCTCTGGCTCGATCTCGAGCATGCGGGCAATCTCTCCCGTCAGGCTCCCGGGCGCTGGCCGCCATCACTGGCCGCTCCGCGCCGCGCGGGAGCTGTTCGTACGCGCCTTCAGTGCGGCAGCCGGGTTACCGGCGCTCTCCGCATCCAGGCGCGTTGCCTTTTTCTGCCCCTGGTCAGCGCACCCGCCGTAGTGCCGGTCCGGGCCGTCCGCCGGGGTGGCTCGCACTGTTGTAGCTAGCACCGTGGACCATTGCGGTCCGGGCGCGCTGCCCCCAGCGGCGGCGCCAGCCCCGGTCACCGGGGCATCCGGCCCAGCCGGCCCCTGCGCCAGTCGCGTCACCAGCGGTGGTGACGACGGCACGAGAGCCGACATGTGGCGGAGCGCTACCAGGATGTCGTCGGGTCGGACGGCAGGTGTCATGTGCCGAACAACCATTCGAAGTATCACACATCCGGCGTCCCGCTCCTCCGCGGCACGCCGGTCCAGCTCCATCGTCTGCACGGCGGCACGAGTGTCGAACCGCCGGATCCCCTTGCTTGTCAGGCGATCGACCTCGGCGCTTGCCGAGGCCAGGAACGCCTCCACTGCCCTGGCCGCGTCCGCTGGCGCGACGCCGGGCAGCTCGACCTGCCAGTGCGAGGCCTCGAGCCGCGGCGCTTCTGCTACCTGCGCCAGGTCCACGACCTCGATCACGTCAATCCCGTCTGGCAGGGCTGCGCCGAGCCGGGCCCGCACGTCATCGGGATCACGGTGCCCGGTGAGGGAGATCTCCAGGTACTCGGCCTCGCTGGCCGCGCCTGTGGATACCCCGCCGGAGTACGAGATCTTGGGGTGCGGCGAGAAGCCAGCGGAAAAAGCGACCGGAAGTCCGGCCATCCGCACTCCCCGTTCAACCGCACGCGCGATGTCCCTGTGGCTCGCAAAACGCATCCTGCTGCGCTTAGCGTACCTGATGCTGAGCCGCTGAACTGCAGGCAGCGGCGGTGCCGACGTCGGCTGCGGGCGCGCCGTCATGAACGGCCCTCAGCCTGGCCGGGCGCGCGCGGCCCGCCGCCGGATCCGCCCACCACAGCCAGCGGCAGCAGCCGCTGCCCGGTCGGGCCGGTCTCGATCTCGGTGTCCATGGCCGGGCACACCCCGCACTCGAAGCACGGCGTCCACCGGCAGTCGTCCACCTCAGCCGGGTCCGGATCGACCGACGCCAGCCAGTCCTGCCACAGCCAGTCCCGGTCCAGGCCCGCGTCCAGGTGGTCCCAGGGCAGCACCTCGTCGTAGGGGCGCTCCCGGGTCGTGTACCAGGCCAGGTCCACGCCCAGCGGGGCCAGCGCCTCGGCCGCGCAGCGCTCCCACCGCTCGAAGCTGAACGTCTCGCTCCAGCCGTCGAACCGCGCGCCGTCCTCCCAGGCCCGCCGGATGACCTGGCCGACCCGGCGGTCGCCGCGCGAGAGCAGGCCCTCCACCACCGACGGCTTGCCGTCGTGGTAGCGGAAGCCGATCGACCGGCTGTAGGCCCGGTCGGCGCGCAGCGCGTCGCCGAGGGCCCGGAGCCGGGCGTCCACGACCTTGTCGTCGCACTGCGCCGCCCACTGGAACGGGGTCTGCGGCTTGGGCACGAACCCGCCGATGGACACGGTGCAGCGGATGTCCCGCCGCCCGCTGGCCGCCCGGCCCGCCTCGATGACCCGGCGGGCGACCCGGGCGATGGCCACGACGTCCTCGTCGGTCTCGGTCGGCAGCCCGCACATGAAGTACAGCTTGACCTGGCGCCAGCCGCTGGCGTAGGCCGTGCTGACCGTCCGGATCAGGTCGTCCTCGGTGACCATCTTGTTGATCACCCGGCGCATCCGGTCGGTCCCGCCCTCGGGCGCGAAGGTCAGCCCCGAGCGGCGGCCGTTGCGGCTGAGCTCGTCGGCCAGGGTCACGTTGAACGCGTCGACCCGGGTGGACGGCAGGGACAGCCCGACGTTGGTGCCCTCGTACCGGTCGGCCAGGTCGACGGCGATCTCGTTGATCTCGCTGTGGTCGGCGCTGGACAGCGACAGCAGGCCGACCTCGCTGAACCCGCTGGCCTGCAGGCCCGTCTCGACCATGGCGCCGATGGTGGTGATCGACCGCTCCCGGACCGGGCGGGTGATCATGCCGGCCTGGCAGAACCGGCAGCCCCGGGTGCAGCCCCGGAAGATCTCCACGCTGAACCGCTCGTGCACGGACTCGGCCACCGGCACGATCGGCTTGGCCGGGTACGGCCACGCGTCGAGGTCCATGACCGTGTGCTTGGCCACCGCGCGCGGCACGCCCGGGCGGTTCGGCGTCACCGCGTCGATGGCGCCGTCGGGGCGGTAGGACACCGAGTAGTAACGGGGTACGTACACGCCGCCGTGCACCGCCAGCCGCTGCAGCAGCCCGTCGCGGCCGCCGGGACGCCCTTCGGCCTTCCAGTCGCGAATCAGGTCGGTGATGGCCAGCACGGCCTGCTCGCCGTCGCCCAGCACGGCGCCGTCGATGAAGTCGGCGATGGGCTCGGGGTTGAACGCGGCGTGCCCGCCGGCCAGCACGACCGGGTCCTCCTCGCCGCGGTCGGCGGCCAGCAGCGGGATCCCGGCCAGGTCCAGTGCGGTCAGCAGGTTGGTGTAGCCCAGCTCGGTGGCGAAGCTCACGCCCAGCACGTCGAACGCGCGGACCGGCCGGTGCCCGTCCACGGTGAACTGCGGGACGTGGTGCTCGCGCATCAGGGCCTCGAGGTCCTGCCAGACGCTGTAGGTCCGCTCGGCCAGCGCGTCGGGGCGCTCGTTCAGGACCTCGTACAGGATCTGGATGCCCTGGTTCGGGACGCCGACCTCGTAGGCATCCGGGTACATCAGCGCCCACCGCACCGCCGCCGCGTCCCAGTCCTTGACCACCGAGTTGACCTCGCCGCCGATGTACTGAACCGGCTTGCGGACCAGTGGCAGCAGTTGCTCGAGCGCGGGGTAGACAGACTGGACGGACATTGTCACAGCCTATCCGCGGGACGGGGTCCCCGCGCGGGCCGACGTTGGGCGCCGACGCCCCGATGGTGGGGCCGCGGGCGGAATGGCCCCGTTACGCACGAAAACACGACCCTAAGCAGAGCGTGTCCCGCGCTGTCGTTATTCCCGCGCCGACCCCCGCGGGGTTGCCGCCAGTCACCCTCTGCCATCACCATGTTCCTCCTCGTGGTCGGGCGGCGGCCGTTTCTATCGCGGCGCGGGGCCGGCGGGCGGGCGGTTTACTGCGCGGGGTGCGCGAAAATGGGCCACGATCGGGGAAGGCTGTTAATCCGGCCGGCATGGGCGGGGACGCCCCGGACGATCTCGGAGGCTTCGTGCACGTCGACCCGTACATCATCATCGGCAGCGCCGTCGTGGGCCTGCTCGTCGGCCTGACGGGCGCGGGCGGCGGGGCGCTGATGACGCCGATGCTGATCCTGCTCTTCGGGGTCAAGCCGTCGACGGCCATCTCCAGCGACCTGGTCGCCGCCGTGCTGATGCGCCCGGTCGGCGCGGCCGTCCACCTGCGCAAGGGCACGGTCAACCTGCGGCTGGTGAGCTGGCTGGTGGTCGGGTCGGTGCCGATGGCGTTCGTCGGGGCCTACCTGCTGCACCTGCTGGGCAACTCGTCGGGCGCGCAGGACCATGTCGAGCTCGCCCTCGGCATCGCGCTGCTGATCGGCGCGGGCGCCATGGTGCTGCGGTACGTGCTGGACTGGCGGAGCGGGCAGCAGCGCCTGGCCCAGCTCGGGGACATCACCCCGCGGCCGCTGCTGACGGTGGCCATCGGCATGGTCGGCGGGGTCATCGTCGGGATGACGTCCGTCGGCTCCGGGTCGCTGATGATCGTCCTGCTGCTGTTCCTGTACCCGTCGCTGAGCGCCGGGCGGCTGGTGGGCACGGACCTGACCCAGGCGGTCCCGCTGACGCTGGCCGCGGCCCTCGGGGCACTGGCGTTCGGGAGCGTCCAGTTCGCCGTGACCACGTCGATCGTGATCGGGGCCATCCCCGCCGTGCTGATCGGGTCGTTCCTGTCGTCGCGGGCGCCGGACAAGTTCATCCGGCCGGTGATCACGTTCGTGATCCTCGCGTCCGGGCTGAAGTACGCCGGGGTCGGGACGACGGCGCTGGGCTGGATCCTGTGCGCGGTGCTGCTGGCCGCGGGGGTGGCCTGGCTGGCGGTGGCCCGGCCGTGGCGGCCCGGCCGGGCCGCGGCGCCCCGGCCGGCCGGCCCGCCCGACCCGGCCGAGGGCGCCGAGCCGGCCGAGTCGGCGGCCGGCGGGCCCTAGCTGGCCCGCAGGTAGGGGCGGAACGACCAGGTCGCGGCGGCCGCGGTGACGACGATGGCCAGGGCCAGGAAGCCGGCGTAGGAGCCGATCGTGCCCCACGCGGGGTGGGCCGTGACCGCGGCCCGGCCGGCGCTGGCCGCCCAGTTGACCGGGTTGTAGCGGGCCACGTCGGCGATCCAGCCGGGAACCAGCCGCAGCGACAGGAACGCGCCGGACAGGAAGGTCAGCGGCAGCACGAGGATGCTCGACAGGCCGATGACCGCCTCGCGCTGGCGGGCCAGCAGCGCGAAGGCATCGGACAGCGCGGCCATGGCCAGCGCGAGCAGCACCGAGACGCCGACCAGGGCGGCGACGCCGCCGAGGCCGCCGGGGAAGGTCGCGCCGGTGGCCCAGCCGATCGCGATGACCACGGCCGACTGCACGATGGTCGTGACCGCCTGGTAGCCGAGCATGGCCGCGGTCAGGGCGCCGCGGCTGGCGGGCGCGGTCAGGAACCGGTCCAGCACGCCGGAGGCCATGTCCTCGATGTAGGACATGCCGGTCCAGCTGGCCGAGAACATCGCGGTCATGATGACGACGCCGGGGGTCAGGTAGGTGATGTAGCTGCCGCCGCCGAACCCCGGCACCTGGGCCACCTTCTTGAACAGGGCGCCGAACAGCAGCAGCCAGATGACGGGCTGGAGCAGGCTCATGAAGATGACGGCGGGCTGGCGGTACAGCTCGCGCAGGTAGCGGCCGGTCAGGATGGCCCAGGACGGGCGGAGGAAGCTCATGACACCGTGATCCCTTCGGCGGCGCGGAACGACCGCCCGGCGTGATGGAGGTAGACGTCGTCCAGCGAGGGCCGGGCGACGGTGACGGACGCGACGGGCACCTGGCCCGCCTCGAGGGCGGCGAGCACGGCGGGCAGCGTCCGCGGCCCGTCGTCGACGCGGGCGCGCACGGCGGTGCCGTCCGCGGTCACCTGCCGGGCCAGCGGGACGTCGGCCAGGACCTTCTGCGCCTGCCGGGCCAGGTCCGGGCCGGCCAGCTCGAGGAGCACCGAGTCCCCGTGCAGGCCGGCCTTGAGCTCGCCCGGCGTGCCCTCGGCGACGACCTGGCCCCGGTCGACGATGGCGACGCGGTCGGCGTACTGGTCGGCCTCCTCCAGGTAGTGCGTGGTGACCAGGATGGTCGTCCCGGCCTGCCGGGCCAGGCCGGCCAGCACGGCCCACAGCTCGGCGCGGCCCTGCGGGTCCAGCCCGGTGGTCGGCTCGTCCAGGAACAGGACGGCGGGGCGGTGGACCAGCACCATGGCCACGTCGAGCCGCCGCCGCATGCCCCCGGAGTAGGTCTTGGCCGGCCGGCCGGCCGCGTCGGCCAGCCCGAACTGGTCCAGCAGGTCGGCGGTCCGGCGGCGCAGCCGCCCGCCGCGCAGCCCGTACAGGCGGGCCTGCAGGGCCAGGTTCTCCTGGCCGGTCAGCAGGCTGACGGTGCCGCCGTGCTGGCTGACCGCGCCGATGACCGAGCGGACCCGGCCGGGGTGGCGCAGCACGTCGATCCCGGCCACCGCGGCCCGGCCGGCGTCCGGGCGGGACAGCGTGGTCAGGATCCGCATGGTCGTGGTCTTGCCGGCGCCGTTCGGGCCGAGCAGGGCGTACACGCGGCCGGGCCGGACGGCGAAGCTCAGCCCGTCCAGCGCGCGGACGCCGCCCTTGAAGGTCTTGCCGAGGTCCTCGGCCTCGAGGGCGTGATCAGGGTCAGGCATGGCGTGATCTCCTAACGGTGTTCTTCTGGAGAACATTGTTCAAGTTTCTGAACACTGTTTATCGGAGAACGGTGTTCACGTCAAGTACGCTGTTTTTCATGGCTGATCACGACCAGGCCGCGCCGCCGGCCCCGCCATGGCGGTCGGTGCCGCGGCGCCGCGGCACGCCGCGCCCCCAGCTCAGCCGCGAGGCCATCGTGGCCGCCGCGCTGGAGGTGACGGAGACCGACGGCGGGGAGGCCCTGACCATGCGCCGGGTCGCCGACCAGATCGGCGTGTCGGCCTCGGCGCTGTACGGCTACGTGGCCAACAAGGAGGAACTGGTCCAGCTCGTCCTGGAGCAGATCATCAGCGAGATCCCGGTGCCCGAGACGACCGGCCGATGGGACGACACCGTGCGGGCCTTCGCCCGGGAGATGCTCGGCATCTTCCAGCGGCACCCGGGCGTGGCCGGGCTCACCCTCGGCCGGGTGCCGTCCGGGCCCAGCCTGCTGGCCGGGGCCGAGTACCTGCTGGCGGCGATGCGCTCGGCCGGGCTGCCCGACCAGGTGGCCGCGTTCGCGGGCGACCTGGGCAGCCTGTACGTGGGCGCGTTCGCCTACGAGCAGGAGGTGGCGCCCGCGGACCCCCGGGCGGACGTGGGCGCCCAGGTGGCGGCCTGGTTCAGTGCCCTGCCGCCCGACCAGTTCCCCAACCTGGTCGCGGTGGCGGGCAAGATGGCGGCCGGGACGGCGCAGGACCGGTTCGAGTGGGGGCTGGACATCATCGTCCGCGGCATCGGCACCTACCTCACCGACCCCCCGTCCCCCGACGCCCGGTGGCCGCCGGACTGACCGTGCGGCGCCGGCCTACGTGAAGACCGTGCGGTGCCGGTAGACCGCCTGCAGCGCCCCGACGGCGATCATGTCGGCGAACAGGGCGGACCCGCCGTAGGAGACGAACGGCAGCGGCAGGCCGGTGACCGGCATGATGCCCATGGTCATCCCGATGTTGACGAACGACTGCACGCCGAACCAGATCGCCACCCCGGCCGCGGTCAGCGTGCCGAACTGGTCATCCGCGCGGGCGGCGATCCGCAGCGCGCGCAGCAGCACCACCGCCAGCAGGCCGATGATCACCGCGCAGCCGACGAAGCCGAGCTCCTCGCCCGCGACGGCAAAGATGAAGTCGGTGTGCTGCTCGGGCACGAAGTTCCCGGACACCAGCTGACCGTGGAACAGGCCCTGCCCGAGCAGGCCGCCCGAGCCGATCGCGATCTTGGCCTGCGCGGCGCTGTACCCGGTGCCCCGCGGGTCGGCCGACGGGTGCAGGAACGCCGCGAACCGGTCCAGCTGGTAGGCCCGGATCAGGTGCAGGTTGATCACCACGACGACGGCCGCGGCGGCCGCGGCGAGGCCGGCCGCGAGCCAGTACAGCCGCACGCCGGACAGCGCGATCAGCCCGATGATCAGGGCCAGCATGAGGATGACCACGCCCAGGTCGGGCTCGGCCTCGACGAGCACGATCGGGACGGCGGCGCAGGCGAGCGCGATGGCCGCCGCGCGCAGCCGCGGGCGCTGGTCGCCCTGCCGGAGCTCGCCCAGCAGCATGGCGCTCATCAAGATGATGGACAGCTTGGCGTACTCCGACGGCTCGACCTGGAAGCCGCCCGGCAGCGAGATCCAGGAGTAGGCGCCGTTCACGATGCTGCCCAGGGGGGTCAGCACGATGAGCAGCCCGAGGCACGACAGGCCGTACAGGACCGGCGCGTACAGGCGCAGCTTCCGGTAGTCGAGCATGGCCACGGCCACCATGAGGACCAGCCCGATGGCGATGTTCAGCAGCTGCTTCATCAGGTAGGTGCGGGTGTCCTCGTGCGCCTTGAGCAGGCCCGGCTCGGTCGCGGCCCAGACCAGCAGCGTGCCGATCAGGCTCAGCGCGAGCACGGCCGCGAGCAGGATCCAGTCCAGGTGGCGCAGCGGTGACCGGCGGGCGAACGCCCGGTGCGCCAGCCCGCGCAGCCGGGCGCCGAGGCCGCGGCGGCGGCCCAGGCTGGAGCCGAAGCCGCCGCGGCCGTCCAGCGGGGCCAGGCCGCGGTAGGCGCCGCCCGGCCGGCTCCCCTGGTTCGTGCCCTTGGTGAACGTCATGGCCGGCCTCCCCGGCCCGCGCCGATCCGGACCGGCCGCGGGTCAGCCGCGACCGGCTGGCCCGGTCCGGGCTGGCCGGTGCCCGGCGGCGGGGTGCCGCTGGCCTTCGGCGTCGGCTTGACGTGCGGCTTGCGCTGGACGATCTGGCCCGACTGGTCGACCCGCGGCGGCCGCGGCAGGGCGCCGCCGGGCAGGGCCGCCTTGTGGCCCTCGAGCCCGTAGATCGAGTCCCAGATCTGGCGCACGGCGGGGGCCGACACGTCCGCGCCGTAGCCGGAGTCGGGGATCATCACGACCACGACGTACTTGGGGTGCCCGCACGGCCCGAACGACGCGAACACCGAGGTGGCCAGGTTGCCCGCCACCTGCGCGGTGCCGGTCTTGCCGGCCACGCACACGCGCCCGAGCGGGAACCCGCCGAACGCGCCCTGCGCCGTGCCCTGCGTGACCACGCCGGCCAGGGCGCTGCGGATGTAGGCCAGCGTGGCGCCCGACGCGGGCAGGTGCCCGAGGACCGGGGGCGTGATCTTCTTGTCGACCGTCCCGGTCGGGCTGACCAGCTCCTCGCCGATCCGCGGGCTGTACAGGGTGCCGCCGTTGGCCAGCGCGGCGTAGGCGTTGGCCAGCTGCAGCGGGGTGACCGAGACGTAGCCCTGGCCGATCGAGGCGATGACCGACTGGCCCGGCGTCCAGACGTTGCCCGAGCGGCAGTCGTCCCACTCGATCTGCTGGATGTAGCTGCCGTTCTCCTTGCCGTACTTGCACCAGTTCTGGCCCTGGTGCGCGTTGTCCTTCCAGTAGTAGTACAGCCACTCGCGGGTCGGCACCGTGCCGCTGCCCTCCGCCACGTCCACCCCGGTGGGGCGCCCGAAGCCCCACTTCAGCTCGGCCCCCTGCATCTCCTGGACCGGCGCCTTCGGGCTGGTCACGTCATTCGCCCGGGGGTGGTCCTTCTTCCAGATGTCGTAGGCCAGGTCGTAGAACACGGTGTCGCAGGAGACGATCAGGGCCTGGCGGAAACTCATCGGGCCGAGGTTGGGCGCCCCGTCGTTGGCGTAGCTATGGCCCGCGATCGTCGTGGCCGCGGGGCAGTTGTACTGGCCGTTGATGCCGTAGCCGGCCTGCACGGCAGCGGCGGTGGAGGTGACCTTCCACGTCGATCCCGGCGCGTACTCGCCCTGGGTAGCCCGGTCCAGGATCGGCTCGGAGTCGGCGCTGCCGAAGATCTGGTTGAACTGGGCGCTGGAGATGCCGCCCGACCAGACGGCCGGGTTGTAGGTCGGGTAGCTGGCCATCGCGACGATCCGGCCGGTGGTCGTCATCACCACCGCGGCGCCGGTCCTGGCCTTGGAGTTGCCCTCCGCCTCGGTCCGCTGGATGGCCGACGCGAGCTCGTTCTGGACGTCCACCTGCAGCTGGCTGTTGATGCTGGTGACCAGCTCGTCGCCGGCCTTGGCCGCGGTGTGCTTGATGGTGCCGGTGATCTGGCCGGCCGCGTTGACCGAGACCTCGTCCGAGCCGGCCGTCCCGCGCAGCTCCTGGTCGTACTGCCCCTCCAGCCCGGACTGGCCGACCAGGTCGACGCCGGAGAAGCCGGTGACCGGGATGCCGAGCTTCTTGACCTCGGGCCCGGTGATGGGCTGCAGGTAGCCGAGGAGCTGGGACGCGGCGGTGCTGATCGGCTGGGCGTACTTGATGACCGGCTGGACCTGCGCGGTGATGCCGGGCAGGCTGCGCTTGTCCTCGAGGACCTGGACGGCGATCTGCTGCGGCACGTTCTGCGCCACCGGGATCGGCTGGTAGGGCGAGCCCGGCCAGCACGGCGGCTTCACCCCGGCCGTGCACGGCCGCGTCTTGGCCTGCAGGGCCGCGACCGTGGTGCCGAGCAGCCGGGCCAGCGTGCGCAGCTCGGCCTGCCCGTCGTGGGGCTGCTGCGACAGGACCGACGTGTTGACCGAGACGACCAGCGCCGAGGCGTTGCTGACCAGCGGGGCGCCGTTGTCATCGACGATCTCACCGCGGACCGGCGGCTGGACGACGTTCCGGATCCGGTCCGCGCTGGCCAGGGCCACGTAGGAGGAGTGCGACCCGACCTGCAGGGACCAGGCTCTGTACCCCAGCCCGCCGAGCAGCGCCCCGAGCACCACGTACAGCACGACCAGCCGCCTGCGCGACGCCGGGATCACTGATGTCCTCCTCTTCCCCTGCTGCTGACTGGGCTCGCGGTCACCGCGGGCCGCCGGGCCGCCGGCCGGGCGCCCGCCACACGTCGCGGCGGCCGCCGGGCCGGCTGGTGAGCATCGACAGCACGCGCCAGCGGCGGTGGCTGAAATGCGGGCGCTTGCCGTTGGCGGGCGCGCCGCCGGCCAGCGGCCGGGCCCGGAAGCGCGGCGTGGCCGGGCGGCGGCCGGACCGCCCGGCGGCCGGGCCGGGCTGGATCCGGAACCGGGGAGCGGCCGGGCGGCCGGACCGGCCGGGGCGGGTCAGGGCGCCGCCGCCGATGACGCCGTCGCGGCCGCGGCCGGTCGCGCCCATCCGGACCGGCGCCGCGGGCCCGCGGGCACCGCCGCCGGACGGCCGGTGCGCGGTCGAGCCGCCGGGCATGGCCGACGGGCGGAAGCCGCCCTGGCGCCGGGACCGGCGCCGGCCGAGCCGGGCCATGGCTGACTTGTCCAGGGACCGGCCGGGCCGGACCGCGCCGCGGCCGGCGAACATCCGGCCGCCGAAGATCCCGCCGGGGTGGCCGAGCCGGAGGCGGACCGGCCGGGCCGGCAGGGTCCGCTTGACCTGGCCGGCCGCGGCCGAGCCGGCCACGCCCGCCCGCAGCCGGGCCGCGCTGGCCGCCGGGCGCGGCGGGCGGCCGGCCAGGCTCGAGACGGTGGCGCCGCGGAAGGCCTGGCCGCGCAGGGCGGCGCCGGTGGGGGGCCGGCCGCCGATCCAGCCGTCACCGGAGCGCCCCGCGGCCGGGCGCAGGCGGGGCGTGCGCCGGGCGGCGGCCTTGCGGGCCCGGCGGCCCTCCGGCGGCCCGGACAGCCAGCCGCCCAGGCCGAGCAGTACCGCGCTGCTGCCCGGGCCGACCAGCCCGGCCTGCCCGGCGGCCAGCGCGCCGGGGCTGGCCAGCCCCCAGCGGCCCGGTCCCGATCCGCGCCGGGCCGCGGACCCGGCCTGCCCGGCGGCCAGCGCGCGGCCGGCCGCGCTCAGCGCCGGGCGGCCCCGGGCGGCGTCGGCCAGCCAGGCTCCGGCGACCAGCACCAGGTAGAGCACGAACGGGCTGATGGCGATGTCGTAGCTGGCCGAGGCGGGCAGCACCTGCCGGACCGCGGCCCAGCTGACCTGGGCCGGCTGCAGGGCCAGGCTGAGCCCGGCGACCATGAGCTCGGCCAGCGCGGCCGTGGCGGCGACGATGACGATGGGCAGCACGGCCGACCGGGCCAAGGTCGCGTGCAGTCGCCCGCAGGCCCAGCCGACCAGGACGAAGACCAGCGCGTACTCGCCGATGAGGCCGCTGGCGGGCGGGGCCAGGTCCAGGGCCAGGCCCGCGGCGAAGCCGGCGATGGCGCCGGACGCCGGGCCGCTGGCCAGGCCCAGCGCGGCCACCACGACGAGCACCAGGTCGGGCACCCCGCCGCCGGGCAGCCGAAGCCCGTTGATCGTGGTCAGCTGCAGGACGACGGCGGTGGCCAGCAGCACGGCCGACATGAGGATCCGGCGCATCTCAGCCTCCTCCCCGCGGCGCCCCGGCCGCGGCTCCGGACCGCGCGCGCGGAGTCACCGTGACGGTGACCGTCGGGGTCGGCTTGGCCTTGGGGGCGGGCGGCAGCACCGAGAACCTCGGGTCGTGCCGCGGCGGGACGACCACGATGCCCACGACGCCGAGCTCGGTGAAGTTCACGTACGGACGGACCAGCGCCTTGGCCGTCAGCGCGCCGGCCCGGTTCTGCACGCGGCTGATCACGCCGACCGGCACGCCGGCCACGAACGGCTTGCTGTTGACCGACGCCGAGGTGACGAGCTGCTGGCCGGGCCGGAGCACGGCGTTGCCGTCCAGGACCTGCAGCTCGAACTGGCCGGTGCCGCCGGGCGTCTTGCCCGGCCCGGCCACGAAGCCGAGCTGCCCGCTCGGCGCCAGCCGGACGCCGACCTGCGAGGTGGCGGCGGTGGCCAGCAGCACCGTGGCCGTGTGCGCGGTGACCGACGTGACCTGGCCGACCAGGCCGCGGCTGTTCACCACGGTCTCCTGCGGGCGGACGCCGTCGGCGCGCCCCGCGTCGAGGGTGACCTGCTGCTGGAACCCCTGCGCGGTGGCGATCACGGTGGCGGCGACGATCCGGTAGCCGCCCTGGCCCGCCAGGGCCAGCAGGCGGCGCAGCTGGGCGTAGTCCGCCGTGGACAGCTGTTCCTGGGAGAGCTGGGTGCGGAGCTGGACGACCTGCTTCTGCAGGGCCTGCACCTGGCCGCCCGAGCCGCCCGAGCCGGAGCCGGTGACCAGGTGGCCGACCGAGCTGGCCAGGTTCTCGGCGCCGCCGAGCACGGCGGCCCCCGCGTTGCCGATGCCGCCCGCGGTCGAGGTCCGGCCGGACCGGTAGGACACCGTGATCAGCACGAGGGCCGCGACGATCAGGACGCCGAGGACCGCGCGGGTCCGGCGCGTGTCGTGCACTACCGATCACCTCATCTGCCGCCAGATCCGGCAGCTGGTCTGGGCCGTGGGCTAGCGGCGTGACTCGGGCACCAGGACCTGACGCAGGGTGTCGAAGTCCTCGACGCACTTGCCGGTGCCGAGCGCCACCGAGTCCAGCGGGTTGTCCGCCATGTGCACGGGCATCCCGGTCTCCTCGCGGATCCGCTCATCCAGGCCGCGCAGCAAGGCCCCGCCGCCGGTGAGCGCGATGCCCCGGTCCATGACGTCGCCGGCCAGCTCGGGCGGGCACTTGTCGAGCGTGCTCTTGACCGCGTCCACGATCACGTTCAGCGGTTCCTCGATCGCCCGGCGGATCTCCTCGGCCGAGATCACAATGGTCTTGGGCAGCCCGCTGACCAGGTCGCGGCCGCGGATCTCGGCGTTGGGCTCGTCGGCCGACGGGTACGCCGAGCCGAGTGCCATCTTGATCTCCTCCGCGGTGCGCTCGCCGAGCATCAGCGAGTACTCCTTCTTGCCGAAGGTGATGATGGCCTGGTCGAGCTCGTCGCCGCCGACGCGGATCGACTGGGACGTGACGATGCCGCCCAGCGAGATGACGGCCACCTCGGTGGTGCCGCCGCCGATGTCCACGACCATGTTGCCGGTCGGCTCGTTGACCGGGAGGCCGGCGCCGATGGCCGCGGCCATCGGCTCCTCGATGATGTAGACCCGGCGGGCTCCGGCCTGGTGGCCTGCCTCCTTCACCGCGCTCTGCTCGACGCCGGTGATGCCGCTGGGCACCGCGACGACGATCCGGGGCTTGGCCAGGTGGCTGCGTTTATGCACCTTCTGGATGAAGTAGCGGAGCATCCGCTCGGTGACGTCGAAGTCCGCGATCACGCCGTCCTTCAGCGGGCGGACGGCGATGATGTTGCCGGGCGTCCGGCCGATCATCCGCTTGGCCTCCACCCCCACGGCCACGATCTGGCCGGTGTTGGTGTTGAGCGCCACGACCGAGGGCTCGTTGAGCACGATGCCCCGGCCCCGGACGTACACCAGCGTGTTGGCGGTGCCGAGATCGACGGCCATGTCGCGGCCCAGAAAGGCCATCGCGTTGCTCATCAGGGACAAGAGCCTTCCAGCTGGATCTTGGCAGGTGAATGTCTGCAATTTTCGCCGTGGCGAGCACGGCGCCGCCCTTCGAATACATGGCCGCGACACGCTCCGCTAAACGGCGCGGTATCCAAAGACTTGGTCTAGCGCCGGCCGGCCGAGGCCGTGCCGCCTGGCCAACGCCAGGCGCCCTCCCCGACGTCCAACGCACCGCTGCCGTCGATGGTGCCCCTGCGGGCGAGCCATTCGGGCGGAATGCCCTTGCGCAGCGCCCACCGGCAATCACCTGAAGTAACGGCAGGCGCGCCGGATGCCTTACTCCTGACCTTACAGGGCGGGCCGCCGGCCGGGCGCTCAAGGCACGCCGCGCGGCCCGCCGGATCTGCGTCCGCCGGTCCCGGTTGGGCTTGTGAGCTGGAACTTCGCGGCAGACCACCGTGATCCGGGCGCCCGTTGAGTCAGGCCGCCGCCGGGCGGTCGATGAAGCGGCCGAGGAAGATCCCGGTGATCCACAGCGCGGCGAAGATGGCGCCCAGGAAGTACATCACCGGCACGGTGATGCCGGACACGATCACGAACACCTGGAGCAGGCTGCCGCCGACCAGGGCCGCGGTCAGCACCCGCCGGGTCAGGCCGGCGAAGACCACCGCGGCGGCGACGGCCACGCCGCCCGCGGCCCCGGCCGAGCCCGGCGCGAGGTGATCGATCTGGATGGCGACCGGGATGCCCAGGCCGATGACGACGGCCTCCATGATCAGCACGGTCATGCACAGCCGCTTGGTGATCGGCTGCCGGGCGACCGGCCGCGCGGTGACGGGCTGGGTCATGACGCGCCGCCGGGGCGCCCGCCGGCCAGCAGGGTGCGGGCCTCGCCGGCCGTGATGACCGAGCCAGCGATGAGGACCAGCGCGCCGCCGGGCCCGCCGCCTTCGTCGAGACTCTCGGCGTCGGCCTCGTCGGCCAGCCCGACCGCCACCTCGATGGCCTGGTCCAGCTGCGGGGCGAGGGTCACCCGCTCGGCCCCGAAGACGCTCGCGGCGGCGTCGGCCAGGTCCTCGGCGTCCATGGCCCGGCCCGAGGCGTTGCGGGTCGCGACGAACTGGGTCGCCACCGGCTCGAGCTCGTCCAGGATGCCGGGGATGTCCTTGTCCGCGCTGACCGACAGGACCGCGATCAGGTCGGTGAAGCTGAACGCCTCGGACAGCGCGGCGACGGTCGCGGCCATCCCGGCCGGGTTGTGCGCCGCGTCCACGACGACGACCGGGCTGCGGCGGACGATCTCCAGGCGGCCCGGCGAGCTCATCTCCGCGACGGCCTCCCGGACCAGGGCCAGGTCCAGCGGGCCGGCCTGGCCGCCGACGCCGGGCTGCTCCGACCGGTCCCGCTCGGCCAGGCCGCCGGCCTCGTCGAAGTCCTCGTCGTCCTCGGCCAGGTCATCCTCGGCACCGGCCCGGCCCAGGTCGCGCAGCTGCTCGGTCTCCAGCTCGGCGCCGCCGTGGTCCACGCCGTTGACCTGCGGGCCCGCGCGCTCCGGGGCGCCGCCGGGGGCGTCGCGGGGGACCAGGGCCAGGGCCGCGCGGGTCTGGCGGGCGAGGTCGGCCCGGGCGCCGGGCGTATCGCCGTGGCCGGACGGTGCGTCCGTGGCGTCGGCCCGGGCGAAGGCCTCGACCGCGGCGATCGCGCAGGCCAGGTTGCCGGCCTGGTAGGCGCCGAAGAGCGGGAGGAACAGGTCGTCGTAGTCGCCGAGCAGGCCCCGGATGTCGAGCCGCTGGCCGCCGACGGCCAGCTCGCGGCTGATCACGCCGAATTCCGCCCCCTCCCGGACGACGGTGGCGCCGACCTGGGCCGCGCGGCGGGCCAGGATCGCGGCCGCCTCGGCCGTCTGGCGGCCGATGACGGCCACCGCGCCCGGCTTGATGATCCCGGCCTTCTCGGTGGCGATCTCCTCGATGGTGTTGCCGAGCCAGCGGACGTGATCGATGGAGATCGGGGTCAGCACGGCCACGGCCCCGTCGGCGACGTTGGTGTTGTCCCAGGTGCCGCCGATGCCGACCTCGATGACGGCCACGTCAACCGGGGCGTCGGCGAAGGTCGCGAAGGCCATGCCGGTGAGGACCTCGAAGAAGGACAGCCGGGAGCTCTGGCCCGCGTCGACCAGGTCGAGGTAGGGCTCGATCTCCTCGTAGGCGGTGATGAACTGGGCGGCCGACAGCGGCTCGCCGTCGACGCAGATCCGCTCGCGGATGGAGGTCAGGTGCGGGCTGGTGAACAGGCCGGTGCGCAGGCCGCGGGCCCGCAGCAGCCGCTCGGTCATCCTCGCCGTGGATGTCTTGCCGTTGGTCCCGGTCAGGTGGATCACCGGGTACGCCTTCTGCGGGTCGCCCAGCAGGTCGGTCAGCGCCCGCATCCGGTCCAGCGTCGGGTCAATGGAATGCTCGGGCCGGCGGGCGATGATCGCGCGCTCGATCTCCGCCAGCCGGGCGCGCTCGCCGGCGGTCATGGGGTCAGTTTGCGGCACAGCTCCCCCTCCCCGTCCTCATGTTTACCGTGGTCATGCTTCGCGCGGCAGGGCCTCGAGGCGCTCGGTCAGCCGCTGGACCTCGCCGCGCGCGGCGGCCAGCCGGTCCCGGTTCTTGGCCACCACGGCCTCGGGGGCCCGCTCCAGGAATGACGGGTTCCCGAGCTTGCGCTCCGTGGCCTCGATATCGGCCCGGGCGGCGGCCAGGTCCTTCTCCGCCCGCCGGCGCTCGGCCGCGACGTCCAGGCCGGCCGCGGTGTCCAGTTCGACCGTAACCCCCTCGGCCTGGACCGACGCCGTCGGGGCGAACTCCGGCCCGGCGGCGGTCAGCCGGGCCAGCGCCCGGATCTGGGCCTCGTGCGCGGCCAGCGGCGTCGCCGCGATCCCGCCCAGCACGGCCGGGACCGGCTGGCCGGGCCGCAGCCCCTGGTCCGAGCGGAACCGGCGGACCTGGGTGACCAGCCGCATCAGCGACTCGATCTCGGCCTCGGCGGCGGGGTCGGTGGCGGGGACGGGCTGCGTCGCCGCTGACTCATCCGGCGCTGGCCCGGTGCCCGGCGCCAGCGCGCCCGGCCAGCGGGCGATCACCACCGACTCGCCGCCGGTCAGCGCGGTCCACAGCTCGTCGGTCACGAACGGCAGGAACGGGTGCAGCAGCCGCAGCAGCCGGTCCAGCGTCACGCCCAGCACCATGCGGGTCGCCTGCGCCGCCTCGCCGGAGCCGGCCAGCGCGGGCTTGGCCAGCTCCAGGTACCAGTCGCAGAACTCGTCCCAGGCGAAGTGGTAGAGCGTCTCACAGGTCTTGGCCAGCTCGAACCGGTCCAGGTCGCGGTCGACCTCGGCGATGACCGCGGACAGCCGGGACAAGATCCAGCGGTCGGCCGCTGACAGCGCGGCGGGCTCGGGCAGCCGGCGCGGCATCCGGGCCCCGTGGCTCAGCGCGAACCGGGCCGCGTTCCAGAGCTTGTTGACGAAGTTGCGGGAGCCGGCGGCCCATTCGTCGCTGACCGGGACGTCGCTGCCCGGGTTGGCCCCGCGGGCCAGGGTGAACCGGGTGGCGTCGGCGCCGAATCGGTCGATCCATGCCAGCGGGTCCACGGCGTTGCCACGGGACTTCGACATCTTCTTGCCGGTCCCGTCCCGGACCAGGCCGTGCAGGGCGACGTCGCGGAACGGCACCGCGTCGGCCGGGGCCCGGTCGCGCATGGCGTACAGGCCGAACATCATCATCCGGACGACCCAGAAGAACAGGATGTCGTAGCCGGTCACCAGCACGCTGGTCGGGTAGAACGCGTGCAGGTCGGCGGTGTCGTCCGGCCAGCCCAGGGTGGAGAACGGCCACAGCGCCGAGGAGAACCAGGTGTCCAGCACGTCGGAGTCCTGGCGCCAGCCCTCGCCGGACGGCGGCTGCTCGTCCGGGCCGACGCAGCGCACTTCGCCGTCCGGCCCGTACCAGACCGGGATCCGGTGCCCCCACCACAGCTGGCGGCTGATGCACCAGTCGTGCATGTCGTCGACCCAGGAGAAGTAGCGGGCGTTCATCTCCGGCGGGTGCAGCTTCACCCGGCCGTCGCGGACGGCGTCGCCGGCCGCCTGGGCCAGCGGCGCGACCTTGACGAACCACTGCAGTGACAGCCGCGGCTCCACCGTGGTGCCGCAGCGCTGGCAGTGCCCGACCGCGTGCACGTAGGGCCGGATCTCGCGGACGACGCGGCCTTCTTCGCGCAGCGCGTCGACCACGGCCGGGCGGGCCTCGAACCGGTCCAAGCCCTGGAACGGGCCGTGCGCGGTGACCACGCCCCGCTCGTCCAGGATGGTCAGGCTGGGCAGGTTGTGACGGCGGCCGATCTCGAAGTCGTTGGGGTCGTGGGCCGGGGTGACCTTGACCGCGCCGGTGCCGAAGGCCGGGTCGACGTGCTCGTCGGCGACGATCGGGATGCGGCGCCCGGTGAGCGGCAGCGCCACGGTCTTGCCGATCAGGTGCTGGTACCGCTCGTCGTCGGGGTGCACGGCCACCGCGGTGTCGCCGAGCATGGTCTCGGCCCGGGTGGTGGCGACCACAATCGAGTCATCGCCATCCCCGTAGCGGATCGAGACCAGCTCGCCGTCGTCGTCGCTGTGGTCGACCTCGATGTCGGACAGCGCGGTCAGGCAGCGCGGGCACCAGTTGATGATCCGCTCAGCCCGGTAGATCAGGCCGTCGTCGAAGAGGCGCTTGAAGATGGTCTGCACGGCCCGGGACAGGCCCTCGTCCATGGTGAACCGCTCGCGGCTCCAGTCCACGCTGTCGCCCAGGCGGCGCATCTGGCCGAGGATCTTGCCGCCGGACTCGTCCTTCCACTGCCAGACCCGCTCGACGAACCGCTCCCGGCCCAGGTCGTGCCGGCTCAGCCCCTCCTTGGCCAGCTCCCGCTCGACCACGTTCTGGGTGGCGATGCCCGCGTGGTCCATGCCGGGCAGCCACAGCGCGGTGTAGCCCTGCATGCGGCGGCGCCGGACGATCGTGTCGATGATCGTGTGGTCCAGCGCGTGACCGATGTGCAGCACGCCGGTCACGTTGGGCGGCGGGATGACGATCGAGAACGTGGGGGCGTCGCGCTCCGGGTCGGCGGTGAAGTAGCCGGCCTTTTCCCAGAAGGCGTAGCGCGGCCCTTCGACCTCGGCCGGGCTGTACTGCGGGGGAAGCTGGGCGCTGTCGTCACTCACGACAGATGAGTCTATTGACTCCGGACCAGCGGTTGAGCCCTCGTTATCCTTGTACTACACGCATTTGTGATGTGCTCCTACGCCGACTTCTCGCGGGGAGTGCGGCGGTTGCTGACGCCCCGCGGGACCAGGGTCGGGTTGACGTGCTCGAGGACGGCCTCACGGGTGATGACCACGCGCTCGACATCCTTGCGGCTCGGCACCTCGTACATCACCGACATCAGCACCTCTTCCAGGATCGCGCGCAGACCGCGCGCCCCGGTGCCTCGCAGGTTGGCCTGGTCGGCGATGGCGTCCAGCGCGTCCGGGGTGAACTCCAGGTCCACGCCGTCCAGCTCGAACAGCCGCTTGTACTGCTTGACCAGCGCGTTGCGCGGCTCGGTGAGGATCGAGATCAACGCCTCGCGGTCCAGGTTGTGCACGCTGGTGATGACCGGGAGGCGGCCGACGAACTCGGGGATCATGCCGAACTTCAGCAGGTCCTCCGGCATCACCTCGGCGAACGAGTCCTCGGAGTTGTCGGCCTTGCGGGCCTGCAGCACGGCGTGGAACCCGATGCCGTTGTGGCCGGACCGCTGCTCGATGATCTTCTCCAGGCCGGCGAAGGCGCCACCGCAGATGAACAGCACGTTGGTGGTGTCGATCTGGATGAACTCCTGGTGCGGGTGCTTGCGGCCGCCCTGCGGGGGCACCGACGCGGTCGTGCCCTCCAGGATCTTCAGCAGGGCCTGCTGCACACCCTCGCCGGAGACGTCCCGGGTGATTGACGGGTTCTCGCTCTTGCGGGCGATCTTGTCGATCTCGTCGATGTAGATGATCCCGGTCTCGGCCTTCTTGACGTCGTAGTCAGCCGCCTGGATCAGCTTGAGCAGGATGTTCTCGACGTCCTCGCCCACGTACCCGGCCTCGGTGAGGGCGGTCGCGTCGGCGATGGCGAACGGCACGTTGAGCAGCCGGGCCAGGGTCTGGGCCAGCAGGGTCTTGCCCGAGCCGGTCGGGCCGAGCAGCAGGATGTTCGACTTGGCCAGCTCGACCCCGTCGTCACCCGGCCGCTCGCCGCCGGACTGCACCCGCTTGTAGTGGTTGTACACGGCGACGGACAGGGCCTTCTTGGCCATGTCCTGGCCGATCACGTAAGCGTCGAGGAACTCGAAGATCTCCCGGGGCTTGGGCAGGCTGTCCCACTTGACCTCGGACGGCTCGGCCAGCTCTTCCTCGATGATCTCGTT
>DASYBB010000022.1:0-6908 GCA_036501025.1 Streptosporangiaceae bacterium
CACGATGGCGAGCGGCGACGACCTCTGGCCGCCGTGGAGCCCGGCGGCGGCGTTCGGGCGCGGCCCCCGGCGGGGCGGACCGCCGCGCGGCCGGGCCCGGGCGGGCGCGACCCTGTCGCGCGCCGAGATCGTGGACGCGGCCATCGCCGTCGCCGATGCCGAGGGCCCCGAGGCGGTCAGCATGCGCCGCATCGCCCAGGTCCTGCGGGCCGGGACCATGTCCCTCTACTGGCACGTGGCGGGCAAGGAGCACCTGCTCGACCTGATGCTCGACGCCCTGGTGGGCGAGGTGCAGGTCCCCGCCCCGTCCGGCAACTGGCGGGCCGACCTGCGCGCCTACGCCCTCAGCCAGCGCCGCTCCCTGCTGCGGCACCGCTGGGTCACCGATTACATCGGCGGCCGGCCCGCCCTCGGCCCGAACACGATCCGCGCCGCCGAGCGGTCGATGGCCCTGCTCGACAAGCTGGACCTGGACGCCGCGACGACCATGAACATCGTCCAGGCCGTGAACACCTATGTCCTGGGCGGCGTGCTGCGGGAGTTCCAGGAACTGCAGGTCCAGCACGAGCAGGCGCAGGGCCAGCTGGCCGGCGGCGGCTCGGCCCAGCTGCGCGCGGCCGCCGCGGACTGGGCGGCCCGGCTCCGGTCCGCGGGCGGATTCGGGCACTTTCTCCAGATCTTCGACCAGGGGCTCGACCCCGACTCGGCGGAGACCCGCGATCAGCGCTTTGAGTTCGGCCTCGACTGCCTGCTGGGCGGCATCGAGGCGGCAGTGCGCCCGGGCACGTAGCACGACAGGTCGGCCGTACCCCGCTAAAAGACCATTCGCAAAGAACGCTGACCCATACCCGATATCGCCGCGCAGTGCGTCCGCGCAGATAAGTGAAACGCCCCGTTCTGCCCGATGCCGGCCGCGCGCCATATTCTCGAGCCGCCGGGACAGTTACTCACTCGGGGGCCAGATGGTGTTTGATGGTCATGGTTGCATTCGTATTTGCGAAGGCGGCCCGCGTGTCCCGGTCATGCTGGCTGATGGCTCCCGCCGGGGAGCCAGCGGCCGTTTCGGGGGACACGCGGCCGGCAGCCCGGGCTCCACATCCGTGGATCCCGTAGATCACCAAGTAGGAGAAGGCACATGCCTCAGGGCACCGTGAAGTGGTTCAACGCCGACAAGGGCTACGGCTTTATCGCCCCGGACGACGGCACTGCCGACGTCTTCGTGCACCACTCCGCGATTCAGGTTGACGGATTCCGCAGTCTTCAGGAGAACCAGCGAGTCGAGTTCACCGCCGGCCAGGGTGCCAAGGGTCCCCAGGCTGAGCAGGTTCGCCCGCTCTGACCATCGGGCCGTGACTCGCGCCGGCGGGTGACGGAACGGCAGGAGGGGCGGTCCCACGGGACCGCCCCTCCTGTGCTGTACCAGGGATGTGCGCAGCGGAAATGCAGCACGCAACCTAAAGCGTGATTTCCGGAGCAATGCGGCACATAGCGTAAATGGCAACTGGTCAACCGCTTACCCTGGGCTGCCGGACGTGCTATATATCCACCATATATCAGCATCACCGGCTGGCCGGAGAGGGTGGCGGAAGTGCTAGGCGATGCCGCGTCCGGGCCGAACTGCGCCACCGGGGTCGAGCAGCGCAGTGCGGCGAATCTGCAGGGCCTGCTGGACGCCCGGCAGCGCCTTTTAGACGCCGGCGACACGGGCGCGGCCAGCCGCCTGGCCGAGGGAATCTGCGCCCGGCTGCGTGATCAGGGCGACCTGGCCGGGGCGGCCGCGCTCGGGCAGGCCACCTTAGACGCCATGCCCGCCCCGTCCGCCGGCGCCGCGCGCTGGCTGCACGAGCTGGGCACCATCGCGCAGCTGTGCGGGGACGACGCTCAGGCCTATGACCGGCACCTGCTCGCGGCGACCATGTTCTGCGAGGTCGGCGATACCGCGGGGGTCGCGCGCAGCTACGACAGCCTGGGCACGCTGGCCCACGCGCGGGGTGACTACCAGCAGGCGGAGCACTACTACCGGGCCGCGACCTCGTTCCATGCCCCGCCGCCGCCGGGGATCGCCGGGCGGCCGGCTCCGGCCGGGCCGCTCGCGGTTGCCCGGGCGCCGCTGCCCGGCTCGCGGCACTCGGAGTTAGCGCTCGCTGACATCGCAGCGGCTGAGCCGCGCTCGACCAGCGAGCCGGGTTCCGAGGCGGCCTGTGCCGAGGCCGCCCGCGCCCGGGCGACCCGGACGCGGGCGGCCCTGGCCCGGGTCGGGGCCGCCCGCGGGCCCGGGAGCCGGCCACCCCGGCCACCCCGGCCGCCCCGCCGGGCCCGCCGGATCCGGCCCGCCGCGCTGGCCGCCGGCACCGTGGTGGTCGCGGCGGCGGCCTGCATCGCGGTGATCGCCAGCGACGGCTGGGCCGGATCCGCACCGGTCCGGGCTGACCCGGCTCAGGCGGGACTGGCCGCCGGAGCCTCGGCCGGGACGGCCACGGATGGCGGCACGGGGGCGAGCAGCGCGACGGCTGGTGCCGCCGGGGCCGGCGGGGCGGCCCGGGCCGGCGGGGCGCGGGTCCAGGCGGCGGCGTGGGTGGCCCGGCAGGCTGGTTCCCGTGCCGTGGTGAGCTGTGACCCGGCGATGTGCACCGCGTTGCGGGCGCAGGGCGTGCCGGCTGGGAATCTCCTGGTCATCGGGGCCGCTGGCCAGTCCGACCCGCTCGGCTCCGACATCGTGGCGGCGACCGCCGCGGTGCGCGGCACGCTCGGCGCCCGGCTCGCCCGGGTCTACGCGCCGCTCGTGCTGGCCCAGTTCGGCACCGGCAGCGCCCGCATCGAGATCCGGCTGACCGCGCCGGACGGCAGCGCCGCGTACCTCCGGGCGCTGCGCGCTGACCGCGCCGCCCGGGTCAATGCCGGGCAGCAGCTTCTCGCGAACCGCCGGCTGAGCGAGGATCCCGGCCCGGAGCGCGAACTGGCCGATGGCCAGGTCGACTCCCGGTTGCTGACCACGATCGCGGCCTTGACCGCGGTACGGCGGCTGCGCATCGTCGCGTTCACGGCGTCCGGACCGGGCGCCGACCCGCGGGTGCCCCTGCCGTCCGCCGAGCTCGCCGCGACCGGTACCGGGGCCGCGCTCAGCGACGTCGCCGCGTTCCTCCGCGCTCAGCGCCCGCCCTACCTGGCCGCCGTCATCTCCGCCGCCCGCCTGCCCTCGGGCCAGCCCGTGCTCCGCGTCACCTTCGGCGAGCCCGGCCCGGTCGGCCTGCTCGGTCCCGCCCGCTGACCTGCGCCCGCTGACCCGCGCTTGCTGGGTCCCGCCGGGTGCGGGTTCCGGGGTGCTGGCTGCGCGGGAGCGGGTATCGTCGCCCGCGAGTGCTGCCGCAGGCCCGGCCGGCGGCGTTTCGGAGCAGGAGAGGGCGCAGATGACTCGACCGCTGCTGAACCGGCGGCTGGCCGGCCTGGGCACGACGATCTTCGCCGAGATGTCCGCGCTCGCGGTGGCCACCGGCTCGATCAACCTGGGCCAGGGCTTCCCCGACACCGACGGGCCGGCCGAGCTCGCCCGGCTGGCGGCCGACGCCGTGCTGACCGGGCGCGGCAACCAGTACCCGCCCGGGTCCGGCATCCCGGAACTGCGGCAGGCCATCGCCGCCCACCAGAAGCGGTTCTACGGGCTGGAGGTTGACCCCGATACCGAGGTGCTGGTGACCGCCGGGGCGACGGAGGCGATCGCCGCGGCCATGCTGGCGCTGCTGGAGCCCGGCGACGAGGTGATCGCGCTCGAGCCGTACTACGACTCCTACGCGGCCAGCATCGCCATGGCCGGGGCCACCCGGGTGCCGGTCACGCTGCGCGCGCCGGATTTCCGGCCCGACCTGGACGCCCTGCGCGACGCGGTGACCAGCCGGACCAGGCTGATCCTGCTGAACTCGCCGCACAACCCGACCGGCATGGTTCTCACCCGCGCCGAGCTGGGCGCGATCGCCGGCCTGGCCATCGAGCGGGACCTGCTGGTCGTGACCGACGAGGTCTACGAGCACGTGATCTTCGACGGCGAGCACATCCCGATCGCGTCGCTGCCGGGCATGCGGGACCGGACCGTGACGATCAGCTCAGCGGGCAAGACGTTCTCCTTCACCGGCTGGAAGGTGGGCTGGGTGACCGGCACCAGCGCCCTGGTGTCCGCGGTCCGCACGACCAAGCAGTTCCTGACCTACGTCAGCAGCGGGCCGTTCCAGTACGCGATCGCGGCCGGGCTCGGCCTGCCGGATGCCTTCTACGACGGCCTCGCGGGCGGCCTGCGCACCCAGCGCGACCTGCTGTCCGATGGCCTCGCGGCAGCCGGCTTCGAGGTCTTCCGGCCCGCCGGGACGTACTTCGTCACCACCGACATCGCCGGGCTGGCCGTGGCGGACCTGCCCGCGGGCTCGGCGGAATCGGGCGACGGCCTGGCGTTCTGCCGGGCGCTGCCGCGGCTGTGCGGGGTCGTCGCGGTTCCCAACGTGGTCTTCTACGACACCACCGAGGCGGGCCGGAGCCAGGTGCGATTCGCGTTCTGCAAGCGGCCCGAGGTGCTCGCGGAGGCGGCCGTCCGGCTGGCCCGGCTCCGCGCTCCGCGCTGAGGACGCGGCCGCCCGGGTGGCCGGACAAGTGCGGGCGAGCAGGCACCAGTGGCCCCTGACGCCCGCCGCGGAACAACTGGCGTACTGATAGCGTTGCGAACGAAGCGGCAGGATGCTGCCGTTACTCCCGCGGGCGAGTGGCCCGTGCGGTCGGTTGTGTGAGCGCTGCACTGCCCGGTGGTCCTTCATCGTGGGCGTTGTGTCGCCGAAGTTCTCTCCCGCGACGCGGCCCTGAGCACAGATGGAGTTCCGTCATGCGTGACACCCCCCAGCGTCAGCGTGCCGCCGGCCGGCCGGCCCGTGGTAGGCCCGGGGCCGGCCGGGGCGCCAGCGGCCGCCCCCGCCAGCAGGCCCCCCGGCGAGCCGCTGCGCCCCCGCCGCAGTCCGAGCTAGACCGCGCCCTGGAGGCGGCCGCCGCCCAGGCGCCGCCCGAGCCCACCACGTTCGCCGCCCTGGGCATGCCCGCTCCGCTGGTCAGGGCGCTGGCCGAGCGCGGCATCGAGGCACCCTTCGCCATCCAGGCCCGCGCCCTGCCCGAGGCCCTGACCGGGCGCGATGTCCTGGGCAAGGCGCAGACCGGTTCCGGCAAGACGCTGGCCTTCGGCCTGCCCGTCCTGGCCCGGCTGGCCAGCCAGCGCCGCGAGGGCGGCGGGGACCGGCCCGGCACCAGCCGCCGGACGTGGCGGCGCGAGAAGGCCCCCCGGGGCCTGGTGCTCGTCCCGACCAGGGAGCTGGCGGTCCAGGTGGCCGAGGTACTGGAGCCGCTGGGCCGCTCGATCGACGTCACCGTGACCACCGTGTACGGCGGGGTCTCGATCGGCCGGCAGATCGACCGGATGCGCCGTGGCGTCGACCTGGTGGTGGCGACCCCGGGCCGGCTGATCGACCTGCTCGACCGCGGGGCGTGCACCCTCGACGACATCGAGATCACGATCCTGGACGAGGCCGACCACATGGCCGACCTGGGCTTCATGCCGGCCGTGACCCGGATTCTCGACGCGACGCCGGCGGGCGGCCAGCGGCTGCTGTTCTCGGCGACGCTCGACCGGGGCGTCGGCCAGCTCGTCATGACCTACCTGAACGACCCGGCGCTGTGCGCCGTGGCCACCACGGAGGTCGACAACGGCACCGCCGAGCACAGCATGCTGGTGCTGCCGGCGCAGGACAAGGTCCAGGTCGCAGCAGAGATCGCGAGCAGGCCGGCCCGGACGCTGTTCTTCGTCCGGACCAAGCACGGCGCCGACCGCCTGGCCCGGCAGTTCGACCGGGCCGGCGTGGCCGCGGCGGCCATCCACGGCAACCTGAACCAGAACCAGCGCCGCCGCGCACTGGCCGGCTTCGCCGCCGGGCACCCGCGCGTCCTGGTCGCCACCGACGTCGCAGCCCGCGGCATCCACGTGGATGACATCGAGCTGGTCGTGCACTACGACCCGCCGAACGACCACAAGGACTACCTGCACCGATCCGGGCGCACCGCCCGGGCCGGGGCGGACGGCATGGTCGTGGCCCTGGTCGAGGAGGGCCAGGTGCGCGAGCTGGAGCGGCTGCATCGGTCCGCGGGCGTCCGGCCCATCCGGCACGACGTAGTGGCCGGGCACGACGTGGTCCGCCAGATCGCCACCTCGGGCACCCCGGTGCCGCCGCCGCCCGCCGAGCCTGAGCCCGAGCCAGGGGCGGGCACGGCCCGCAGCCGGCCGGCCGGCAGCCGGCCCCGCGGGACCCGGCCGCACGGCGACCACACCGGGCGGCCGAGGTCCGGCCAGTACGGCGGGGCGCGCGATGACCGGTACGGCTCGGGCCGCGAGGACCGGTACGGCTCATCGCGTGAGGGCCAGTACGGCTCATCCCGCGACGGGGAGGCCGGCCGCTCGCGCGACGGGCACCCGGCGCGGCGCCGGCCCGGCGGGCCGGGCGGCCCCCGGCGCAACGGCAACCGGACCGGAGCCTGACCGCAGGCCCGGCGCCGCCGGCGCCGGGCGCTAGGCCCACCGCACAACGACACCGGGCGGGAACCTGAGATCAGGTTCCCGCCCGGTGTCCGTTTCCGGCGGGCCCGGGTTACCGGGCCCGCCGGCTGCTAGCTGCCGACCGTGTAGGTGTACGGCAGGGCGGCCAGCTCATCGCCGCCCAGCTGCCCGTACGGCGGCACGTTGCCGTCGAGCACGTCCACGTACAGGTTGCCGCTGACCACAGTGCCCGACGCGCCGGCCGGCGTGATGGTCACGTTGATCGTGGCCGTCTGGCCCGGCTGGATGACGAACAGCCCGAACTGGGCGTTCGGGTTGACCGAGGCCTCCCAGA
>DASYBB010000023.1:0-48354 GCA_036501025.1 Streptosporangiaceae bacterium
CGCCTCGCCCTGGACGACCCCGCCCTCAAGTACTACCCCGAGCTAGCCGGCTCTGCCGCGCCCCGCCTGGACCAGGTCACGCTCCGGCACTTGCTCATGATGACGTCCGGCAGCCCGTACTTCTGGTCCGCCTACGACCCCGTCGTGGTCCCGGACCTAGCCGCTGACTTCTTCGCGACCCCGCTCGCGCACGAGCCCGGCACGCATTTCAGGTACACCGGCATCGGCCCGTACGTAGCGGCGCGCGCCCTGCGCGCCGCGACCGGCGCCAACGTCCGCGACTACCTGCTGCCCCGCCTCTTCACCCCGCTGGCCATCCACAACCCCCAGTGGCACACCTGCCCCCTCGGCCATCCGGTAGCGGAAAGCGCCCTCTACCTGAGGACGTCCGAACTGGCCCGCTTCGGCCGCCTCCTGCTCGACGAGGGCCGCCACGAAGGCCGCCAGCTGGTCCCCGCCGAATACTGCGCACGAATCGCGACTGAAACCGTCCCGACCGTGCAGGACCCAACAGACGAAGGCTTCCGCCTCTCGGACAGTTACGGCCTCGGCGTCTGGTGCACCCCCGGGGAAAAAACGTACAAAATGGCAGGCCTCTACGGCCAGCTCTGCATAATCTCCCCGGATAAAGAAGCGGTGGTAACCGTAACCGCCCACGTGGAAGGGGGCGGCTCCCAGCGAACCTCTATAACAGCCCTGATAGACGAAGAGATCGTAGCCCGCCTATAAAGGCAAGCGTTCCTCGGATGAAAAAGAATGGCGGCTCGCAGCCCATGGAGCCGCAGGGTCCCGGAGTGTTCCGTGCTTGACCGGGTTTGCGGCTGTTGTGACTGGCGGGCCTGGAGTGACGAAGCCGGTCGCCGAGCCCACCTCGACCCGATCAGCGTCCTCGCGCTCCCCGGCATCCCATGATCAATCAGACATCCAGGGAACACTCCGGGGCCCTGGGCCACCCCGCCCCATGCCAGGACAACGAGCAGGACTGCCCAGAGTCACACGATCGACCGGACAGGCGATAGGTGGTGAAAACCAGGCCGGGTCAGTCCTTGCGACCGGTGAGGGTCAGGCTAACGCCGATGCCGATCATGGCCAGCCCGCCGGCGCCGCCGACTGCGGCCAGCCGGCGGGGCGAGCGCGCCAGCCAGGCCCGGGCGCTGCCGGCGGCCAGCGCCCACGAGCTATCGCAGACGAGCGCTATTGCGCTCCAGACGGCACCCAGAAGCAGCATCTGAAGCGCAACGTGACCGGCCGGGCGGTCCACGAATTGCGGCAGCACGGCCACGAAGAACACAATCACCTTCGGATTGCTCACCCCGACGACAACCCCGTCCCGCACGATCACGGTGGCGTTCTTCTGCTGCGCCGTAGTTTCCAGGGCCGCGGACAGCGAGTGGCGATGCCTAACGGCCTGCACGCCGAGGTAAGCCAGGTACGCCGCCCCGGCCAGCTTGATGACGGTGAACACCGCCGCCGATCGCTCGACCAGTTCGCCGATCCCGAAGGCAACCGCGGCCACCTGCAGCGATGCGCCGATCTGACCGCCCGCGGCGGTCGCCACCCCGGCGGCCCGGCCCAGCATCAGCGACCGGCTGACAACGAACAGCACGTTCGGCCCGGGAATGACTATCAGCGCGAGGGAAACCAGGGCGAAACCAGCCAGATGCCCGCCAGAAATCACGGTGCGAGGCTAGTCGGGAAGCCCGCCTAGGAGCTACCGATTTTCCTAGGACCGGCCGGGTCGCCGAGATAAGGCATCTGCCCGATGTGGCCTCAGGGGTCTTACGGCGAGTCTGAGTATTGCCGGGCCGTGCCCAGCGGCCCGCGCAAGGAGGATAGGCCATGCATCCGGCATTCGTCACCGCCATCGCCGACGCCCAGCGGCAGGACAAGCTCGCCCAGGCCGCCGCGTCCCGGCGTGCCCGCCAGATCCGCCTGGCCCAGGCCGGCTCCCGGCCGGAGCACGGCGCGCACCACGCGGTGCGGCGCCAGCACGGCCCGGCCGAGCCGCTGCGCCCGGCTGTTCCCAGCACCCAGGTTCCCAGCACCCACACGCGCGACAAGATCGGAGTGTAACGCCATGAACACCACGCACTCTCGCCGGTCGATACTCAGCGCGCTCGCGCGCCGGATCACGGCCGTGGTCCGTGAGTGCCGCGACGCCCAGCTCCGGATGGCCGCGGTCACCACCGCGACCGACCGCTACGTGGCGCACCCCGACACCGCGCCGGACACCTACGCCGAGTTCCTGTTCCGCACCTCGGGCCAGCTTCTCCACGAGCCGTCGGCCCGGTCCCGCGCCCGCGGGCACGGTGCCCTGCGCTAGGCCAACGAGCGATAGCGCCGGCCGGCCGTGGGCCGGCCGGCGCTCAGCTATCCGGTGCCCCGCCGCCCAGTGCTGGCCGGCGCTTCCCCGCCCCGTACCCCAGCTGCCCCGTGCTGGGCCGGCCCGCGCATGACCGCCGGACCGCGGGGCGCGTCTGGCCGGCCCGGCCGCGGCGGCTACCGCGCCGACAGGACGCAGAACTCATTGCCCTCGGGGTCGGCCAGGACTGTCCACCCCACGTCACCCTGGCCGACGTCGGCCGGCGTGGCGCCCGCTCGGGCCAGCCGGGCCAGCTCGGCGGCCGGGTCGTCGCCGCGGTACGGCGCCACATCCGGATGGAGCCGGTCCTTGACCGACTTCCGTCCGGGGGCCCGCAGCAGCTCCAGGTAGGGCCCGGTGCCGGCGGGCGACCGGAGGCCCACGATGTCATCGTCCGCGCGCGTGACCGGCCAGCCCGCGGCGCTCTCCCAGAAGGATGCCAGCGCCGCCGGATCCGGGCAGTCGATGATGATCGCTGCGACCGGACCGGTGTCGCGGTACTCATCCCGCGGCTCCAGGACGCAGAACTCATTGCCCTCGGGATCGGCCAGGACCACCCAGGGCACGTCGCCCTGGCCGATGTCCGCCGGCGTCGCGCCCAGGCCGCGCAGCGCGCCGACCCACTCAGCCTGGTGCGCGGCCGAGGTGGTGGCCAGGTCCAGGTGCACGCGGTTCTTGCCGGACTTCGGCTCGGCCACCGGGACGAAGAGCAGCGGCAGGGCGACCGGGTCCGGGTATGCGTACCCGGCGGGCACCACGTCCACCTCGTCGGGCGTCTCGTCGGCTATTTCCCAGCCCAGCGCAGCGGCCCAGAAGCGGGCCAGGCCGGCCGGGTCGATGGCGTCTACCACGACATGTACCAGGCGCGTCGGCATGTCGATCAACCTCCCACCTGGGTCCTGCCTCCGGCAAGCTCAAACTGTCGGTATCGCGGCGTAGTCTCGCCCCGATGCCCAGGAGCACGCCCACGCCGTCTCCGGGACCGCGCCGGAAACCCGCCGCGCGGCCGCCCGAGGCGCCGCCCGCCGGGGTGCCGCGGGTCTTTGCCGAGGAGATCCGCAGGGTCGCCCTGTCGCTGCCGCGCGCTTACGAGGCCGAGGTCCGCGGTCGGGTCAAGTTCCGGGTCGGGCGGATTGTCTTCGTCGCGCTCAGCCGGGACGAGCTGACCATGGGCTGCGGCTTCCCCCGGGAGGAGCGGGCCGCGATGGTCGCGGCCGAGCCGGAGAAGTTCTTCCTCCCGATCCCGTCGGAGATGCGCTACCAGTGGATCGAGGTCCACCTGACCGCGATCGACGTCGACGAGATGGCGGAGCTCGTCACCGACGCCTGGCGGATGTGCGTCCCCAAGCGGGTCGCCGCCGACCACCTCGGCCCCGTCGCCGGTCACGGCTGACCGGCCCTCCGCGCAGATCCCGCCCAGCCTGCCGCGGCCCGCGGACCGGCCAGCACGGCAGGGCGCGGGGCCGGCCCCGGCGGAGCGACATGACCCTACGATCACTGCTGGTGAGTGATCTTCCCGTGATCATGCATGCCGAGGGCGTGGCGGACGCGGAAGCTGCCGGGCTGGGCCGGGTCCCGGTCGACGACCTGGACGGGCGGCCAGGCCCATTGCCACACGCTGATGCCGGGGGCGCGGGAGAACCGGATCTGGCCGCGGGTGCCCTCGACGGCCACGCGGGGCCAGGACCCGGCCAGGCGCGCCCGATCCGGGCCGTGAGCGCGCAGCATGCCGGCCAGGACCGTGACCGTGTCGTAGCCCTCGAACGCGACGAAGGAGGGCGCTTCGGCCAGCCGCTGGCGCAGGGCCGTCTCGACACCTGCGCCGAGCGGGCTGAGGCGCTCGGGCCGGTAGCGCAGGAACGGGACCGCGACACCGTCGTGGCCCAGCAGCGCCGTCCATTCGGCGAACTCCGGCTGCCCGGCCGGAGCGCCGAGCATGACCTCGGCCAGCCGGCGGTCGCGGCGGACCGCCCGGACGATCGACGCGGCCGGCTCCGGGAAGCCGACCAGCAGGAGCAGGGCGGTCGCGCCGCTGCTGGCGAGTTCCTCGCACACGGCCGCCGGGGCGAGCGCGCGCGCATCGAGTTCGGTCACGGTGCCGCCGCGTGGAGCGAGGTAGTCCCGGAGGATGGCCGTCCCTGACGCCCAGTACACGCTCGGCTCGGTTGCTACCGCGATCCGGCGGTGGCCCACGCCGAGGAGGAAGTCGGCGTAGACCGGCCAGCCGTGCGACTGAGCCGGGGCCAGGCGCGCGACCCATTCCGTGGGCATCCCGGTGAGCGCGTCGAGAACCGCTGACGAGCAGAGAAAGGGCAAGCTGAGGGCGTCGGCCGCGGCGGCCGCGGCGCGGGCGACGACACTGTGATACTCGCCGGCCACGGCCGCGACGCCCAGGCGGGCAAACTCAGCGACGGCCGCAGTGGCCCGCTGCGGATCAGCGGCCGTGTCCCGGATCACCAGCTCGAGCGGTCGTCCGCCGATCCCGCCGGCGTCGTTGACATCGTCGACGGCCAGCTCGAGCCCGGCGAGCAAGTGCCGTCCCGCGCCGACCCAGCCCGGCCGGGTCAGCGGACCGAGAGCACCGATCTGGACAGCTGACCCGTCCGGGCGTGCCGCACCGGGCCGCGGGGGCGGAGCGCTCACGCGCGGGACTCGCTGCGGGACGAGGAAACGCTGCGGGCCGGAGAAGCGCTGCGAGACGGAGAGGCGCTGCGGGACGGGGAAGCGCCAGGAGACGGGCCGCCGGCCCGGATGGCGGCCGGGTCGAACCCGGCCGCGAGGGCGGCCAGGGCCGCGTCCAGGTAGAAGGTCAGGTCGGCGTCGGCCCGGGCGGACCAGCGGTCGTACGCGGCGCGGCAGGCGGCCAGGGTGGCCCGGCCCACCGCCAGCGGGAAGAGCGACTCGGCGGGCTGGCCCATGCGGGTCGCGGCGAAATCGCTGATGGCCTGCTCCCACTCGCCGTAGTGGACGGCCGAGCTGGACTGCA
Organism: Streptosporangiaceae bacterium; assembly: GCA_036501025.1. GTDB lineage: Bacteria > Actinomycetota > Actinomycetes > Streptosporangiales > Streptosporangiaceae > DASUBV01. Next base: position 5,349 of record DASYBB010000023.1, read on the forward strand.
GGGCCGGCACGGTGCCGATCAGGTTCATCCGCAGCCGCAGCTCGGGGACGTCCGGCGGGCCGTAGTGGTTAGCCGCGACGACGGCGCGGCGGATGGCGTCCATCATCGGCACCTCCGCCGGGACCCGGGCCAGCGCGGCGCGGATGGTGTCGACCTCGTGGTCGAACTCGCTCCACAGCACGCTGGCCTTGGAGCTGAAGTAGCGGAAGAAGGTCCGCTTGCTGACCCCGGCCTCGGCGGCGATCTGCTCGATCGTGGTCGCTTCGAAGCCCTGGTCGGTGAACAGCCGCAGCGCGATCAGCTCGAGCTCGCGGCGGCTGGTGCCCGGCGGCCGGCCGCGCCGGGCTCCGGCCGGGTCGGCCGCGTCGCCAGTGAGCACGGTCCCTGCCTCCCCTCAGCCCGAAAAGCTCCCGGGGTCAGTCTTGCTTATGTCACTACGTGACGTTAACATCCGACTGTATTCGTCACTGCGTGACGGAAATCGTTTCAGGCGGAACGCTGTCACGTCTGCGCAGGCAGGAGGGTGTCATGAGCGAGAGCATCGCCACCGCCGAGGTTCCCGGGACCGTCACGGTCACCGGCCCGGCAGACCCGGAGTCAGCCGCGGCCGCCGCGGATCCGCGGGCCGGCGAGCCCCAGGTCGCGCTGACCGACCTGCTCGTCGAGGAGGTCTCCATCGACGGCATGTGCGGTGTCTACTGACGCGGCCGCCTGCGGCGCACCGGCCGGGTTTGACCTCGACCGCCCCTGGCAGCTGCACCCGCAGGTGTCGGTCCGCCCGGAGCGGTTCGGGGCCCTGCTCTATCACTTCGGGACCCGGCGGCTGTCGTTCCTGAAGAGCCCGGCCCTGCTGACCGTGGTCAGCTCCCTGGGCGAGGCGCCCACCGCGCGGCAGGCGTGCCAGGCCGCGGGCGTCAGCCCGGCTGAGCTGCCCGCCTACGCCGTCGCCCTACAGACGCTGGCCAGCTCGCAGATGATCCTGGCCCGGGAGGTCGCATGACGCTGCCGCTGGTGGAGCAGTTCCAGTACGGGCTGGACGCGCCGATCTGCCTGACGTGGGAGCTGACCTACGCCTGCAACCTGTCCTGCGTGCACTGCCTGTCCAGCTCCGGCCGCCGTGACCCGCGCGAGCTGTCGACCGCGGAATGCCGCGCGGTGATCGACGAGCTGGAGCGCATGCAGGTGTTCTACGTGAACATCGGCGGCGGCGAGCCGACGGTGCGGCCCGACTTCTGGGAGCTCGTCGACTACGCGACCGCCCACCACGTCGGGGTCAAGTTCTCTACCAACGGCGTCAAGATCACGCCGGCGGTGGCCCGCCGCCTGGCGGGCAGCGACTACGTCGACGTGCAGATCTCGCTGGACGGCGCGACCGCCGAGGTCAACGACGCGGTCCGCGGGCCGGGCTCGTACGCCACGGCGCTGGCGGCGATGGGGCACCTGGCCGACGCCGGCTTCCGGGGATTCAAGATCTCGGTGGTGGTGACCCGGCAGAACGCCGGCCAGCTGGATGACTTCAAGGCCATCGCCGACCGGTTCGGCGCGCAGCTGCGGCTGACCCGGCTGCGGCCCTCGGGCCGGGGCGCCGACGTGTGGGAGGAGCTGCACCCGACGGCCGGGCAGCAGCGCGAGCTGTACGACTGGCTGGTGGCCCGGGGCGAGCAGGTCCTGACCGGCGACTCGTTCTTCCACCTGGCGGCCTTCGGGGACGCGCTGCCCGGGCTCAACCTGTGCGGCGCGGGCCGCGTCGTCTGCCTGATCGACCCGGTGGGCGACGTGTACGCGTGCCCGTTCGCCATCCATGACAGCTTCCTGGCCGGCAACGTCCGCGGTCAGGGCGGCTTCACCGCGGTGTGGCGCGAGTCGGAGCTGTTCGCTGACCTGCGCCGCCCGCAGACCGGCGGCGCCTGCCAGTCCTGCTCGGCCTACGACTCGTGCCGGGGCGGGTGCATGGCGGCCAAGTTCTTCACCGGGCTGCCGCTGGACGGCCCCGACCCCGAGTGCGTCCAGGGCCACGGCGAGCGCGCGCTGGCCGCCGTGGCCGGCGCGACCGCGCCGCGGCCGTCCGGCGATCACTCGCACCGGTCGCGTGCCGTGCCGGTCACGATCGGCGCCCGGCCGGCCGGCGGCACCGGCCCGCTCGGCGGGCGCGCGCCGGACCGGGCCTGCGACGAGAGCCCGCTCGCCGGGTTCAGCCCGGACGGCCTCGGGGCCGGCGTGCGCTGAGATGGCTGACCGGGGGGCCGAGACAAGCCTGCTGGACCCGGTCCGGCTGGCCGGCCGGACGGCGCCGTCACGGGTGGTGTTCGGCCCGCACGAGACCAACCTGGGCCAGGGCCGCGCGCTGTCCGCCCGGCACGTGGCCTACTACGGGCGCCGGGCCGCGGGCGGCGCCGGCGTGATCATCACCGAGGTCGCCTCGGTGCTCGACAGCGACTGGCCCTACGAGCGGGCGCCGCTGGCGGCGGCGTGCCCGGACGGCTGGCGGCAGATCGCCGCCGCCTGCCAGCGCACCGGGACGGTGCTCCTGGCCGGGCTGGGCCATGCCGGCCTGCAGGGCTCGTCGGCCTGGTCTCAGCGCGAGCTGTGGGGCCCTTCCGGCTTCGCCGACCCGGTCAGCCGCGAGACGCCGATGGTCATGGGACGCGCCGAGATCGTCGCGGTCATCGAGGGGTTCGCCGCGGCCGCGGCGCTGGCCGCCGCGGCGGGCGCCGACGGCGTCGAGATCGACGCCGGGCCCGGCGCGCTGCTGCGCCAGTTTCACTCGGGCCTGACCAACCAGCGCGCCGACGCCTACGGCGCCGACCGGCTGGCCCTGACCCGCGCGGTCCTGGCCGCCGTGCGCGGCGCCATCGGCGCGCGGCGGGTGCTGGCCCTGCGGCTGAGCTGCGACGAGCTCGCGCCGTGGGCGGGCGTGACCCCGCAGCTGGCGGCCGCGCAGGCCGCCGCGCTGGCCCCGCAGCTGGACCTGCTCACCGTGGTCCGCGGCGGCCCGTACTCGGGCAGCGCCTACCGGCCGGACGCCCACACCCCGCCTCAGTTCAATCAGGACCTGGCGGCCGGCCTGCGGGCGGCGGCCGGCGGTGTCCCGGTCGTGCTGCAGGGCAGCGTGGTCGACCCCGAGGCCGCCCGGGCCGCGCTGGCCGCGGGGGCGGCCGACCTGGTCGAGATGACCCGCGCCCAGATCGCCGACGGCGAGCTGGTGGCCAAGCTGCGCGCGGGCCAGCGCGAGCGGATCCGGCCGTGCATCCTGTGCAACCAGAAGTGCCGCGTCCGGGACAGCCGCAACCCGCTCGTCACCTGCGTCGGCGATCCGCGCAGCGGCTACGAGTCCGTCGACCCGCCGGAGCCGGGCCACCAGGAGCAGGACGCCCGGCCGCGGGCCGCCGGCCTGCGCGCGGTGCTGGTCGTCGGCGGCGGCCCGGCCGGCCTGGAAGCCGCCCGGGTCGCCGCGGCCGCGGGCCACCCGGTCCGGCTGGCCGAGCGCGGCGCCCGGCTCGGCGGCACGCTCCGGGCGGCGGCGGTCGGGGCGTCCCGGCAGCGGATGGCCCGGCTGGCCGACTGGCTGGAAGCGGAATGCCGCCGGCTCGGCGTGACCGTGGAGACGGGCACCACCGTCACCGCCGCCGACCTGGACGCGGCCCGGGCCGGCGGCACCGAGGTCATCCTGGCCACGGGCTCGCACCCGGTGCCGCGGTGGGACCCCGGCACCGCGGTCGACGCGCTTGCCGCGCTGTCGGGGCAGGACCTGCCCGACGGCCCGGTGGTGGTGCACGACCCGGTCGGCGGCCCGGCCGGCGTGGCCGTCGCCGAGTGGCTGGCCGCGGCCGGCCGGGCGGTCGCCATCGTCTCCCCCGATCCGGTCATCGGGCGGCTGCTCTCGCTGACCGGCGACCTGGCCGACGCCAACGTCCGCCTGCAGCAGGCCGGCGTCTCGCGGGAGCCCCGCTCGCTGGTGCGCGCGGCCGGCGGCGGCACGGTCCTGCTCGAGGACGTCTGGACCGGCGAGCAGCGGCGGACCGGCTGCGCCGTGCTGGTCGACTGCGGGCACCGGCTGCCCGCGGAGGAGCTCTATCAGCTGCGGCCGGGCACCGTCCGGGCGGGCGACTGCGTCGCCCCGCGCTCGGTGTACGAGGCCGTCCTGGACGGCCGCCGGGCCGCCCAGGCCCTCGGGACCGGCCGCGAGCTCGCGCCGGCCGGATTCGGCGGCGCCCCGTAACAGACCATTCCCGGCGCGACGACGCCCGGCTGCCCGCGGTCACGCCCACGACTGTGGCCCAGGTGACCGCAGGGTCCGAAGTGACTGCAGCGGCAGAGAGGAAGAGAAGGGGCCAGCGACATGGCAGGACAGCTCGAAGGCACGGTCGCCGTCATCACCGGCGCAGCGCACGGCCAGGGCCGCAGCACATGCGGCCAGGGCCGCAAGAAGGCAGGGGGAGCATGACGGGACGAGTAGCAGGCAAGGTCGCCTTCATCACGGGTGCGGCGCGGGGCCAGGGCCGCAGCCATGCCATCCGGCTCGCGGAGGAAGGCGCCGACATCATCGCGGTCGACATCTGCGCGCAGATCGGCACCGTGCCCTACCCGATGGCCACGCCGGAGGACCTGGCGCAGACCGTGAAGGCGGTCGAGGCGCTGGACCGCCGCATCGTCGCCAGCCAGGCCGACATACGCGACCCGGCCGCGCTGACGGACGCGCTGGACGAGGGCGTGGCCCAGCTCGGCCGCCTGGACATCGTGAGCGCGAACGCCGGCATCTGCACGGTGCAGACCTGGGACCAGGTGACGCCGGAAGTGTGGCAGGACACCCTCGACACCAACCTGACCGGGTGCTGGAACACGATGGTGGCGAGCGCGCCGCACCTGATCGCGGCCGGCGGCGGGTCCATCATCTGCACCAGCTCCGGGGCCGGGATCAAGGGCACGCCCTTCCTGGCCCCGTACGTCGCGTCCAAGTGGGGGGTGACGGGCATCGCCAAGACCATGGCCAACGAGCTGGCCCGCCATCACATCCGGGTCAACTCGGTCCATCCGGGCGGCGTCCACACGCCGATGTCGCACGGGCTGCATGACCTGCCCGGACTGATCGCCGCCGACCCCCACCTCGGCGCCATGTTCGGGAATGCCCTGCAGGTCGACATGGTGGACGCCCGCGACATCAGCAACGCCGTGCTGTTCCTGGCCTCCGACGAGGCCCGGTACGTCACCGGGCTGGAGTTCACCGTCGACGCCGGCTCCACGATCCGCTGACCCGCAGGACAGGAAGGACGTCACGTCATGACAGGGCGAGTAGCTGGCAAGGTCGCGTTCATTACCGGAGCGGCACGGGGTCAGGGCCGCAGCCATGCCATCCGGCTCGCGGAGGAGGGCGCCGACATCATCGCGGTCGACATCAGCCGCGACTACGACACGGTGGGCTACCCGATGGCCACCACCGCCGACCTGGCCGAGACGGTCAAGGCCGTCGAGGCGCTGGACCGCAGGATCATCGCGGCCGAGGCCGACGTGCGCGACCTGGCCGCGCTCACGGCCGCGGTCGACGACGGGGTGGCCCAGCTCGGGCACCTGGACATCGTCAGCGCCAACGCCGGCATCTGCACCGTGCAGGCCTGGGACGAGGTAACCCCGGCGGTGTGGCAGGACACAATCGACACCAACCTGACCGGTGTCTGGAACACGATGGTGGCCGCCGCGCCGCACCTGATCGCGGCGGGCGGCGGGTCGATCATCTGCACCAGCTCCACGGCCGGGATCAAGGGCCTGCCCTTCCTGGCCCCGTACGTCGCGGCCAAGCACGGCGTCGTCGGGATCGCCAAGACCATGGCCAACGAGCTGGCGAAGCACAAGATCCGGGTCAACACCGTGCACCCGACCGGCGTCGACACTCCCATGGTGGCGGGCCTGGGCGGCCTGCAGCCGCTGCTGACCCGCGACCCGGAGCTCGGCCCGATCTTCATGAACACCCTGGACGTCGAGGCGGTCGACGCCCGCGACATCAGCAACGCGGTGCTGTTCCTGGCTTCCGACGAGGCCCGGTACGTCACCGGGCTGGAGTTCACCGTCGATGCCGGCAACACGATCCGCTAGGCACGTGAGCGACATGAACCTGGCGGCAGCCTACGACCGGGTGGCCGCCCGCCTGGTCGGCCGCGAGCGCGAGCTGACCCTCGTGCTCGCGGCGGTGGCCGCGGGCCGCGACATCGTCCTGGAAGGGCCGCCGGGGACCAGCAAGAGCACGCTGCTGCGGGCCATCACCGCCGAGTGGGGCATCCCGCTGGTGTTCGTGGAGGGCAACGCGGACCTGACGCCGGCCAGGCTGGTCGGGCACCACAACCCGGCCCGGGTGCTGCGCGAGGACTACAGCCCGGACAACTTCGTGGACGGGCCGCTGCTGACGGCGATGCGCGCGGGCGGGTTCCTGTACATCGAGGAGTTCAACCGCGCGCCCGAGGACACGATCAACACCCTGCTGACCGCCATGGCCGAGCGGCAGGTGACCGTGCCCACGGCCGGGACGGTCACGGCCCGGGCCACGTTCCGGGTGGTCGCCTCGATGAACCCCTACGACAACGTCGGCACCACGCGGCTGTCGACCTCGGTGCACGACCGGATGTGCCGGCTGGCCGTCAGCTACCAGGACGCGGCAGCCGAGCGCGGCATCGCGGCGCTGCGGGCGCCGCTGCCCGAGCTCGCCCCGGCCCGGTACGCGCGGCTGGTCGCGGACGCCGTGGCCGTCACCCGCGCGACCCGCGAGCATCCCGACATCCGCCAGGGCAGCAGCGTCCGCGGCGCCATCGACCTGGCCCTGGTGGCCGGCCAGCTGCTGGCCCTGCGCGGCCTGGCCGCCGACAGCCCGGACAGCGCCGGCCCGGACAGCGCCGGCCCGGCCGCCGCCGGCCCGGATCAGGAGGACGGCTACCGGGCGGTCGTGTTCGACGCCATGGTGGTCGCGCTGTCGGGGCGGATCTTCCTGGACGAGACCGTCGAGGCGACCCCCGAGGCCGTGCTCCGCCAGATCTGGGAAGACCAGTTCGTCCTGGCCCCGGCCGCGGCCGCCCCCGGTTGAAGAGCCGCTGATGCCGACTCCCCGCTGCAGCGCCGCGGCCGCCGTCCCGGGCCGGCCATGCGGCCGCTGCGGCGCCGCCCCAAGCAGCTCGACATGGAGCCGCTGCTGCTGGAGCCGGGCCGGGGCGGGGCGGGCCTGGTCCTGGCGGCCGGCGCGGGCGGCCGGGACGGCCGGCCCGGCCCGCGGCCGGGCAGCGGCGGCCCGGCCGTGACCGACGAGCCCGGCACGCTCACCGACGCCGCGGCGGCCGCCGGCAGCCCGCCGGCCGCCGACGCCGAGACCGTGCGGCGCGCCCGGCAGATCGCGGCCCGCCTCGCGGTGCCCCGTCCCCGGCGGGACGCACTGGCCCGGCGCGGCGCGGGCCAGCTGGCGAGTCTCCGCTACCGGGGCGGCTCGGACGACATCGACCTGGACGCGACCGTCGCGGCGCTCATGGAGCACCCGCTGCCCGGCGAGGAAGACATCATCGTCCGCGAGCGGGCCCGGACCCGCCGCAGCGTCGTGCTGCTGGTCGACGTGTCGGGCTCGATGCGCGGCGAGCGGGTCCGGACGGCGGCCGCGACGGTGGGCGCATTGGCCGCCGAGCTGGACCGCGACGATCTGGCCGTGGTCGCCTTCTGGTCCGACGCGGCCGTGCTGGCCCACCTCGGGCAGCACGTCGGGCCCCAGCGGCTGCTCGACGCGATGCTGCGCATCCCGGCCCGGGGCCTGACCAACATCGCCTTCCCGCTGCAGGTGGCCGCGCGCGAGCTGGCCCGGGTCCCGGCCCGGGACGCCCGCGCGGTGCTGCTGTCCGACTGCGTGCACAACGCCGGGCCCGACCCGCGCCCGCTCGCCGCCCGGCTGCCCCGGCTGGACGTGCTGCTGGACACCTCCGGCGAGCAGGACGCCGACCTGGCCCGCGAGCTCGCCCGCCTCGGCCGCGGGCGGCTGCGGCGCATCGCCGCCTACCCTGACGTCGCGCCCGCCCTGGGCGCGATCTTCGCCCCCCACTGAGGAACCCCCCGCTAAGGAGCCCCCCGTGTCTGTTGTCGTCGTCGCCACCATCACCCCGCTGCCGGGGCACGCGGACGCGGTCGTCGCCGCGTTCGCCGAGACCATCCCGCTGGTCCATGCCGAGGACGGCTGCGAGCTGTACGCGCTGCACCGGGCCGAGGACCGGCTGATCATGATCGAGAAGTGGGCCAGCCGCGAGGCGCTGGGCACCCACAGCAAGGGCGCCGCGCTCGCCGCCATGGGCCCGAAACTCGCGGGCAAGACCGCCGGCCGGCCCGACGTCGTCGTCACCGAGGCGGTCCCGGCCGGCGAGCCGGCCAAGGGCCAGCTCTAGGCCGTGAGCGGCCCCGGCCCGTACCGCCACCTGTTCTCGCCGCTGCGGGTCGGGCCGCTCACGCTGTGCAACCGCGTGGTCTTCGCCGCGCACCTGACCAACTATGCGGAGAACGGGCTGCCCACGGCGCAGCACGCGGCGTACTACGCCGCGCGCGCTGCGGGCGGCGCGGGAATGATCATCACCGAGGAGCACTCCACGCACCCGGGCGACTGGCCCTACGAGAAGCTGATCCACGGCTTCCGGCCCGAGGTCATCGGCGGGTACCGGCGGATCACCGCGGCCGTGCACGGCCACGGCGCGGCGATCCTGGCCCAGCTCAACCACAACGGCGGCCAGTCCTCGGGCATGTACTCCCGGCGGCCCGTGTGGGCGCCGAGCCCGGCGCCCGACCCGCTGTTCCGCGAGGTGCCCAAGGCCGTCGAGGCGCACGAGATCGCCGAGCTCGTGGCCGGCTTCGGCCTGGTCGCCCGGCACTGCGCGGCCGGCGGGTTCGACGGCGTGGAGCTGCAGTGCTCGCAGTCCTCCATCGTGCGTGCCTTCCTGTCGCCGGCCGCCAACACCAGGACCGACGGCTACGGCGGCCCGCTGCGCAACCGGGCCCGGCTGCTGCTGGAGATCATCACCGCGGTGCGCGCCGCGATCGGGCCGGGCCGCGCGCTCGGCGTGCGGATCTGCGGCGACGAGCTGACCGAGGGCGGCATCACCCTCGACGAGGCGGTGGCGGTAGCCCGGCTGGCCGACGCGACCGGCCAGGTCGACTACATCAGCACCGCGATCGGGACGGCCACGGCCACCATGTACGCGGTGGCGCCCAGCATGCAGGCGCCGCCGGGGTACGCGATGCACATCCCGGCCGCGATCCGGCGAGCCGTGTCGGTGCCCGTCATCGGCACCGGCCGGATTGCCGACCCGCGGCAGGCCGAGCGGGCGCTGGCCGACGGGCAGTGCGACCTGGTCGGCGTGGTCCGCGGCCAGATCGCTGACCCCGATTTCGCGGCCAAGGCCCGGGCCGGCCAGGAGGCCGGGATCCGCACCTGCCTGGCCTGCAACCAGGAGTGCGCGGGGCGGGTCGGGCTGGGCCGCTGGCTCGGCTGCCTCCCGAACCCGCGCTCCGGCCGCGAGTCCGTCCCGCGGCCGGCCCCGCGCCGGGCCGGCCGCCGGGTGCACGTGGTGGGCGGCGGTCCCGGCGGCCTGCAGGCGGCCGTCACCGCGGCCCGCCGCGGCCACCGGGTCACCCTGTTCGAGCAGGCTCCGCGCACCGGCGGCCAGGTCGCGGTCGCGGCCCGCGCGCCCGGCCGGGCCGAGTTCGGGAACCTGGTCCGCGACCTGGCCCGCGAGGCCGCGCGGCTCGGCGTCGACATCCGGGCCGGCCACCGGGTCGACGCGGAGTTCCTGCTGCGCGAGGCCCCTGACGCCGTGATCCTGGCCACCGGCTCGCGCCCGGCCCGGCCCGCGTGGGCGGGCGGCCAGGCCCGCGTCATCGACGTCCGCGAGGTGGCCGACGGCACGCACGCCCCGGCGGGCACGGTCGTGGTCATCGACGAACTCGGGTTCCACCCGGCCACCTCGACCGCCGAGCTCCTCGCCGACCGGGGCTGCCAGGTCGAGATGATCACCAGCGCAATGGTGATCGGCCAGGACCTGAACCTCACCCTTGATTACGAAACGTGGAACATCCGGGCCGGAGCCAAGGGCATAAGGCAGCGGACCGACCTGGTCGTCGTGGGCGCCCGCGCCGCCGCCGCCGGAGCCGGCGGCCGCCCCGCCCGGCTGGTCCTGGACCTCCTGCACCACCCGACGGGCACCGCCCGCGAGCTGCCCTGCGACTGGGCCGCCTGCGCGGTCCCGGCGCAGCCGGCCGACGAGCTGTGGCACGCACTCGACGGCGCGCCCTTTGAGCTGCACCGGGTCGGTGACTGCCGCGCTCCGCGCCGGGCGCACGCGGCCGTCATCGAGGGCGACCGGGCCGGGGCCGCCCTGTGACGGAGCTGTCCGGGCTGACCTCGGCCGAGGCGGGCGATAGGGCGGCGGGCGGCGCGTTCCTGGTGGTGCCGGTCGCCTCGATCGAGCAGCACGGGCCGCACCTGCCGCTGTCGACCGACACCGACCTGGCCGTGGCCCTGTGCGCCGGGCTGGCCCGGGCGCGGCCGGACGCGGTCGTCGCCCCGCCGCTGGCCTACGGGTCCAGCGGCGAGCACCAGGACTTCCCCGGCACGCTGTCCATCGGCCAGGAGGCCCTGGAACTGGTCCTGGTCGAGCTCTGCCGCTCGGCCACCGGCACGTTCCCCGCCGTGCTGCTGGTGTCGACGCACGGCGGCAACGCGGCGGTCGTCCGCCGGGCCGAGCGGCGGCTGCGCGCCGAGTCCCGCGACGTCCGGGCCTGGCTGGCCGCCTGGGCCGGCGACGCCCATGCGGGCCGCACCGAGACCTCGCTCCAGCTGGCCCTGGCCCCCGGCCGGGTCCGCCTGGACCGGGCCGAGCCGGGCAACACGCGTCCCATCGCCGAGCTCATGCCCGCCCTGCGGACGTCGTCGGTCCGCGCGGTCAGCCCCAACGGCGTGCTCGGCGACCCGGCCGGCGCGTCCGCCGCCGAGGGCGAGGCCCTCCTGGCCGCCCTGCTCTCCGACCTGCTCGACACGGTCACGGCCTGGCGCGCGGGAGAATCGGGGTAGCAGCGGCGCCGACAGCGCGGCATTTCATGATCGTGGGAAGATCACCCACAGCCCCGGGTGAGCAGTCCTCCCACGATCATGGAAACCCGGCGGTTCCACGGGCCCGGAGGTGCGCCTAATGGGATATATGGGACGAAGATTGGGGAATCTGACATGAGCCCGCCGCCGGAGCGCGTCGCGCTCGTCACCGGCGCCGCCCGCGGCATCGGCGCGGCCACGGTCGCGGCCCTCGCGGCTGGCGGCTGGCGCGTCGTCGCGGTGGACCGCTGCGCCGACGACCCGGACCTGCCCTACCCGATGGGCTCCCGCGCCGATCTCGACCGCGTGGTCACCGCGGCCCAGGCCACCGCCGCCGCCCGCATGAGCTCGCCGGTGCCAGGGGGTGCCACGGCGCAGGGCGGGATCTCAGCGCAGGGCGGGACGGCGGGGCAGGCGGAGGCAGCGCCGGCGGGCGGCGATGACGTCTGGGTCGTCGCGGCGGAGGCGGACGTGCGGGACGCGGACGCCCTGGCCGCGGCCGTGGGGGCGGCCGAGGACCGGTGGGGCGGCCTGGATGCCGCCATCGCGGCGGCCGGGGTCATCGCGGGCGGGGTGCCGGCCTGGCAGCTGCCCGCCGGCCAGGAGCAGGCCGTCCTCGACATCGACCTGGGCGGCGTGCTCAACCTTGCTCGCGTGTGCGTGCCGGCCCTGCTGCGGCGGCTCGAGCCACGGCACGGCCGGTTCCTGGCCGTCGCCTCGGCCGCGGCCACCCGCGGCCTGCCCATGCTGGCCGCGTACTGCGCGGCCAAGGCGGGGGTGGCCGGGTTCGTCCGGGCGCTGGCCGCCGAGCTGGGCGGCACCGGCATCACGGCCAACGCGGTCAGCCCCGGCTCGACCGCCACCCCGATCCTGGACGAGAGCGCCCGGCTCTACGGCCTGCCCGGTGCCGGCACCTTCGCCGGGCAGCAGCCGCTCGGGCGGCTGATCGACCCGGCCGAGGTGGCCGCCGTGCTGGCGTTCCTGGCCGGCGACGGGGCCAGCGCGATGACCGGGGCCGTCGTCCCGGTCGACGGCGGGCTGGCCCTGTGACCCGGCCGGCCGGGCCGGGGGGCGCCGGCTCGCCATCACGCCGGCCGGCCGCGGTGCCGCCGGGCGGCGCCGGGACGCGGCCGGCCGGGCCAGCGGTCGTCCCGCCCGGCGACCTCGGGCTGCGCGATGACGTGCCGCTGCCGATCGGGACCGTCGTGGACCTGGAAGACGACACGCAGGAGATCGCCGACGGCGTCCTGTTCGGCGGGTCGCCCGCGCGGGTGCTGCGGCTGAGCGCGGCCGGGGTGGCGGCCCTGGCCGAGCTGCGGGCCGGCCCGGTTACCTCGGTGGCCGCGGCCGTGCTGGCCCGGCGGCTGACCGATACCGGCCTGGCGCAGCCCCGCACGGCACGACCATCGTTTCGCCGGGAAGCGCCGGTGGCGGCGGTACCGGCCGGGGCTGAGCCCGCCGCGGCGGAACCGGGCTTGGCGGCGGCACCCCCGCTGGCGGTGACCGTGGTGGTGCCGGTCCGCGACCGCGCCGCGGAGCTGGACCGGTGCCTGGCCGCGGCCGGGCACCGGTACCGGGTGGTCGTGGTCGACGACGGCTCGGCGGACCCGGCGGCGCTGGCCGCGGCGTGCGCGGCCCGCGGCGCTGAGCTGGTCCGGCGCGAGGTGAACGGCGGGCCGGCCGCGGCCCGCAACACCGGCCTGCGGGTGGTCGGCACGGAGTTCGTCGCGTTCCTGGACAGCGACTGCGTGCCGGCCGGCGACTGGATCGGGGACCTGGCCGGGCACTTTGCCGATCCGCTGGTCGCGGCGGTGGCCCCGCGGATCGTGGCCGCGCCGGCGGCCCGCCCGGCGCCCGCCGGGGACCGGGGCTCGGTGCTGGACCTCGGCGACCGGGCGGCGCGGGTGGCGCCCATGACGCGCGTGGCCTACGTCCCGACCGCCGCGCTGCTGGTGCGGCGGGCGGCACTGGGCGACGGGTTCGATGAGGCGCTGCGGTACGGGGAGGATGTCGATCTCGTGTGGCGGCTCGTCGCGGCCGGGTGGCGGGTCCGCTACGATCCCGGCGTCCGGATCGGGCACGCCGAGCCGGCGTCCCGGCCGGAGCTGCTGCGACGCCGGTTCGAGTACGGCCGCTCGGCGGCGCCGCTGACCCGCCGCCACCCCGGCGCCGTCGCCCCGCTGGTCCTCCAGCCGTGGCCGACGATCACCATGGCCGCGCTGCTCGCCCGCCGCCCCGTGACGGCCGCGGCCGCGTTCGGGGTCTCGACGGCGCTGCTGGCGGCCCGGCTGCGCGACAACGACCTGCCGGCCACCGGCCTGGTCGCGCCGATGGCCAACGGGGTCCGGCAGACGTGGCTGGGCACCGGCCGGTGGTGCGGGCAGTTCGCGGCGCCCGTGCTGCTGCTCGCCCTGGCCCGGCCGGGCGGCCGGGCGGCGCGCACGCGCTGGGGCCGGCGGCTGGCGGCGGCGTCGCTGCTGGCCGGGCCGCCGCTGACCGAGTGGGCGGCCCAGCGCGACGCCAGCGGTGGCCCCGGCCCGGTCCGGTTCACCGCCCGCGCCCTGGCCGACCAGGCCGCCTACGGTGCCGGCGTTTACGCCGGCTGCCTGCGCGAGCGCATGATCTCGCCGGTGCTGCCCGCCGTCTCGGTGAAGCCGTTCGAGGGCCTGCGGCGCCGGCGGGCCCCGCGCTGATGGCCGGCCGGATGCGGCCGGCCACCAGGCGCTCAGGCCGGGTCGGCCGGGGCGGCGCCGCCGAAGACGCTGTCCACGATGGCCTGGACGACCGGGCCGTACGGGGGCAGGAACGCGTCGGCCAGGTCGCCGGTCCCGCGCACGACGACGCCGCGCGGGTTGGAGAACTCCCGGAAGCCCTCGATGCCGTGGTGGCGGCCGCTGCCGCTCTGCCCCACCCCGCCGAACCCGAGCGAGGGCAGCGCGCCCTGGACCGCGCAGACGTTCACGCACGCCCCGCCGGAGGTGGTCTGCTCCAGCACCGTGTCGGCGAGCTGGGCGTCCTGGCTGTAGACGTACAGGCCGAGGGGCCGCTCGCCGGCGTTGATCCCGGCCAGGGCCTCAGCCAGGTCGTCATAGGGCACCACGGGCAGGATCGGGCCGAAGACCTCCTCCTGCATGATGCGCAGGCCCTCGGGCGGGTCGACGACCAGGGTCAGCGGCATCCGGCGGGTCGCGTCGTCGCCGTCCCCGCCCAGGGTGATGACCCGGGCGCCGGAGTCCCGGGCCTCGTCGACCATCGCGGTGATCCGGTCCCGGTGCCGCTCGGTGATGATGCCGGTGCAGTCCCCGGACGACGCGTAGTCGGGCAGCTCCTTGGTCAGGTAATCGGTGGTGTGCGCGACGAAGTCGTCCACCTGGGCCTGCGGGACCAGGACGTAGTCGACGGAGATGCACATCTGGCCGTTCTTGATGAGCTTGGTGCCGATGACGCTGCGCACGCTGGCCGCGTCCACGCTGTCGGCGGTGAGGATGGCCGGGCACTTGCCGCCGAGCTCCAGGGTGACCGGGACGAGGTTCTCCGCCGCGGCCCGCGCGACCTCGCGGCCGATGGACGGGCTGCCGGTGTAGAGGAGGTGGTCCCACCGGAGCGTCGGGAACTCCCGGGCCAGGGTCAGGCCGCCGACGCAGACCGCGACCTGGTCCTCGGGGAAGGTCTCCGCGACCATCGCGCGCAGCAGCTCGCCGCAGGCCGGGGTGTAGTCCGAGGGCTTGATGATGACCCGGTTGCCCGCGGCCAGCATCTCGACCAGCGGGCCGACCGACAGGTCGAACGGGAAGTTCCACGGCACGATGTTCCCGACCACGCCCTTGGGCTGATAGCGGATGCCCGCCTGGGCCGTGCCGTAGAAGGCCGGGTCGGCGGGCCGCTCGTCCTCGGCCATCCAGGAGTCAAGCTGCTCGATGGCGTAGGCCGCCCGGGCCGCGACGCCGAGGACCTCGACCAGGTCGGTGAACAGCTCGGGGTGCGACCCGAAATCCTGGCTCATCGCGGCCCGGATCTGGTCACGGTGGCCCATCACCATGCCGGCCAGCGCGCCCAGGCGGGCCTTGCGGTCGTCGGCCGGCGGGTACGGGTCGGCCCGGAAGGCCTGGCGCTGCAGCGCGTGCAGCCGGTGCAGCTCGGCGATGGCCGGGCCGTCGTCGACCTCGGTGGTGGCAGGCGGCGTGACAAGGGAAGTCATGGGATCTCCTTATGCGGAACGGACGACATCGTCACGACTGGAGCCGCATGCCCGCATAATGACAGCTCCCGGAACGGCTGCCTACCCCACGTCAGGAGCGCGACGGACATGGCCAGCACCGCGCCGAAGGTCCCGGTGGTCCCGCTGGGCGACAGCGGAATACAGGTCAGCCGGATGGCCCTCGGGTCGTGGCGGACTTACGAGCGGATGAGCCGCGAGGAGGGCGCCGCGGTCCTGCGGGCGGCCCGCGAGGCGGGCATCACGTTCCTGGACGACGCCCGCTACAACGACGAGACCGGGACGGCGCCGATCCCGACCGGGTACTCCGAGGTGGTGTTCGGCGAGGTGTTCCGCGCGGCGGGCTGGCCCCGCGCCGAGGCCGTCGTGGCCAACAAGCTGTGGTGGGAGTTCTGGCCGCGCGAGTCGCCCGCGCAGGAGGCGGCCGGGTCGCTGCGCCGGATGCAGTTCGACTACCTGGACCTGGTCTACTCCGAGGTGCCGCCGGCCGGCCTGCCGCTGGAGGAGGCCGTCGGGCAGATCGCCGGGCTCATCCGCGACGGCACCGTCCGGGCCTGGGGCACCCTGAACTGGCCGCCGGAGCTGATGGAGCGGGCCTGGCAGGCGGCCGAGCGCGCGGGCGTGCCCGGGCCGGCCGCCACCCAGCCGCCCTACAGCCTGGTCCGGCGGGAAGTCGTCGAGGACCCGGCGATGCAGCAGCTGACCCGGTCCCGGCCGGTGGCCATCGTGGCGTCCTACGTGCTGGCGGGCGGGGTCCTGACCGGGAAGTACGACCAGGACCCGGCGGCCGGGCGGGCGGCCGGCTCGCTGGACCGCCCGCCGGTGGCGGCCGCGGCCGCCGCGGGGCGGCAGCTGGCCGGGCTGGCCCGCGCGACCGGCCGGGACGCCGCCCAGCTGGCGATGGCCTTCGCCCTGCTGAACCCGTCGGTCACGGCGGTGCTGTTCGGCGCGACCCGGCCGTGGCAGGTGGCCGCCAACCTCGGCGCCCTCGCGGTCGCCGCCGACCTCACGCCGGGCGAGCGGGAGCAGCTGGCCGCCATCGGCCGCTAGAACGCTAGCCCGCGGCCGCGGACCGCACCGCCCACACGACCTCCGGGTGCTGGATGTCGCTGTGCGCCCCGCTGAACGCCGACTGGTTGGCGCAGATGACCTTGTTGGCGTCCAGGAGGTAACAGCGGCCCGCGGCGAAGCCGTAGTCGTGGCCCCGCGGCTGCAGCGGCACCGTCACCCCGGCCGGCGACTGCTGGAACCCGTCGTGTCCCATGCCGCCCCACTGGTAGTCCAGGTCGGTCAGCGACTGCGCGTCCTGGTGGGCCAGCATGCTGGCGGCCGGATACCACCAGCCCACGGCGCGGTCGGCCGCGGTGAACGTGGACAGCAGCGGCCCGTCGACCCGGTCGAGCACGCCCGCCAGCGCGCCGGCCGGGACGGCCGAGCACGGCGTCGGCCGGGCGAAGGAGAAGTGCGAGAACGCGCCCTGGATCAGGGACAGGCTCTTGACCGGGCTTGCGGCGCCGACCGCCGTGGGGGGCAGGCCGGTCAGGGCGAACGAGACCAGGCGCGCGCCGAAGCTGTGCCCCATCAGGTGCACCCGCAGCGGCGAGCCGGCCGGCGCGAGCGAGGCCAGCAGCGGCCCGAGGCCGGACTGGCCGATCACGCCGGCGCGGTTCTTCATCTCGTAGTACGACATGCTGCGGAGGACTTCCTTGCCGCCCGACCACAGCGCCTGGAACGGGTTGGGCAGCCCCTGCGCCCCGGAGCCGGGCCCGCCCGTCTTGGCCATCGCCGCGGCCTGCCCGAACACGGCGCTGGTGTCAGCCGTGACCGCGGCCGCCGGCCCGGCGTCCTCGGGGGCCAGGGCCGGCGAGGTGACCAGGCCGGAGGCCAGCTGGTGGAAGCGCACCAGCTGGCTGGCGTCCTGCGGCTGCTGGTCGAGCAGCGTGCCCATGGCGGCGAGGTCATTTTCCTTCCCCGGGAACGCGGGCGCGAGGGCGGCGGACAGCTGCGCCCCGGTCGACGGCGTCCCCGGCCCGGCCGGGTCGTCCTCCGGGAACAGCAGGGACGGCCAGATGAGGCCGACGACGGCCGTCGTCGGCTTGTCCGCGCCGAGCATGCCGCCCAGCATCTTGAACATCGCCTGGTACAGGCCGCGCGCCGTCTGCACGCTGTCGTTCCAGCCGTGCGAGAAGATGAACAGGTGGGTGATGCCGCCCGCCGCCACCGCGGCGGGCAGGCCGCCGTCCGCGGTGAGCGTGCCGTCGGCGGCGAAGGTCAGCTCGTAGTACGGGAGCCCCGCTATGGCGGCCATGTCAGCCTCTTTCTCTTTCGCCTAGACGCTGGAGAGCACGCGCATGAGGTCGAGCAGGCCGGCCCCCTGGTAGAACTCGTGCCGGCCCAGCGGGGTCGCGTTCGCGCAGAACAGGCGCTTCACCTCGTCCGGCTGCCCGATGAACTCCGACCGGACGGACAGGAACGCGGCGATGGCCCCCGACACGTGCGGCGCGGCCATCGAGGTACCGCTGTCCTCGATGTAGGCCGCGACCTCCGGGCCGCCGTCGAGCGGGCCGATGCCGGCCCGCAGCGCGCCGGTGGCCGCCGATGTGATCCGCTCGCCGGGCGCGACCAGGTCGGGCTTGAGCCGGCCGTCCAGCGTCGGTCCCTTCGACGAGGTGAAGCTGACGCCGTAGGTGTGCGGCGCGTAGCGATGCGTCGAGCCGACGGTGATCGCCCTGGCCGCGTTGCCCGGGTCGGTGATCGTGGATAGCTGCCCGCTCACGTCGCCGCTGGCCCCGGTGATCGTGCCGCCCGCGCCGCTGTTGCCCGCCGACACCACGACGACGACGCCGTTGCTGACCAGCTCGTCGACGGCCCGGCACAGCGGGCTCTGGCCCGCCGCGTACTCATCCGGGTACCAGTCGCAGCCGACCGACAGGTTCACCCCGTGGATGGCCGCCCGGCCGTCGGAGTTGGCCACGCGGACGTAGTCGAGCGCGGCGATGACCACGCTCGACGAGGTCTCGCCGCTGGCGTCGAGCACCTTCAGGCTGACGATCCGGGCCCGCGGGGCCATGCTCGTCAGCGAGTGGTGCGGATCCAGCTCCCGGCTGACCCAGGCCGGCAGGTCGTCCATGGCCGGCTCGTTGGCCGCGATCTTGACCACCGCGGGCGCGGGCGGCATCTGCCCGGCGATGATGCCCGCGACGTGCGTGCCGTGGCCCATGGCGTCCCGCAGGGCGGCCTTCGGGTCCGGGCTGACCTGGCCGCCCGGCTGCAGCAGGGGGGTGAAGTCGCGGTGCAGCGGCGCGACCAGGTCGTCGGCCAGGTTCGGGCCGACGCCCGGGCAGGAGAAGTGCGGATGGCCGGCGTCGACCCCCGAGTCGATGACGGCCCACACGACGCCGTCGCCGCCCGTGCCGTAGCTGCGGGCGGCCGCGTCGGCCTTGACGGTGGACGCGGAGCGGTCGATATGCGGGACGACCCGGAAATCGGGCCAGATGCGGAATATTGAACGCGGCCCGGCCCGGTCAGCCAGCCCGAGGCGCCGCATCTCCTCCGGGGTCAGCAGGCAGCGCAGGTACTGCCGCG
Source organism: Streptosporangiaceae bacterium (assembly GCA_036501025.1). Taxonomy (GTDB): domain Bacteria; phylum Actinomycetota; class Actinomycetes; order Streptosporangiales; family Streptosporangiaceae; genus DASUBV01. Next base: position 24,239 of record DASYBB010000023.1, read on the forward strand.
CGATCGGCACGGGCGCGGGGACCGCCGGGTCGGTGAACGTGGCGGCGAACAGCCCGGTGAAGTCCTGCCGGGCCCGCGCGGCCCCCCGGGTGAGGTTCAGCTCGACCAGCACCGCGACCCGGTCATCCACCCGGACCAGGAGGTTGTCCCGGTCGGCCTGCGGGACGCCGCTGTCGGCGCGCAGCAGCGGGCTGATGAGCAGCCGGGGCGGCGGCTTGGCTCGTCCGGTCATGGATTCCCCCCGTGCCGCGCTCTGGGCGGCGGCCACGGCCCGGCGCGACCAGCGTACGGCGGAATGGAGCACGGCGGAATGGATGGTCAGCCAATCACCGGGCCGATGAAGGAGAAGGCCGCGGCCGCGCCGGACAGCCGGACGGGCGGCGGGGAGCATGCTCCCCGCCGCCCGCATCGGGCGTGGCTGGCTAGGCGTTGGTGCTGAGCTTGGCTAGCTCCGCCTCCACCATGGCCTCGTGCTCCGCCTCGTCCCTCTTAGCGTCGGACGGCTTCCAGCGGCCCTTGAGCAGCGGGACGCTCAGCAGGAAGAAGATGATCCCGCCGAAGCAGATCCAGTACCACGTCTTCCACTGGCCGGGCGACTGGGCCGCGGCCTTCTGGACCGCTGCGCCATGCGCCTGGAGGTAGGACGTCGCGGCCTTCGGCACCTTGGACAGGGCCGTCAGCTGCGCGCTGAACGGCGCGATCTTCTGCAGGTCCGCCGCATACGGGGCGACGGTCTGCAGCGCCGGGCCGACCGCGATCACGCCCTGGATCGCGGCCTGGTTGGCCTGGATCGTCTGCAGGACGCCGATGCCCTTGGCCCCGCCGCCGGCGGCGGCGATGGCCTGGCCCAGCAGCGCGGGCGGGATCTTGCTCGGGTCGGTGAACGTGGCCAGCTTGGTAAACAGCGCCGGGTTGGCCTGGATGACCGCCAGCTCGGGCTGGAACTTCTGCGCGTTGGCCAGCTGCACGGAGTCCTGCGTGGCCGTGGCGATCACGGCCGGCGGGATCTTCTGGGCCGTGGCCACGATGTCCGGGTGGGCGGCGTCGAAGGCCAGCTGGCTCTTGTACTGGGTCGCGTAGGCGGAGACCTGGCCGCCGTAGTTGACCAGCGGGGTGACCGAGTTGACCACGGCCGGGATGATCAGGAACGCGACGAAGATGACGATCCGGATGATCCAGCCCCAGATGGCCAGCCCGGTGGCGATGAGCGCCGGGTTGCGGGACTCGACCGTCTCGGTGAAGCTGGCCATCCACGGCGTGTAGGCGACGCCCAGCGCGAACGACATGATCGCCAGGAGCGCGGCCAGCCCGTAGTAGCTGGGGTGATGGCCCGCCTGCATCAGGTAGATCACGATCATCACGGCGGCCAGCACGCCGCCGATGACCATGAACGGCTTGCGCACCCGGAAGCGGTCGGAGACCACCCCGATCAGGATCACCGCGAAGACGTTGAAGCCCCAGTTCCAGTTGCCCAGCCCGTTGGCCTGCTGGGTGGTGAAGCCGAAGATCGTCTGGGCGTAGATGACGAAGAAGCCGACCGAGGTGTAGTAGATCAGCAGGAAGACCGACACCGCCAGCGCCGAGATGACGATGTCGGGCTTGATCAGCTGGCGGAACGGGTGGCGCAGGGCGGCGGCGATGTCGATGCCCTTGGCCCGCGCCTCGATCAGGGCCCGGTCGCGCATGGTGACCATGAGCTGGTCGCGCAGCGACGGGTTCAGCTCCCGGAGCCCGATCAGGGCGATCACCCACACGACGAGGCCGACGACGCCGCAGATCCGGTACTCGTGGGTCCAGAAGTCCGGGTTCGTCACCACGGCGGGAATGGTTGCGCTGCCAACCACGGCGACGATCAGGCTGCCCAGCACCGGGCCGCTGGTCCAGAAGCCCATGGCCGTGGCCCGGCCGACCTGCGGCGAGAAGTCGCGGATCAGGGCGGGCGTGGCCACCAGGCAGATGCCCTCGATGGTGCCGATGATGAAGCCCTCAATGCTGAAGGCCCACTTGTTCGGCGCCGCCGGGAGGATGAACAAGGTGAAGATCGCCGTCAGCAGCAGGCCGGCCACGACCAGGTTGGCCCGGCCCAGCCGGTCGGTCAGGCCCGCGAGCAGCGAGCCGAACGCCCCGATCAGGTTCCCGAAGGCCAGCACGACCACGTAGAAGGTGAAGGTCATGTGGAAGTGGGTCAGGATCAGCGTGGACACCGAGCCGCCGACATACAGCTCGTAGTACAGCGTGATCGTAGCCAGGACCGTGAGGGCCAGGTAGAAGTACCGGCGCCCCGTCGAGGGATACGTCTCAAGCTGGCGGTTCCACAGCCCCGATATCCCGCCCGTGCTGGATGCCGGGCTCTCCGTTGTCGCACTCATCCGGGACTCCCCGCTGTCAACCGTGCATGGATCATCATCGATCTGCCCTTCCGGGTGTCGTGGGCGGCCCGCGGTCGTCGAGGGTGAGTCAGCTGGGGCGACGGGGGCGGCCGCACTGGTTAATGCCTGCCGGGCTCGGCCGGGGCACGGGCCACGCGAGCGCAGGCCCCTGGTTCCGGACGGGCGGCAGTGAGCGGGGAGTTCTCGCACCCGTTCATGGCAGGCCCTTCTGCTCGCGTGATAACTCTCACGCGCATCTTCGTTAAAGTACGGGAGCGTACTTTAACGCGCGCCGTTATTCTAAGATCGTGTTCACTCGGAGACAAGAGGGTGTTCTGGCTCGTACGCACGAGGGTGAGCCCGGACTGCCCAGGGGAAAGAACCGGCTGCCGCCGGCCGAGGTGCGGGCGGCCCAGCGGGCGCGGCTGCTGGGCGCGGTCGTCGCCTCGGTCGCGGCCGCGGGGTACAGCGAAGTCACCGTGGCCGACATCGTGCGCGGCGCCCGGGTGTCGCGGGCCGCGTTCTACGCCCACTTCACCGACAAGGAAGACTGCTTCATCGCGGCCTGCCGCGAGGGCGGCCAGCTGATGATCGACGGCATCACCGCGGCCAAGCGGAACCTGCCCGCCGGGTCGTCCAGTCCCGAGCAGGTGCTGCGGGTCAGCCTGGTGGCGTTCCTGGACTTCCTGGTCCGCGAGCCGGTCTTCGCCCGCGCCTTCTACATCGACATGCCCGCGGCCGGCCCGCGGGCCGCGCGGCTGCTGCGGGCCGCGAACCACAGCTTTGCCGGGTTCAACCGCGCCTGGCACGAGCGCGCCCGGCTCGACCACCCCGACTGGCCGGCGGTGCCGGACGAGGCCTATTACGCGCTGGCCGGCGCGACCGCGGAACTGGTCCGGGCCAAGGTCAGCCAGAACCTGACCGACACCGTGACGGACCTGGAGGACACCCTGGTCGCCCTGCACCTCGCGGTGCTGGCCGGGCAGGCGTGGCAGCGTTCCGGCGAACCGAGCGAACTCCAGGCGAGCAGCTCCGGCGCCTGAGGTCCGCCCCCGCCCGGTAGCATCGCGGCCATGTCACCGCAGATCGCGACCAGCACCCGGGTCGACCTCGCCGCCCTGCTCGACTTCATCCGGCCGCGCCATCACGCGATCCTGCTCACCGTGCGCGCGGGCGGCACGCCGCAGGCCTCGCCGGTCACCTGCGGGGTGGACGCGGCCGGGCGCATCGTGGTGTCGACGTACCCGGAGCGGGCCAAGACGGTCAACGCCCGCCGGGCCGGCCGGGCCACGGTGGTGGTGCTGTCCGACGACTTCGGCGGCCCCTGGGTCCAGGTGGACGGTGACGCGGAGGTGCTGGACCTGCCGGAGTCGGTGGAGCCGCTGGTGGAGTACTTCCGGAGCATCTCCGGGGAGCACCCGGACTGGGACGAGTACCGCGAGGCCATGCGGCGGCAGGGCAAGTCGCTGATCCGGGTCACGCCCCGGCACTGGGGGCCGGTCGCCACCGGCGGGTTCCCGGCCCGGCTGGCTCCGGGCGGGGACTAGCCGCAAGGCCGGTTAGTTAGGGTTCGTCGCCTGTCGTCAAGGGGGTGGCGAGGATGGTGATGTTGATTGTGGCCTTGCGGGTGGTGCGGTCGACCTTGCCGCGGGCGTTGTACTTGGATATCGCGCGCTTGACGACACGCGGGCTGGTGCGGGGCCGCCGGGCGGGCATGAGGCTGGCCAGGACGAGGCGGCCGATGTTTCCGGCGAGGTCGGTGGCCGGGCCGGTGACGCCGGCGGCGAGGATGACCTGGTCGCGGGCAGCATTCAGGGCGATGGTGAAGCTGGCCCGGTCAGGATCGGTGCCGGGGACAGCTGCGGCGGCGTCGGCGATGGCGGCGCGCAGGGCCTGGTAGGTGACCAGGAGGGCGTAGACCTCCTGGTCCACGCCGCCGGGGGTGCGGGCGCGCAGGACGCGGCCGCCGAGGATGGCGGACTTGAGCTCGAAGTAGGCGGTCTCGATCTCCCAGCGCTCGTGGTAGAGCGCGACGATCTCGCCGGCCGGGTAGCGGGCAGGGTCGGCCAGCGTCGTGATCAGGCGGCAGCGGCCGGCGGCGCGCCCGGCGCTGGTGACGACGGTGACCTGCGCGTCGATGACCCGGACGGGGACGCCGCCGAAGCGCGACAGCCAGGACCCGTCCGGGCAGCGGCCCAGGACCGGGAGCTTCGGGGAGCCGTTCCCGGTCCGGACGCGGATCAGGAAGTCCGCGCCGGTCCCGGCGATCTGCGCGGCCAGGAACCCGGCCCCGAAGTTCCGGTCGGCCAGCAGGATCATCCCTGCGTGCAGGCTGCCGAGCAGGCCGCGGGCATAGGTGGTCTCGCCGCTGGAGACGGGCCCGAACACGGCGTCGATCACGGTACGGGTCCCGCAGCTGACCAGGGTCAGCAGCCGCAGCATCGGGTAGCTGGACCCGCCCGTCGGGCCGCCCCGCTGCCTGGAGTAGACGGCCAGGTTCGCGTCGCTGTCCGCGACGGTCATGATGGTGCCGTCGATGGCGCAGGCCAGCAGTCCCCGCCACCGCGCTCCCGCCGGGGACGGGCCGCGCAGCAGGGCGAACAGCTCTCGCAGCGGCCCGGGCCCCAGCCGCCGCCGCGCCTGCGTCAGCGCGGACGCGGTCGGGGACGCGCCCGCAAGACCGTCCAGCCCCGCTGTCATGCGGGCCCAGACCTGCGCATAGCCCAGCTCGGCGAACAGGCACCCGGCCAGCAGCAGGTAAACCACGACCCGGGCCGGGAGCACCCGGACGCGGCGCTGCACCCGGCACGTCTCCTCCAGCACCGCGTCAACCATCTCGAACGGCACCTGCCGCGTCAGCTCGCCCAGGTGACCCGGCGCGAACCGGCCTCCGGCCACCGTCACGACACGGCTGATGACAGACTTATCCAACGGCGGGGCTCCCGGTGACCAGGCATGTCTTTGGCGGACAAACCTCACCTACCGGAGCCCCGCCGCTCCCGCACCAACCAACACACCCTTGACAGCCGGACAGCCCGCCTAACTAACCGGCCTTGGGACTAGCCGCGGGCCGGGCGGCCGGGTCGCCGGCGCCGGCCCGTTGACGGCCGCCGGCACGGGCGGTGAAGATCAGCTTATGACCGACTATGCGCATATCCGCCTCGAGTCTCACGGGCACGTCGCCCTGGCCACGCTGGACCGGCCCGGCAAGCTGAACGCACTGAACGGAGCGCTGCGCGACGACATCCTGCACCTGGCGCAGGATGTCCGCAGCGACGACGAGGTCCGGGTCCTGGTCATCACGGGCGCCGGGCGCGGATTCTGCTCCGGGGCCGACCTCACCGGCGGTCCGCGCGCCGAGCACGAGCTGAGCCAGAACGAGCGGCTCGACGAGTGGGGCTGGGTGGGGCGGCAGGCGCTCGCCCTGCACGAGCTCGACAAGCCGGTCATCGCCGCCATGAACGGCGTGGCGGCCGGGGCCGGCATGAGCCTCGCGCTGAGCTGCGACCTGCGCGTCGGCGGGCCCGGAGCGCGGTTCCGCACGGTCTTCGCCGAGCGCAGCCTCAGCCCGGACTCGGGCATGAGCTACTTCCTCACCCGCATCCTCGGCTACGCGCGGGCCGCGGACCTGGTCTTCACCAGCCGGGACGTGGACGCGGCGGAGGCCTACCGGCTCGGGCTCCTGGACCGGCTGGTCGGGGAGGGCGAGGTGGTCACGGCCGCGCTGGAGGTGGCCGCCCAGATCGCGAAGCTGCCCCCGGTGGCCATCCGGTCGGCCAAGCGCGTGCTGCAGCACAACACCGACGCCGGGCTGGCCGAGTCGCTCCGGTACGAGACCGCGGGCCTGGCCTACGCGCGCAAGGCCCCGGACGACGTCCGCGAGTCGGCGGCGAGCTTCCGCGAGCGGCGGCCGCCGAACTTCACCGGCCGCTAAGGCCGCCGCCGGGGTGGTTCACCCGGCCGGCGGGTCAGGGCGTGCCGCCGCCGTGCAGGAGCGCGCGGGCCGCCCCGGCGAGCTGAATCGTCGCGGCCACGTCGGGGTCGTCGCCGGTCGGCTGCAGGACGACCGTGGTAGCCCCCGCCGCGGCGAACGCGCGGATGGTCGCGGCCACGTCGCCGGGCGATCCGACCGCGGCCAGGTCGGGGCCGGCCGGCGCGGAGGGCGGGCGCTCGGCCTGGATCCGCTCGGCGCTGCCCGGCCCGGCCCCGCACGGCAGGTACACGACGATGTCGTGCGGCGCGCCGGCCGCGGCCTGGGCAATGGCCCGGCGGACGGTATCGGGCGAGGTCCCGGCGTCGAGGACGAGGCCGTCGGCGAGCTCGCCCGCCAGGGCCATGGTCTTCGGACCGCGGGCACCGATCAGGACCGGCACGGCCGCGGCTGGCGGCCAGTCGAGGGCCACCCGGTCCAGCTTCACGTAGGTCCCGGCGACCGTCACGGTGTCGCCGCGCAGCAGCGACCGGACCGCAGTCGTCCACTCGCGCAGCAGCCCCATCGGGGAGGCGGCCCGGGCGCCGACCTGGCCCATCCAGTCCTGCACGCCGTGGCCGAGGGCGGGGACGAACCGGCCGGGGAACAGCCGGGCCAGCGTCGCGATCTCCATCGCGGCCAGCGCCGGGTTGCGCAGCGGCGCCGGCATCAGGCCCAGGCCGACCCGCAGCGAGCTGCTCCACGCCAGCGCCGCGGCCGCGCTGGTCAGGCCGCCCTCGAGGAAACAGTCCTCCCATAGCCAGAGGTCATCCAGGCCGGCCTGCTCCGCCGCGGCGACGAACCCGGCCAGCCGCTCCGGCGGCAGCTGCGGGCGGAACACGATGCCCACGCGCGGCACAGAGCTCACGGAAGTCATGGTCGGTCACGCTAGCCGGCCGGGGCGCCCGCAGGCTCAGAGCCAGCCCCGGGCGTCCGCCGTCCGGACGGCCTCGGCCCGGTTGCGGGCGCCGGCCTTGGTGATCGCGGCCGACAGGTAGTTGCGGACGGTCCCCTCGGCCAGGAACAGCTTCCCGGCGATCTCCGACACCGTCGCCCCCGGCCGGGCCGCGACCAGCACGTCGCGCTCCCGGGTGGTCAGCGGGGAAGCACCGCTGGCCAGCGTCTCGGCGGCCAGTACCGGGTCGACGACGCGCTCCCCGGCGGCGATCCGCCGGATCGCGTCGGCCAGCTGCTCGGGCGGCGCGTCCTTGACGACGAACCCGCAGGCCCCGGACTCCATCGCCCGCCGCAGGTAGCCGGGCCGCCCGAAGGTGGTGAGGATGAGCACGCGGCACTGCGGGACCTCGCGGGCCAGGACGCTGGCCGCGGCCAGGCCGTCGATGCCGGGCATGTCGATGTCGAGCAGGGCAATGTCGGGCTGGTGCGCCCGGGCGGCGGCCACGACCTCGTCCCCGCGCCCGACCTGCGCCACGACCTCGAAGTCGGCTTCGAGCCCGAGCAGCGCCGCGAGCGCGCTGCGGATGAGCTCCTGGTCATCGGCGAGCAGCAGGCGGACCATCACGCGCCGACGCCCGGGGCGAGGGAGGCCCGCAGCCGCCAGCCCGCCGGCTGCGCCGGCCCGGCCTCGACGACGCCCCCGGCCGCCGCGACCCGCTCGCGCAGGCCCGCCAGGCCGCTGCCGGGCCCGGCCGCCCCGCCGATGCCATCGTCCACGATCTCGACCGACGCCGCGGCCAGCCGGACCGCGCACGAGGTCGCGTGGGCGTGCCGCACGATGTTGGTGAAGCCCTCGCGCACGACCCAGCCGAACAGCTCCTGGTGGGCGGGATCGACCACGTCAACGGCGCGGGGCAGGTCGGCGGTGATGCCGGCCGCGCGCAGCAGCTCCCGCCCGGTGGCGAGCTCCCCCGCGAGCGTCACCTCGCGGTAGTTGGCGACGGCGGCCCGCACGTCGGCCAGCGACCGCCGGGCCAGGGCCTCGACCGCGGCGATCTCGGGTAGCGCCAGTGCGGGATCGGCCTCGCCGAGCCGCCGGGCCAGGCCGGCCTTCACCGTGATGGTGGTCAGCGAGTGGCCCAGCAGGTCATGCAGGTCGCGGGCGATCCGGAAGCGCTCGTTCTCCGCGGCCAGCCGCGCGAGCTCGGCGCGGGCCTCGGCCAGCGCCCGGTAGCTGTTCACGACCTGGGTGCTGCCGTACATGGCCAGGGCCGCGACCGGGATCGCGACCGGGGTGACGGCGGCGAACGCGGCGCTCACGCTGTCGTGCCAGGAGGGAATGGCGGGCGGGATCACAACCGCTCCCACGGCCAGCGCGAGGACGATCGGCGCGGCGCGGCGGCCGAGCCGGGCCACCGTGATGATCGTGATGTACACGCACAGGACGAACCCGGCTATCCGGGCGAACGGCAGCTCCGCGAGGAACAGGACGGCCAGGATGCCGTAGAGCGTCCAGAATCGCCGCGGCCCCCACTCCGGGACCTGCGGCGCGACGGTGACGAACCAGGTCACGGCGAAGGCGGCGAGGATGGCGTAGCCGGCCACCGCCCCGGCGCCGCGGGCGTTCTGCGAGATGGCGGCGACCACGTAGACCAGGTACACCAGGAGGACCGCGCCGAACACGGGCGCGCGCCACCCGCGAGTCCACTTCCGGTGGCTCGCTAGCCACTCCGCCTCGGCCGGACTGGCCGGCTCTGCCTCCGGGTCCACGTCAGTCGAGCGTACCGGGGCCGTCATGATGCGAGAGTGCCATGCCGCCGGGGGCTCGGCGTAGGGCCAGGAGGCACAGTTTCGGCGTGACAAATGTCAGGCCGGGACCCGGCAGGTCACCGCGCGCCTCGGCGGCGGCCCGATCCGGGCTGGCGCCCGTGAGGAACCCGAGGCCGGGTCGCAGCAGGTCGACTAGCTGCTGCGGGTCGGCGCCGGCCAGCGCGTCGGACTTCAGCAGGTGCCGGGAGACGACGACGCCGACTCCGGCGTCCCGCTCACGCCCGGTGGCGGTGCCGCTCGCGTGACCCGCTGGAAAAGTTCCGGCTTAGACCCGAAGTAATGCATCACCAGGCCAGCGTCGACCCTGGCGGCTCGCGCGATGCCGCGGACAGTGGTGCGCTCATAGCCGTGCTCGGCCGCCCGGGCGCGCAGCTGGTCCAGGCACACGCGCGACACGACCGTCCGCAGCCAGGCGCCCAGGCTCTGCACGTCGCTGACGTCCGTGCGCTCCAGCCGCAGCCAGGCTTCCTGGACGGCGTCGTCGGCCTCGCTGGGTGAGCCGAGCATCCGGTGTAATGCCGGACACGAGGACCGTAACTCCTGCGCCATCAGTGACCGCGCCGGGCACCCGAAGGCTGGGCCGCCCGGCCAGCTTTAACGCGGTCATTGCGGTCATGGTGCCCGCCGAGCGGATCGCCTTCGTGCTGCACGACATGTTCGCCGTGCCGTTCGACGAGATCGCCCCGGTCGTGGAGCGCTCCCCGGCCACGGCCAAGAAGCTCGCCAGCCGCGCGCGCCAGAAGGTCCGGGGCGCTCCCGCGCTGGACGCCGCGGAGCTGACCCGGCACCGGCGCGTGGTCGAGACCTTCCTCGCGGCCGCGCGGGCCGGCGACGTGGACGCGGTCATCGCGGTCCTGGCGCCCGACGCCGAGCTCATCGCCGACCCGGCGCGGCTCCGCCAGCTCGACCTGGTCGTGCTCGGGTTGCCACTCCCCTCGCCTAGCTAGTGCTTGGCGTGACCGCCGTCGACGTTGATGGCGGCGCCGGTCACGAAGGACGAGCCGGGATCGCAGAGGTAGAGCAGCGTCGTGATGAGGTCCTCCGGCCGCTGGGCGCGCGGCACCGACTGCCCGGCCACGACCCGGTCCAGGTCGCGCGTCACCCCGGTCCGCACCGCGGTCGGGGTGGGGATCATGCTCGGCGTGATGGCGTTGACCGTGATTCCCGACGGCCCGAGCTCGGTGGACAGGGCGCGGGTGAAGCCGATGACCCCGGCCTTGGACGCCGTGTAGGCCACCATCCCGGGTGGCCCCAGCCAGACCACCGCGCTGGCGATATTGACGATGCGCCCGGCCGGTGACTGCTTCAGCCAGGGCAGGGCCGCGCGGGTGACATAGAACAGGCCGTCCAGGTTAAGGCTCATGATCCCGCGCCACTGGGCGGGCGTGGTCTCCTCGAAGGGGATCACCGGGAACAGGCCGGCGTTGTTGACCAGGATGTCCAGCCGCCCGAGTTGCGCGGCGGCGCTGTCGATCGCCGCCGCGGCCGCCTCCGGGTCGGTCAGGTCGGCCCGGATGCCGGTGAACTGGCCGCCCGCGGCCGCCACCGCGTGCCCCACGGGCCCGCAGTCAGCGACGTCGATCCCGGCTACCGCGATCCCGCGGCTGGCCAGCGCGACGGCGAAGACCCGCCCGAGCCCGCCGGCCGCGCCCGTGACCACCGCGGTGCGCCGGCCGCCGCCCCCGGCCCTGCCTGTCCCCCCGGCCCCGCCGCTGCCCCCGGTCATCACGACGCGTCCAGCGCGACCGTGACGACCAGCGGCCGGTCCCGGTGGCGCAGCCCGGGCAGCACGTCCGCCGCCACCTCGGTGAGCTGCTCTCGCGTGGTCACGCGCAGGGATGCCACGCCGAGCGCGGCCGCCAGCCCGTCGACCGAGACACCGGACAGGGGCGGCCACGGCGCCGGGCCCCGCTCCCCGATCAGGTCGTGCATCACCTGGTAGCGGCCGTTGCTCAGGACGAAGAAGACCACGCCGACGCCGTAGTGCGCGGCGGTCCACAGGGCCTGGATGCAGTACAGCGACGACCCGTCGCCGATGAGCCCCAGGACCGGGCGGCGCGGCAGCGCCATCCGGACACCGATCGCGGCGGGCAGGCCGAACCCGAGGCCTCCCATCGGCGCCCGCAGCAGGCCCAGCGGCCGGCGGGCCGGAATCATCAGGTGGGCCTCGTCCTGGCTGGACGGGGTCTCCTCGACCACGATCGTGTCGGCCGTGACCCGGCCGGCGATTTCCGCGAAGAGCGTCTCGGCCGTCAGGCCGGCGGCCCGCCCGGCCCGCCCGGCCAGCTCGCTGCGCAGCGCGTCGGCCTGCCCGGTGGGGGGCGGGCGGCCGTCGCGGCGGGCCGCGCCGGGAGCCACGGCCCGGGTGAGGGCCATGACAGCCGCCGGCAGGGGGGCGACGAGCCCGAAGTCGACCGGGCTGCGGCCCACCTCCGCGGGATCCTCGCTGATGACAGCCGTGCGCGTGGCCGGGCCGACCAGCGAGCCGGGCTCGTAGTGGTACTGGCGCAGCAGGGCGCCGCCGATCACCACGACAGTGTCGTACGGGGCCAGGGCGCGGCGCAGCGCGGCGCGGCCGGCCGGCAGGAACCCGGCGAACCGCGGATGGTCCTGCGGGTATCCGGCCCGGGCGCTGAACGGCTCGGAGAAAACAGGGCAGTCCAGCCGGTCGGCCAGCCCGGTGAGCGCGGACCAGGCCGCCGCCGAGTCGGCGCCCGCGCCCGTGACGAGGACGGGCGAGGTGGCCGCGTCCAGCAGCACGCCGATCGCAGCCACGTCGCCGGGATCGGCGCCGGACGCCGACCGGCTCCGGGCCGGAGCCGGCACGGGCAGGTCTTCGGCCGCCTCGTCCCAGTCGCCCATGGGGACGATGACGATGACCGGGCCGCGCCCGGCCTGCGCCGCGTGCCAGGCCTGGGCGATGCATCCCGGCACGTCCGGTGCGCGCGGCGGCTGCAGCACGTCCAGCGGATAGGACCCGGCCAGCCCGGCCAGCCGCCCGGTGAGGAACGGCTCGGCCAGCAGGTGCCGCCGGTCCTGCTGCCCGACCAGCACGACCAGCGGCGCCCGGATAGCCCGCGCGCTGGCCAGGGCACTGACCGCGTTGCCCAGGCCCGCCGTGGTGTGCAGGGACACCATCGCGGGGCGGCCGGCGGCCAGCGCGTACCCGGTGGCCATCCCGGCCGCGGCGCTCTCGTGCAGGGCGAGTACGTAGCGCAGGTCGCCCGGCAGGCCGGCCAGCAGCGGGATCTCGGTCGAGCCGGGGTTGCCGAACCACGTCGTCAGGCCGCGGCTGCGGGCGAGCTCGAAGGTGGCCTCCCGGACGGAGGCCGCGGACCGGACCGGGGTCATGGCCCGCACTCTAATTGTTGTCTATTTCGTTGTCTAGATCGTTAACAATTTGATCGGTACCCCTTGACGCCGCTGTCCGCGGTTCGTATCTTGCGAGCAATATTGTTAACGATCTGGGCGACGAAGAGGCATATCGATGGCCGACGTGAGCGATCAGCCCGAGACAGAGACCGGGGCCAGGTCGCCGGCCGGCGCGGAGCAGGGCGAGACGGCGGAATCGGCCCGTGCCTGGTCCGGCCACGACGTGCGGCGCTGGATCGGCGACCTGGAGAGCGGCCCGGTGACGATCGCGACGCTCGTCATCGTCGCCGTCATCAGCCTGTTCCATCACTCGTTCTTCTCGGGCCGCCAGATCACCGACGTCATCGAGCAGAACGCCTTCGTGGCCATCCTGGCCTGCGGGATGGCGTTCCTGATCGCGATGCGCGAGCTGGACCTGTCCGTCGGCTCCATGCTTGGCCTCACCGTCATCTGCGCCGCCCTGCTGCAGCAGGCGGGGATAAACCCGTGGCTGACCGCCGTGATCTCGCTCGGCATCGGCGCCGGCCTGGGGCTGGTCAACGCGTTCCTGGTCCAGGGCATCGGGATCCCCGCCATCATCGCCACGCTCGCCACCTTGTCGGTGTACCGCGGCCTGGCCGAGGCGCTGTCGGGCGGCCAGCAGATCACCAGCCTGCCGGTCACCAGCTCGTTCTACTCGGTCGTCGGCGGCAACCTCGCCGGCATCCCGGTCGGGATCTGGATCCTGGTCCTCATCGTGATCGCCCTGACCATCGCGCTGCGCCTCACGCCCTTCGGGTACCGGGTGCGGTCGATCGGGTCCAATCCCCGGGCCGCCGTCCACAGCGGCATCTCGCTGCCGCGCATGCGCATCCAGGTCCTGGTGCTGATGGGGGTACTGGCGGCCGTCGGCGGCGTCCTGGCCCTGGGCTACTTCTCCTCCGGCGACCCGCAGCTCGGCACGGGCTTCGAGCTCCAGGCCATCGCGGCCGCCGTCATCGGCGGGACGCCGCTGGCCGGGGGCAACGCGACGGTGGCCGGCGCCGCGGTCGGCGCCCTCCTGCTCGGCGTGGTCAACAGCGGGCTCGTCTACTTCAACCTGCCGCTCAACTGGACCAGCTTCGCGACGGGCACGGTCATCATCGTCGCCGTTTCGCTTGATGGCCTGCTCCGGCGGCGGCGGGCCCGGCGGCGGCGAGCGCTGGGCCTATGAGAAAGCTCCTAGCCGGCCGGTCCGGCCGGCCCCGCCGCATGGCCCACCACCGTTCAGATCCAGCCAGGGAGTCTTGCATGCACTACTCGTCATCGCCGGCGCACGCCGGCCAGGCCGGAACCAGACGCACCAGGACCGCAGCCGGGATCGGGGCGGCGGCGCTCGCCGCCGCCCTGGCCGCCTGCGGCTCGAGCGGCCCGGCCAGCTCGGCCGGCTCCGGATCCGCGAGCAGCGGGACCGCCGCTTCGAAGGTGCACATCGCTTTCATCTACGACACCACCTCGGAGAACTTCGCGCAGGAGATGTCCCTCGGCGCCGCCGCGGCCGCCCGGGCCACCGGGGTGGCCCTGACCAACTCCGCGCCCCCCACCGCCAGCGGCTCGCAGCAGGTGCAGCTCTTCCAGGCCGCGCTGCAGAACTCGAAGAACGGCATCGCGCTGGCCACGCTGTTCCCCGACCTGTTCATCCGCCCGTTTAAGCAGACCGAGAGCGCGGGCATCCCGACCATCGCCGTGGACGCGCCCCCGGCGCCGGGGTCGGACGTGACCCTGTTCATCGGTAACGATAACTACTACCTCGGCGTCCAGCTCGCGGACGCCCTGCTGCCGAAGATCCCGGCGGGCGCGTCGGGCCAGATCCTGATCGGCACCGACACGCCCGGCCTGCCGGTGCTCACGGCCCGCAACCAGGGCTTCGAGACCACGGTCCGCAAGGCCCGGCCCGGCGTGACGTTCCTCAACTTCGACTCCACCCAGGAACCCTCGTCGAACTACAGCGCCTGGAGCTCGGCCGTCCAGGCCCACCCGCACGCGCTGGCCTACGTGGGCCCGGGCAGCCAGGATGCCGCGTCGATGTACGAGATCGAGAAGAAGACCGGCCAGCACTATCTCGTCGGGGCCGACGACCTGGACCCCAACTCGCTGGCCGGAGTGGCGGCCGGCGACGTGACCGCGCTGGTCTCGCCCGAGCACTGGCTCAAGGGGTACATCGCCGTGGACCTGCTCGCCGAGCACGCGATCAAGGGCACGCCACTGCCGAAGGGCTGGTGGAACCCTGGCTCGCTGGTCGTCGACTCCGGCAACATCGCGGCCATCATGGCCCGGCAGCAGAGCCCGGCGGCCCGCGCGGCCTACTTCAAGCGGGAGGTCGCCGCCGAGCTCGCCGACCCGGCCAAGTACCTCAAGCCGATGTCGGCTGTCGGCTAGGGGCGCGGGCCGATGCTCGAGGCGATCGGGGTCAGCAAGCGGTACGGCGGCGTCGTGGCCCTGCAGCCCACTGACTTCGCGGTCGGGGCGGGACGGGTGCACGCACTGCTTGGCGAGAATGGCGCGGGCAAGTCCACGCTCGTCAAGATCCTCAGCGGATCCGTCGCACCGGACTCCGGCCGCCTGGTGGTCGACGGTTCTCCGGTCGTATTCGCCCACACCGCGGACGCGGCCCGCGGCGGCGTCGCGGTGGTGTCCCAGGAACTCAGCCTGTTCCCGGAGCTGAGCGTGCTGGCCAACCTGTTCACCATGCGCGAGCCGCGCCGCCGCGGGCTGCTCGACCGGCGGGCGATGGCGCGGCAGGCGGCGCCGGTGCTGGCCGAGCTCGGGCTGGTCACCGACCTCGGGCGCCCGCTCGGTGACCTGTCGCTGGCCGACCAGCAGCTCGTCGAGATCGGCCGGGCGCTGCTGGCCCGGCCCGCGGTGCTCGTCCTCGACGAGCCGACGTCGGCCCTGGAGACGGCCTCCAGCAGTAACCTGCTGCGGCTCGTGGGGGCGCTGCGGTCGCGCGGCACCGGCGTGGTCTTCGTCTCGCACATCCTGGAGGAGGTGCTCAGCGTCGCCGACGAGATCACCGTGCTCCGCGGCGGCCGTACGGTGCTGGACCGCCGCCCGCGCCGGGAGCTCGACGTCGCGGCCATCGTGTCGGCCATGCTGGGCACCTCGGCCCGGCTGGGCGGCGCGAAGAGCGAGCGCCGCGAGCCGGACGTGACCGTGGCCGCCGCGCGGCGGCCGCTGCGGGTAGCCGGGGTGTCGCTGGCCGAGGGGCGTCCGGCGGTGGACCTCGGTGCCGCTCCCGGCGAGATCGTCGGGCTGGCCGGCCTGATCGGGGCGGGCCATCACGAGCTGCTGGACATGATGGCGGGCCTGGCCCGGCCGCGGACCGGGCAGGTCCTGCTGCCCGGCGGCGAGCCGGTGCCCCGTTCGCACCGCGCCGCGGTCGCCGCGGGCGTGGCCCTGGTCAGCGGCGACCGCCGCACGCTGGGCCTGCTCCTGGACAAGCCGGTGTGGGAGAACATCGCCCAGGTCCGGTCGGTGGCGCTACGGCGGGACGGCCCGTTCATCCGGCGGGAGGTCCTCCGCCGCCGGGCGCGGCGGCAGACTGCCCAGCTCGGCGTCGCGGCCCCGTCCGTCGACAGTCCGGCGGGCGCGCTGTCCGGCGGGAACCAGCAGAAGGTCGTCTTCGCCACGTGGCTGGAGCTGGAGCCGGAGGTGCTGCTCCTCGACGACCCCACGCGCGGCGTGGACGTCGGCGCCAAGCGCGAGATGCACCGCCTGATCGGGTCGATCGCGCGGGCCGGCGCGGTCGTTGTCCTGTGCTCCACTGATAACCAGGAGCTGGCGGGACTGTGCCATCGCGTAGCAGTCTTCTACCAGGGGGCCATGGCCGGCGAGCTGTCCGGCCCCGGCCTGACGGAGCACGCCCTGCTCGTGGCGGTCAACACAGGGAAGATCCGGGAGGCGGCGTGAGCGATGGTGCGCCGATGCTGGCGAACGGCGCCGTGCCGTCGCCGCGCGCGCGAGCACTGGTCCGGGGCAGCTACGACCTGCATGTGCATGTCGCCCCGGATGTCATGGAGCGGCGGATCACGGACGTGGACCTGGCCCGCCAGTTCCGCCAGCACGGCCTGGCGGGCTTCGTGCTGAAGTCGCATTACACCTCGACGGCGGAGCGGGCGGCAGTCGTCCGCCAGGCCGTTCCCGGCGTCGATGTCCTCGGCGCGATCGCCCTGAACGCCGCCGTCGGCGGGCTGAACCCGGTGGCGGTGGAGATCGCCGCCCGGGAGGGCGCCCGCATCGTCTGGATGCCCACCGTCGACGCGGCCAACCACCGCCGCACCGCCCGTGACCTGCCACCGGGCGCGACCCCGCCCATGTGGCTGGCCCTGCAGGACGAGCTGCGCGGCCGGGGCCTCGACCCGCCGCCGGTCGAGGTGCTGGACGCCGCCGGCGAGGTGGTGCCCGGGGCGCGGGCCATCCTTGACCTGATCGCCGAGCACGGGCTGGTGCTGGCCACCGGCCACCTGGGCCGCGCGGAGATCCTGGCCCTCACCAGGGCGGCGGCAGACGCCGGGGTCGCGCACGTCATCGTCACGCACCCCGAGTTCCCGCAGCAGGCGCTCCACCTCGATGACCAGCGCCGCCTGGCCGACCTGGGGGCGTACCTGGAGCGCTGCCTGACCACGCCGCTGACCGGCAAGTACCCCTGGCCGGACATGGTGGCCAACATCCGCGCGACCGGCGTCGAGGCCACCGTGGTGACCACCGACCTGGGCCAGCCCCACAACCCGCCGGTGGAGGACGGGCTGGCCCTGATGGCCGACGCCATGCTGGCCGCCGGCTTCACGGAGGGAGAGATCCGCCGCATGATCGTCGACAACAGCCGCACCCTGGCCGGGCGCTCGGCGGCCACCCCAGCCGCTCCGGCCGCGCCGCGGGAGGGCTCATGACCGGGGAACCGGCCGCGCTGCTGGTCGTCAGTGCCCACGCCGCCGACTTCGTATGGCGGGCCGGCGGCTACATCGCCAAGGTCGTGGCGGCCGGCGGCCGCGCGGACGTCGTCTGCCTGTCCTACGGCGAGCGCGGCGAATCGCAGGGCGCCTGGCGCCGGCCCGGCATGACCGTCGAGCGCGTCAAGCAGATCCGCCACGCCGAGGCGTCCGCGGCCGGCGAGATCCTCGGCGCGCGGATGACCTTCCTGGATCGCGGCGACTACCCGCTGCCCGACGACCGCGAGACGCTGTTCGCGCTGGTCGAGATCATGCGGGAGATCCAGCCAACCGCCATCCTCACCCATTCCGCGATCGACCCGCACAACTATGACCATCCCCTGGCCGCCGACCTGACCATGCGCGCCCGCATGGTTGCCCAGGCCCGCGGGCACGAGTCCGAGCACCCGCCGCTGGGCGCCCCGCCGGTATTCCGGTTCGAGCCCCACCAGCCGGAACTCTGCCACTTCACGCCGGACGTGCTCGTCGATGTCTCGGCCGTCTTCGAGAAGAAACTGGCGGCCATGCGCCAGCTGGGCTCGCAGGATCACCTGGTCCGCTACTACGCCGATCTCGGAGAACGGCGCGGCGTCCAGGCCGTCCGCAACGGCGGCGACCCGGCCATCGCCCGGGCGGAGGCCTATCAGCGCGTGTTTCCCCAGGTGGCGGAGATGCTGGCGTGAAGCCCGTCGTGATCACCGGCGTCCCGCAGGCCCCGGCCGACGTCGTGGCCGACCTGGGCCGCCACGGCGTGGCCACCATCCACGAGGCCATGGGGCGGGCCGGGCTGCTGGGCACTGACCTGCGGCCGGCCTGGCCAGGAGCGCGGGCGGCCGGGAGCGCGGTGACCGCCCTGTGCCCGCCCGGCGACAACCTCACCGTCCACCTGGCCGTGGAGCAGACCGCGCCCGGCGACCTGCTGGTCGTGGCGACAACCTCCCCGTCGCTGGACGGCTACATCGGGGAACTGCTCACCACGGCGCTGGCCGCGCGCGGGGTGGCCGGCCTGGTCACGACCACGGGCATCCGGGATACCGCGGACATCGCCAGTGCCCGGTACCCGGCCTGGTCGCGGGCGGTCAGCGCCCAGGGCACCGTGAAGGCGACGGCCGGGACGGTCAACCGGCCCGTCGTGATCGCGGGCACGGTGATCTGCCCGGGCGACGTCATAGTCGCCGACGACGACGGCGTCGTCTGCGTGCCTCGGCGCGCGGCCCGCGAGGTGCTGGCCGGGTGCCGGAACCGGGTCGACCGGGAGTTCCGGTCGCGGGCGGCGTACCGGCAGGGAAAGCTGAGCCTGGACGTGAGCAACCTGCGCGGGCTGGTACGTGACCTGGGTGTCGAGTACCGGCCCTGGCCCGGCGACGAGGAACGAGCACCATGACCGGTGATGTGGACGTGGCGCAGGCACTGCGCACGGCGATCCTGGACGGGGACTACGTGGCCGGGCAGCGGCTGGTCGAGAGCGACCTGTGCGAGCGGTTCGGCGCGACCCGCTTCGTCATCCGGTCCGCCCTGCAGTTGCTGGCGGCCCAGGGGCTGGTGGAGGTGCTGCGCAATCGCGGCGCCCGGGTCCGCACCGTGTCGATCGACGAGGCGATCGAGATCACCGAGGTCCGGCGCGCGCTCGAGTCGCTGTGCGCCGCGCGCGCGGCGCAGCGCGCCACCGCCGCGGACCGCGCGGAGCTGCGGCGGATCGTACGGTCGATGAAGGCGGCCTGGCGGGCCGGCGAGCTGATGCAGTACAGCGAGCTGAACGGCACGCTGCACGCGGTCATCCGCTCCATCGCCGGCCATCAGACCTCGGCCCGGATCCTGGAGCAGCTGCGCGGGCAGATGGTCCGCCACCAGTTCCGCCTGGCGCTCGTCCCCGGCCGCCCGGCCGTCTCGTTCCCCCAGCACGAGGCGATCGTCGCGGCCATCGTCGCGGGTGACCCCGCTGCCGCCGAGGCGGCCATGAGCGCGCACATCGACAGCGTGATCGACGCGCTGCGCGCCCTGCCCGCCGGGCGCGCCACGCCGGTCAGCCCAGGTCCGGGAGGCTAGGCGGATGACCACTGAGCGCAGTCGCGACATCGCGCACGTAGGGGCCGTGGAGCTGCGGACGACGGTGCCGGAGCAGACCGCGGACTTCTTCGTCCGGCTGCTGGGCATGAGCTCGGTGGGCCGCTCCGGTGACGCGGTTTACGTGCATGCCTGGGACGATTACGAGGCCTTCACCGTCAAGGTGACCGAGGCCGCGGCGCCGGGCATCGGGCGGACCTGGCTGCGTGCCGCCTCGCCGGCGGCGCTGGCCCGCCGGGTCGCCGTCATCGAAGCCGCCGGGCTGGGCCGGGGCTGGACAGACGGCGAGCACGGCATCGGCCCGACGTACCGGTTCACCGACCCGGACGGTCACGAGTTCGGCCTGTACTGGGAGAGCGAGTGGTACGCCGCGCCGCCAGGCCACCGCCCGGCCCTGAAGAATCAGGCAGAGCCGTTTCCCGGCCGTGGCGCCAACGTCCGCCGGATTGACCACGTCAACTACCTGGCCAGGGACATCCCGGCCATCGCGGGCTTCATGCCCGCGGTCCTCGGCGCGCGCCTCACCGAGCAGATCGTCGCCGACGACGGGACGCCCACGGCCGTCTGGTACCACGTCACCGACAAGACCTACGACCTGGTCTACACCGCGGACTGGACCCGGTCGTCGGGACGGCTGCATCACGTCGCCTTCGCCACCGACCAGCGCGAGGACATCCTGCGCGCCGCCGACGTGTTCCTGGAGAACGGCATCCACATCGAGACCGGGCCGCACAAGCACGCCATCCAGCAGACCTTCTTCCTCTACGTCTGGGAGCCGGGCGGCAACCGCATCGAGCTGTGCAATGCCGGGGCGCGGCTGGTGCTCGCCCCGGACTGGGCGCCCGTCAGCTGGACGGCGGCCGAGCGGGCCAAGGGCCAGGCGTGGGGACTGAAGACCATCGACACCTTCCACACCCACGGCACGCCGCCCGCGCAGGTGCAGCCGTGAGCGGCAGGCGGCCCGGCTCGGCGGCCTCGGATACGCCGGCGGCCCCGCTGGCCGTGGTGGCGGTGCTGGGGCTCGGCGAGGCCGGCGCGGCCATCAGCCAGGACCTGATCGCGGCCGGGGTCACCGTGCGCGGCTACGACCCGGTGCGCCGCGGCCCGGCAGGCATCGTGGTGACCAGCAGCGACGCGGACGCCTGCGCCGGCGCCGACCTGGTCCTGAGCCTGACCTGCGCCCACGAGTCCGAGGCGGCGTTCCGGGCCGCGGCCCCGGCCGTGCGCCCGGCCGCGCTCTACGCGGACCTGAACACCTCCTCGGCCGGCCTCAAGCAGCGGATCGCGGACCTGGCCGGCCGGGCCGGCGTCGCGTTCGCCGACGTGGCCATGATGTCGTCGGTGCCCGGCCGCGGGATCCGCACCCCGATGCTGGTCAGCGGCCCGGCCGCGGTCGCCGTCGCGGGCGCGATCAACCAGCTGGGCGGCGACGCCGAGGTGCTGGACGGCCCGGCCGGGGCCGCGGCCACCCGGAAGCTCGTGCGCAGCGTGTTCTACAAGGGCATGGCGGCGGCCGTGGTGGAGTCGCTGCGGGCCGGCCGGGCTGCCGGGTGCGAGGGCTGGCTGCGCGACAACATCGCCGCCGAACTGGCCGCCGCCGGCCCGGCCACGCTGGAGCGCCTCGAGGAGGGCAGCAGCGTCCACGCCGTGCGCCGGGCCGACGAGATGGCCGCCGCGGCCGCCCTGCTCAGCGAGCTCGGCGTGCCGGCCCGGATCGCGGCCGCCAGCCGTGACTGGCTGAACCAGCTGGCCCAGGAGGATCGCCCGCCTGAAGGCCATGTGTCGGATGTTTCCAAATCGTGACATCTAGGGCTGTCGGCCATTCGACCCCACCTTGAGCCGGTCGATATCCGGCCTGAGCTGCGAATTTCTCCTCCTGCGATCTAAACCAGGCCCCGTCGCGTCCTCCCGATCCCGGAATTTCATCCGATCAATGGGTCTTGCCGCCGCTCGACGGGCCGCGTATACATCCGATCTATAGCCGGATGTTACCGGCATGTGACGGCAGCGAGGAGTCTTCGTGACGCAGGTTCAACCGGAGCAGGTCCCGGCGCCGGCGACCCGGGCCAGCGGGCCCGCGGGCGGGCCGCGGATCGTCGCGCTCGACTGCTTCGACGTGCGCTTCCCGACGTCGCGGCAGCTCGACGGCTCCGACGCGATGAACCGCGACCCGGACTACTCAGCGGCCTACGCGGTGCTGCGCACGGACCGGCCGGGCCTGGAGGGCCACGCCCTGTGCTTCACCATCGGCCGCGGCAACGACGTGGTCGTCGCCGCCATCGCCGCCCTCCGGCCGCACGTCGTCGGCCGGCTCGCCACCGACATGACCGGCGACCTGGGCGCGCTCAGCGCCGAGCTCATCGCGGACAGCCAGCTGCGCTGGCTCGGCCCCGAGAAGGGCGTCATCCACATGGCGATCGGCGCGATCGTCAACGCCGCCTGGGACCTGGCCGCCAGGCTGGCCGGCCAGCCGCTCTGGAAGCTGCTCGCGGGCATGTCGCCGGAGCAGCTCGTCGACCTCGTCGACTTCCGCTACATCGAGGACGCGCTGACCCCGGCCGAGGCGCTCGGCATCCTGCGGGCCGGGCAGGCCGGGCGGGCCGACCGCATCGCGCTCCTGGAGCGGGACGGCTACCCGGCTTACACCACGACGCCGGGCTGGCTCGGCTACTCCGACGAGAAGCTGGTCCGGCTCTGCCGGGAGGCCGTCGCGGACGGCTTCACCCAGATCAAGCTCAAGGTGGGGGGTGACGCGGCGGACGACGCGCGGCGGATGGCGCTGGCCCGGGCCGCGGTCGGGCCGGGCATCCGGATCGCGGTCGACGCCAACCAGCGCTGGAGCGTGCCGGAGGCGATCACGGCGATCTCGGCCCTCGCTCCCTTTCAGCCGTACTGGGTCGAGGAGCCGACCAGCCCGGATGAGGTCCTGGGCCTGCACCGGATCCGCGTGGCGGTCGCGCCGGTCCAGATCGCGGCCGGCGAGCACGTCGCCAACCGGGTCGTCTTCAAGCAGATGCTCCAGGCCGGAGCGCTGGACTTCGTGCAGATCGACGCGTGCCGGGTGGCCGGCGTCAACGAGAACATCGCGATCTTGCTGCTCGCGGCCAAGTTCGGGGTGCCGGTCTGCCCGCACGCCGGGGGGGTCGGGCTGTGCGAGATGGTCCAGCACCTGGCCATGTTCGATTACGCCGCGGTCTCCGCCACCATGACCGGCCGCGTCATCGAGTACGTCGATCACCTGCATGAGCACTTCGTCGATCCGGTCCGGGTCGTCGCCGGCCGGTATCGCGCGCCGTCCGCGCCGGGGTTCTCCGCGGCGCTGCGGCCGCAGTCCCTGGCCGACCACGAGTTTCCGCACGGCCCGGTGTGGCAGGCCCTGCCGCCTGCGACCGGTTGATCACCGACAACCCACGAACGCACGATGGGAGAGCCATGAGAGCAAAGCGTCGCGTGCTGACGGTAGCGGCAGCCGCCGCGGCCAGCGCGCTGCTCGCCGCCTGCGGGTCCAGCGGCGGTTCGAGCACCGGGTCGAGCACCGGGCCGGCCGCGGCCGGCCCGGTCAAGATCGGCGTCGACCTGACCTACAACAACACCGCGTTCTGGTCCGCCTACATCAACTACGAGCAGCAGGACGCGAAGCAGATGAAGATCAAGCTGCTCGGCCCGCTGCTCGCCGCGGCCGACGCCAGCCTGCAGAACCAGCAGATCGAGAACCTGGTCAACGAGGGCGCCCAGGCCATCGTGGTCAACCCCGAGACGGCCACCAGCCTCGGCCCGGCAATTTCCTACGCCGCCGCGCACCACGTGCAGCTGGTGTCGGTCGACACCATCGTCGGGGCGGGCAAGGTCTACATGGTGGTGCGCGCGTCGAACACGCTGTACGGCCAGGATGCCTGCGCGTACATCGCGCAGACGGTCAAGTCCGGTTACGTGCTCGACCTCGAGGGCGACCTGACGTCGTCCAACGGCGCGGACCGGACCAACGCCTTCAATGCCTGCATGAAGGCCAACGACCCGGGCGTCAAGGTGCTGGCCAAGCCGACGGTGTGGACCGACGCGACCGCCGTCACCGACGCCCAGGACGCCATCAACGCCTACGGCTCGCAGCTGAAGGCGATCTACTCGCAGTGGTCGAGCCCGGACACCGGCATCATCCCGCTGCTGAAGAAGAAGGGACTCGGCCCCGGCTCGGCCCACCCGGTGCAGCTGATCAGCGATGACGGCGTGCCGTTCGAGATGTGCGACATCGGCGCCGGCGCGGTCAACGCGTCCCAGTCGCAGCCCGCCGACCTGTACGCCAAGTGGGCGCTGACCTACGCGGTCGACGCGGCGAAGGGCGTCAAGCTGTCCGCCGGGCAGGCGGGCGGCGGCGCGCCGGCCCTGCAGAATGTCTCCTACCAGGGCGACACCAACCTGGCCGACCCGATCGTGGCCCCGTTCGTGACCAAGTCCCAGCAGACGCTGACGATCAGCAGCCCGGTGGACGGGCTGCCGGGCAGCGTGACCACCAACCCGGTGAGCGACCAGGCCCTGTGGGGCAACGCCTACGGCGCCGCGCACGGCGGCGTCTGCTCGGCGACCGGCTGACCGCGGTGCGGCCGGCGCCCCGGTGGCGGCGGCCGCCCGCCCCCGCCCGGGCCGCGCCCGCCAGCACAGGCCCGCCACCAC
>DASYBB010000024.1:0-33614 GCA_036501025.1 Streptosporangiaceae bacterium
GACGCCCATGGCCGCGAACGACAGCACCAGCGCGATCGCGCGCCGGTCCGGCCGTCGCGACGCCCCCGGATCGGACGCGGCCGAGGCTGCCGGCAGATGGGAAGCGGCCGGGGATACCGGGCGATGGGACGCCGCCGGGGCTGCCGCCTGATTGGACGGCGCCGGATCGGACGCCTCCGGGGCTGCCGTTGGATCGGACGCCTCCGGGGCTGCCGCCGGGTCGGGCGCCGCCAGGGCTGCCGCCGGGTCGGGCGCCGCCGGGGCTGCCGCCGGGTCGGGCGCCGCCGGGGCTGCTGATGCATCAGACGCCGCGGGGGGTGCCGCCGGATCGGATGCCGCCGGGCGGCCCGGGCGCGAACTGTCCGCCGGGCGGCCCGGGCGCGGGCCGTCGGCCGCCGGGCGGCCTGGGGCGGGGCTACGCCGTCGCGAGGGACTGGCCGGGGATGGCGGCGATGAGCTGGCGGGTGTACTCCTCGCGCGGAGCCTGGAAGATCTCGTCCGGGCCGCCGCTCTCGACGACCTTCCCGGCGCGCATGACGTACACCTGGTGCGAGACCAGGCGGACCACGGCCAGGTCGTGGCTGATGAACAGGTAGGACAGCCCGAGGTCGCGCTGCAGGGAGACCATGAGGTCGAGGATCTGCTCCTGGACGAGCACGTCGAGGCCGCTGACGGGCTCGTCCATGACGACCAGGTCCGGGCTGAGGGCCAGCGCCCGGGCGATCGCGACGCGCTGGCGCTGGCCGCCGGAGAGCTCGTGCGGGTGGCGGTCAGCGAAGGACGCGGGCAGCGCGACCTTCTCCAGCAGATCGCTGACGGCGGCCCGGCGGCGTGCGGCGTCGCCGAGCTTGTGCACCCGCAGCGGCTCGTCGATGACCCGGCCGATCGTGTAGCGGGGGTCGAGGGAGGAGTAGGGGTTCTGGAAGACGGGCTGCACGGCGCGGCGGAACGCGAGCAGCGCCGCGCCGCGCAGGCCGGACACGTCCGTGCCGCGGTAGTGGACGGTGCCGCCGTCGGCCGCCTCGAGCCGGAGCGCGAGGCGGGCGGTGGTGGATTTGCCGGAGCCGGACTCGCCGACGATCGCGACGGTCTGGCCGCGCGGGATCTTGATGTCGACGCCGTCGACGGCGAGGAACGGGTCGCGGCGGCCGCGGATGCGGTACTTCTTGCGGGCGCCGGCGATGTCGAGCAGGATCTCCGGCTCGGTCCCGGAGCCGGCCGCGGGCGCCGGGGCGATCTTGGCGCTGGCCATGCCGGGCGCGGCGGCCAGCAGGCGGCGGGTGTACTCGTGCTGCGGGGCGGAGACGATCCGCGCGGCCGGGCCGGTCTCGACGATCTCGCCGTGGTACATGACCGCCACCCGGTCGGCCCGCTCGGCGGCCAGGCCGAGATCGTGCGTGATCAGCAGGACGGCCGCGCCGACGTCGGCGGCCAGGGCGGCCATCTGGTCGAGCACGAGCCGCTGCACGGTCACGTCCAGGGCCGAGGTCGGCTCGTCGGCCAGCAGCACCTCGGGCCGGCAGGCCAGGGCCATGGCGATGAGGACCCGCTGGCGCATGCCGCCGGAGAACTCGTGCGGGTACTGGTGGAAGCGGGCCGCCGGCTCGCTGATGCCGGCCTGGGCCAGCAGCCGGATCGCCTCGTCCCGCGCGGCCTGCCCCCGGGCGCGGCCGTGCACCTCGATGGCCTCGACGATCTGCGCGCCGATCTTCATCACGGGGTTCAGGTTCGTCGTCGGGTCCTGCGGGACCAGGCCGATCCGGTTGCCGCGCACCGCGGTCATGGCCTTCTCGGTGGCGGCGGTGATGTCGAGTTCCCGGAGCGTGATCGTGCCGCCGGTGATGCGGCCGTTGTCGGCCAGCAGCCGGTTCACGCAGGCCGCGAGGGTGGACTTGCCGGATCCCGACTCGCCGACGATCGCGACGGTCTCGCCCGCGGCGACCTCCAGGCTGACGTGCCGGACGGCCGCCACGTCGCCGCGGGCGGTGGCGAACGTGACGGACAGGTCCGCGATGGTGAGCACGGGCTCGCGACTGGGCGTCTGCGGGATGGTCATCGTTCCTCGCCGGGGTTCGCGGGAGTGGCGGCCTGCCCGGTCAGCACGCGGCGCGCGCCGTCCAGCAGAAGGTCATGGATGTCGGCGCTGTCGGCCAGGCCGGCGTCCGCCGGGCCCGGGCCGCCGGCCGGGGCCGCCCCACTGGCGGGGATCGGCCCGACCGTGCCGTACAGGCGCATCGCGCCGCCGGCGATGACCAGCTCGCGCTCCACCCCGAAGGCGAAGAAGGTGCCGGTGAACCCGCCGTGGGACAGCAGCGTGAGCCGCTCGCCGCCGCCATCCGGGCCGAGAGCGAGGACCCGCCGCCGGAAGCCGAGCGCCCGGTCCGGCGCGACCGGGCTCGGGGCGGCGAAGCGCTCCAGCACGGCACGGCCGCCGAGGTCGCCGGCCCGCAGCGCGGCGCCGAGAGTGAGCAGGTCGGCCACGGTGGCGAACAGGCCGGCGTGGCCGCTGACGCCGTCCAGGGCGTGCGCGGCGTTGCCGTCGTTGACCACGCCGCGCAGCTCGTGGTCCCGCCACCTGGCGAACGAGCCGGTGGTGTACGGCACCGGGTAGGGCCGGCCGGTGGCGACCATGGCGAACTCGTAGGCGTCGCTGTCGGCGCTGGCGGCGGCCCGGCCGCCGGGCACCGGCCCGTAGCGGGCGGTCAGGCCCAGCGGCCCGGCCACCAGGCCCGCGAACGCCCCGGCCAGGCCGGTGCCCGTCACCTTCTCGATGACGTGGCCGGCCAGGATCAGCCCGAGGTCGGAGTACGCGAAGGCGGTCGCCGGCGGAGCGGCCAGCGGCAGGGCCTGGGCGCGCTCCAGCGCGGCCGCCCGGTCGCCGGCCTCGCAGTACAGCGGCCACCAGGGCCGCAGGCCGGCCGTGTGGGTGAGCAGCTGCTCGACGGTAATGTCGTCCTTCCCGCCGCCGCGGAAGGACGGCAGGTAACGGCGCACCGGCACGGCCGGATCGAGCTCGCCGCTGGCGGTCAGCGCCATGGCGGCCGCCGTGGTGGCGGCGACCTTGGTCACCGAGGCCAGGTCGAGGAGCAGGTCCGCGCTCATCGGCACCCCGGCCGTGCCCGCGGCCGGGAGCCGGGCCCAGCCGCCTGCGGCGACCTGCGTCCCGGCGGCCGTCCGCACGGCCGCGATCGCGCTCGCCGGGTGCGTGCCCGGCCCGCCGAGCGCGAGCAGCCCGTCGACCGTCGCGGCCAGCGCGGTCATCGGCCCGGCTCCGGCCCGGCCGCGGTGAAGCTCACCCCGGCGGGCCAGGCGGCCAGCCGGGGCGGCTGCGGCACGGACCCGTCACGGGCCGGGCTGACCCGGCCGAGGACGCGCGGTCCCGACGCGCCGGTGCAGCTGGGCACGCTGCCCGGCAGCCCGTGCAGGGTGGCCCAGCCGATCAGCGCGAAGGCCACCGCCTCCTTGGCGTCCGAGGGGACGCCGAGCTCGTCGGTCACGGTCAGCCGCACGCCGGGCAGCAGCTCGGCGAGGCGGCCCATCAGCACCGGGTTGCGCACGCCGCCGCCGGACGCGACGACCACGCTCAGGTTCGCGGCCGCGGCGGCGTCGGCCACGGTCCGGGCGGTCAGCTCGGTCAGGGTGGCCACCTGGTCGGCCAGGGCGGGGGCGACGGCGGCCCGGCGCAGGGCGTCCTGCACGTAGCCGAGATGGAACAGCTCCTTGCCGGTGCTCTTCGGGGCGCGCTGCGCGTAGTACGGCTCGGCCAGCAGCCCGGCCAGCAGGTCCGGGATCACGGTGCCCGCGGCGGCCAGGGCGCCGTCGCGGTCGAAGGTCCCCGGGGTGTCGCGGGACGCGGTCACGACGGCGTCGATGAGGGCGTTGGCCGGCCCGATGTCCCAGGCGACCGGATCGGCGCCCGGCGCGCAGACGGTGAGGTTGGCGATGCCGCCCAGGTTGAGGGCGGCGGCGCGCTGGCCGCGGGCGCGCAGCGGCTCGAGCAGCATCTGGTCCAGGACCGGCACCAGGGGGGCGCCCTGGCCGCCGGCGGCGATGTCCGCGGCGCGCACGTCGGAGATCACCGGCAGCCCGGTGGCCTCGGCCATCCAGGCCGGCTGCCCGAGCTGCAGGGTGCCCCGCGCGGTGCCGTCCTGCACCCAGTGGAACACGGTCTGGCCGTGCGAGCAGATCGCGTCGACCGGGCCCGCGCCGGATACCGCGGCGTGCGCGGCGAGGGCCTCCGCGGCCGCGGCCGCGAACGCCTGCCCGATCAGCGTGTCCAGCTCGCAGGCGACGTCGAAGCCGACGGGCGCGGGCGGCAGCGCGGCGATCAGCGCGGCGCGCAGTTCCGGCGGGTACTCCGCCGCGGCGGTGTACTCGATGCGGCCGGCCAGCCCGCCGTCGGGACCGGCGGTGAACTCCACGACCGCGGCGTCGACAGCGTCGTGGGAGGTGCCCGAGATCATGCCCAGGATGCGCATCAGCCGCGCTCCCCGGCCGCAGCACCCGGAAGGACAGCGTTTCGGTCGGGTGTGGTTATCACCTTGCTCAGGACGCCGCCGGCGGCATCGAGGGCGGCGCGGGACTGCGCGGCGCTCATGCCGGTGGCGACCATGGCGATGGCGACCTTGGCGTGCCAGTCCGCCGCGTCCAGCGCCCGGCGGGCGGTGTCCTCGTCGGTGCCGGTGGCCAGGGTGACGACCCGGATGGCGCGCCGGACGAGCTTGCCGTTGGTGGGGCGCGCGTCGACCATGAGGCTGCGGTAGGTCTTTCCGAGGCGGACCATGCTGATCGTCGAGAACATGTTGAGCACCATCTTGGTGGCCGTCCCGGCCCCCAGCCGGGTCGAGCCGGTGATGATCTCCGGCCCGACGGCGACCTCGATCGCGTGCTCGGCGGCCGCGGACAGGGGAGTGCCGGTGTTGCAGGACAGCCCGACGGTGAGGGCTCCGTGCGCGGCGGCGCTGCGCACCGCGCCGAGCACGTAGGGGGTGCGGCCGCTGGTGGCGATGCCGATGACCGTGTCGAGCGGGCCGACGCCCAGGCCCGCCAGGTCGGCGGCCCCGGCCTCCTCGCTGTCCTCGGCGGACTCGACCGAGCTGACGATCGCGGCCGGGCCGCCGGCGATCAGGCCGATGACGACGTCGCCGGAGGTGCCGAACGTCGGCGGGATCTCCGAGGCGTCCAGGATGCCCAGGCGCCCGGAGGTGCCCGCGCCGACGTAGATGAGGCGGCCGCCCCGCAGCATCCGGGCGGCCGTGGCCTCGATGGCGCGCGCGATGGCCGGCTGCTCGTCCCGGACCGCGGGGGCGATGGTCGCGTCGCGGTCGTTCATGAGGGTGACCAGCTCGGCCACGGACAGTTCGTCGAGCATCAGCCCGCGGTCGTCCACCGCCTCGGTCAGCAGCTCGTCGAGCTGGCCGGCGTCCGCGGACTCGGCTGGCATCAGCGGCCTCCTGTTCTGGGATCGAGGGCGGCGCGCAGGCGGTCGCCGAGAAGGTTCAGGCCGATCACCGCGATGATGATCGCGGCGCCGGGGAACAGCAGCATCCACGGGGCGACGCTGGTGAGGGTCTGGGCGTCGTAGACCATGCCGCCGAGCGAGGCGGCGGGCGGGGGCGTGCCGAAGCCGAGGAAGCTCAGCGAGGCCTCGGTGAGGATGGCCCAGGACAGGGACAGGGTGACCTGGACGACCAGGATGCCCCGGATGTTGGGCAGGATGTGCTCGAACAGCGTCGACAGCCGGCGCCGCCCGATCGCGGTCGAGGCCAGCACGTAGTCGGCCGAGCGCAGGCTGAGCACCGGCGCGCGGGACACCCGGGCGAAGATCGGCATGTACACGATCGCGATGGACAGGCTGACCGTGAGCCAGCTGCGGGTCAGCGTCGCGGCCAGCGCCAGGGCCAGCAGCAGCGACGGGAAGGCGAACAGCACGTTGGTGATGACGCCGGTGATCCGGTCGACGATGCCCTGGTAGTAGCCGGCCAGGACGCCGAGCAGCGTGCCGGCCACGCCCGCGGCGGCGACGGACACGATCGCGATGCGCAGCGAGTTGGCCACCCCGGACGCGACCCGGGAGAAGATGTCGCGGCCGAACTGATCGGTGCCGAACCAGTGCGCCCCGTCGGGCGCGTGCAGCGACAGGGACACGTCCTGGTGCGAGGGCGAGTACGGGGCGAGGCCGAACAGCGAGATCAGGGCGGCGGCGACCACGATCGCCATCAGGACCAGGCCGATGATGCCGGCCGGGGTGGCGAAGGCGGCGGCCCAGGCCCGGCCGCGCCGCGGGCCGGCGGCGGCGTCGAGCCCGGCCCCGGGCAGGTCGCCCATCTGGGTCGCGGCGCTCACCGGACCCGGACCCTGGGGTCGATGAACCGGTAGAGCAGGTCAGTCAGGAGGTTCACCACCACGAACAGCGCGGCGATGATCAGCACGGTGCTCTGCACCACGGCGTACTCCTTCTGGCTCAGGCCGAGCAGGACCTGCCGGCCGATCCCGGGGATGGAGAAGATCTGCTCGGCCACCACGGCGCCGCCGAGCAGGAACCCGAACTGCAGGCCGCCGATCGTGACCACCGGGATCAGCGCGTTGCGCAGCACGTGCCGGACCTGCAGGCGGCGCGCGGGCACGCCCTTGGCCCGGGCGGTGCGCACGTAGTCCTCGGCCCGGATGTTCAGGATCGAGGCGCGGGTGGTCTGCAGCAGCGGCGCGGCGATGCTGACCCCCAGCACCAGGGCGGGCAGCAGCATCTGCTCCAGGTTCAGGCCGGGATCGGCGAACAAGGTGGCGTAGCCCTGCCCGCTCGGGTCCCAGTTGAAGGTGTTGGCCAGCCACGTGGCCACGACCGTGGCCAGCAGGAACGACGGGATCGACAGCGACAGCAGGCTGACCAGCTGGCTGGCGTTGTCCCGGGCCTGGCCCGGCCGGCTGGCGGCGAGCATGCCGCCGGGGACGCCGATCAGGAGCCCGATGATGATCGACAGCACGGCCAGTTCCAGCGTGTTCGGCAGGGCCTGCCCGGTCATCGAGGCCACCGTCTGGTGCGCGGTCGCTGACACCCCGAGGTTGCCCGACAGGACGCCGCCGAGCCAGTCGAAGTACTGCGCGGCGAGCGGCTTGTTCAGCCCGTAGTACGCCTCCAGCGAGTGGATCTGCGACGGGGTCAGGTTCCCGGCCTGGGTCCCGTAGGAGGCGGTGATCTGGTTGCCGGGGACCACCCGCAGCAGCACGAAGGTCAGGATGGACACGCCCAGCAGGGTCAGCACCGCCTCGCCGACCCGCCGGGTGACGGGGTGGCGCGCGACGGCGCTCAGGTAGCTCATGACGGGCTCAACAGGTCGCTCACAGCGGTGGTCTTCCGGGCGTTGGGCCGGGCCGGGCGGGCGCATGGCTCCAGCGCCCGCCCGGCCCGGCGGCGGCGATCAGGACAGGGTGGCGGCCCACAGCGCGGACAGGCTGGCGTCCGGCCGGGCCTGGAAGCCCTGCACCGAGGTGTTCAGCGCGATGTAGTCCTTGGGCGTGAACAGCCACACCCACACCGCGTTGTCCACCAGCTGGTCCGACAGCTGCTGGTAGATCTGCTTGCGCTTGGCCGGGTTGGTGGTGGCGATGCCCTCGGCGAACAGCTTGTCCAGGGCGGGCGAGCTGTACCCGGCCACCTTGCTGAACGTGCTGCCCGTGGTGAAGTACCGGGCGTACATCGTGTTCGGGTCGACGCTGCCGCTGTTCTGGGCGATGGCCGCCTGGAAGTCGGCGCCCAGCCACTTGTTCACGTAGGTGTTCGAGTCCAGGGTCTGCACGTTGACCTTGATCCCGATCTGGCCGAGCTGCGCCTGCACGTTCTGGGCCTCGTCCACGGCGCTGGAGTACAGGCCCTGGGAGGTCATCAGGTTCAGCGTGAAGCCGTGCGGCTTGCCCGCCTTGACCAGGTACTGCCGGGCCTTGGCCAGGTTCTGCGTCGGGCACGGCTGGTCGCTGGGGTTGGACCGGAACTCGGGCGAGGTGATCGGCCCGGTGATGGTGCCGGCGCCGAGGGCGGCGGAGTCCACGACCTCCTTGCGGGAGATCGCGCACTGGATCGCCAGCCGCGTGTTCACGTTGGACAGCAGCGGGTCGGAGGCCCGCAGCTGGAGCACGTGGTACTGCAGCGAGTTCACCTGGACGATCTTGACGCGGCTCGACGTCGCGGTCTTGGCCGTCACCGGGTTATCGAAGATGGCCACGTCCACCGCGCCGGTCTTCAGCGCGGACACCATCGACTGGTCATTGGGGATGATCCGGAGGACCAGCTTGGCCACGCCGGGCTTGCCGCCGTAGAAGTCCGGGTTGCGCTTCAGCGTGATCGACTCGTTGGGGATCCGGCTGGCGAACTGGTACGGGCCCGAGCCGTCCGGCTTGCCGGTCAGGCTCGCGACCGGGACGTCCGACGGGACGATGGCCGTGTTCACGCCGGTCAGCCCGGACGGGAACGACGCGTCGGGGTGCTTCATGTGCACGACCACGCTCAGCGGGCTGGGCGCGTCCACGCTGGCCACCGACGCGAAGTACGACGCCGACGTGGCGTCGGACGCGGGGTCCATGATCTTGTCAAACGTGTACTTGACGTCGGCCGAGGTCAGCGCCGACCCGTCGGCGAACTTCAGCCCCTTGCGCAGCGTGAACGTGTAGGTGTTGCCGCCGTCGCTGACGACCGGCAGCGCCGCCAGCCCGGCGACGGGCTCGTCCGCGGCGTTGGTGTTCAGCAGCGTGCTGTAGATCTGGCTCAGCACCTGGACCGACTGCTCCGACGTCGAGGTCCACGGGACCATCTGGGTCGGGTCGGCGGTGATCCCGAGCACCAGCGTGCCGCCCGTCTTCGCCGCGGCCGAGCCGCCGCCCGAACCGCTTGACCCGCACCCCGCGGCCAGCAGGGCCACGGCAGCAACGGCGGCGCCGGCTGCGAGTCTTCGTGACCGGGCCGGGTGGGTTGGCTTCCTCACGGGACCTCCTTGGTTCGGGTTCCTCCTGGTGTGGGCCGGGATCGTGGACGGTGACGCCGGCTCGGCCAAGGTAAATTTATTTCCCGACATGTGGGGCTAGATGAAGAATTTTTACCTCACTGTGGGATCAAGCGCAATACGCTCAGCGGGCTGGGCCGGCGCGGGTGGCGCCGGCGCGGCGCGCACCGGCGCTCCCCCGGATCCGCAGAAACCAGTACGGTGTGGGCAATAGCGAGCGGAGACCAACGCCATGACCGAAGACATCCTGGTCAGGCTGCGCCAGGCCCTCCCCGGCCTGCGCCCGGGCGAGCGCCGCATCGCCGAGTCGGCCCTGGCCGACCCGGCCGGGGTGTCCAACCTGAGCATCTCCGAGCTCGCGGTGCGCAACGCCACCTCGACCACCACCGTGGCCCGGTTCTGCCGGAACGCCGGCTTCGACGGGTACAAGACGTTCCGGCTCGCGCTGGCCCGCGCGGCGGTCGACGAGGACGGCCGGCGGGTCAAGTTCGGGGTCTCCGACGGCGACATCGACCCCGCGGACAGCACCGCCGACGTCGTCCGCAAGCTGGCCTACCAGGAGGCACGGGCCGTCGAGGAGACCGCGACGATGCTCGACCTGCACGAGGTCGAGCGAGTCGTCGAGGCGATCATCCGCGCTCCGGTGGTGGACGTCTACGGCTCCGCCTCCAGCGGGCTGGCCGCCCAGGACCTGCAGCAGAAGCTGCGGCGGATCGGCTACCTGGCCAACGCCTGGACCGACGCCCACCTCGCCCTGACCAGCGCGGCCGTGCTGCCGCCGCTGGCCGTCGCGATCGGCTTCTCGCATTCGGGGGAGACCGAGGAAGCCATCTCGGCGATCGAGACGGCCAAGCGGGGCGGCGCGTTCACGGTGGCCGTGACCAACTTCCCCGACTCGCCGCTGGCCCAGATCTCGCAGGCCGTGCTCACCACCGTGTCGCGCGAGACCCGGTACCGGTACGGCGCCATGTCCAGCCGCATGGCCCAGCTGATGATCGTGGACGTGATCTTCATCGGGGTCGCCCAGCGGCGCCCGGAGAAGGTGTCGGCCGCGCTGGCCGCCTCGCTGACGGCCGTGGAGGGCCGCCGCCGGCCGCGCCGCAGCGCCGACGCCAGCGGCGCGGCCTGAGCGGGGCGGCCGCGCCGGTCAGCCCGCCAGGTCCTTGGCCATGCCGATCTGGGGCTGCCCGAACTCGGGCAGCGTCTCGCGCGAGCCGTCGGGCTGCCAGCCCTGCCGCTGGTAGAACGCCCGCGACGGCGCGTTGTCCGCGAACACCCACAGCCGCGCCCGGCGCGCGCCCCGGGCGCGCAGCCGCTGCTCGGCCTCGGCCAGCAGCAGCCGGCCCGTCCCCGAGCCCTGCGCGTGCGGCGAGACGTAGAGGGAGGCGACGTAGCCCGCCTCCGGCTCGGGCAGGGAGTAGCCCACCACCCCGCGCACCCCTCCGGCGGGCACGGCGGCGGCCACCAGGACCTCGGTCCGGCTCCCGGCCAGCGTGGCCGACCAGATCTCCCGGGCCCGCTCGCGGGTCATCGCCTCGACCAGGCCGGCCGGCATCGTGTCCGCGTAGGTGATCCGCCAGCAGTCCAGGAACACGTCGACGATGGCCTCGAGATCGCTGGTTCCGGCACGTCGCAATTCGGGCATGGTGCCACAGTAGGACCCTGGCCGGCCCGGGCCTGCGACCGGCACCTCGCGAGGAGACCGCCGATGGCGTTCAAGATCATGCCGCACGGCCGGCTGCAGGAATGGGTCGCCGACGAGAAGGGCTACTTCACCGCCGAGGGGCTCGAGTACAGCTTCGTGCTGGACGGTGACTACGGCATTCACGCCTCCGAGCGGGACGCGGCCGGCGAGATCAAGTCCGGCGCGTTCGAGACGTTCGAGGCGGGACGCGACGGCGCCAACGTGAGCTGCGCCTGCCACTGGGCCACGAACGCCGCGGCCAGCGAGGGGTCCGGCCTGCTCGTGACGACGGCCTACTCGGTGGCGCCGTGCGCCATCGTCGTGCCGCCGGAATCGCCGGTGCGCCGGCCCGATGACCTGGCCGGGGTGGCCATCGGAGTCGGGTATCACTCCGGGAGCCACTTCGCCACGCTCCAGGCCCTCGAGGACGTGCTCCCCGCGGCGGAGGTCCGGCTCACCTTCCAGGGCCCGCCCGACGAGCGCCTGGACGCGCTGCTGGAACGCAAGGTCGCGGCGGGCACGATGTGGGGGACGCCGCTCTACATCGCCGAGAGCTTCGGCTTCCGCAAGATCGTCGATGCCACGTTCATGATCGGGTTCCTGGTGACCGGGCCCGATGTCAGCAAGGCCGACGTCGACAAGTACCTGGGCGGGCTGCGGCGGGCACAGCAGGAGATCGACCTGCACCCGGAGCGGCACAAGAAGTACCACCTGCGGGCGGTGCCGGAAAAGTACCGCGACCAGGTCGACGTGCGCACCTTCGGCCCGGGCGAGCGCATTGTCTTCCTGCCCTACACCCGGGAGGTCTTCGCCGCGACCCGGCACTGGACGCAGGCGCGCCAGCTGTTCCCCGGGCAGCGGCCCGCCGTCGGCTACGACGAGGCCGCCCTGGCCTGACGGCCGGCCGCCGGCCGGATGGCCGCGCGGCGGTTACCTCTTGCGGGCCACTCCGCACCAGACGCCTATCTCGGCCTCGGGGATGGGAGTGCTCGGGCGCCACCACTGGGGCTGCACGACGCCCGGCTCCACCAGCTCGAGGCCATCGAAGAAGCGCGTGACCTCGGCCTCGTCGCGCATGGTGCCGCGGGTGGGCCCGAGCCGCGCGTTGACCCGCCGGGCCATCTCGGCCACCTCGGCGGCCCGGATGTCGCCGGCCGGATGGCTGAGCACCAGGTAGCTTCCGGGAGGCACCGCGGCCATCAGCATGTCGACGATCCCGTGCGGGCCGGCCTCGTCGGGAATCAGGTGCATGATGGCCAGCAGGCTGACCGCCACCGGGCGGCTGAAGTCGAGCGTCTGCGCGGCGCGGTCGAGGATCTGCTGCGTATCGCGCAGGTCCGCCTCGATGTAGGCGGTCGCGCCTCGCGGGTCGCTGGTCAGCAGGGCGCGCGCGTGGGCCAGCACCACCGGGTCGTTGTCCACGTAGACGACCCGGCACTCGGGCGCCACCAGCTGGGCCACCTCGTGGGTGTTGTTCGCGGCGGGGATGCCCGTGCCGATGTCCAGGAACTGGCGGATGCCGCACTCGGCGGCCAGGTAGCCCACCGCGCGCGCCAGGTAGGCCCGGTTCGCCCGGACGTCCCGCAGGATGGCGGGGTTGGCGGCGATGGCCTGCTCGGCGGCGGCCCGGTCGGCGGCGAAATTGTCCTTCCCGCCGAGCCAGTAGTTATAGACCCGGGCCATATGCGCGACGCTCGTGTCGAAGGACAACGGCTCGTCCCGCGGCGGAACCGGGCTGCTTTCCTGCTCGTCTGCCATTAGTCACCCTTCCCGCGGCACGTCACTCTACCGCCGGTGGTTATTGATCTTCAGCGGACTCGGCCGTCGGCCGGCGGGGCCTGATGGAGATATCCATGGCCCTCCGCCTCCGGCCTGCCTGGCGCCCGGTCGGCCGGGCTACGCGACGCCCTTGATCCGCCAGACCAGGATCGACGCCAGCGCCGCCACTACGGCGGTACCGGCGAACAGGAGCGGGTAGCCGCCCAGCGTGACCAGCGCCCCGGCCAGCGCCGCGCCCACCGCGCCGGGGGCCACGATCGCGATGTTGATGATCCCCAGGTCCTTGGCCCGGTCCGCGGCCGCGGGCAGCACCTGGGTAATGAGCGCCTGGTCGACCGCGAGGTACGCGCCGAAGCCCAGGCCGAACAGCACGGCCGCCACCATGGCTGCGGGCCAGGTCTCGACGAACACCAGCAGCACCGCGGCGGCGCCCATCAGGGCGCCGCCGATCGTGACGATGACCTTGCGGTTGCCGACCCGGTCGGAGATTATCCCGCCCACGATCGCCGTCACGACCACGCAGCCGGTGTAGATCACGATCAGCACGAGCAGGCCGTCCGCCGGGTGGGGGTAGTGCACCGCGTCGCGCAGGAAGTACAGCAGGTACAGCGTGCCCATGGCGATGGCCAGCGAGGCCAGGAACCGGGTCAGCCAGGCCCAGCCAAAGTCCGGGTACTCGCGGGGGCTGATCCAGATCGAGGACAGCAGCTTGCGCACCGTCAGCCGCTCGCCATGGCCGGGGTCGAGGGGGTAGTCCGGGGTGAGGGCGACGAACGGGGCGGCTAGCACCACCAGCAGCACGGCCAGCACCAGGTAGCCGTCGGTCAGCCCGGACCGGGTGTCCAGGGTGAAGACCTGCACGACCAGGAGGGTCCCGACGACCAGGCCGAGCGCCTGCGGCATGCCGACCCAGCCGGCTACCGTCGCGCGCTGGCGGACCGGCACGTGATCGGGGATCGCGGCGGACAGGCTGGCGTACTCGCCGTTCTGGAAGACGTTGAACAGCGCCCACAGGACCGCTATGCCGATGACGGAGTCCTGGCGCGCGATGAGCACCAGGCAGACGGCGGCGAGCAGGGCCATGGAGATGGTCCAGCGATGGCGGCGGCCGCGCAGGCGGCCGAAGGCCAGCGCGCCGGTCGTCCGGTCCGACAGCGCGCCGGCGACGGGCGTCGCGACTACCGCGGCCACGGCCCCGGCCGCGGAGACCAGCGACAGGGCCAGGACCTTGTGGTGCGGGGTGATGTCCTGCAGCTGCTGCGGCATGCTGACCTGCAGCGGCGTGAGGGAGGCCATCCACATGCCGAGGGACGCGAGCCCGAGGCCGGCGATCCACCCGCCGCGCACGTGGACGGTCGGCTCCGCCAGCGCCCGCGGCAGCGCGGGCGCCTCATCGGCCGCCTTCTCGGACATCGCACCTCCGGGCTGATCCGGGCGCCACTGCGGGTCCCGGCCGATAGACCTTGCAGGGATCATGCCGGTCTGCGCCCGTTTTCGGTAGTCCCTGAGGATCTTGAACCGGGGCGTCCGGCCCGGCCGCCGGTGCCGGGCGGTCACCCGCCGGGACCAGCACCCGTGCTGCCGCGTCCGCCGGCGCCGGCCGCTGGCCAGGGGCTACCGGGGGGAGCGGCGCGGGCGGAACTTGATCACGATCAGGATGGCGGCGGCCAGCAGCAGCCAGGGCGAGAACAGGATGTGAACGGCCAGGCTGAGGACGATCAGGGCCACGATGGCGACGAGGACGAGGGCGGCGATGGCGGGCATGGTGATCAGTCTCCGTTGAGGTCAGGCGGGCTTGCTTGTGGCTCAAGCCTGCGGCCCGCACAGCCTGTCGTCGATCAGGATCATCCCTGGTTCCCACCCTGGCCGCACCCCGAGGACATCAGGGTCCGCCCGGCCCGGCCGGGAGCTGAGGCCGGTCCCGGCGATGTCTGGGGTTCGCGTGTTCCGGGCGGGAAACTGGGGAGGCCAGAAGCCGGGTCCATAGTCTCTGGCGCAGGGGGGTCAGGATGGAACGCGACAACGGCGTGCTCGGCGGCCCGGAACCCGATGAGCAGGCCACCGATGACCTGGGCGGCCGCGACCCGGGATCCGGTACGGGGGAGCTGGGCGGCCCGGAGCCGGATGAGGAAGCGACCGATGACCTGGGCGGCCGTGACCCGGGATCCGATACGGGGGAGCTAGGCGGCCCAGAACCCGACGAGGGAGCCACCGACGTGTTCGGCGGGGCGGACCCCGGCTGAGAGCCGGCCGCTGACCGGCCCGTTTGATGCGCACGTGACTCAGCTCATGGTGGTTTCTGGGCAGTTCCGGTCGTGCCGCCGCCGGTCATGGGGCAAGGTGGTGACCCGACAGCACCTAGCGTGCGCGGCGATCACCTGCCGGTGAGCCCGCTGCCCTGATACCGCACGGCGTCCGCACGCGCTGGCTCCCGTTATTCAGTCCGGGGCAGCATCCAGGGTGACATCCGCGCCCGCATCGCGCGTTATCGAAGGCACGCCTTGTCCCGCCCGTCCGCCCGGCATAAAAGGTCGTCATCGTCCCTGCCCGCAGCGGCCAGCGCGCCGTCCCGGCACCGCAAGCCGCCGCCGGGCCGGCCCGGCCGGCCGCGGCACGCCGGCCGGATGGCCGCGGCAGCAGGCACCACGCTCCTCGTGGGCGGCGCCGCCGCCATCGCTGTCGCGCACGGGCCGGGGCCGGCGCACCCCGCCGCCCGGGGCCTGGCGGACGCGGTCCGCGTCGTGGGCAGCGGAGCCCCCGCCAGCGGGCCCGCTCCGGCCGGCCACGTGAACGCGGAGTGGCTGCGGGACATCTTCGCCGAGCCGGCCAGCGCGGCCCCGAGCGGCAGCCGTCCGCAGGATCCGAAGGCCAGCCCGGAGGTTTCGCGCGCGCCGGCCGCCCCGCCGCCGCCGGTCTACGCCAATCCGTTCCGGGCGGTGTCCGGCCTGCGCCCCGAGCGGGTGGACATGGGCGCTGACTTCGGGGGGTCAGGGCCTGTCTATGCACTCGGTCACGGCGTCATCACCAGCGCGACCGGAGACTCCGCCGGCTGGCCCGGCGGCGGATGGATCACCTACCGGCTGACCGACGGCCCGGCCGCGGGATTGTCGGTCTACGTGGCCGAGGACGTGACGCCCGCGGTGCAGGTCGGCCAGGAGGTATCGTCCGCCACCGTCATCGCGAACATGTTTGACGGGTCCGCCGGAATCGAGACCGGGTGGGCGCAGCCGGGCGGCGGCTCCGCCGAGTCCCAGCTGGCCGCGGCCGGGGCCATCAGCGGCGGGGGCCCGTTCCCCACCAGGGTGGGCCTCAGCTTCGACGAGCTGCTCCAGGCGCTGGGCGTGCCTGACGGCAGCAACGCCGCCGAGGCCGCCAGCGGGATCCTGCCGCCGGGGTATCCGTCCGATTGGACCGCCGCCACGCTGCGGCCGTAGCGGCCGGCCGGGTGCCGGGAAGAGTAGCCTGGCAGCCCAGGAAAGCGCACGAGGAGCTGGCCGCGCGGGCCGGCGCGAGGAGCGCGGGGCATATGACGGGCGAACACTGGCAGAACGAGCCGGAAGCGCACGACTACCCGGCGGCCGAGTCGTATCTCTCCCTGCTGATCGGGCGCACCAGCGCGGCCCGGCTGGTCAGCGGCCTGCAGGCACAACTCACGCTCGAGCACTTCGCCGCCAAGGACATCCTGCGGGCGGCCGGCCTGCCGCTGCTGGCCGCGGACGACACGGAGGTCGCCGCCGACCTGGAGAAGGTCAGGCACGGCAAGAAGCTGTCCCCGGTGCTGCTGGCGGAGGGCGACCCGCTGTGGATCGCCGACGGCTATCACCGGGTCTGCGCGAGCTATCACCTCGATGAGAAGGCCCAGGTGCCGTGCCGGATAGTCGCCCGCACGCCCGGCGGGTGACCGGCCGGCCGCGGTGACCCGGCCGGGCTAGCTAGCTGACCGGCGCGGAGGGGCGAATCCCGGCCGCGGCCGCGATCCGCGCCGCCTCCGCCTCCGGGTCGCCGCCCTCGGGCACGGAGATGATGAGGCGGCTGAAGCGGCCCGATCCCACCTCCACGCGGACCGCGGGCCGATCGCGGTGCAGCATGCAGAAATCGAAGTCCCTCGGGCCGTGCCGGCGGGTGCCGAGCGCGGCGCGCCCCGGCAGGCTGACCCCGGCCATCCGCCAGCCCCGCAGGCCGAGCCACGGATCGGGGTCGGGCGCCACCGACACGATGGCCGCCAGCCGGACCCGGACGTCGCCGTGGAAGCCCCAGAACTTCTCGCCCAGGGAGAGCCGGACCACGAGGTCCTGGTCGTCGACATGCAGCTTCGCCACCGGGCGAGCATACGGGACCGGTGCCGCCCGGCACAGGCCGCTGGCTCCCTGAATCCGCCGAAACCGGCCCGGCCCGGCCCTTGTGTCCCGGTAGTTGGTTTAGTAAGTTTCCTAACAAATTCACCGGACTGTGAAGGTGGAGGCGGTTCGTGCGCATTCGGGCTCTGCCGCTGGCCGGGGTGTCGGCCCTGGCGGCCACTCAGCTGCTGACCGCGGGCGCCGCGGCGCCGGCTGCCGCTGCGGCGGCGGTCCCGCTCCAGGTGCGGGTCAACCAGGTCGACTACCCGTCCGCGGGCGCCAAGGTCGCGTACGCGATGCTGCCGGCCAGGGTGAGCGGTGTCTCGTTCACCGTCTCCGGGGCGCACGGCACGGTCCTGCGCGGCCGGTCGGCGGCCGACGCCGGCTCCTGGAACAGCCGTTACCGCGCGGTCTACAAGCTCCCGTTCTCCGCCGTGCGGCGGCCCGGCCGGTACCGGATCACGGTGACGGCGGGCGGCCAGTCCGCCACCTCGCCGCCGTTCACCATCGGGGCAGCGGCCGCGCAGTACGGGCGCCTGGTGACCAACGCGGTCCGCTACTTCACCTCCGAGCGCGATGGCGGTGACGTCGAGCACTCGGTGCTGAGCCGCGAGCCCGCGAACCTGACCGACGCCGGCGCGGCCGTGTACGCGTCACCGGCCTACGACAGCGACGACAACCTGGTCGGCAAGCTGACCCGGATCGGCGGGCCGGTCAACGTGTCCGGCGGCTGGTTCGACGCCGGCGGCGGATACGAGAAGTTCGCCTACACCGCCAGCTACGCCGACGGGCTGCTGCAGATCGCCCAGCGCGACTTCCCCGGCCGGTACCCGACGCTCGGCCCGGAGGCCCGGTTCGGGCTGAGCTGGCTGCAGAAGCTGTGGAACCCGGCCAGCAAGACGCTCTACATCCAGGTCGGGATCGGCAACGGGAACGCCAGCAACACGATCCAGGGCGACTACAACTTCTGGTTCCTGCCGCAGGCCGAGGACCGGCTCAACGTGAAGCCGGGCGGGAACCCGGGCCCGACCGCGTACTACGTGAAGTACCGGCCGGTCTTCGCGGCCGCGCCGCCGGGCCGGCAGATCAGCCCGGAGTTCGCGGGCCGGCTCGCGGCCGACTTCGGCCTGGCCGCGCAGGTCGAGGCCCGGGCCGGTGGGAAGGGCGCGCCGCACATGCTCGCGCTGGCCCGCGGCATCTACGCGATGGCGAAGACCTCCCACGTGGGGAAGATCGTCACCACGTTCCCCAACGACTACTACGGCGGCACGGAGTGGAAGAGCGACATGCTCTGGGGCGCCGCGGAGGTGGCCCTGGCCGACGAGGCGCTGCATACGCCGGCCGCCCGGCTGCGCGCCGACCTGCGGACCGCCAGCCGGTGGGCGCGGGCCTACCTCGCGCAGGGACACCCGCCCGGCGGTGACACGCTCAACCTCTATGACAACGGCGCGCTCGGCGAGGGCGAGCTGCTGCGCGCCCTGCAGCAGGCCGGGCCGGGCGGCCGGCCGGCCGACGGGCTCGTCACCCGCCGCGCGCTGCTGGCCGACCTGGCCGCGCAGCTGCGGCTGGGCGAGCGCCAGGTCGGCGCCGACCCGTTCGGGCTCGGCACGCAGCTGGGCGGCGGTGACGCCACCCCGCACGCGTTCGGCCTCTACATCACCAACGCGCTCTACCAGCAGTACGGGGGCAGCGGCCAGTTCGCCGCGTTCGCCCAGCAGCAGCTGAACTTCGCCCTCGGCGCCAACGGCTGGGGGACCACGTTCGTGGTCGGCGCCGGCCGCACGTTCCCGCACTGCATGCAGAGCGAGATCGCGAACCTGGCCGGCTCCCTCACCGGCACCGGGCGCATCCAGCTCGGCGCGGTGACCGACGGGCCGAGCAGCCCGTCCAACTTCGAGGGCCTCGGGACCGTGAGCGGCATGCGGGCGTGCAGCGCCGGCCAGTTCGGCCCATTCAACACTGCCAGCGCACAGTACGAGGACAACGTGGTGGCCTGGCCGTCGGTCGAGCCCGCCGACGACTACACCGCGAACTCGCTGCTCGCGTTCGCCTTCGCGGCCGGCCGCCGTTAGCTGATCGGCGCGATCATGCCCCCGGTCACGCAGATCGCCTGGGCCGTCACCCAGCGCGTCGCCGGCGTGACCACGAAGCGCAGCACCGGCACGACGTCGGCCGGGTCAGTTCGGTCACCTTCCGGCTTCCGCCGTAAGTCGCATGGTCACCGTCCATAACCCTCTGTAACGGGCTAGATGCCGGTCTGCTCGGCGCGGACCGGGGCCGGGTCGGCGGTGTGGGGCATCAGCGCGTTCGGGGGGATGCTGCCGAACCGGCCGGCCTGGAAGTCCTCCATCGCCTGGCCGAGCTCGGCCCTGGTGTTCATCACGAACGGCCCGAACATCTCGACCCGCTCGCGGATCGGCTGGCCGCCGAGGATGAGCACCTCCAGGGCCGGGTCGCGGGAGTCCTGCCGGTCGTCGGCCCGGACGCTGAGCCACTCGCCGGCGCCGAAGACGACCAGCTGCCCGCTGCGCACGGGGCGGCCCTCGGGTCCGGCCCGGCCGGACCCGGCGAGGACGTACGCGAGGGCGTTGAAGCCGGCGTTCCAGGGCAGCTGCAGCTGCCCGCCGGGGGAGACGCTCGCGTGGACCAGGGCCATCGGGGTGTGGGTCGAGCCGGGGCCGCCGTGGCCGCCCACCTCGCCGGCGATGACCCGGACCAGGGACCCCGCGTCCGCCGAGGCCAGCAGGGTCACGGCCGCGGCCTCGAGCGCCTGGTAGGCCGGCGGGATCAGCTTGTCCCGGGCGGGCAGGTTCACCCACAGCTGGACTCCGTGGAACAGGCCCCCGGCGGCGACGAGCGGCTCGGGCGGCGTCTCGATGTGCAGGATGCCGCCGCCGGCCGTCATCCACTGGGTCGCGCCGTTCGTGATCAGCCCGCCGCCGCCGTGGGAGTCCTGGTGGGCGAACTCCCCGTCGATCATGTAGGTCACGGTCTCGAACCCGCGGTGCGGGTGCCACGGCGTCCCCTTGGGCTCACCGGGCGCGTACTCCACGGCCCCCATCTGGTCCATGTGGACGAACGGGTCGAGCTGGGCCAGCGGGACGCCGGCGAACGCCCGGTGGACCGGGAAGCCCTCCCCCTCCAGGCCGGCCGGGGCCGTGGTCACCGAGGCCGCGGCGCGCTCGCCGGCAGAGGCGAACGGCCCGTCGAGCCGGGGCAGTGTCAGGTAGTCGGCGGTAACGGCAGGCATCTCGCCCTCCCAGCAGGTTGGCGGTCGGGTAAAACTGCGCGCCCGGTCAGCCGCTCGGCAGCTGGCCGAGCGTCACGCGCACCGTCTCGTGGTGGCCGTCGGCCGTGGTCACGCCGACCTTGGCCACGTCACCGGGCCGCAGGCCGGCCAGCGCCGCCGACAGGGACTGGACGTCGGGCGTGGGCGTGCCGTTGACCGAGGTGATGACGCTGCCGGCCTTGATGCCGGCCTTGGCCGCCGGGCCGCCCGCGGTCACCGAGATGACCCCGACCCCGGCGGGCGCGCCGTCGCTGCCCGCCACCGTGCTGACGCCCACGCCGAGCGCGGCGCGGCCGGAGTTCGTGACGTGGCCGGTCGCCACGAGCTGCC
This sequence comes from Streptosporangiaceae bacterium, assembly GCA_036501025.1. GTDB lineage: Bacteria > Actinomycetota > Actinomycetes > Streptosporangiales > Streptosporangiaceae > DASUBV01. Next base: position 20,413 of record DASYBB010000024.1, read on the forward strand.
GGGCGATGAGGGTGACGGTGTTCGAGGAGATGGCAAAGCCGATGCCGGGGGCCGACCCGCCCAGCTGCTGGTCGGTGGCGGCCAGCGTGGGGATGCCCGTGACCTGCCCGGCCAGGTCGACCAGCGCCCCGCCGCTGTTGCCGGGATTGATGGACGCCGACGTCTGGATGGTGTCCGGCAGGGTGGCGCCGGGAGATCCCTCGCCCGACGGCTCGGACACCGTCCGGCCGGTGGCGGAGACGATGCCCTCGGTCACGGTGCTGGTCAGCCCGAGCGGGGCCCCGATGGCCAGCACGATGTCTCCGACCGACAGCTTGGACGAGTCGGCGAACACCGCGGGCCGCAGGCGGGCCGTGTCGCTGACCTTGATGACGGCCAGGTCGTCGGGCAGGTAACGGCCGACCAGCGTGGCGGGCCGGGGCGACGCCGAGTCCGACAGCAGGACCTTGAAGTGCGTGGCGGTGCCCACTACGTGTGCGTTCGTCACGATGTCGCCGGCCCCGTTGAACACCACGCCCGAGCCGAGGCCGGTGCTGGTCTGGATCTCCACCACCGAGGGCAGCGTCTGCTTCACGACGTTGACGTACGCCTGCTGCAGGGCCGCCGCGCCGCCCGCGTTCCCGGCCGGGGGCGCGGCCGTGCTGGTGGCGGGCGAGCTCGCGGCGTCCGTCCCCGTGCTCCCCGAGCTGGCGCACCCCGCCGTCGCCGCGAGCGCCATGACCGCGGCCGCGCCGCCGAGCCGGCGCCTGCTGAGGACGGCCGCGACGCTGGTGCTCGCCCTGCTTCGGCCTGCCTGGCCACTCATGGCACCCTCCGGTCGTCGGGCGGTGATACGGGACCCGCCCCAGCGGGCGCGCGATGGGATGCTCGGCCCTCCGGCCGGTCATGAGCACAGGTCACGGCGCCGTCCGGCCGCCGTCCCGGCGGGGATGAGGCTCACCCTCGCCCATTCCCCACCGGCGGCTCGTTTACGCCTGCGGCCGGCTCAGCCGGGCCGGCCGGCGCCGGGCCGCCGGAATCCAATCTCCTGGAGCAGCCACGTGTTGCCGTCGGGGTCGGCGAACTCGGCCACGCTGGCGTAGTCCGAGCGCTGCGGGTCCGTGCCGTCCTGCCAGCCGCCGGTCCAGTCGCCGGCCGGCGCCTTGTGCCGGATGCCGCCGACCTCGACGCCCCGCCCGGTGAGTTCCCGGCGGGCGGCCTCGATGTCGGCGACGACCAGGTAGGTGGCGCGGGCCGATCCGGGCGCGGCGTCGGTCAGCCCGGTGCCGAGCTGCACCGAAGAGGCCGAGCCGGGCGGGGTCAGCTGGACGACCCGGAAGCCGCCACCTGGCTGGTAGTCGACGTCAAGGCGGAAGCCGGCCTGCCGGGTGTAGAACGCCGCGGCCCGGTCGACGTCCGCGACCGGCATGGTGACGACCTGGAGCTCGTAGTTCATCAGCTGCCCGCCAGCGCGCCGTAGGCGCCGGCGTCCAGGAGGCCGGCCAGCTGCTGGCTGATCGTGGCCGGGTCGGCTTCGGCCTCGAACATCCAGCCCTGGCCGTAGGGATCCGTGTTGACCAGGTCGGGCGCATCGGCGAGGTCGTCGTTGCGGCGGCGGACGGTTCCGGTCAGGGGCGCGATCAGGTCGTTGACGCTCTTGACCGACTCAATCTCGCCGCACGGCTCGCCGGCCTGGAGGCTATCGCCGGGTCCGGGCGGGCTCACGTCGACGACTTCGCCCAGGGACTGCTGCGCGAAGTCGGTCACCCCGGCCCGGATCAGGCCCGCGCCGGCGTCGAGGCGGACCCACAGATGATCCGGGCTGTAGCGCAGATCGGCGGGAATGTCGGGCATTGTCTCTCCTCCGGTGTAGATAGCGGATGGCCCGGCTGGCCGCCATCAGCCCTACCCGGACCGCGGCGCGCCACAGCAGGCCGGCCGCGGTGGCCTCGCCCGGCGTCCGGGGGACGTAGATGGGCGGCAACGGGCCGAGGTCGGGGCTGACGGCGACCGGATCCGGCCGGGACCGCGCGGAATCGGCGGCCGCGGGCGGCCCGCCGCGGGAGGCGGCCGGGCGCGGGGGTCGGGCGGTCATGGCGGTCGCCGCCTGCTCGCCGCCGTGGCCGTTCAGGTCGCCCTGGCCGTCCCCGTCGATGTTCAGCCGCCTGAGGATCGCCGGGCCGGACACCGGGTACTTCCACACGCCGGTGTGCACGGTCTTGCCCTGCCAGGCCACGTCGCGCGGCATGCCGACGTCCACCGACAGCAGCACCGGCGCGCGGCGGCCGCCGGCCGGGCCGTGGGCAGCGGTCATGGCTGCCTGCCGGGACCCGATTCGTCCAGGTCGAGGTTGCGGTCGACGCCATGCGGGAGTACGCCCTGGCCGGGCTCCAGCCGGAGCCGGGCGCCGTCGAGCTGGACCTCGATCTTGTCCGGCTCGAAGGAGATCAGCCCCGAGACGCGCCCGACCTCGGTGAAGGCGTCCAGGTAGGACCATGCCGCCTGGCGGGCGTCGCCAATGTCCCAGTAACTGCACACGCCCTTGTAGGGACAGAACGTCTGGAGCGGCGCCGCGGTGAGCGCGGACTCGTCGACGTCGGCGCGCGGGACATACCAGCGGGGCGCGAAGCCGGACTCGTACAGGGCGAGCGGGCGGGTGGTGTCGGCCACGACCCGGTCGCCGGAGCGGACGGTCAGGTGGCGGCTGGACGGCCGGATGTCGATGCGGTGGTAGGCGTCGGCGGCGTGGCCGACGATCCGCTCGTCTTCCTCGTAGAAGGCGTCCATGGCCCGCCACGCGAACGCGGCACGTCCCTTGAGCTCGCCGGCGTAGTCCGGCAGCCCGGTGTGCTCCCACGCCGCGCGCTGCTTGCCCTCGGCCCCGGCGGCACCCCCGGAACCGGCGGAACCGGAGGAACTGGAGGCACCGGCGGAACCGGCCGAACCGGCGTGGACCGTGAACCAGGACGTGTCGCCGAGGTCACGGTGCCGGGTGCGGTACCCGCTGGGCTCGAGCACCCCGGGCGACACGTCACCCAGCGGGAAGTAGGCCACCGGGTAGCGGCCGGGCTCGTGCAGCAGCACGACGTCCTCGCTGTCGGCGATCCAGGCGCCGCCGAACCGGACGCGCATCCGCCGGCGCAGCGGCTCGGCGAAGAGCATCCGCTCGGGCAGCGGATCGGGGACCAGGAACCGGCCCACGGCTCCGGGTGCGAGCGGACCCTGCTGCCAGGAGAGGCCCATCGTGGTTGTCCTTTCGGGTGAGCCGGGCCGCCGCGGGCCCGGCGGGGTCAGGTCAGGTGAGCGGCTCGCCGCCGTCGATGTGCAGCGTCTGGCCGGTCAGGAAGGTGGCGGTCATCGCGAACAGGACGCCGTTCGCGATGTCGTCGGCGGTGCCGATGCGCCGGGCCGGATTGTGGGCCGTCATCTCGGCGAAGTAGTCCGCCTTGCCCTGCTCGCCCAGGCCGTCCCAGGCGCCGGTGTCGATCACCCCCGGCGAGATGGCATTGACCCGGATGGGGGCCAGTTCCAGGGCGAGGGAGCGGGCCAGGGTGTCCGCGGCGGCGTTGGTGATGGCCACGCCCAGGGTACCGACCGTGATCTTGGCCGCGGCGGACCCGGAGAACAGGACAAACGAGCCCTCGCCGGTCATCCGCGGGGCCAGGTGCTTGGCCAGCATGACCGGGCCGAGGACCTTGGTGTCGAACGACCGCCGGAGCGCGTCCCGGTCCAGGTCGGCCACGCGGCCCCGGGCGCGGGCCGACGCGGTGGAGACCACGTGGCCGACCGTGTCGAGCCGCTTGCCGAGGGCGGCGATCGAGGCCTCGTCGGCCAGGTCGACCGACTCGGTGCTGATGGCGGGCTCGCCGGCGTAGGCCGCGGCCAGGGCGCGCTGGTCACGCCCGGCGGCGGTGACCCGGGCGCCGGCGTCGCGGGCGGCGATGACGACCGCGCGGGCGAGGCCGCCGCCGCGCCCGATGACGAGCACGGACTGGTCGTGCAGGGGCCCGGTCATGGCAGTGTCCTTCCGAGGAAGCCGCGGATGGAGTCCGCGACGGTGTCGAGATGGCTCTCGAGCAGGAAGTGGCCGCCGTCCAGGAGCTGGATCTCGGCGCCGGGAGAGTCCCCGGCGAAGGCGAGCGCGCCGTCGGGACCGAAGATCGGGTCATTGCGGCCCCAGACCGCCAGCACCGGGACGTGGCTGTCGCGCAGGTAGGCGTGCAGCCTCGGGTACAGCGGCACGTTGCTGGCGTAGTCGGCGAACAGAGCCAGCTGCACCAGGTCATTGCCGGGCCGGGACACCTGGGCGAAGTCGTGCTGCCAGGTGTCGGGGCTGACCAGGCTCTCGTCGGGCACCCCGTGCAGGTACTGCCAGCGGATGATGTCCAGGGTCATGGCCTGGCGGACGGGGGCCTCGGTGTCGGCGTTGCGGTCGTGCCAGAACTCCCGCACCGGCTTCCAGAAGTCCTCGGTGAAGCCGGCCTCGTAGCCGTTGCCGTTCTGGGTGATGATCGCCGCGATCGCGTCCGGGTCGGCCAGGGCCAGCCGCCAGCCCACCGGGGCCCCGTAATCCTGGACGTACATGGCATACCGGGCGATCCCCAGCTGGCCGAGCAGGCCGGCGGTCAGGTCGGCCAGCGCGTCGAAGGTGTAGCCGAACTCGTCGGCGGGCGGCGCGTCGGACAGCCCGAAGCCGAGATGGTCGGGGGCGATCACGTGATACCGGTCGGCCAGCAGCGGGATCAGGTCCCGGAACATGAACGAGCTGGCCGGGAAGCCGTGCAGGAGCACCACGGCCGGGGCCCCGGCCGGGCCCGCCTCCCGGTAGAACAGCCGGCGTCCGCCGACGGTCGCGTAGCGGTGATGGACAACAGCCATCTCTCCTCCGTCTCGGGCTCCGCGCGCCGCCGCCAGGCGCGAGCCGGTCGAGGGTCTGTGTCCGCCGGGCGCTCTCCCGGCGGTACCGTTCGATCCTGCGACAGGGCGGCCGGCGGTCGAATCCCCCGGTGGGTAGCCATGACGGGTAGCACGGCAGGGGCTAGCGTGGTGGCTGTGCAGGTGCCCGGAGACCCGCGCCGCACCGTCGGGCTGACAGGCCGCCGCGCCGAGTGCGGCGTTCTGGACGCGCTGGTCGGGGCCGTTCGCGCGGGCGAGAGCCGGGCGCTGGTGGTGCACGGCGAGGCCGGGGCGGGCAAGTCGGCGCTGCTGGATTACCTGGCCGGGCAGGCACCGGGCTGCCGGGTGGCGCGGGCGGTCGGCGTCCACTCCGAGATGGAGCTCGCGTTCGCCGGGCTGCACCAGCTGTGCGGGCCGATGCTGGACCGGGTGGAGACCCTGCCGGCCCCGCAGCGCGATGCCCTGCGCACCGTGTTCGGCATGAGCGAGGGGCCGGTGCCGGACCGGTTCCTGGTCGGCCTGGCCGTGCTGAGCCTGCTCTCGCACGTGGCCGCGGAGCAGCCGCTGCTGGGCCTGGTCGACGACGGCCAGTGGCTGGACCACGCCTCGGCGACGGTCCTCTCGTTCGTGGCCCGCCGCCTCGGGGCCGAGTCCGTGGGCCTGGTGTTCGCCACCAGGGACCTGGGTGGCGACCTGGCCGGGCTGCCGGAGCTGGCCGTCGGCGGGCTGCCGGAGGCCGACGCGCGCCTGCTGCTGGACGCGGTGCTGCCCGGCCCGATCGACGCGCGGGTCCGCGACCAGATCATCGCCGAGACCCGGGGCAACCCGCTGGCCCTGCTGGAGCTGCCCCGCGGCCTGACGCCCGCGGAGCTGGCGGGCGGATTCGGGCTGCCCGGCGCGGTCCCGCTGGAGGGCAGCATCGAGGCGAGCTTCCGGCGCCGCCTCGGCGTCCTCCCCGAGCAGACCCGCCGGCTTCTGGTCATCGGCGCGGCCGACCCGTCCGGCGACATGGCCCTGGTCTGGCGGGCCGCGGCCCGGCTCGGGATCGGCGCCGAGGCGGCGGCGCCCGCGGCCGAGGCCGGGCTGGCCGAGTTCGGCACCCGGCTGCGGTTCCGCCATCCGCTGGTCCGCTCGGCGGCCTACCGCTCGGCGCCCGCGGCCGACCGGCGCGAGGCGCACCGCGTCCTGGCCGAGGCCACCGATCCGCGGCTCGATCCCGACCGGCGGGCCTGGCACCGGGCCCAGGCCGCCCCCGGCCCGGACGAGGGCGTCGCGGCCGAGCTGGAGCGCTCGGCCAGCCGGGCGCAGGCCCGCGGCGGCCTGAGCGCGGCCGCCGCCTTCCTGAGCCAGGCGGCGACGCTGACGCTGGACCCGGCCCGGCGGGCCGGGCGGGCGCTCGCCGCGGCCCAGGCCAAGATCCAGGCGGGCGCCTTCGACGTGGCCGCCGAGCTGCTGGACCTGGCCGAGGCCGGGCCGCTCAGCGACCTCCAGCAGGCCCATGCCGACCTGGCCCGCGCCCAGCTCGCGTTCGTCACCAGCCGCGGCAGCGATGCGCCGCCGCTGCTGGTCAAGGCGGCCGGGAGGCTCGAGCTCATCGACCCCGGCCTGTCCCGCGCGACGTACCTGGACGCGCTGTCCGCGGCGATCTTCGCCGGGCGCCTGGCCACCCCCGGCAGCGGCGTCCTGGAGGTGGCCATGGCGGCCGGCGCGGCCCCGCCGCCGGCGGGCGCCGGGCGGGTGCCCGACCTCCTGCTGGACGGCCTGGCCGCGCAGTACAACACGGGGTACTCGGCCGGGCACCCGATGCTCCGCCAGGGCCTGGCCGCGTTCGCGGCGGCCATGCCGCCCGCCGAGGAACTGCACTGGCTGTGGGTCGCGTGCGTCGGCGCGGCCATCCGGATCTGGGATGACGGGCAGTGGGATGCGCTGTCGGCCCGGCACCTCCAGCTGGCCCGCGATACCGGGACCCTCAGCGAGCTCCCGCTTGCCCTGACCTCACGCGCCTACATGCTCCTGTTCGCGGGGGAGCTGGCCGCCGCGGCGGCGCTGACCGACGAGGTGCAGGCGGTCACGGAGGCGACCCGGACCGGCCTGGCGCCCTACGGCGCGATGGGCCTGGCCGCCCTGCGCGGCGACGAGCGCCGGGCGCTGGACCTGATCGAGGCGACCATGGAGGACGTGACCCGGCGCGGGGAGGGCGTCGGGATCACCTTCGCCGAGTGGGCGAACGCCGTGCTCAACAACGGCCTGGGCCACTACGACCGGGCCGCGGCCGCCGGGCAGCGGGCCTGCCGGTTCGAGGCGGACCAGGGCTCGCTGATCTGGGTGACGGCCGAGCTGGTCGAGGCGGCCGCCCGCTGCGGCGCGACCGCTGAAGCGGCCCGCGCGCTGGGCCGGCTCGAGGAGATGACCGGCGCCAGCGGCACCGACTGGGGGCTGGGCATCGCGGCCCGGTCGCGCGCCCTGCTGAGCGAGGGCGACGCTGCCGAGCGCGAGTACCGCACGGCCATTGCCCGCCTCGGCCGGACCCGCCTGCGCGTCGATCTCGCCCGGGCCCACCTGCTGTACGGGGAGTGGCTGCGCCGGGAGCGGCGCCGCGTCGACGCCCGGGAGCAGCTGCGCACGGCCCACGGCATGCTGGAGGCGATGGGCGTGGCCGGGTTCGCCGAGCGGGCCTGGCGCGAGCTGCGGGCCACCGGCGAGACCGCCCACCAGCGCACCCTGGCCGGCGGCCAGGCGGAGCTCACGCCCCAGGAGGCCCAGATCGCCCGGCTGGCCCGCGACGGGCTGTCCAACCCCGAAATCGGCACCCGCCTGTTCATCAGCGCGCATACCGTCCAGTACCACCTGCGGAAGGTCTTCGCCAAGCTCGGCATAACCTCCCGCAGCCAGCTCGACCGGGTGCTGCCGGGCGGCGAGGCAGGCGGCGGCCCGGCCGGCCCGCGTCGCCTGGACAGCTGACGCACTTAGCGAGATCCTACAAAACCTTCCGGCCAAGACTTGGCGCGCCCGATGCAGCATTTCCGGCCGGTATAGGGCATGTTGGACCAGGCAGGCGACGATCCGCGACGAGGAGAGTCGGCTATCAGGTGTAGACAGATATTTGTGAGGATCGGCCAAGTGTTCAGTCGTATCGCCATCGTCAACCGCGGAGAGGCCGCGATGCGGCTGATCCATGCCGTTCAGGAGCTGAACGCGGATGGCGGTGCCCGGATCGAGACCGTGGCCCTCTACACGGATGCCGACCGCGCCGCTACCTTCGTCCGCGAGGCCGACCACGGCTACTACCTCGGGCCCGCGGCCGCCCGCCCGTACCTGGACCTGGCCGTGCTGGAGCAGGCCCTGCTCGACACCGGGGCCGACGCCGCGTGGGTCGGCTGGGGCTTCGTCGCCGAGGACCCGGCGTTCGCCGAGCTGTGCGACAAGCTGGGCGTGACGTTCATCGGGCCGAGCGCCGCGGCGATGCGGCGGCTGGGGGACAAGATCGGCGCGAAGCTCCTCGCCGAGGAGGTCGGCGTGCCGGTGGCGCCGTGGAGCCGGGGCGCGGTGGCGGACGCCGCGGCGGCGCTGGGGTCCGCCGCCGAGATCGGCTACCCGCTCATGCTCAAGGCGACCGCCGGCGGCGGCGGCCGCGGCATCCGGATGGTCAGCTCGGCCGAAGAGCTGACGGACGCCTTCGAGCGCACCAGCCTCGAGGCGGAGCGCGCCTTCGGCAGCGGCGTCGTCTTCCTCGAGCGGCTGGTGACCGGCGCGCGGCACGTCGAGGTGCAGGTGATCGCCGACGGCCAGGGCAGCGCCTGGGCGCTCGGCGTCCGCGACTGCTCGGTCCAGCGCCGCAACCAGAAGATCATCGAGGAGTCGGCGTCGCCGGTCCTCAGCGCGGCCCAGGCGGCGCAGCTCAAGGCGGCCGCCGAGCGGCTCGCGCTGGCCGTGGACTACCGCGGCGCGGCCACGGTGGAGTTCCTCTACCACCCCGGCGACCAGCAGTTCGCGTTCCTCGAGGTCAACACCCGGCTGCAGGTCGAGCACCCGATCACCGAGCTCACCACCGACCTGGACCTGGTCAAGGCCCAGCTGCACGTGGCCGCGGGCGGCAAGCTGGGAGTGGGCACCGATGGCATCCCGGCCGAGATGGGCCACGCGGTCGAGGCACGGCTCAACGCCGAGGATCCGGACCGCGACTTCGCCCCGGCGCCGGGCCGGATCAAGCTGCTCCAGCTGCCGGCCGGCCCCGGCATCCGCGTCGACACCGGCGTCACCGAGGGCGACACGATCCCGGCCGACTTCGACTCGATGATCGCCAAGATCATCGCCTACGGCCGGACCCGGGACGAGGCGCTGGCCCGGCTGCGCCGCGCGCTGACCCAGACCACGGTGATCATCGAGGGCGGCACCACCAACAAGAGCTTCGTCCTCGACCTGCTCGACCAGCCCGAGGTGATCAGCGGCCGGGCCGACACCGGCTGGATCGACCGGGTCCGGGCGCAGGGGCGGCTCGCCTCCACCCGGCACACCGGCGTCGCGCTGGCCGCCGCCGCCATCGAGGCGTACGAGGACGAGGAGGAGGTCGAGCGGCAGCGGCTGCTGTCCACCGCGCGCGGCGGCCGCCCCCAGGTCGGCCACGAGGTCGGCCGCGCCATCGAGCTGAAGCTGCGCGGCGCCGTGTACCGCGTGACCCCGGCGCGGATCGGGCCGGGCCGGTTCCGGGTCGGCATCGCCAGCGGCGAGCAGGCGCAGACCGTCGACGCGGAGCTCGAGCGGTTCGACGAGCACACCGGGCGGATCGTGGTCAACGGCCAGCGCTTCCGGCTGGTCTCCGACACCCACGGGCCAGTCCACCTGATCGAGGTGGACGGGGTGACCTGCCGGATCAGCCGCGACGAGGGCGGCGCGGTCCGCTCCCCGGCCCCCGCCCTGGTCGTCGCGACCCCGGTCGAGGTGGGCGCCGAGGTCGAGGCCGGCGCCCCGGTCCTCGTCCTGGAGAGCATGAAGATGGAGACCGTGCTGCGCGCGCCCTTCCGGTCCCGGCTGCGCGAGTGCCTGGTCGCGGTCGGCAGCCAGGTCCAGACGGGCACCCCGCTGCTGCGCCTGGAGCCGCTCGGCGACGCCGCCGAGCCACGGGCCGCCGCCGAAGCAGGGGTGGACCTCGAGCTGCCGCCCGAGGCGCCCGGCGTCGCGCCGGACGACCGGCTGGCCCGCGGCCTGGAGGAACTGCGCGGCCTGCTGCTCGGCTTCGACGTCGACCCGGCCGACGAGGCCGGTGCCCTGGCCCGCTACCTGGCCGCCCGCGCCGAGCTGGCCGACCGCCCGCTCGGGGCCGAAGTCGGGCTGGTGCAGGTGTTCGCCGACCTGTCCGAGCTGAGCCGCAACCGGGCTGCGGGCGAGGAGACGCGGGTCGACACCCGGGTGCACAGCCCGCGCGAGTTCTTCCACACCTACCTGCAGAGCCTCGATGTCGAGCGGGCCGGGCTGCCCGGCACCTTCCAGACCCGGCTGGCCCGGGTCCTGCGCCACTACGGCGTCGATGACCTGGCCCGGACGCCGGAGCTGGAGCAGGCGGTGTTCCGGATCTTCCTGGCCCAGCGGCGCGCGGCCTCCGACGTGGTCATCGTCACCACGCTGCTCCAGCAGTGGCTCACCGAGCCGCCGCCCGCCAACGGCCTGCGCGAGGAGGTGGGGCATGCGCTCGAGCACCTGATCTGGGCCACCCAGCTCCGCTTCCCGGTGGTCAGCGACCTGGCCCGGAGCCTGGTGTTCCGGTGGTTCGCGCAGCCGGTGCTGCGGCGCACCCGCGCCGAGGAGTACGGCCGCGTCCGCGGCCACCTGCGCTACCTCGACGAGCACCCGGACGCCCCCGACCGCGCCGGGCGGATCGCGGCCATGGTGGCCACCCCCGAGCCGCTGGTCCGCCTGGTCGGGCAGCGGCTCGGCCGGGAGGGCGCCGACCTCGGCCCGCTGCTCGAGGTGCTCAGCCGCCGCTACTACGGCAGCCGCGGCCTGTCCGGCGCGCGGTGCTTCCAGGCCGGCGGGCTCGCGTTCTTCGCCGCCGAGTACGACCTCGCCGGCGAGCGGTTCCGGCTGGCCGCCACGGCCGCCGACGCCGCCGGGCTGGCGGCCGCCCTGCAGGCCCTGGAAGGCGTGGCGGCCGGCAGCCCGGAAACCGTCGCCGACGTGTACCTGACCTGGGGCGACCAGCCCGCCGACGCCGACGCGATGGCCGCCGAGCTGGCCGGGATGCTGGAACGGGCCGGGCTGCCCGAGCAGGTCCGGCGGGTGACCATGACCGTGGCCGGCCGCCGCGGCGCGGCCATGCACCACCACTTCACGTTCGAGCGCTCGGCCGCCGGGTTCGCCGAGGACCTGCTCATCCGCGGCCTGCACCCGCTCATCGCGCGGCGGCTCGAACTGCAGCGGCTGGGCAACTTCGACCGCACCCGGCTGCCGTCGGCGGACGAGGACGTCTACCTGTTCCGCTGCGTGGCCCCGCAGAACCCGGCCGACGAGCGGCTGGTCGCCATGGCCCAGGTGCGGGACCTGACCCCGCTGCGGGACGCCGAGGGGCGGATGATCGCGCTGCCCGCGGTCGAGGGGGCGCTCGAGGCGTGCCTGGACGCGATCCGCAAGGTCCAGGCCCAGCGGCCGGCCAACCGGCGGCTCGACGCCAACCGGATCTTCATCTACGTGTGGCCGCCGAGCGAGCTGACCGTGGCCGAGCTGAACGCCATCGCCCAGCGGGTCGTGCCCACGACGGCGGGCGCGGGCCTGGAGGAGGTCATGTTCCTCGGCCGGCAGCGGGATCACGCGACCGGCCGGATGCGCGACGTCGCCGCGCGGATCTCCTACCACGTGGGGTCCGGGGTGCGCGTCGAGCTGGGCGCGCCGTCGGCCGAGCTGATCGCGCCGCTCGACGACTACGGCCAGAAGGTGCTGCGCGCCCGCCGCCGCGACACCGTCTACCCCTACGAGCTGACCGGCGTGCTGGCCGGGCCCGGCGGGTCGTTCGTCGAGCACGACCTCGACGAGTCCGGCGCGCTGGTGCCGGTGGCGCGGCCGCGAGGGCACAACAAAGCCGCCATCGTGGCGGGCGTGGTGACCACGGTCACCGAGCGCTATCCCGAGGGCATGACCCGGGTCGTGCTGCTCGGCGACCCGACCAAGGCGCTCGGCGCGCTGTCCGAGCCCGAGTGCGCGCGGGTGATCGCCGCGCTGGACCTGGCCGAGCACCTGCGCGTGCCGCTGGAGTGGTTCGCGCTGTCGGCCGGCGCCCGCATCGCGATGGACTCCGGCACCGAGAACATGGACTGGGTGGCCGCCGCCCTCAAGCGCATCGTGCACTTCACCCAGGCCGGCGGCGAGATCAACATCGTCGTGGCCGGGATCAACGTCGGCGCCCAGCCCTACTGGAACGCCGAGGCCACGATGCTCATGCACACCAAGGGCATCCTGGTCATGACGCCCGACTCGGCGATGGTGCTGACCGGCAAGCAGTCGCTCGACTTCTCCGGCGGCGTGTCGGCCGAGGACAACTTCGGCATCGGCGGCTACGACCGGGTGATGGGCCCGAACGGCCAGGCCCAGTACTGGGTGCCCGACCTGGCCGCCGCCCAGGACGTGCTGATGGCCCACTACGACCACGCCTACATCGCGCCGGGGGAGTCCGGCCCGCGCCGTGCCCCGACCACCGACCCGGTCGACCGGGACATCTCGGGCTACCCGCACGACGTGCCCGACTCCGACTTCACCACCGTCGGCGAGATCTTCTCCCCGGCGACCAACCGGGACCGCAAGAAGGCGTTCGACATCCGCACCGTGATGCGGGCCGTGGCCGACCAGGATCACCCCGTCCTGGAGCGCTGGGCGGGGATGGCCGACGCCGAGACGGCCGTCGTGCAGGACGTCCGCCTGGGCGGCTGGCCGGTGTGCCTGCTCGGGATCGAGTCGCTGACCGTGCCGCGGCGGGGCTTCCCGCCGACCGACGGCCCCGACAGCTACACGGCGGGCACGCTGTTCCCGCGCTCGTCGAAGAAGGCCGCCCGGGCGATCAACGCGGCCAGCGGGAACCGGCCGCTGGTGGTGCTGGCCAACCTGTCGGGCTTCGACGGCTCCCCGGAGTCGATGCGCAAGCTGCAGCTCGAGTACGGCGCGGAGATCGGCCGGGCGATCGTCAACTTCTCCGGCCCGATCGTCTTCTGCGTCATCTCCCGCTACCACGGCGGCGCGTTCGTGGTGTTCTCCAAGGCGCTCAATCCGAGCATGACCGTGCTGGCCGTGGATGGCTCGTTCGCCTCGGTCATCGGCGGCGCCCCGGCCGCGGCCGTCGTCTTCGC